>CAYUUO010000012.1:0-45469 GCA_964447945.1 uncultured Oscillospiraceae bacterium
TTATTTGCTTTCCGTCATTACAACCTAAAGGTTGTAATTTCCTACAAAGTAAAAAAGATTTTTAAGTATCAACCCCCCGACCCCCAATCTTGGGGGCGAAAAGGAAATCTTTATTTGCTTTCCGTCATTACAACCTAAAGGTTGTAATTTCCTACAAAGTAAAAAAGATTTTTAAGTATCAACCCCCCGACCCCCAATCTTGGGGCGAAAAGGAAATCTTTATTTGCTTTCCGTCATTACAACCTAGAGGTTGTAATTTCCTACAAAGTGAAAAATCGCCCATCGTACCCCCTGACAAACTCTAATCTTGGCCGGCGCGACCATGCAGCTGTCCGAAAAAGAGGCTGAACGGATTTAGATGCAGAATGAACAAACTGAGTCCCGACGGCATACGAGTGTATGCCGAGAGGCGAAGTTTGTTTGTAGCTTTAAGGCATAAAAAAGAAGGAATTCATTCAAAAAAATGAATTCCAACCCCTAAAATACTTTTTATTCTCTTTATTTAGCGTTTAAACTGTATTATTTGCCTTAAAGCGGTCTGCGCTAAATGCGACAGCCTTTTTTCAAAATATCTGTAAAACAGCCCTTATCATCCCAATAAAGCAGTATAATTCACTTGATTTTTGTGATACAATACAGGAGGAATTGTTTGTCACATGTCGATACACATCTGACGAGTATAATAAGGAGTTGATCTTTAATGGAAAAAATTCAGGATTTATATCAGAAAACGGCCAGACCTGAGCGTGTGGTACAGTTCGGCGAGGGCGGCTTTTTGCGCGGCTTTGTGGACTGGATGTTCCAAAAGCTTGCAGACAGCGGAAAATTTGACGGCAGCGTGGTCGTGGTACAGCCCATTGAAAAGGGCATGTGCGATACCCTTTCAGCTCAGAACTGCATCTATACCCATGTGATGCGCGGTTTAGACAACGGCACACCCACCGTGAATAAGGACGTTATCAGCATCATTTCCCGCTGTGTAAAGCCCTATGATGACTTTGACGCCTACCTGGCGCTGGCGGAAAATCCCGATTTGCGCTTTGTGGTTTCCAACACCACAGAGGCCGGTATCGCCTATCATGAGGGCGACAAGCTGACCGATCGTCCCGCCGTATCCTACCCGGCCAAACTGACCCAGTTTTTGTATCACCGTTTTGAAAAGGGGCTGGGCGGCCTGATTCTGCTGCCCTGTGAGCTCATTGACCGGAACGGCGAAAAGCTGCAGGAGCTGATCCACCGCTATGCGGCAGAATGGCAGCTGGGGGACGATTTTGCGCGCTGGCTGGATCAGGAAAATCATTTCTGCTGCACGCTGGTCGACCGTATTGTCACCGGGTTTCCCAAGGATGAGGATCTGGCGCTGGGCTATGAGGATCAGATGCGGAACACCTCCGAGCTGTTCCATCTTTGGGTAATTGAGGGCAACGCAATTGCGGAAAAGGAGCTGCCCTTCCGTGAGATTGGTTTAAATGTTGTCTTTACCGATAATCTGGAGCCCTACCGCACCCGGAAGGTCAGAATTTTAAACGGCGCCCATACCTCGTTAGTGCCTTATGCCATGCTGCGCGGTTTCCAAACCGTCGGCGACTGTATGAATGATCCGGGCATGCGGGCTTACCTTGAAAAATGCGTCTATGAGGAAATCATCCCCACCCTTGATTTGCCAAAAGAAGAGCTGACCGCCTACGCAGACGACGTATTTCAGCGTTTTGCCAATCCCTATATCCGTCACATGCTCTCCTCCATTGTCTTAAATTCTGTGAGCAAATTTAAGGTGCGGGTGCTGCCCTCCATTTTAGAATACAAAAAGCGGTTCGGAACCTATCCGGAAACACTGCTGAAGGGCTTTGCGGCTTTGCTGGCTTTTTATAAGACCGATATGGCCAACGACGATCCGGCCATCATGGAATTTTTAAAGACAGCCACCACAGAACAGGCGCTGGCACGGACTGATTTCTGGGGACAGGATTTGTCCTTCTTAAAGGAGGAGGTAGAGCGCATTGCAGATTCATCCCGCTGATAATGTGGAAATCAACATTGAAAACGGGCACAAATTTGCCCTCTGTGACATTGCCGCCGGAGAAAACATTATTAAATATGGCTTCCCCATCGGCCACGCCACCGTCGATATCCAAAAGGGTGAGCATGTACATACTCATAATGTCAAAACCAATCTGGGCGAGCTGCTGACCTATCAATACACGCCGAAGCTTCGGGATATTCCGCCGGAGTCCGACATAGCCACCTTTATGGGGTACCGCCGCCCTGACGGCAGCGTCGGCATCCGGAACGATATCTGGATTGTCAACACCGTAGGCTGTGTGAATAAAACCGCCCAACGGCTTGCCGAAGCCACCGGCAGCCTGTGTCTGCCCCATCCCTTCGGCTGCTCCCAGCTGGGCGGCGATCAGGAGATTACCCAGAAGACCCTGCGCGGACTGGTGAATCATCCCAATGCCGGTGGTGTTCTGGTTTTGGGTTTGGGCTGTGAAAACAACCACATTGCACTGTTTAAAGAGGTTTTGGGAGACTATAATCCGGATCGCGTTAAGTTTTTAAATGCCCAGGATGCAGAGGATGAGGAGGCGGCCGGCATCGCCCGGATCAATGAGTTAAAGCGCTATGCCGACTCCTTCCAGCGCGAGCCTATTCCGGTTTCGGCACTTAAGGTCGGCTTAAAATGCGGCGGCAGCGATGGCTACAGTGGCATTACCGCCAATCCCCTGGTGGGGCGCTTTTCTGACAGGTTCATTGCCTGCGGCGGCACCAGCGTGCTGACAGAGGTGCCGGAAATGTTCGGTGCGGAAACCCTGCTGATGGAACGGTGTGAAAGCCGCGAAATTTTTGATAAAACCGTAGCGCTGATTAATAATTTTAAGGAATATTTCACCCGCCATAATCAGGTGATTTACGAAAATCCCTCACCGGGCAACAAAGCGGGCGGCATTACCACACTGGAGGAAAAGTCCTTAGGCTGCGTCCAGAAGGGCGGCATTTCTCGGGTGGTGGATGTGTTAGATTACGGTGATACCCTGAAAAAACCCGGTCTGAACCTGTTAAACGGCCCGGGTAACGACATGGTGGCCGTCACCAATCTGACGGCGGCCGGTGCCCATTTGATTCTGTTCACCACAGGCCGCGGCACGCCCTTGGGCGCACCGGTGCCGACGATTAAAATTTCTACAAACTCCGCTCTTTCCGTCAAGAAAAAGGGCTGGATTGATTTTGACGCGGGACGTCTGCTGACCGGCATGACCATGGAAGCACTGACAGACGAGCTGTTTCACTATGTGCTGTCTGTGGCCGGCGGCACAGAAACCCGGAATGAGCAAAACGGCTATCGTGAAATTTCCATTTTCAAGGACGGCGTAACGCTCTGATTTAAAAAAGGGGGTGCAGCAAAATGCGCAAATCACGCAGAGCATTTTACTGCACCCCATGCTGTTTAATTCTGTTTTCACTAAAGCAAGCCATGCTTATGAAAGGCTTTTCAGGCTTTTCACGGTTATGATCTTTTGCGGCAGTTCTCTTGACTGCCTGATGTCTTGCCGGTCATGGCTCCGGCTGTTCCGATTCCTCCGCCTTCTCCTTGTTCTTCCGTTTAGCAGAAATCGTCAGATTCAGCTTACCGTCATCCAAATAATCCCCCGCCAGCATTTGAATCGCCGCGATAATCGGCACGCCGAAAATCATGCCCCAAATGCCGAACAGACCGCCGAACACCACAATGGCGAAAATAACCCAGAAGGGGCTAACGCCCACAGAGCCGCCCAGGATTTTCGGTCCCAGCCAAATGCCGTCAAACTGCTGCAGAACCAAAATGAACAGAGCCGTCCAGATAGCAAGGTAAACGTCCTTCACCAAGAGTGTTATCAACACCGCCGGTACGGCGCCGATAATCGGGCCGAAATAGGGAATCATGTTAAACACCATCACAATAATGCCCAAAAGCGCCGCATAGGGCACCCGCAGCAGGGAAAAGCCGATAATGGCCAGAATGCCGATAATCAGGGAATCTACCATTTTGCCAAAGAAAAACTGATAAAAAATCGCGCTGATTCTGTGAATGTATTGACCGGCTGTGTCCATCGTACTTTCCTTCATAAACAGGCCGCATACCACCCGCACAAGCTTAAAAAGCGAATCTCTTTCCAAAAGCGTGTAGGCGCAGACCACAATCCCCATAAGCCAGTTGCTCAGCACGCCGGTAAAACCCTTCACGCCCTCCACATAGCCCCAAACGTCCTGCATAAACAGTTTCTGAAGAACATTCTGCAGATTGATCGATTGAATCAGGGATTCCAGCTGCAGATTTTCCAAAATCCCGCCTTCCTTGACCAGCCCTTCGGTAAAGGTATTCAGCTGGGCGATATAATTCGGCAGTTTTTTAAAGAAATCACCCACACTCACGGAAAGGCGCGGCAGAATCACGCCGATGGCAACCAGCAGGATGGCTACAAATCCGAAATAGACCGTTAAAATCGAAATGGTTTTTTTACGTTTCAGCAAAAAAGGCTTTTTGCATTTGGAAAGCTTATCCTCCAGCCTGAGCGTTGCCGGATATAGAAAAAACGCCATCAGAAAGCCAATGGTAAAGGGTGTTAAAAGGGATAAAAAACCGCCCATCGCCGCAAAGACCCGCGACAGGTTGTCAAAGGTTTTATAAACGGTAATCAGCGCCACGCCAAACAAAAAGGCGCCCAGCCATTTTTTCCAGTAAAGATCCTTCTTGTCCAATGTCCTTACCCCCTATCGCTTTAAAAAGCGGTTCACTGCGTAGTCATGCGCCTCCTGCTCGGCCTGATCCTCCAGAGGCTCAAGCGGCACGATTTCCCCGTATTTCCGCAATAGCGCCTGACGCAGAAGATGGTCGGCCAGCGCCGGATTTTTCGGCAGCAGCGGCCCGTGCAGGTAGGTGCCTAAAACGTTTTTATATAAAACACCGCAGGTTGCATCGGTTCCGTTGTTGCCAAAGCCGCTGAGCACCCGGCCAAAGGGTTTGTGCTTGCCGATATAGGTTCGGCCGCCGTGGTTTTCAAAGCCCACAATCAGGGATTCTGTTCCGGTGATGTCAGAGGAAATCACCACGTTACCGATTAAGCGCCCCTCCCCTGTTTCCGTATAAATATCCAAAAGGGAAAGACCCTCAATGGTTTCCTCCTGCAGCTTATAATACCGACCCAAAAGCTGGTAGCCGCCGCAGACGGCCATCAGCACACCGCCGCTCTCAACAAACCGGCTGATTTCTGACCGAAGACCCCGCAGCTTTTCACAGACAAGCAGCTGCTCCCGGTCGGAGCCGCCGCCTAAAAAAACAATATCCAGGCCGTCAAAGCAGACGGTATCATCCTTTTCAAAGGTGGCAACCTTCGCCTCAAAATCCCGCCAAAGCAAGCGGTTTTGCAGCGTCAGAATATTCCCTCTGTCACCATACAGATTTAATAAATCGGGAAACAAATGCCCGATGGTCAGCCCCTTACGCTCCATGTATGCCCTTCCCCTCCAGTTCCTTTAAAATGTCCTGCATGGAGAACACCGCCGTATAGTTCACCAGTGCATAGCAAACCGGCGCGCCGCCGCTGACGGCGGTTTGCGCTGCCTCCCGCAGGCCGTGGCATTTCACTTGCCGCGCCTCCGGAAAACCGGCATGCTTCAGCCGCAGCATCAAATCATCCGCTCGGATGCCGGTGGCAATCAAACTGCGGATACCAGCTTGCCGCAGCCGCTCAAAATCCACATCCCAAATCCAGGAAATATCCTTACCGTCCTGGGCGTTGTCATTAATGGCTATCAGCAAATCCTTTTCCCGCGGATCCTTAATCACCGTGGAAATGGCCTGATTAAAGCCTGCCGGATTTTTTGCCAGATTCAAAATCACCGGCTTACCGATAGAAAACTCCTCCATCCGGCCGATCTGGGGCTGATAGGCGGCCAGCACCTGCTGATAATCCGGCACCGCCCCCAGCGCCAGCACCGCCGCGCTATAGGACAGCACGATGTTGTAAATATTATAAAAACCCCGGTATTGAACGCGGAATTTTTCCGTTTTCCCCTGATAGTCCAACGAAAAGGCCAGGCCGTCAGCCAGCTGCACATCATACACGCGAAAATCCAGCGGCCGTCTGGCAAAACCGCAGCGCTCACAGCGAAATTTGCCCAGCTGACTGTAATGGTAATAGTCATAGGTCAGCCGCTGGCCGCAGAAAACGCAGAAACGACCCTCCTTGGTTTCGTCAAGACCCACACCGGTGTCCTCATCGACGCCCGCAAAATAGCAGGTGCGCTCTGTTTTTTCGCCAAACTGGGCCACTAATGGGTCATCGCCGTTTAAAATCAGCTTTGTATCCGGCGAAAGAGCCAGCCCGCGGCGCAGAAAATCCACCGTTAAATCAATCTCGCCGTACCGATCCAGCTGATCCCGGAACAGGTTGGTAATAATCATGGTGTCGGGCTTCATATAGCAAAACACCTTCACGCAGGAGGCCTCGTCCACCTCAATACAGGCATAATCAGCCT
This sequence comes from uncultured Oscillospiraceae bacterium, assembly GCA_964447945.1. Taxonomy (GTDB): domain Bacteria; phylum Bacillota; class Clostridia; order UBA1381; family UBA9506; genus UMGS755. The sequence continues at coordinate 6,517 of CAYUUO010000012.1, forward strand.
TCAGCCTGCCCAGCAAACCGGCCTTCTCCGCAAAGGCGCAGCAAACGCCCCACAGCATGTTGGCGCCTAAATCGTTGCAGACAACCCGGAACCCCCGGGAGCGGATGAAGGATGCCAGCAAATTATTGGTCGTGGTTTTGCCGTTGGTACCGCAAACCACAATAATATCCTTTTTCACCTGTGATGACAGCAGGGTTAAAATGGAGGGACAGATTTTAAATGCCAGCTGCCCCGGCATAGACGAGCCTTTTTTCCCCAGAAGTCGGCTGCCGAAAATGGCCAGCTTGCAGGCCCAGACAGCAAAAATCAAACGAATGCGCATGGTTTCTCTCCTCTGCGGCAAAACATACCGCCTTTCACTATTTTTTCCCATCTATTATTATACACCATTTTCAAATTAAATCAATATATTTATTGAATTTCCACCCATATTTATGATACAATAAATATAGTATAGGTTCTACGCTCCGGCCGGTCTGTGACCGTACGCGCAATGCTTCCCGGCAGAACCCCATGCGCAGCGGTTTCATCAATCTATAGGCATATGCTCTACCGCGCTTTTCATTAAGAAAGGAACTGACTATGAACATTCAATTGCAAAACAACAACGGTACTTTATCCATCCAAAAGCTGATATTCGGCGCCGGAAATTTTGATACTTATCAAAACCGCAGTCATTATTTTTCGCTGCTGGACGCCTACTATGCACTGGGCGGCCGCTGTTTCGATACCGCACGCTGCTACTGCCAGTGGAAGCCGGGCGGTGCCGGCGTTTCTGAAACCGTGCTGGGCGAATGGATTGCCGACCGTGGCATCTGCCGACAGGATATTATTATCATAACCAAGGGTGGGTTTCCCGAGCCCGGCGATATGCACGCCTCGCGCCTGACCCGCCGTCAGCTGGAGCAGGATTTATCGGAAAGCCTGGCTGCGCTGGGACTTTCCTATATAGATGTCTATCTTTTGCACCGCGACAGGCCGGACCACCCTGCCGCTGAATTTGTGGATATTTTAGACGACTTTATAACAGACGGCCGCATTCGTTTCGGCGGTGTTTCCAACTGGACCGGCCGCCGGATTGCCGAAGCCAACGCCTATGCCGAAAGCACCGGCCGTCAGCCCGTCAGCGTCAGCCAGATTAATTTCAGCCTGGCTCACACCACCCCGGCGCTTTTAAAGGATGACACCTTGGTGTCCATGAACGAGGAGGAGGCCGCCTTTTATGCTGCGTCCCGGCTCCCGGTCATGGCCTATGCAGCACAGGCAAAGGGCTATTTCCCCAAGCTGGCCGCCGGACTGCCCTTGTCTGAAAAAGCACGCGATCGCTATGACTCGCCCCAAAATCGCCGTCGTTTTGAACGTCTTTGCGAGGTGGCCGCCGAGCTTAAGGAGCCTGTGGCAGCCGTGGCTCTTGCGTTTCTGGCCTGTCATCCTCTATCGACTGCCGCCGTGTTCAGCTGCAGCACAAAGCAGCAGATTGCAGAGTCCATGCGGGCCTGCAGCATTGACTTGTCCCAAAACACAATAAATTATTTAAAATGCTGACCGCGTTTTTCACCAATTCCTCCTTTTCGCATAGTATGTAGTATAACAAAGAAAAGGAGGTCACAACGATGGGATGCAATAACGGTTTATTCGGTTGCTTCGGTAACAACAGCTGTATCTGGATCATCTTGATCATCATCCTCATTTCCTGCTGCTGCAACGACTAATTAAAAGCACAGTCGGGTCGCCACCCGCAGGGGCTGTCGCAAATCCGTAAAACGGATGGGCGGCAGCCCTTTTTCTTTTTTTGATTTTGTTCTAAAACCTGTCCATTTGTAATATGTATAGGATAAGAGGTGACAACATGGACAAGTGCAAAAACGCAATTCTACAGCAGCTGCCGGGTGCATACCGCGCTCTGCTTGCGCCCCTTTCCTTCGACAGCCTGGAGGAAATCCGGTTCCGCATCGGTCGGCCGGTTATGCTGTATGCCCAGGGCTGCCGCAGCTATCTGGCAAACAGCGGCGGCAGCACGCAGACGGTCAGCCGCGCCAAAATCCCCCTCCGCTCCGATTTAAACGCGCTGGCTGCGGCTCTGTGTGACAGCTCAGTTTATGCCTATTTAAACGATATTCGCGACGGCTTTATTACACTGCGGGGCGGCCACCGCGTGGGGCTGGCCGGTAAAGCAATCATAAAGGATGGCCAGATTGCCGGCATCACCGATGTTTCCGGTATCAACATCCGCATTGCAAGACCCTGTACCGGCTGCGGGGCGGCTCTTGCGCCGCGGCTTTTGACCGACCGCGGCATAGTTAAAAACACCCTGCTGATTGCGCCGCCCCAATGCGGCAAAACCACCATGCTCCGGGATTTAACCCGCATTTTTTCGGAAAAGTTTAAAATTGCCGTAGTGGACGAGCGTTCCGAAATTGCCGGAACCTACGAGGGAACGCCGCAGTTTGACTTAGGGCCGCAGACCGATGTGCTGGATCGGTTTCCCAAACCGGCCGGCATGCTACTGGCAGTTCGTTCCCTGTCCCCTCAGCTGCTGGTTACGGACGAGCTGGGTACCGCTGCAGACACAGAAGCCCTTCGCCGGGCCAACGGAACCGGCTGCCGGTTAATCGCCAGTATTCACGGCGATGATCCTGAGCTTCTTCGCCGCACACAGCCGCAGCTTTTGCCCTTGTTTGACGTTGCTGTACTCCTGGGCAGGCAAAACAATCGCCCTGCCATTTTAGATATAAAGGAGCTGAGGTAAGGTTATGCTGAAGCTGTTTGGTGCTTTGCTGATTATATTCTCCTGCAGTGCCTTTGCCGTCCAATATGTCATTCGGCGGCAGGAGGGCCTGAAGGCCGTGCGGGAGCTGCGGGTCCTAGTCTCCGAGCTGGCGCGCGCCATTTCCTTTCGCTTAGAGCCTCTCCCCGATCTGATCCGGCGTCTGGCTGCCGAGGAAAATCCGCCTGCAGCGGGCTTCATCCGCCGACTGGAAATCGGGATAGGCGACGGTGAACATCGGCCGCTGGGGGACATTTGGGACGAGGCTCTTGCCGCCTTTTCCGATGAAACCCATCTGCCTGAGCAGGCAAAGCAGCTGATGCGCAGCCTGGGCGCACGGCTGGGACAGATGGATTTTGAAACCGAAACGGCCCGTTTATCGGAGGCTGATGACCAGCTGAAGGCTCTGCTGAGCGAATGGGAGGCAGACAGCGGAAAAACAGAAAAAACCGTAAAAAGTCTGGGCGTTTTACTGGGCATTTTAATTGTCATTTTATTTATATGAAGTACCTAAGAGACGACGGAAAGGATGGTTCACAATGGGCGTAGAGCTAATTTTTAAAATCGCGGCCATCGGCATTGTTGTCAGCGTGCTGAATCAGGTGCTGATCCGCTCCGGCCGCGAGGAGCAGGCCATGATGACGACACTGGCCGGACTGATTGTGGTGCTGCTGATGATGCTGAATGAAATCAGCTATCTCTTTCAGACCATAAAGACCATTTTCAATTTGTAGGTGTCGCCATGGAAATGATAAAAATTATCGGCATCGGCCTGTCCGGCATGGTGACCGCCCTGGTTTTAAAGGAATACAAGCCGGTTTTCGCCGTTTGTGTCGGTGGGCTGACCGCAGCGGTTATTTTCCTGCTGATGCTGGAGCAAATCAGCTATGTTTTTGACGTGACCGGCATGATTGCCGCGCGTCTTGCCATTAACACCGAGTATATCGCCATCATCATCCGCATTATCGGCATTGCCTACATTGCCCGGTTTGGCAGCGAGCTTTGCCGCGATGCCGGACAAAACGCTATTGCGCAAAAAATTGAACTGGCCGGCAAAATTATGATTGTAGCCACCAGCGTGCCCATTCTGACGGCCGTTTTGAATCTGCTGATTGGCGTGCTGCCGGCATAGGAGGTATGGATATACCAATGAAAAAAATGTTATTGCTGCTAAGCCTTTTGCTGCTTTTTGCCCTGCCGGCCGCCGCCCAGGAGGCCGAGGATCCCACGCGCCGGATTTTAGAGGAAACCCTGTCGGCGGCTGAAGATATCCGAACCCCGGGCTTTAACTTTGCCGAAACAGCACAGAAGGTTGTTGACGGCAGCTTGGTTTTTCGCTTTGATACTGTCGTCAATTATGTCGTCAATCTCCTGATCCGGGAGGTGCAGGATAACATCAGTCTGCTGATTAAAATGCTGGTGCTTTCTGTTTTGGCCGGCGTGCTGTGCAACCTGCAGCAGACGCTGCCCGGCGATGGTGTCGGGGAAATCAGCTTTTTAGCCTGCTTTGCCGTAATCGCCGGACTGTCGGTCAGCATTGTGGCAGGATTGAACGAGCTGGCTGTTTCTGCCATTGACAACATGACGCTGTTTATTGCCGCCCTGATGCCCGTGATGAGTTCTCTGGCGCTTTCGGCAAGGGCAGCGGCCTTCGCCGGCTTTTATCCCGGCTTGTTTCTGGCCATGCAGGGCTTTGTCGGCATTTGCAAGAGCATTTTACTGCCCCTCATCACGGTGATCACCGCCCTGTCCGTTATCAACGCTGTCAGCGGCCGTTTCCATATCACACGGCTGATTGACGTAGCCCGCCAGACGGTCAAATGGGGGCTGGGGCTTTTGCTCACCATATTCGTGGGCATTTTAGGCATACACAGCGTTACGGCAAACGCCGCAGCCAGCGTGGCAGGGCGCACCATGAAATACGCTCTGTGCAATTTTGTGCCGCTGGTGGGCAATGTTTTAGCCGAATCCGCCGAGGCGGTGATCGGCAGTGTCCGCGTGATTCGCGGTGCCGTGGGGCTGACAGGCGTGCTGGCGCTGCTTGTCCTCTGTTGCATGCCACTTGTTAAAATTCTGGCGACCTCCGTTCTGTATCGTTTTGCCGCCGGCGTTGCAGAGCCAGCCACAGACAAGCGAATTGTCCGCCTGCTGATGGATCTGGCCGGAAACATTACCCTGATTTTTGCCATTTTACTCATGGTAACGGTGATGTTTGTCATAAGCATTGCGCTGCTGTGTTCGCTGGGGGTGTAGCAAATGCTCTGTGTTTCGAACAAATTTCACCGCTGGCGTACCCTATGACAAAGGAGAGAAAGGAATTGATGGACTATATCAGTGAATATGCCGTTTCCATTATCGTTGTTTCCGTTCTGGCTGTTTTGCTGGAAAACATTTTACCCGGGGGCAGCAGTAAAAAATATATTAATGTAATGATTGGTCTGCTGGTGATGCTGGTGATTTTGAGCCCACTCACCCGGCTCCCCCACTACAGCGAAACCTTTGCAGTTCCCGAGCTGCGGCTGGACGATAAGGATTTGTCTGCAGCCGCGCCCCAGTCCTATATTGCTGACAACTTCCAGCGAAATCTGGCTCTTGCCATCAGCGAGGACATATATTCATCCTATAACACCGCCGTAAATTGCCGGGTTGCCTGTACCGTGAATGAGGACGGCCAGATTACCGGTGTGCGCAGGGTACAGCTGGAACCGTATTCCGCGGAAATCGGAACCTATGTGGCACAAAAATATGGCTTTGAGGAGGCTTGTGTGACACCATGAAGTTTGATTGGAAAAAAATTTCCGGACAAATTATGAATACCCGAGGGCTTGTCATCATATTTATGATAGGGATAGGACTTTTACTAATCCCCGGTCTGCTGCCCGGCAAAGCCAAGCAAACCGCCGATGCGCCGTCTGTCGGCCAGGTCTTTGACAGAACGGCCTATGAAAAGGAGCTGGAAACACGGCTGGCTGACATTTTGGCCACCCTGCGCGGCGTAACAAACGTTAGTGTGATGATCACCCTGGAGGACAGCGGCGAAACCTATTACGCACGCAACGAAAAGTCGGACGAAAAAAACACTGCCGACGGTTCGCTGCGCGAGGATGTCAGCCAATCTGACGCTTCGCTGGCTTTAAAAAGCGAGGCGGGCGGCGGCCAGTCCCCGGTTCTTTTAAAAACCGGTATGCCGCGGGTATCCGGCGTTTTGGTAACAGCCAAGGGCGTGGGCGATCCGGCTGTGCAGGCCGATGTGGTTGGTGCTGTGCGGGCGGTGCTGGATGTAGCCGTACATCGGGTGCAGGTGCTGGAAAAGTCATAGCAGACGATACAAACAAAAATGGGAGGATATGAACATGAAGCTGTTAGAAAAACTACAGGCAAAAATCGGAAAGAAAACAGAGGGCAAAAAAAACCGTATGCTGGTGCTGCATAAACGACAGGTCACCGCTGTGGCCCTGTTAATCCTAATCGGCATCGCAGGCTATTTAAACTGGAGCTTTCAGCAGGACGCCGTTGATCCGGAGGTGGCCGCGGTTTACAGTGAGGTTTCCAAAAAGCTGGGCGAGGCGCAGATGGTAAACGGCACTGCCACGGAAACGCCAGACGCCTCACAAACGCCCGCTCCCTCTGCAGAGCCGCCGGCCGTGACAAATGACTATTTTGCCCAGGCAAGACTGGAACGAGATGTGAAGCGGAGCGAAGCCATGGATATGCTCACCAAGATTTTGGACGCACAGGGGACGGATAAGGAGGCGCGAACCAGAGCCGAGGATGAGATTCACCGACTTTCAGATTTCACGGAAAAGGAAGTTATGATGGAAAATATGATCCGCGCAAAGGGCTTTGCCGACACTGTGGTGTTCATGGGCGAAAGTCTGATCAGTATTGCCGTGAAAAGCGAAGGCTTGAACGAAATTGACGCTGCTGTTCTGCGGGATGTGGCCATCGGCGCCACAGCCTATCCGGCAGAGAACATAAAAATTGTTGAAATTAAATAGCACGTTTTGAAGCCGTCCCAAGACACTAGGCGTATGGGGCGGCTTTTTCATACGAAGAATATTGGCTCCGTCATGCAAGCAAGCAGCACCGCCTCACAGACGGGTTTTTCCCTCATAATCGTCCTGCACCATCCGGCACAGCGCAGAGATTTTCCTTGCTTGACAAAGCAGCGTCATTTGTGCTATAGTAATTAATGTAGGTGTGGTAATTTTTCTTTCACCGTTGGATAAAAACAGAGGGGTGTGCGAAATGAAAAAAAGAATACTGATGATTTTATTTGGACTCTTGTTGTTGGTGCCCGTTTCGGCCGCAGCAACGGAAAGTCACGGATATATTTACCAAATTCCAAGGAACACGCTGTCATTTTTGACCCTGTTTAACGCTCCGGCTGCAGAGGACGCTGTGGCTCTGGGCGGCGGCTTTTATTTCACCAATGACGAAGCCTTCATTCTAAAAAACAAAAATCGGATCGTTTCCTTTCCCAATTATGAGCTCACCCTTTTCAGCGATGCATATCCCGAAAATCCAAACGATCCGTCCTTTTCAGACCAATGGTATTTAACAACCATTAATGCCGCCCCTGCACGGCAAAAGGGCATTACGGGCGAAGGTGTAACCGTTGCGGTGATCGACAGCGGTCTGGATACCGATCACCCCGACTTCACGCAGAGCAGAATTCTGACCGGATATAACTACACGTGCACAGTGACAACCGATGCCGAAGGAAACCAAAGCCTGGTCTGGTCTGAGGATGTCCACAACGTGGAGGACAACGACGGGCATGGCACCGCAGTCACCGGGATCATTGCCGCACAGTCGGATAACGAGCTGGGAATCGCCGGCATAGCAAGCCGTGTTAACATTCTGCCCATCAAAGTAACAGATGGTGAAGATCTCAATCTGGCCAGTCTGATTGTCGCCCTGTATCAAGCCATTGACAGTGGCTGTGATATTATCAACATGAGCCTGGGCGGCACCTTGACAAACGCAAGCGGCGTTGTTGACCAAGATGCATTCAATGCCCTGAAAACACCGGTGGATGAGGCCTTGAACCAAGGCATTACCATCATAGCGGCAGCCGGAAACGGCGGCACTGATATCAACTACCCCGCAGGGTTTGATGGTGTAATCAGCGTTGCAGGCGTTAGGGAAAATAAAACAGCCGCTACATATTCCTCTCAAAACAGCAGCGTGTTTATCGCAGCACCCAGCGAGGGTTCTGTCACAGATTTCTGCACATTAGCCGTGGGCGGCTCAACAACAACCAAACGCGGCACCTCCTTTGCGGCGCCGCAGGTAACGGCGGCGGCCGCCCTGATTAAGGCCTTAAAGCCGGACTGCACCAATGCCGAGCTGCAGACAATTCTGCAGACAACCGCCGAGGATTTGGGCTCTGAAGGCCGTGATACCGTTTTTGGATGGGGGCTTTTAAACATCGAAAGTATTCTGACACAGCTGCAGGAATATCTGCCGAAATATGCTGTATCGGAAGGCAAACAGGACGGTGCCACCAAATTATATATCCACAACAACACGAACGAGGCTCTTACCGCCAACGTCTACTTTGCCAGACAGGCAGCGGGCGTGTTGGACACGGCTATGCCCCTTACCGGCCAAACACTGGCTGCCGGCGTAACGGCGCTGAACCCCGGCGAACAATGCGATGAACTGTTTGTGTGGGATACCGACCTGCGGCCCTATATTAAAAAATATGTATTCAACTAAGGGAGGAAACGGCTGCGGCAAAAGGATGCCGGACGGACAAGCCAAGGGCATGTGTTTATCCATTGCAAGCAGAATTGGTTCACCGCGCTGCACACGAGCAAAGCAAGCTAACGTTAATCTGTTTTTTGTTTTGCACCCTTTTTATGTTAAAATGAGAATGTTTGCAGAACAACGACATTTTTCTATTGACATTTGACAAAATATTTACTATAATAAAAGCAATGAAATTATCTGACAAAGGAGAGTCACCCCATGGCAAGCTGTCAAGCGCTGGAGCTGAATCTGCTGCAAAAGCCGGTCTTGTTGCTAAAAGAGTGGTTTGGTTCTCTATTTGTCAAAGTGCGCAGCTAACAGATGCCATGACAAACAGACGGCCAAGCCTTTTAGGGTTTGGCCTTTTTATTTTCCGACGCGTCCAGAGAGCTTATAGCCGCTTCCTTTGACCGTCGGAGCCGGGGAGGATGAATGTTGTGAACTACAAAAAATATCAAAAGCTGTATTTTGACGTGCCGCCCTTTAACAGAACCTGGCCGAAAAACCAGATTACCGCCGCACCCGCATGGTGCAGCGTGGATCTGCGCGACGGCAACCAGGCGCTGTTTTCGCCCATGACCCTGGAGGAAAAGGTGGCCTTCTTTAAGCTTTTAGTCAGCATCGGTTTTAAAGAAATTGAAGTGGGCTTTCCTGCCGCATCCGAAACGGAATACCAGTTCACCCGCTATCTGATTGAAAACGATCTGATTCCGGAGGATGTGACCATTCAGGTGCTGACCCAGTCCCGTGAACACATTATCAAAAAAACCGTGGAGGCCTTAGACGGCGCCAAAAACGCCATTATTCATCTGTATAACTCCACCTCCGCCCTGCAGCGCCGGGTGGTGTTCCACATGTCCAAGCCGGAAATTATTCAGCTGGCTGTTGATGGCGTCCGGTTGATTAAAAAGTACGCCGGCGACCGTTTTTCTTATGAATACTCCCCCGAAAGCTTTTCCTGTACGGAAATGGACTTTGCCGCCGAAATTTGCAACGCCGTAATCCGGGAATTTGCCCCCACGCCGGAAAAAAAGCTGATTATTAACCTACCCACCTCCGTGGAGGTATCCACGCCGAATATTTTTGCTGATCAGGTGGAATATATGTCCCAGCACCTCATTGACCGGGATAACGTGATTCTCAGCGTACATACTCACAACGACCGCGGCACCGGCGTAGCCGCCAGTGAGCTGGCCTTGCTGGCCGGAGCTCAGCGGGTGGAGGGAACGCTATTCGGCAATGGCGAACGAACCGGCAACGCCGACCTGGCCGTGATTGCCCTGAACATGTTCAGCGTGGGCATCGACCCCAAGCTCCGTCTTGACAATCTGGAGGAAATCATCAGCGCCTATAAGCGGTTTAACAAGCTGCCCATCCATCCCCGGCATCCTTATGCGGGCGAACTGGCCTATACTGCCTTCTCCGGCTCACATCAGGATGCGATTAAAAAGGCCATGGACTATTGTGAAAAATCTGATTCATCCTATTGGCAAAACCCCTACCTGACTATTGACCCGGCGGATCTGCACCGCGTATATGAACCGATTCAGATTAACAGCCAGTCCGGCAAGGGCGGCCTGAATTATGTCCTGGAAAACAAATTCGGCCTGACTGTGCCTAAGGCACTTTTACAGGAGTTCAGCGCCTTGATCAAAACGGTTTCCGATGACCGGCACACGGTGCTTGAGCCGGATGAGGTCTATGATATTTTCACCCGCCATTACGTGAATCTGAAGGACAAGGCCGAGCTTTTGGAATATCACTTCAAGCTGGCCGGTGAGGAAGCCCATCTCGATGCCAGTGTTAAGCTAAGCGGCAAAACCTGCGTCCTTTCAGCACAGGGCAACGGCCCTCTGGACGCCCTATCCAACGCTCTCAGAAAAGAAACAGGCAAAAAATTTGAGATTATATCCTATAATGAGCACGCTTTAGAGGGCAGCTCCTCCTCTAAGGCCGCCACCTACATTGCCTTAAACGATCAGGTCGGCAATGTGTACTGGGGCATAGGCATCCACCCCAACATCAATACTTCTTCGGTATTGGCACTGCTGTCCGCCTTCGGCAAAATGCTGTAGAAAACAGCCTGGCCGTGAAAAACATGGTGCATATTACAACAACGGCAGCATAAACAAAGAAGGCTTTGCGCTTGACTGTATGACCTTGAAACTTACGCCGCAGGCGTAAAATTTCTATTAATATCTAATTTGTCCGTTCGGCCCACAGATCGGCACAACTGTTTTTACAATTTTTCGTGGGCAGAAAGGAAAATGAATGATATGTATTATTCATCTCAAGACGAAAACATCCGATACACCGGCCGTTGGGGTACTATAGGCGACCGGCAGACCGCCACGGCTACCGGCTCCTATTTTGAATTTGCTTTCACCGGCACTATGGCAGTTATGCATTTTAATATGCAAAATGCTTCGGTGCCCTACCCCCACATTTGGATTAGCATGGACGGCGGCAGTCGGTTTGAGTCTACCCTAGCGCCCTATCTCCGAATTCAGGCGGAAACACCCGGTGTTCACAGCGTCCGCGTGATTTATAAAAGCGCCGTAGAGGTGCAGCATCGCTGGTATCAGCCTTTATGCGGAAAAATTGACTTCTGCGGGATCACAGCGGACGGCCTGGCACCTCTGCAGGCTGACAATCGAAAAACCATTGAATTTGTGGGTGATTCCATCACGGAGGGCGTTTTGGTTGACGACATATCACACGTCTTGCAGCCGGAATATCTGAACCGGCCCTTTCAGGATGACGTCTGTGCCACCTATGCCTGGCTGACAGCGGAAAAGCTGAATTTACGGCCCTATTTTATGGGCTACGGAGCCGTTGGTGTGACCCGTGCCGGTAATGCCAGTGTGCCCCGTGCGGCGCTTGCCTATCCTTTTAACTTCCATGAATCCCCGGTGGCCTACGGTGATCCGGACTATATTTTAATTAACCATGGCGCCAACGACCGGGGATGCAGCGAAACGGAATATATTGCTTGTTACAGAGAACTTCTGGATACAATTTGTTCCCTGCGTTCTCATTCGAAGATCATTATGCTTTCTGCCTTCTGCGGGGTTTACCCTGCCGCGCTGCAAGAGCTTTCGGCTGACTATAACCGTGAGCATAAGACGGATATTGTCTTTATTGATTCCGCCGGTTGGGTACCCAAGGAGCCGTTACATCCCCTGCGTGCGGGACACAAAATTATTGCAGACAGACTGACCGATGCTCTTCAAAATCTTCTGTAATACTATAGCGCGGCGCTAAAATGTCAAAGACAGGATTAGTTGAAAAGACAAGTACCCAACTGTATTGGCACAGCATAGAGTCAGGAAATAAAAAGTAAGAACAGGAGCCACAACCGTGAATTACCGCAATCAAATTATTCTTGCCCCCATGGCGGGCGTGACCGATTTGCCCTTCCGGCTGATTTGTAAGGCCTTCGGCGCCGATCTGGTTGTTTCGGAAATGATCAGCGCAAAAGGCATTGAGTATCGGGATAAAAAAACCGGCATGCTGCTAAAGACCCATGAGGCAGAAGCGCCGCTGATTGTTCAAATTTTCGGCAACGATCCGGATATTGTGGCGCGGGCGGCCGTGTACGTACAGGAACAGGGCGCCCGGGCGGTTGACCTGAACATGGGCTGCCCTACCCCAAAAATTGTTTCAAACGGTGATGGCGCTGCACTGGGACGCGATTTAGAAAAGGCAAAGCAGGTGATCCGTGCCGTGGTCCGGGAGCTTTCTGTGCCTTTGAGCGTTAAATTTCGTTCCGGCTGGGACGATGCCTCAAAAAATTGTATCGCTTTGGCGCAAATCGCCGAGGCCGAAGGGGCGGCGGCCGTCACCCTGCACGCCCGGACAAGAGAACAGTTTTACGCAGGCAAGGCGCACTGGGACGATATTCGCCGGGTCAAGGAGTCCCTTTCCATTCCGGTTGTCGGCAACGGTGATATTACCGTGCCGGAGGATGTTGCCGCCATGCGGGCGCAAACCGGCTGCGATAGCGTGATGATCGGCCGCGGGGCGCTGGGCAACCCCTTTTTGTTCAGACAGCTGCGTGAATATGCCGAAACGGGCCGTTATCAGCCTGTAACCGATACAGAAAAGCTGGAAACCGTTGTCCGGCATTTAGAACTTTTAGTGCAGTATAAAGGAGAGCGTCTGGGAATTTTAGAGGCCAGAAAGCATATAGCCTGGTATCTGAAGGGCGTTCCGCACTCTGCCGCTGCTAAAAGCAAGGCCTTTGCCGCATCGACGCTCGACGAAATGAAGTCGGTTGCAGAGGCAGTCTGGCACCCCAGACAGTAACACAGATACGCTGTTCATGCTATGCGTAATACGCGCAATGATTATAATATCGTCAGACACAGACAATGCCTCATTCACAAAAATTCTATTTGCCGATAAAAACAAAAGGAGAGGAACAATATGTTAAAAGAATTTAAGGAATTTGCGTACAAGGGCAACGTTGTAGACATGGCTATCGGCGTCATCATTGGCGGTGCCTTTGGAAAAATCGTGACCTCTATCGTCAATGATCTGATTATGCCCTTCTTTGGCTTTTTAACCGCCGGCATGGACTTTAAGGCCTTAAAGCTGGTGCTGAGCCCCGCCGTGATTGAAAACGGTTCAGTGGTCAAGCCGGAGGCCGCCATTATGTACGGCAACTTCTTGCAGAACGTTCTTGATTTTTTAATTATTTCATTTTCCATTTTTCTCGTTATTCGCCTGATGACCAAGGCGCGGCATGTCATTAAACCTGAGCCCGAGCCTGAGCCCGAAGAGCCTGCACCGCCCACACAGGAGGAACTGCTGACAGAAATCCGCGATCTTCTCAAGAAAACCGTACCGGATGATGAGGAAAAAGCCGAATAATTACGTGTCCTTTTTTCCGACCTGTACATAAAATGTATAGGGAACAGTTTTGTTTCCGATACAAAAGAATCAGGAGATTTATTTTCGGAAATTTGTGAGGAAAAAGGCTGGTGATGATTGATGAAAATATTTATTGATCCGGGACATAATTACACCGGCGCCGATACCGGCGCTGCCGGCAATAATCTGCGGGAGCAGGATATTACCTTTTATATCGCCAAAAAGCTGGAAACATTGTTTTTACAGAACGGCGACCAGGTGAAAATGTCGCGGAACCGCCTGACAGACAGCCTAGGCAATTCCGTGCAGGAGAGCATTAAAGGACGCGTTGTAATGGCCAACGATTGGGGTGCAGACCTGTGTATCAGCCTGCACTGCAACGCAGGTGGCGGCACCGGCACAGAGGCTTTGGTATATAGCTTAAACGGCGAGGCGGCTTCTGTTGCCCGTCGGATTGTGAAGGAGATTACCACCCGGCTGAAGCTTGCAAACAGAGGGGTTAAGACCCGGCCAGAGTTGGGAATCCTCCGCGGCACGCGTTGTCCGGCCGTCCTGGTTGAAACCGCTTTTATTGACACGCCCTATGACGCCAAGCTGCTGCGGGAAAATCAACAAGACTTTGCTGATGCCATTTTCACAGGTGTAACCGGCAAGGCAACGCAGCGCAGCGTAAGCGAACTGACGGATATCAACGATATTGTGTGGGAATATTCTTACCGCGGTATTGTCAGCGACGCGCCCGGCATGCTGGCCGAAATGGAGGCGCACCCGGAGGGACGGCTGTACATGTTGGCCAGAAAAGCGCTGCAATATATGCGGGAACGGAATATATAAACACATATTAAAAATCATCGTAAGGGAGGATCCCGGCTAAGGCAAAAGCTGAGGCAACTATGCCGTGCAGAGCGTCAAAATGCCGTTTTGGGGAGTCAAACGACTTTACGCCTAAAAAAAGGGGCTGCAGCAAACAACCGTTTTGCTGCAGCCCCTTTATCAGCTTATATACAGATTTAGCCCAGCTCTGCGAAATACTTAATGGTTCTGACCATCTGGCTGGTGTAGGAATTCTCATTGTCATACCAGGAAACAACCTGAACCTGAGAATAACCGTTGTCCATGTTGGTAACCATGGTCTGTGTTGCATCAAAGATGGAACCAAAGCGGCTGCCGATGATGTCGGAGGAAACAATTTCGTCCTCATTATAACCAAAGGATTCGTTAGCCGCAGCCTTCATAGCCGCATTAATGCCCTCAACAGTAGCCTGACCCTTAACAACTGCAACCAGAATGGTGGTGGAGCCGGTGGGGGTGGGAACGCGCTGAGCAGAACCGATCAGCTTGCCGTTCAGTTCGGGAATAACCAAACCGATTGCTTTTGCAGCACCGGTAGAATTGGGAACGATGTTAACTGCACCGGCTCTGGATCTTCTCAGATCACCCTTTCTCTGAGGACCGTCTAAGATCATCTGATCGCCTGTGTAGGCATGAATGGTGGACATGATACCGCTTTCAACGGGCATGTAGTCATTCAGCGCCTTAGCCATGGGAGCCAAGCAGTTGGTTGTGCAGGAAGCCGCAGAAATAATCTTGTCTTCCTTTGTCAGAATATTGTGGTTAACGTTGTAAACGATGGTGGGCAGATCCTTGCCGGCCGGAGCGGAAATAACAACCTTCTTAGCACCGGCGGTCAGATGAGCCGAAGCCTTCTCCTTAGAGGTGTAGAAGCCTGTGCACTCTAACACAACGTCTACATCCAGGGCGCCCCAAGGAATGTTTACAGCGTCCTTTTCTGCATAAATTTTAATGGTCTTGCCGTCAACCGTAATGGAATCTTCACCGGCGGAAACCGTATCAGCCAGAGCATATTTACCCTGAGCGGAATCATACTTGAGCAGATGCGCAAGCATTTTAGGGCTTGTCAAATCATTGATTGCCACAACCTCATATCCCTCTGCGCCAAACATCTGTCTGAACGCCAGACGACCAATGCGGCCAAAACCGTTAATACCAACTTTTACTGCCATAATCGAAAAACCTCCTAAAATTATTGTTATTAAATTATCATATTACATTTTACAATATTGCAACAAAATATGCAAGTGTTATTTAACATTTTTTTAAATTTTTCTTTTAATCTACATAAAACGTTCATATTTTTGCCTGCTCTTTAGACAATTTCACTCATTCTTGTGCTGATTTTGGGGTATAATTCTTTAAAACTTCCGCGCTTTTAATCACAGGCTTTGTTACAAGTTCATCATGATTAGCGCCGCGGGTGGGCATAGCTGCAATTTGATCTGCAATTTCAATGCCCTCCACCACCTTGCCGAAGGCTGCATATTTCCCGTCCAGATATGTCTGGGTGTCGGTCATAATAAAGAACTGGCCGCTGGCGGAATTGGGGTCGCTGGTACGGGCCATGGATATGACGCCCCGCTCATGCTTCAGATTGTTTTCAAAGCCGTTCTCCGTAAACTCACCCTGCACCGTCCGGCCGGAGCCGCCCACGCCGAAACCATCGGCCGATCCGCCCTGAATCAGGCCGGGGATGGTGCGGTGGAACACCTTGCCGTTATAATAGCCGGATTTCACACATTCCAAAAAATGCTTCACGCTTTTGGGGGCGATTTCAGGATACAATTCAATGATGATATCCCCCTCCTCCAGCGTCATTTTCACGAAGGAGTGCTCTGTTTCCTGCTTGCTGCCGGACTGACAGCCGGTAAAGACCGTCGCTACAAGAAGCAATAGCGTTATTAGCAAACATAATTTTCTTTTCATATTCCGTCTCCTTTTATTGATTAAATTAGCAGACAGCACCGACGGCCGGTCTTGGCAGGCTGACAGTCCTATCTTATTTATTATACCATAAAAAGAAAGAATTAGCAAGGGTTGTCTGCCGGAAAAATTCTGTTACCATTTTAGCCGGGAAAAATTTCATTAACATGAAAAAAATGCGGCGAGAATCCTTGACAATGCCATTAAACTGTGCTACAATGCAAATAAATACGCATGCCGGCTTATAGCAAACAAAAGGCATTGCAGCATAGGAGAATTTAGTATGAACAATCTTAAAGTAGGCTTTGCAAGAACAGACATTACACCCTGTATGGGAATCTCCATTGCGGGTTATTTTCAGACCCGTATTGCAGACGGTGTTTTAGATCCGCTGGAGGCGAATGCGGTGGCCATTGCGGCCGGCGATAAAACCGCTTTATTCATTTCTCTTGACCATTGCGGCATCAAGATGGACATTGTTGCATATTTTAAAGAAATCATCACAAAAAGAACCGGTATTCCCGCAGAAGCAATCATCATTTCTGCAACACATTCGCATACAGCGCCCCATTTGAATGAAAAAGACGGCAACGAGGCCGTTCCGGCTTATCGCGAATTTGTTGCCGGCAAGCTGGCTGATGCTGCTGCCTTTGCACTGGAAGATCTGAAACCGGCCAGAGCAGGCTGGAAAATCGGAACAGCCCCGAATGTTGCTTTTATACGCCGCTTCAGAATGAAGGACGGCAAGGTGCGGACAAACCCCGGCGTTGGGAATCCTGATATTGCCGCCCCCCTCGGTGAGGTGGACGAAAGAGTGAATATCCTGCGGTTTGACCGTGAAGGCGCCGACACGGTTGTCATCATGAACTTCGGCAACCACCCCGATGTTGTGGGAGGCTGCAAAATTTCTGCCGACTGGCCCGGCTTTGCCAGAAGAACGCTGGAAAGATGTCTCCCCGGCGTGAAGAGCTTATTTATCAACGGAGCGCAGGGCGATGTTAACCACGTAAACGTCAAAGCAAAGGACGGAGAAATGAACGATCTGGCTAACGATTTTGATGACGTGGCAAGAGGCTACGGCCATGCCCGTCACATCGGCAACGTGGTGGCCGGTGCGGTTATGCAGGTTTATGACAAGGTGAATTATATAGATGTTGACAGCATAAAGATTATTGAAAAAACAATTAAGGTTCCGTCTAACAAAGCAAAGGCGGAAGATTTACCGCTGGCGCATAAATATAATGATCTTCATAAGGCCGGCAAAGATGATGAGATTCCGTTTAAGGCCATGGAGCTAACCACAGTTGTAGCCGAGGCCCAGCGCATGGTGCGGCTTGAAAATGGCCCTGATTTCTTCGAAATGAAGATGACCGGCGTAGCTGTCGGTAATCTTGCCTTTATCACCATCCCCGGAGAAGGCTTTACATATATCGGCCGGGAGCTTAAAAAGGCAGAAGGATGGGCATTGGTACTGCCCTGCATTTTGTCTAACGGTTCGCAGGGCTATTTCCCGACGCAGGAGGCCTACGATGAGGGTGGATACGAAGCCAGAAGTTCAAACTTCAAGGCCGGTGTTGCTGAAATTTTCGTAGAAGAGGGCATAAAGATTCTTGGCGAGCTGCGGAAATAAACCGGCGAAAAGAATGCTGAAAGAGTATAAATGAAGAATTCTAAAAAGGGGTTGTAGCATTGATTGCTACAGCCCCTTTTTGAGGTGGACGCAAGATAGCGTGGACCTAACAAACCGAACCCGAAGGCGTAGACAAGGCGGCGCAGTTTGTTTGCAGCTTTAAGGCATAAAAAACCCCTTAGAACCATCTTGAGAGAATAATTCAAGCTGTTCTAAGGGGCATATTTCATTTTGCGTTACAGCACCTTATTTAATCATGCTGGCAACTTCATTCGCAAAGTCCTCTTCGCGCTTTTCAAGACCTTCGCCCTTCTCAAAGCGGGTAAACTTAACGATTTCAATGTCGGAACCAATCTGACCGGCAACCTCTTTAATCAGAGCCGCCACTGTTTTGTCGGTATCCTTAATAAAGAGCTGGTCAACCAGGCAGACCTCCTTGAAGAACTTCGCAATTCTGCCGTTCACCATTTTTTCAGCAATTTGTTGGGGCTTGCCCTCATTCAGAGCCTGTGCCATCAGGATTTCCTTCTCCTTGGCCACAGTTTCCTCAGGTACTGATTTTTCATCAATAAACTGGGGATTTGCAGCCGCAACCTGCATAGCAATGTCTCTGGCAAATTCAGCAAAAGCGTCCTTAGAGGCCGCCGCGGGATCAGACAGCTTGAAGTTCACCAGAACACCAATTCTGCCGCCGCCATGGATATAAGCCTCGCAGATACCCTCGTTACGCTCAAAACGACGGATGTTCATATTTTCGCCGATGGTAGCAATCTTCTCTGTCAGCATTTCGCCGATGGTGGCGTCGCCCTCAAAGAATTTCTGCTTTAAAAGTGCATTTTCGCTGTCGCCGTCCACACAGCAGGGATTTTTAACCGCAATGTGCTTGGCAACATCACAAACAAATTTTCTGAAATCAGCGTTTTTAGCAACAAAATCCGTCTCGGAATTAACCTCCAGCAAAACGCCGACCTTTTTGTCGTCTGACAGATAGGACTCTACGATACCCTCAGCCGCGATTCTGCCGGATTTTTTAGCGGCATCCGCCAGACCCTTCTCTCTTAAAAGCTCAATTGCCTTATCCATATCGCCGCCGGCCTCGGTCAGCGCTTTTTTACAATCCATCATACCGCAACCGGTACGCTCTCTCAGTGTTTTAACATCTGCAGCTGTAAAAGCCATGTTACTCTCCTCTTTTCTAAATAAATAATTACCCTTTACTCAGCGACAGTTTCCTCGGCAGGCGCCTTCTCGCCTTCCTCGGCCTCTGTCTCTGCCTCGGCGTCAATGCCCTGACGGCCTTCCATAACGGCATTTGCAATGGTAGAAGCAATCAGCTTAACCGCACGAATGGCATCATCGTTGCCGGGAATGACATAATCAACCTCTTCAGGGTCACAGTTCGTATCCACAATAGCAACAACAGGAATACCCAGCTTTTTCGCTTCGGCAATGGCAATCTTTTCTTTTCTGGGATCCACGATAAACAGAGCGCTGGGCAGCTTCTTCATGGTTTTAATACCACCTAAGAACTTTTCCAGCTTTTCTCTCTCGTGCTTTAAGTTCAGAACTTCCTTTTTCGGAAGCAGATCAAAGGTGCCGTCCTCTTCCATGCGGGTCAGCTGCTCTAAGCGCTCAATCCGCTGCTTAATGGTTTTGAAGTTGGTGAGCATGCCGCCGAGCCATCTTGCGTTGACCCAATACATACCCACGCGTTCCGCTTCCTCCTTGATAGATTCCTGCGCCTGCTTTTTAGTGCCGACAAACAGAATCTCGCCGCCCTCCTGGGCAATGTCACGGACGAAGCTATAAGCCTCTTCGATCTTTTTAACGGTTTTCTGCAGATCTATGATATAGATCCCGTTCCGTTCTGTGAAGATGTACTCCGCCATTTTAGGGTTCCATCTTCTAGTCTGATGTCCGAAATGGACGCCTGCTTCCAGCAGCTGTTTCATTGAAATTACTGACATTACTGTCACCTCCGGTTTTATTTGCACAACCTCCGCACCGGTCTTTTTCTGCGGGAGCCGAACATGCGGCACCCCCCGCAAAATCGCGGTACGTGCGTATTTGCCAAAATAGTATATCACAAAAAAAGGAAAAATGCAAGTAATTTTTGCATTTTTCCTATATGTACACTCATTTGATTGTATCAAACCTTCAAATATTTTCTGACGGATATCAAACTTCCCGCAGCGCCCAGACCAATGCCCATAAGCAGAAACACACCGGTCAGCAGGAAAATGATTTCCCGCAGCGGGATAAAGTCCACAAAGCCGATTTGCAAAGATAAAAACACCGTCGTCAGTCCCTCATAGCCCAGCGCCACAAAGATGCTGGAGGCCACTGCGCCCAGCACGCCAATCAGCATCCCCTCAATAATGAAGGGCCAGCGGATAAACCAGTCGGTGGCACCGACGAATTTCATAATATTAATTTCCTTGCGGCGGGAAAAAACCGTCAGCTTAATGGTGTTGGAAATAATAAATACGGAAATAACCGCCAGCGCCGCCATAATCCAGATGCTCATCCGGCTGATGTAGCCGGACGCTGCCGTCAGCTTGCGGATGGTTTCTCCATTGCTGATGACCTTGGCCACCCCACCCAGCTGCTTAACAGCCTCCACGGTTTCGGCGGATTTTGTCAAATCCAGACACCGGATTTTATACCAATCCCGCAAGGGGTTCTGCTCATCCTGATAATTGTCTAAAAGAGAGGCATTCTCACCGAACTGCTCCCGCAGTAAATCCAGCCGCTTCTCCTTAGATTCAAAAATAACCTCCGACACGTTAGGAATCGACGCCAGCGTTTCGCCCAATTTTTCCGTCTGCTCCGGCGTATAATTCTCGTCCACGGTCAGGGTAATTTCATAATCGCTTTCCACTCTGGTCACCATGTGGTTCAGGTTCAGCGCCAGAACCATAAATAGGCCGAACACCAAAAGGCTGGCCACCACCGTAAAAACGGATGCCAGGCTCATCCAGCCGTTGGAAAACACGTTTTTAAAGGCTTCCCTGCAGAAATATTTAATACTGTTAATTTTCATATCCGTAAACACCTCTGGCTTCATCCCGGGCAACAATCCCGTCCTCGATGGCAATGACACGCTTTTTCATCTGATCCACAATATCCTTTGCGTGTGTTGCCATAATAACCGTTGTACCGCGCTTGTTGATTTCATTAAGCAGCTCAACAATTTCCAGAGCTGTTTTGGGGTTTAAATTCCCGGTCGGCTCGTCGGCAATTAAAAAGGCCGGATTGTTTACCAAAGCCCGCGCCAGTGCCACACGCTGCTGCTCGCCGCCGGACAGCTGAGATGGATAGGCCTTCGCCTTGTGAGACAGGCCGACCATGCTTAAAACATTCGGCACCTGGCGGCGGATTTCCCGGCGGCTGGCACCCACAATTTCCATGGCAAAGGATACGTTTTCATACACCGTTTTCTTGGGGAGCAGTCTGAAATCCTGAAATACGACGCCCATGTTCCGGCGTAGATAAGGAATCTGGCTCTGCTTCAGCGCACTAACGTTGACGCTGTTGATAATCACATCGCCGGAGGTGGCTGTTTCCTCATGCATCAAAAGCTTGATCAGCGTGGATTTACCGGCGCCGGAGGGACCGACGATAAACACAAACTCACCGCGCTCAATAAAAAAACTAATATTATCCAGCGCCTTTGTACCGTTTTCATATGTCTTTGAAACATTACTGAAAATAATCATACAAAACTCCCAATGCTCCTAAAATTTCGCCGAATTGGCATGCAGATACTTATTAACTAAAATCGCAACCTTAAAAATAACCGCGTCGTCAAAATTCCGCAAATCCAACCCGGTGAGGCGCTCAATTTTATCCAGACGATACACCAGCGTGTTCCGGTGAACAAACAGCTGGCGTGAGGTTTCGCTGACGTTCAGATTATTTTCAAAGAACTTATAAATTGTCTGAATGGTTTCCTCGTCCAGAACGTTAATGCTTTCCTTTTTGAAAATTTCATCCAGAAACAGCTCGCAGAGCTTGCTGGGCAGCTGGTAAATCAAGCGGCCGATGCCT
The DNA here is from genome assembly GCA_964447945.1 of uncultured Oscillospiraceae bacterium. Lineage (GTDB taxonomy): Bacteria > Bacillota > Clostridia > UBA1381 > UBA9506 > UMGS755. Next base: position 28,374 of record CAYUUO010000012.1, read on the forward strand.
AAGGTGTCATAGCTTAAAATATACTTGTCCCCTTCAAACACCCGGCCGATTTCCAGCGCAATCTGCGCCTCAGAATAGGAGCGGGCAATATCGTGAATGGAATCTGTCGGCGTACCCATGCCAACGTAAATCTGGAGCATCAGCTCAGAGTTCACCGTTTCCACAATGCTTTTGGCTATTTTGGTCAGCATCTCCCGGTTAAAGCCGGCAGGAAGCGCCTTAATTAAAACAACATTCAAATTATCGATCCCAATGACAAAATCCTGATCGGGAAACATGTTCTGCAAAATATGCTGTACGGAAACATCCGTCGGCTGCTGCAGTTGGATGATATACACAATCCGGGGAATTTCCGTATCAATCTGCAGCTCACCGGAACGCAGAAAAACATCGCCGGGCAGCACGTTGCCCAACAGGACGTTTTTTAAATAATTGGTCTTGTCATATTTATCGCCGCAATGCAGCTGCAGATTAGAAAGACCGACCGACATAAATACGCACAGCTTCTGCGCCTCCGCATCAACGCCCTGCACATAAACGATATAATCCATCATGTTCCGCATGCCAAAGGCAACAAACGTATAATCAGACTGCACAAAGGGCTTACCATTGGTGGCATTGTTCATAACCGCATCGTAGGCCAGTTCCTCGTTTAAGGGCTCACCCACACAAGCAATAACCGCACCGGAATTATTCAATACGCCCATGCCCTTTCCGGACACGGCTTTCATTTGCTCCAGCATTGGCTGAAAGACTTGACCCAGCATTCAGCATTCCTCCGTTCAAAGGTTTAAATATCATACAAAATCGAGCATCTTCCATTGTAAACTAAAAAACCATATACTATCATATACTATCATATACTTTTTTTGGAGATTTTGCAAGGTTTATTTACAAATTTTTAATAATTTTCACAAAAAAATGAATAAAAGCGAAAAAATATTCGGCGAAAACACAGAAAAATATAAAAGAAGAACCACAGCAAAAGCACAGGCATCGCTTGTGCACTTTGCTGCGGCTCAATCATAATCAAACGGTTTCCAAATCGTCTGCACTGGCAGGCTCATCGGGTTTTTCGGCATCCGTTTCCGCGCCATCGGCTGCATCTGCCGTTGTACCGGCAAACAGCGCCTCAAATTCCTCACCTGTCAGCTTTTCTTTTTCAATCAGAGCCTGTGCCACCCGCTCCAGCTGTTCGCGGTGGGCAGTTAAGAGGGATTCGCAGGTCTGATAGGCGTGATCGACAATTTTTTTAACCTCAGCGTCGATTTCCGCCGCCACCTGTTCACTGTAATCACGGGTCTGGGCATAGCTCATGCCCAAAAATACCTCGTTGTTGTCCGAACCGAAGGTCATGGGTCCCAAAACATCACTCATGCCATATTTGGTCACCATTTCCCGCGCCATTTTCGTAGAGCGCATAATATCGTTGGACGCGCCTGTGCTAATATCGTTCAGCACCAGCTTTTCCGCTGTGCGGCCGCCTAAGAGCGCAACAATCTGATCCAGCATATCCTGCTTGGATACATAGTTCTTATCCTCCGAAGGCAAGGACAGTGTGTAGCCGCCGGCGCGGCCGCGCTGGATGATAGAAATCTCATGAACCGGGTCGCAGTTAGGCATTAGCTTATGCATAATGGCATGACCGGCCTCATGATAGGCCACCAGCCGTTTTTCCTTGTCCGTGACGGTTTTGGAACGCTTTTCAGGACCGGCGATTACCTTAATGATGGAGTTTTCAATGTCCTCCATTTCAATTTGCTTTTTACCGCGCTTTGCCGCCAAAAGCGCCGCCTCGTTCATCAGATTTTCAAGATCGGCACCGGTAAAGCCGGAGGTGGTTTTGGCAATAACGCCTAAATCCACGCCGGGCGCCAAAGGCTTTGCCCGGGAATGAACCTTTAAAATCGCCTCACGTCCCTTCACGTCGGGATAGTTCACCACAACCTGACGGTCAAACCGGCCGGGACGCAAAAGGGCCGGATCCAAAATATCCGGTCTGTTGGTGGCCGCAATGATGATAATCCCCTCATTGGCACCAAAGCCGTCCATTTCCACCAGCAGCTGGTTCAGGGTCTGCTCGCGCTCATCATGGCCGCCGCCCAAACCGGCACCGCGGTGACGACCCACGGCGTCAATTTCGTCAATGAAAATAATGCTGGGGGCATTCTTTTTCGCCCGGTCAAACAAATCACGGACGCGGGAGGCACCCACGCCAACAAACATTTCAACAAAATCGGAGCCGCTGATGCTGAAAAACGGTGCCTTAGCCTCACCGGCAATAGCCTTTGCCAGCAGCGTTTTACCGGTCCCCGGCGGTCCCACAAGCAGCACGCCTTTGGGAATCCGCGCACCCAACTCAATGAAGCGGGAGGAATCCCGGAGGAACTCCACAATTTCAGCCAGCTCCTCCTTCTCTTCATCAGCACCCGCCACATCCTTAAAGGTCACGTGGGTTTCACCGCTCTGGCTCATGCGCGCGTTACTCTTGCCGAAGGACATCACCTTACCGCCGCCCTGGGACTGGCGCATAAACACAAACCAGAACAGCACAAAAATGCCCACCGTCAGCAGCGTCGGCAGCAACGACAGCCACCAAGGCAACTCCTGAGGCGCAGGCGTATCTACCTTCAGCGTCCCCTGATCCATTTGCTCGCGGATTGCATCACCGGCATCCTCATACAAAATATAAATGGAAGAAATATCAGAAATCCGTTTGTTCTCATTGGGATATTCCGCCTCAACGCCGCGCAGTGTTATGGTTGCCGTCCGGTCTGTTAAAACCAGCTCAGACACACTGCCGCTCTTGATGTAGGACAGTAAATCGGAATACCGGATGCTGCTAATGCCCGGCTCATAATTGAAAATGCCGAACATAACCAGAACAATGATAAACAGCAACACATAAAATCCGATACCGCCCAGATATTTTTTGTTCATTATGTCACCCCTTTTGGACTTCGAATAGAATTTAGTTTAACACAAAATCAGGTAAATTACAAGAAATATCTGAAAATTTTACTTTCTATTCATTTTTTAGAAACGAATGGCCGATTATTTCTCATACACGCTGCGCTTTAACACACCCACATAGGGCAGCTGCCGATACCGTTCGTCATAGTCAAGGCCGTAGCCGATAACAAACTCGTCCGGGATCGTAAAGCCCACAAAATCGGCCTTGACGGGCTTCGTCCGCCGATCCGGCTTATCCAGCAGGCAGCAGAGCTTTAAAGACGCCGGCCGCCGTGCCGCAAGCTGCAAAAGCAGTGCGCTTAAGGTGTTGCCGGTGTCTAAGATGTCCTCCACAATCAGAACATGCTTCCCTGTAATATCCACAGACAAATCCTTGTTAATCCGGACACTGCCGCCGGAAACCGCGCTGCTGCCGTAGCTGGATACGCACATAAAGTCATAAATGACAGGCACGCGCAGTGCCCGGGCTAAGTCGCTGAAAAAGGTAATGCTTCCCTTTAAAATGCAGATCAGCACCACTTCTTTACCCTGGTAGAAGTTGCTAATTTCTGCTGCCATAGCTTTAACCTTCTCCGCAATCTGCTCCTCTGTTAATAGAACTCTTTCTACATCCTTTTCCAATTGGTTCAATTTGTTCCCCCCTAATATATGTAACGCAAAGCGCCTTGTTCTGCCCCTTTGAGGCGGCATAGCGAGCGTCCGCCCGAAGGCTGGCCACCCAAACGATATCCTCATCCGCCGTTAGTAGCGGGACAGAATCCCGCAGAAACTGCGGAATTTTGTTATCTATAAAAAACTCTTTTATGGTTTTTTTGCCCGTCATACCCACCGGGTAAAAGAAATCCCCCGGTCTGCGCGACCGGACGGCCAACTGCCGCCCCGCCAGCCTGTCAGCATCCAGATACGCCGTATCAGCCGCCGGGTGCGCCGGTACAGCATTGACCATAATGAAGCGGATGACGCCGCCGGTTTCCGGGATAATCAGTTCCCCCTCAGGCCTGACACTGTGGCAAAAGGCCACCGGCTCCGAAGGGTGCCTGATATACAGCCTGCCATGACATATCTGTGCCGTCAGGCTCTTAGTCAGGCTGACCTGACCCTGCCGCCGCCGCAGAATGGCTTCCACGGCGCGCACCGTCTTCATGCCGGTTTCACGTTCCGCGGATAAAAGGCCAATCACCCTATGCAAAAGGGTTGAAACTAAAAATGGCGGCTCGTCTAAGAGGGCGTCACAGTCGAAACCATAGCCCCCCGGCACCGGCATAGCCAGGCTTTGCAGCCTGCTTTCCGCTTCCGCCTCTATATAAGCAGCACAGTCGGCATACAGCCGAATCTGCTCCTGAAAATTTCTTTGAAAGCCCGGATTAAAATCCCGCTCCAGCATAGGAACCAGCTGGTGGCGAATCCGATTGCGGGTAAAGTCCGTGCTGCTGTTGGTGCTGTCTGTCCGAAAGGCAAGCCCGTGTTGCGTCAAATAGGCTTCAATATCGCGGCGGGTCACGTCCAGAAACGGCCGGATAACTACGCCGTTCCGGTATGGAATCCCGGCCAGACCGGCAGGCCCCGTGCCGCGAATCAACCGCATTAGCACGGTTTCTATGTTATCCCCCGCGTGGTGTGCGGTGGCGATTTTATCCAGTCCCTCCTGCTCCAAAAGCGTCTGGAAAAAGGTATAGCGCGCATGACGGCCCGCCTCCTCCAGCCCCGTGCCGGTTGACTCGGCCAGCGCACGGATGTCGCAGTGCCGTACAAACAGCGGCACATGAAGGGACGCGCACAGTGACCGGACAAAGGCCTCGTCATCGTCCGCCTCGTCGCCCCGCAGGCCGTGATGCAGATGTGCCGCGCATACAGAGAAGTCAAATTGCTTTGAAAGCGTCAGCAGCACATGCAAAAGGCACACGGAATCCGCGCCGCCGGACAACGCCGTCAAAACCCTGTCTCCGGCCGTAATCATCTTATGGGTGCGCAGGGTTTCTCTCGCCTGCTCCAAAATATCAATCATGGCTTTTATCCAGATTCATAAAGCGGGTATATTGTCCGGCCCAGAACATTTCCACTGTGCCGGTGGAGCCGCTTCTGTGCTTGGCAATGATACATTCCGCCACATTTTTCTTTTCCGTGTCGGGGTTATATACATCGTCACGGTACAAAAACATAACAATGTCCGCGTCCTGCTCAATGGCACCGGATTCACGGAGGTCGCTGAGCATGGGCCGGTGCTCCGCCCGCTGCTCCGGCGCACGGGACAGCTGGGACAGCGCCACAATGGGAACGTCCAGCTCCTTTGCCAGAATTTTAAGTGAGCGCGAAATATCGGAAATTTCCTGCTGACGGCTTTCCGACCGGCTGCCCTGCATCAGCTGCAGATAGTCAATCACAACCAGACCGAGGTTTTTTTCCAGCTTGAGCCGCCGGCATTTGGCACGGATATCGCTGATGGTTACGTTGGTGGAATCGTTAATATAAATCGGCGCCTGCCCCAAGGTAGACAGGGACGCGGCAATTTTTTCCCAATCCTCGTCTGTCAGCTCGCCGGTGCGCAGATGATTGCTGTCAATGAGCATTTCGGAACTGATGATACGGGACACCAGCTGCACGCTGGACATTTCCAGACTGAAAATCACCACCGGCACATTGCCATGCACCGCCGCATACGTGGCAATGTTCAGGGCAAAGCTGGTTTTACCCATAGACGGCCGGGCAGCAATCAGGATAAAGTCTGATTTTTGCAAACCGAACAGCGTTTTATCCAGCTCCGTAATGCCGGTGGGTGCACCGGTCAGCTTGCCGTGGTTCTGGTAAATCTCCGCCAGTGCATCATGAGTCTGTAACAGCACGTCCTTAATATGTACCACGCCGCGCTGCTGCTGATTTTCCAGCACGTCAAAAATCAGACGCCCCGCCTCGTCGGCAATGTTTTTGGAGGCGGCACCCGGCGAATAGCCCATGTCCATAATATCGCCGGAGGCACGGATCAGCCGCCGCAGCAGCGCCTTATCCTGCACAATGTCAAGATATTGCTTTAAATTGGCCGTTGTGGGCAGCGTAGACGCAAGATAGGTCAGATATTCCACGCCGCCGACCGCAGCCAGCTGCTCCTGCAGGGTCAATTCCTCCGACACTGTGACCAAATCCACCGGAACGTCACGGTTAAACAGCGACTGCATGGCCGCAAACACCAGCCGGTTGGCTTCAATATAAAAATCATCGTCTGTCAGGCTCTCAAACACCAAGGTGACACACTCGGAATCAATCAGCATTGCACCTAAAATAGACTGCTCCGCCTCCTTGTTGTGAGGCATGACCTTTGGCACACCGTTTTCCATAGCTTTTCCTTTCGTAAAAGGCCGGCTTGTCAGGCCTGCGCCTTAACCCTGACCTTAATTTCCGCTGTGATTTCGGGATATACCTTAATGGTAACCTTTGTATCGCCCAGTACCTTAATCCCATCGGGCAGCTGGATTTTTTTCTTATCCACAACCAGATGACACTGCATTTTCAGTTGTTCCGCCACATCTTTAGCCGTGATAGAACCGAACAGCTTGCCGTTTTCGCCCGCCTTGGCCGAAAACTCCACCACGGCCTCCTTCAGCTTTTCTGCCAGCTCCATGGCCTGCTGTTTTTCCTGATTTTTATGAAAGGCCGCGGCGCTTTTCCGGCTTTCCATTTCACTGACAGCACCCTTATCCGCCACCACGGCAAGACCCTTGGGTAGCAGATAATTCCGGGCATATCCGTCTGATGCGTTCACCAAATCGCCCTTTTTGCCGTGACCCTTAACGTCTGCTGTTAAAATTACCTTCATTCTTTGACACGCTCCTTTGCTATGAAACAGCCAAATCCGAGGCGTTGCCGCCGGATGGCTGTTGTCTGAGATACTTTTTCTGCATAGACCGCGCAGTTTTTCGCCGCAGCGGCCGCCGCCCTAATTTACGGTTTCTAGATAATAGTCATCAATTGCCTGACAGAGCCGTTCCCGCGCCTCCTCCATCGATAAACCGGCCAGTTGCGCCCCGGCAATGGTCATATGGCCGCCGCCGCCAAGCTTTTCTAAAATCACCTGAACATTTATGCCGCCCAGGGACCGTCCGCTGATGCTGACGCCCTCCTCCGTCCGGCACAGCACAAAGGAGGCCGTGATGCCTTTAATGTTTAAAAGTTCGTCTGCCGCCTGGGCGATCATGACATGGATATTCTTTTCAATTTCATTATAGGCACTGACCGCGATGTGATCACGGATAATTTCCGCGTCCTTAATAATGGAGGCGCGCTTGATATAAGAGGTCAAATCCTGCTGGAACATAGTTTTAATTGCCACGGTGTCCACGCCCTGCTTCCGCAGGAAGGAGGCCGCTTCAAAGGTTCTGACGCCTGTTTTAAAGGTAAAGTTCTTGGTATCCACCACCAGACCTGCGTAAAGGCACTCGGCCTCCAGCTTGGTCAAAGACATTTTATTGGCGGAATATTGCAGAATTTCCGTCAGCATTTCACAGGTGGAGGACGCATAGGGCTCATGATAAATCAGCGCTGTGTTTTCAATAAACTCCGTCCCCCGGCGATGGTGATCAATCACCACAATCTGTCCGGCCTTTTTCAGCAGTGCCGGTGCCTCTAAAAGACTGGGCTTGTGGGTATCAACCACAACTAAGAGGGTGGCGCCGCCTGTGCGGGCAGCCGCCTGCTGCACGCTTAAAAACAGACCGGCATACTCCTCCACGTTTTCCAGCCGATCCAACATGTTCTTTACTGTTTGGTCATAGGTTTCCAACAGGATATGCACAGGCTTGTCCTGCATCCGACACATGCGGTACACGCCGAAGGCCGCGCCCAAAGAGTCTGCATCTGCATCCCGATGGCTCATAACAATCACGTTTTCCGCGTTTGTAATCAGTCCGCTTAAGGCGCAGCTGACAACGCGTGCTTTCACCCGGGTGCTTTTTTCATATTCCTTGCTGTTGCCGCCGTAAAACCGGAACTGCTCATTATCTTTAATAACCGCCTGATCGCCGCCGCGCCCCAACGCCATATTGATGGCAATTTTGGCAAATTCATCATTTTCAACAATGTCCCGGCCGCAGGCGCCGATACCGATGCTGATGCTGGCAGGGATGGTATTCCCCTCGGAAATCCCGCGGATTTTCGACAAAATATCAAATTTATTTTTAATGAACCCTTCCAGCCGGCGGTATTCAAAAATAATGCTGTACTTATCCTTTTCATATTTAACCAGCACACCGCCGTTTTCGCTGGCCCAATCGTTAATCTGCTTATAAAGCTGCGCCTGCAGCTGCGGCATGGCGCTGGTGCCGGCCGATTCCATCAGCTCATCGTAGTTATCCACAAAAATCAGACATTCAAAGGTTTTTTCGTCAATATATTTTTGCTTATAAGCGGCAAATTCCGTGATTTCATCAAAATACAACACGATGATGCTGTTCTTTTCCTCTGACTGCGGCTGACTGCCGAAAACGCGGAAGGAGCGGTTCTGATAGGTAACCGTCATCCGGACAGGCACCGCAGGATCAGAGAAAACCGTATCCGCTGCCAGTTCCGGAATCAGTTCCGATATGTTTTTATCAAATAAATGGTGCTCGCAGGCAATTTCCCGGAATAAATCGTTATACCATTTAATTTTGCCGCTCGTTTCAATAATCAGCGTCGGCAGTGGAAAATGCATCAGTGCATTCCGAGTGGCAGAGCCGATGTGCAGCGTCATATTCTCAAACATATCGGAAATTTTCCGCTCCGAATGTTTTTTGTAGATATAATTCACCACACACAGCAAAAGACCCAGCAAAAATTCCACAGCTGCCAGATAGCGGTTGAACCAAAAGGTCACGACCCCCAGCAAAAAGATAATAAAAATATAAAATCCGCCGGTCACATAATAAAATCCGGACTTCCGGTTTGCGTCCATGGTTTGCCTCCCCTCTGCCGTCTAAAGCGGCTCACTGATCATCCTTTTTGGCCCGCAGATGGCGATAATCGAAAAAGCAGTCGGTTGCGCCGCAGATCAAAAGCGCCATAACGGGCAACATAAAGGACATGGTGGAAACACAAATCAGTCCGAACAGAATCAGCCGTCTGGCCATCCTCTGGGTTCCTCGCTGCTTCATTTTCCAATCAAATACCGACAGACCTAGCACAACAAACATAAAGCTTAGAACCAAAAGCACATTGGCCGACGCGTCAAACAGCAGCCCCTCGGGTGCCGCCGTTAAAAGCAGCACAAGGGCAAGATAAACAACGACGATCAATTTATCGCTCTGCATTCTGTCAAAGGGTATTAGAAAGGCCATATCCACATCCCGCCTTTGCTGCAGCCGCTTAAAAATGAAAATCAGCACATAAGACAGCACCGCGCTGATAATCATAAACATAGCCGGTGCCAGCATAATCGACATATCCACCGCTGCGCTGACAACCTGCTCCAGCATATCCTCCATAGCCGGGTCAGTATACTGCGCGGCCATCGTTTCACGGATCTGACGTCCCATATCCAGCATCATGCTGCTAAAGGTAACATCGCCGCCGGACATGTGACCGATTACCTTAAGACCCAGCATCAAATCCGCCACAAACAGGAAGGAACATAAAAGCAGCAACTGATAAAGAGAAAGCCGCAGCCGCGTGCCCAGCACCAGGGCCAGAGCCAGCAAAATCAGCGGTACGCCGCTGGTCAGCGCCGGTAAAACGCCATGAAACATCGTAAAAATTACTAAAATCAGGACGGCGTTTGCCGCCCCGAAGCCATAATGCTCATGATATAGAACCAGGGCTAACAGGGCGCTGATTAACAGCCCGGTCAGCATACCGAGGATGCCGCCTAACAGACAGTAGGCCGCACAAAGGGCAATCGTCAGCAATGTATTGAACATATAGGGTTTTAAACGCTTGATATTCAAAGCCATTCTCCTTCGTATTTTGCGGCCATGCCGCAAAATTCCGGCGAATCAAACATGCACAATCCGCCACTATAACCTATTGTATCACAAAGCAATTCATTTTACAAGAAATTTTGCCAAAATTACGCAATTTGTTTCACATTTTCCCGATTCATCGGCGTCAGCTCCGATACAAAAACCAGTTCTACGCCGTTTTCCCGAAAGACCGGCAGCATTTCGCGGATTGCGTTGACAGTAATCAGGCCGCCCTCGTAGCCCACATGGCCAATTGCAATGCACTCGCCGCTTTCCTGAGCGATTTTCATTGCCTTGCGCAGTCTTTTTTTCACATAGTCCTTGCTCTTTCGCTCATGCTCCAAAAATACCTCGTTTTCATAAAAGGTGATGTCTACCTCCTGAGCCACGCGGCGGCATATGCTTTTGGAGCTAGTTTTCGAATCCAGAAAATACAGTTGCTTTTCTCGCAGGCTTTCAAAAACCGGCCGCATAACCTCCTCCCGGGTGCTGCTGACGGTGCCCATATGAATATTGGCACCCACCGCCTCCGGCAGTTCCTCCACGGCCTCCTCCATCCAGGCAGTGATTTCTGCCGCGCTGTTGCTTATGCGAATGGGCCTGGGGCCCAGATGGCTTGCCTTATCGTGTGAGGTCGCCTGCATAGGTATGTGGATAATAACCTCTTTGCCGTTTTCCAGCGCATCCTCCGCATCATCCTCCGTATGCTCCAAAAAAGGCATGATGGCCACCGTCAGTTTACAATCAAGGGACAGCATTTCCGAAACGCCCTTACGCTGCAGGCCAAAGTCATCAATGACAATAGCCAGCCGACCGCCGTCACCGCCGCTGACCGCACGTCCTGCTGAAAACATCAGCAGCACCACGGCCAGTGCGGCAGCTAAAAGGATGGTGCCGAAAACAGTCAGTTGGCTCATGCGAATGGAATAAAATAAAATTTTTCTTTTTTTTAACATGAAAAACACCCCTTTTCATATATACGAAGAAGGGGTGTTATTTATGCCGTTCCGCTCACCCTGAAAAGCCCGGCAAACACCCGGACTGACAGGGCACAGGGTTATTCCAGATAATCTTTTAGTTTTTTGCTCCGGCTGGGATGACGGAGCTTGCGGAGCGCCTTGGCCTCAATCTGGCGGATCCGCTCACGGGTGACGTTAAATTCCTTGCCCACTTCCTCCAGAGTCCGGGCACGGCCGTCTTCTAAGCCAAACCGCAGCTTTAAAACCATAGCCTCACGGGGCGTCAGCGTATCCAGCACATCGCCCAGCTGTTCCTTTAAAAGCATAAAGGACGCAGCCTCAGAGGGGGCAGGCGCATCGTCGTCCGGGATGAAATCGCCCAGATGGCTGTCCTCCTCCTCACCGATTGGTGTTTCCAGAGAAACAGGCTCCTGTGCGATTTTCATAATTTCCCGCACCTTGTCGATGGACATGTTCAGCTCCTTGGCAATTTCATGGGGATGGGGATCGCGCCCCAGCTCCTGCACCAACTGGCGGGATACACGAATCAGCTTATTAATGGTTTCCACCATGTGCACCGGAATCCGGATGGTGCGCGCCTGATCTGCAATGGCACGGGTGATGGCCTGCCGAATCCACCAGGTTGCATAAGTGCTGAACTTGTAGCCCTTTGTATAGTCAAACTTCTCAACCGCTTTAATCAAGCCCAGATTGCCCTCCTGAATCAAATCCAAAAAGAGCATACCGCGACCCACATACCGCTTGGCGATGGATACGACCAGGCGCAGGTTTGCCTCTGCCAGCCGCCGCCGCGCCGTTGCATTGCCGGCAGCCATCAGCTTGGCCAGCTTCATTTCCTCATCGGGCGCAAGAAGCGGCACCTTGCCGATTTCCTTCAGATACATTTTAACATGATCGTCAACGGATACGCCCTCAACGCTTGAAATTTCCAGCACCTCAGCGTTTAAATCGACCTCATCAAGGGGCGGCATGTCGCCGATTTCCTCCTCGATTTTTTCCAGCTCCTTGTCCATATCGGCGACAACCTCAACGCCTTCCTTTTCCAGCGTTTCGTAAATCAGCTCGATCTGTTCGGGCTCCATTTCAAAATCGGAAAGGGCGTCCATGATTTCCTTGTAGGTGAGAATCCCGCTGGCTTTACCCTTAGCGATCAAATCCAGAACCGTTTGGTGCTTTTTTGCTTCCACATCCTGCGTCATATTACCCTCTCCTTTCTCTAATTTTTCGGTAGATTTCATTGGCTTCCTTCACTTTACCTTCCCCGGCCAGCATCGCGGCCCGTTTTTTTAAATATTCTGTTTCCAGCTTGCCGGCGGCCTCCCGCGCGGCTTGCCCACTGTCGCCCTCAAAATTAATATATAAAATGGATACTGCTGCCTGTTTCAGCGCATCCTCCGACAGTCCTGTCAAAAAATCCGGTGCGTGAACCTCCTCGTTGACCGCCCGATAGTCCATAATAAGCTGATACAGCCTCCGGTGCAGCTCACTGGAAAACCATTCCGGCTGAACCGATTCCTTGGCCACCTCCCAGGCGCGGCGGTGAAAAAAAATCAGATTCAACAGCGTACGCTCCGTTTTGTATGTAGCCGTATTCTGGCCGTTGCTTAAGGCAGATGGATCCGCCGCCAGCCGTTCCGGCACGGATTCATTATACAGCTCTTTTCTGGCCTGTTTTTTATTTTTATAGTAAACCAGCTTTAAAACCTCGGCCTTAATGGCCTCCGGCGTGATATCCGTCTCAGCGGAAAGGCGTTTGATATATGCCTCCCGCGCCACCTCGCTGTCAATATCTGCCAAAATTTTGGCTGCCTCGCTTAAAAAGCTGATTTTCTGGCTCAAATCGTAAAGATCATATTGCTGCCGCAGACGCAGCAGCTGATATTCGATCGACTCCCGCGCCTCCGATAAAAGTGCCCGAAAGCTTTCCGGCCCTTTTTTCAAAATATACTCATCCGGGTCTTTTGCACCCGTAAAGCTAATTACCTTTACAATATTTTCGGCCTCCGTCAGCAGGCCGATTGCCTTTTGCGCTGCCTTTTGCCCGGCCTCGTCACTGTCATAGCAGACATATACCTGACTGGCATAGCGTTTAATCAACCGCGCCTGCTCCTCCGTCAGCGCGGTGCCCAGCCCGGCCACAGCGTTGGTGATGCCCCGCTGGTACAGAGAAATAACGTCCATATAGCCCTCCACCAGAATCAGGCCTTCCTTCAGACCGGTCTGCTTGGCAAGATTCAAGGCAAACAGATTACGCCCCTTATGAAATACCGGCGTTTCCGGTGAGTTCATGTATTTTGCCTGATCGTCTCCCAGAGTCCGGCCGCCGAACGCCACCACATTGCCGCGCACATCAATAATGGGAAACATCAGTCTGTTGCGGAATTTATCATAGATCCGGCCTTTTTCGTTTTTAACCGCCAGACCGGCCGTTACCAGCTCATCTGCCGTATATCCCTTAGCCTCCATGGCAGAAAGCAAATCAGACCACTGATCCGGCGCAAAGCCGATACCAAATTTAACAGCCGTTTGGCGATCCAGTCCCCGCCGCTGCATGTAGGCCTGCGCCACGGCAGCCTGCGGCCCGTTTAGATTGTCATAAAAATGCCGCGCCGCCAACCGGTTCATTTCTAAAATACGTTTCCGCTGTGCCGCCTCTTCATCGCTCTGGCTGCGGCGGCCGCCCTGCTCCTCCTCCAGTGTCACACCGGCCCGCTGTGCCAGAAACTTCAGCGCGTCCACAAAATCAAGATTTTCGGCACGCATGACAAAATCAAAAATATTGCCGCCTGCGCCGCAGCCAAAGCAATAAAACAGCTGTTTATCCTCATCCACATGGAAGGAGGGGGTTTTTTCCTTGTGGAACGGGCACAACCCCATATAGCTTGTCCCATTGCGCTTCAAATGCACATATCCGGAAACAAGCTCTGCCAGATCACTGCGCCGGCTGACCTCGTTGATGGAACTTTGTTTATAACGGGCCAAAGCTTTTCTCTCCCGATTACAAATTTCGGCGTCCGCCGGATAAAATTCCCTGCGAACATTAATGTATATTCGACAAGAATGAAGAAATTCCTTTAATTTTTTCAATTTTTTATTTGAAAAATTGAAAAAAAGCAATCTTTCTATATAGAATAACCATTAAAATACAAATTATGTAAAATTCGGCAATTTTACCGCCGTACCTGCCAGCCCTGGGGCAAAAACAGGGTTTTAAAAACATAAATAGCGTAATTATCCGTCATGCCGGCAATATAATCACAAACCTCGCGTTCGTCGGCGAAAGGGATCTGCCGCAAGCCGGCCGCGCGCAGCTTTTCCGGCGCATGCAGACAGGTTTCAAACAGCGTTTTTAAAATGCCCTTCGCCTTTTCCTCCTCGGCCTTGGCCACCGGGCTTGTATAAACATTTTGGAACATAAAGCTGCGCAGCTCCATCATGGCCCCATAGATTTCATCACTCATCGACACCCGTGGCCGATCCTGACTGTTTTGAATCACGTCCATAATCAGGGTCTGAATCCGTTCACTGTGGGTTTCCCCCAGCACGTGCCGGCAGGCTGCCGGAATTTCCTCCGGTGAGATCACACCGCCCCGCACCGCGTCGTCAATATCATGATTGATATAGGCAATCCGGTCGGCAAGCTTAATAATCTGCCCCTCCAGCGTGCTGGCTTCGTTTTTCCCGGCGTGGTTGACAATACCGTCCCGTACCTCCCAAGTCAGATTCAGGCCGCTGCCGCCCTCTAAGACCTCCACCACGCGCAAGCTCTGCTCATAATGCCGGAAGCCGCCGACGCATATCTTATCCAGCACGTCCTCGCCGGAATGGCCGAAAGGGGTGTGCCCCAGATCATGCCCCAGCGCGATTGCCTCCGTTAAATCCTCGTTAAGGCGCAGAGCCCGAGCGATGGTGCGGGCAATTTGAGAAACCTCCAGCGTATGGGTCAGACGCGTCCGATAATGATCGCCCTCCGGTGCCAGAAAAACCTGCGTTTTGTGCATCAGGCGACGAAAGGATTTGGCGTGGATGATTCTGTCACGATCCCGCTGAAAGGCCGTTCTGACATGGCAGGGTGCTAAAGGTCGTTCCCGCCCCTGCGTATTTTTGGATAAAACCGCATAGGGAGATAACGAACGCTCCTCCATGGCCTCGGTATATTCTCTGATTTCCATGCACTGCCCTCCTTTAGCCCGATAAGTCAGGCAAGGGGTTCGACGACCCTTTGCCAAAAAGATTTGTTCCTACTTTATTAGATACACGATGTATATATACCCTTTTTTTTGCTTTTCAAACAAAAAATTTTAAAAAAATGCCAAACATAAAAGGGACTGTAGCAAGTACAGCCCCTAACTCTATGACAGTCCGCCTGTCAGCCAGTTGATAAAATATGCCGCGCCGGCAGCTTATTGCTTCCCTTGTATATACCGATCAATGGCCGCCGCTGCCTTTTTGCCGGCCCCCATGGCCAGAATCACCGTGGCCGCGCCGGTCACCGCGTCACCACCGGCAAAAACACCCTCCTTGCTGGTTTTGCCGTCCTCATCGGCAATAATCCCGCCCCATTTCTGGGTGTCAAGTCCGGCTGTTGTCTGCTTAATCAGCGGATTCGGTGACTGACCGATGGCAATGACAACTGTTTCCACATCCAGCACAAATTCACTGCCTGCCTTGGGAACAGGACGGCGGCGGCCGCTGCTGTCCGCCTCGCCCAATTCCATTTGAATACATTCCATGCCCTTGACAAAGCCCTGCTCGTCTCCCAGAATCCGCAGCGGATTGTTCAGAAGCTTAAAGACGATACCTTCCTCCGCCGCATGGTGAATCTCCTCGCGGCGGGCCGGCATTTCCTCCTCGGAGCGCCGATAGACGATATACACAGTTTCCGCGCCCAAACGCTTAGCGCACCGTGCGGCATCCATAGCCACATTACCGCCGCCCACCACCGCCACACGGCGGCCAACGGAAACAGGCGTATCCGTTTCCGGAAACCTGTAGGCCTTCATCAGATTAATGCGGGTTAAAAACTCGTTGGCAGAATATACGCCGTTTAAGTTCTCGCCCTCAATGCCCATAAAGCTCGGCAGTCCCGCGCCGGTACCGATGAAAACGGCCTCATAACCGTCTGCCAAAAGTTCGTCGACTGAAAAAATCTTACCCACGACCATGTTGGTTTCAATGGCAACGCCCAGCGCCTTTAAGCCCTCAATTTCCTTCTGCACAATGGACTTGGGCAAGCGAAACTCGGGGATGCCATACATCAGCACGCCGCCGGCCACATGAAAGGCCTCCAGTACCGTAACGCTGTAGCCCATCTTCGCCAGATCGCCGGCACAGGTCAGACTGGAAGGGCCGGAGCCCACCACCGCAACCTTGTGGCCGTTGGGGATGATATTTGTTTTTTGTTCTCCGCCGTGAGCCATATGCCAGTCCGCGGCAAACCGCTCCAGACGGCCGATCCCCACGCTTTCGCCCTTAATGCCCCGGACGCACAGCTTTTCGCATTGATTTTCCTGCGGGCAGACGCGGCCGCAAACCGCAGGCAGCGCGTTGTTCTCCTGCAGCTTCTGATAGGCGCCCTCAAAGTCGCCCTCTGCAATTTTCTGAATAAAATCAGGAATTTGGACATTAACCGGGCAGCCGGATACGCAGGGACGGTTCTTGCAGCGCAAGCACCGTGTGGCCTCCTCAATGGCCATTTCCTCCGTATATCCCAGCGCTACCTCTTTAAAATTATGGTTCCGCACCTCCGGCTCCTGAACCGGCATCGGCACCTTGTCTTGCCGCATATTAGCCATTTCTTTTTCCTCCCGTTAATCTGCATTCGTGAGACTCCAGCGATTGACGCTCCTTGTCGCGGAACATAGCCGAACGCCGGATAGCCGCGTCAAAATCCACCAGATGTCCGTCAAAATCCGGACCGTCCACACAGGCAAACTTTGTTTCGCCGCCCACCGTTACGCGGCAGCCGCCGCACATGCCGGTGCCGTCAATCATGACCGGATTCATGCTGACCACCGTTTTCACACCAAATTCGCGGGTTACGCCGCAAACCGCCTTCATCATCACCAGCGGGCCGATGGCCAGAACCAAATCGTACTGCTCGCCGCCTTCAATCAGCTCACGGAGGGCATTTGTGACAAAGCCCTGACGGCCGTTAGAGCCATCGTCAGTCATCACCACGGTCTTTTGGCTCACAGCGCTGACCTCTTTTTCCAAAATA
>CAYUUO010000013.1:0-45275 GCA_964447945.1 uncultured Oscillospiraceae bacterium
CCGTTATTGTCTCGGTTGTATCGCCATTGGTTATCGTTTCTGTAATTGCATACTTCCCTGCATGCTCTCCGCTTGTAACCAAATCCCCAACAGACTGAACCGCAACGGGAGCATCCGGCGCCGGCGTTCCGTCCTGAACAGAGTTGCCGTAAACCTGATAGTTTTTCGCGTTTGCCGCTATGGCGTATTCGGTCTGTGGCGCTGTCCCGGCTGCTGTGTCCTGCGGAAGATAACGGTTGTCGCTTTCTGCCATTGTGTAAATACTCGGCTTATTGTGAATATACGCGTCTTTTGCGGTGTCCGTTTCGTTCCAGTCAGCCTGGACATTCACCTCGGCATTTTCCGCTATGCTCTCCAGCTTTGTTTTATAATCGTCCGTGAAATCGTTCGCCGATAGCCCTTTGCCGGTTTCTTTGTCAACCTTATTGTTGAGAACCGCCTTGACGTCTGTACCAAGCTTAGCCGCTGTCACCGCCCCGTCCTGAATCTTCTCAGCGGTGACAGACCCATCCGGATGAGCCATAACGGCGGCAGATACGTGACTGTCAAAATCGGACTGCATGGCGGCAACATCGTCTGCCGTCTGTTTTATCTCCGCCAGCAATTTGCTTATCATGGGTGCCGTGTCCTCCGTGGCCGGGTCGCCGTCCCCATGGCCGCCGCGCACATTGAAAATCAGTTCCTTAGCCGTCAGATATTCATCTGCCGCCCCGGTGAGTGCCACCTCCACACTAAGGCTGCCCGCCACAGCATACAGACTGCCGCTCACATCATAATAGGCCGTACCGTCCGCCTCAATATGGCCCACATCCGAAATCACCAAGCCGTCCGACCGTTTGCCGCGCAGAACCAGGGAACAGCCACTGACGTCATAAGGCGCACCGTCATCATAAAACAAAAACCGAAGCCGATACGCCTGCACATCGCCCGTTGTAAATACGCCGTCTGTATATAGCGTTCGCTGACCCTTCAAGTCAATCCTGATTCGGTATTCAATCATGCTTCATCCCTCCTAACACAGAATAACGGTGACTGTTCGGGTATAGGCTGTCATGCTGCCGCCGATACTCGTAAACACCAGCTTTTTATAAATCTGCAGTCTGCCGTCACTTGTAAGCTGTGGCCGCAAATACAGATAATGCCAGTTCTGTGCCCCTGTGCAGCTCTCAATGCCGGCTAACACAAGGCCATCGGTGCGCGCGCCTGCAAAGGCATTATAGCCGTTGCTGGTGCCGCTCTCATAGGTGCTGCGGCACAGGGTCGAAAAGGCTGTCCCTGTGGATAAATCCGCAAAACCGCAAAAGGCCTGTTTGTTAGCATAGCCCGGGGAATACAAAAGCACCCGGTTATACCCCACCTGTGCCGGTGTCAGCTCACACAGCAGCACCTCCTCCGTCGTACCGCCGCCGGGCAGCGAAACGGTGAAGCTTTCCGTTTTATTCAGGCCGGCAAAGCTGTTTTTCATAACCGCCCGTTCCGGCCGGGTCACCGCCGCCCCCGCCGCCGTCACCTGTCCCAACAGGACGTAGTCCCCGCTGGGCGCCGCCGTTGTGCAGCAGGGCGTCACAAAGCCGGTGACCGTATCATGCTGAAACCACACATAATGGAGGCTACCCGGCGCAAAAGAAAGCGATACGCCGCCGGAATCAATTTCCACACGCTTGCCGCCAGACAAAAACAAAACACCGGCTCCCACCGTTACCGTGCCGCCTCCGTCCTCGCCGACTGTTGCCGAAAGCGTGCACCCCTGCGACACGCCCTTGGAAATCAGCGTAGATGATATGTCATTTAAATCATCCACGCCATAGACCATATCATCCGCAAACCCGGACGCATCGCCGCCGAGCGCCGCCGCCACGGCATTAAGATCCGCCGCCGATACCAGCTCATTATCTAAAAAATTCACCTTATATCCCATGATTTACTCACCCTCCTGACTCAATATCGGCTCCTCGCCGCTCGATTCCGACTCATACCAGATATGAACACCCGTCACACGCTTCTTTTCCAAAAATTGAAGCCCGCCCTTATCCACCTTAATTTGCAGCCAATCGCCCAGATCATAATCCTTGCCAAATGTAACATCCCGCATAACGGCCGTCGCGTTTCGATTCCAGACCTTTTTCTTCAAATCGCGTCCGGCCTCTTCTGTCGTAGTGCCGTCTAAAACACAGTCCCATTTATAAATGCCGGTTTTTTCCTCATCACCGGCAAGATATGTACGAACCGGATCGCTCACATTACCGTCACTGTCCGCCGGTTGCTCGGCCTGATACCAGCCGCCGCTGTAATAATCAAGAAAATCCTCAGAATAGGTACTTTCCACGGCATTTCGATTATCCTCCGACAAAACCAGCTGCAGTTCTTTTCCCATCAGAACCTGATACACCCAGCGCTTTTCGGACACATCGAACTGCAGTCTATGCCCCGCCTGTCCCTGTTCCAGACATTCCCGCACCACGTCAAAGCAGTCCCGATCGTTTCGTAAGGTAAACGGAATAGCTTGTGTCATGCCGGCCTGCTCACCCAAAACCACCTCCGGCACATCGGCAAAAGCCTCTGAAACGAATCCGCGGGTCAGATTTTCTGCCGTATCGGTTTTGGTTTCAAAGGCCGGCGTCACCCGCCGCGTCAGCAGCCAGTTGCATGTCCGGCCGTAAAGCACACATTCGTCCTGCAGCTGCCAACCGGTAATAATTGCCTGTTTGCCGCCCTGCACCGCCACCAAATACGGATGTTCACGCAGCACCGACGTAACATGATCCTGTATGGGCAAATGCAGCTCAAAGCTGCCAATATCATTTAAATACAACGTCCAATTGACAGAGGCCACATCATGGATAATCAACAGCGGCCGGAACGAAAAATCATAAATCCATATATTTTCCAATTATATCACCGCTTCCAGATATTTTTCCTCAAGTTGACACACAACCAAAATGTCACTATCCGCGCTGTAATTGGTGGTAACAAATTGATTCTCTCCTGCCGCCAGATGCATGTCGCTTAAAAAGGTATCCTTCGACAGGCAATAAATCAAATTTCCCTGGTTATTGTCAGCCGTCACCAGATTGCTGACAACCTGCCGTTTCGGAATATCCACGGTAATTGTTTCCCCTGTCTGCGCTTCATAATCCAGCCGAAAGCAGGCACCCGTGGTCTTGTTTTCGATACATATCCCCCGAGTTTCTCCGGCTGTTCCCGCCGAGTGGCATATAATGGTGAATACCGGCTCAGCCGACACATCACCCCGATTGCAAACAGTCGCCGTGGAAATTCTCTTGGTAAACAGACAGGGCGTCTGAAAACTGCCGGATACCAGATCCTGCCGGCTATAAAGCGCCAACCTGACCGCCTGCTCCCCGGTGAAATAAGGATCGTCACAGGTGAACTGCATGATAAATTCAATATAGCCGCCATGGCGCTTCTGCAATTCAAAGTGACTGCAATAGGCGTCAATCCGCCGAACCGTGTCCTGACCGCTCACCGTCAGACAGCCCCTTTGATTCAAAATTCTCATTCCCCGGGATAATTCCTGCCGTCCGCCACAGCAATCACCGCGCAGGGTAATCACGCGAGCCTCCGCCCTCTCCGATAACGTAAGCTGTCCCGGCATACCGGCATAGCTGATCACCTGAAAGGACTTGTCGGGCAGTCCCATTCCTTCATAATCCGTCAAATTCCAAAGGCCGTTGCCGCCGGAAAGCTGCAAACAGCCCAGATTATTTTCAAAACATAGCATATTACCCCTCCCTTAACTGCGTAACGACAGCATGTGCCCTGGCGCTGCGCAGCTGCTGGGACACAGTTTCCCCGGCGCTTGAAAGTACATAGGTGGTTGAATTTTGTGTATTTTGCACCACGTTGCCCATCCTGTCCAGCACGCCTCGCAGCTGCATAGTGGTGCCCGATGCAACCGACTCCACCGCCTGCTGCAGCATATTCTGCATGGAGGCCAGCTTATTGGCAAAGGCCTGTCCGAAGGCCTCCGCCGATAGGGTACCCTCCTTAAAAAAACTGTCCGGAATCGTGCCGTACCAGTTTTCCAGCTCATCCTCAATAGCGCCCAGCGCTTGCCTTGTGTCCTCGGCAAAGCTGTCCCGGGCCGTCTGCTCCGCCACATCGCGAATAGCCGCCCAGTCCGCAAGATAGGCAGCCCGTTCCTCGTCACCTAAAGCCAGCAGTGCCTCCTGATATTGAATCGCGTCCTGAATCGAAAGCCCCCGGATGCTTTGAAACAGCTCGGCCGGAATGTCTTCCATTGCCTGAATTTCACTGAGAAGCCCGGCATACTGTTCCAACTCCGCCCGTTTTTGCGACAAATCCAGAATGGTGTGTTCAAAAACCTCCCGGCTGCCCCTTTGCCCTGAGTTCAAAAAAATCTGCTTTTTCGTCTCAAAAAGGCCGCCGTAATTCACCATTTTTTCCGCCATTTTTTCGCGGGCCTTCTCCAGCTCCTGCAGGCTGTCCACCGCCTTTTCGGCAATCTGGTTGAATGCACTCACAACGCGCGTTTTCTGTTCCTGAACCCGCTTCTCCACCGTTTCCAAATGCGTTTCCAGTGCCTCAAGATATGCCTCATTTGCCTTTTTTTGCAGCCTGAGCTGCTCATTCTGCCTGATAACCTCTGCCTGCTCTGCCGTTTTGGCTTTGCGAAGCCGAATTTGATAGTCCCGGCGGTATTTTGCCTCCTCCGCCTCATCCATGGCCTGTTCAATCCGCGTTTTTTCACGCATATAATTCTGCTGACTCTCCAGCAAATCCTGATTCAGCTGCTCTAAGGCCGCCTTGGCCGTGTCTGAGCCGTCTGCAATCCCTATTCCCATATTCTCCGAAAGAAGCCTGCCGATTTTTTTAAACGAATCGCTCAGCTCTCTTTCTGTCTGCTGTTCCTGTCCGGCCATACCGGTTCCTCCTTTCCCTAAAACAAGCCCTCAAGCGCCGCCGATACCGCCGCCTCTCGCTCCCGCTCGCTTCTTGTGTCCCGAAGCCTATAAAGCTCCTTCATCCGCCTGTAAAACCGCTTTTCCTCAGGATTTTGCAGGCGGGATATATCCGCCGAACGGTAATACATCACCTGCGCCAACTGCGTTTGCTCAGAAATGCCCTGCAGGAGTGCTTTAAACTGCCACCAGTGCAGACTGGCTGTTGTCAAATCAATCCCATATTGCTGATAAAACGCCGCATAAATCAACGCCTCATCCTGCACAAAGCTGCATACCGGCCGTCTCTGCCCGATGCCGTGACCCTGCCGGCCGGCCACCGGCCCCTCATAAAAGTCGACCATACCGCTAACGGCCTGCTCCAGTGTTGCCGGCAGTGCCTGATAACAAAGTTTCAAAAGGGTCGGAATTTTTGAAAGGAAGTCTCCTTCCTCCTCAAACATAACACTTTCCAGCCTGACCCAGCGCCTGAAATCGGTATAAATCGGATACGCCTGCCCGTCAACCGTAATGCTTTCCGGCAGGGTTCCCTGTAACAGCGTCATATCCACAGTCTGTCACTCCGTTCTCCGCCGCAGCTCTGCCGTCTGCGGCGGATTTGTTTTTCTTTTCCTTATGCCTCTGTAAAGCTGCAGGTTGCCCAATCATCTGTGCTGGCAGCGCTGCCAAATACCTTTTCGCCCTTAACCTTCAGCGAGCCGGAATAGGTGTAGGCATCCATGGAATCACCTTCACTGTCGCAAATCACGGCAAAATCCCGTTTCACCGCCGGACAGCTGCCGTCGCTTTCCTTCCGCGACAGATCCACCATCAGGATAGAGCGCACCGCATCCGCGCCCACCAGCTCCTTCTCTGCAATGTCGGCCAGATCCGCATGCACCGCATCGTCCTCAAACTGATCAAAGGAGTAGGAAATGCTGGGACTGTAGCCCACCACATCCGATTGCTCAAACTCCTGATCCACATACTGTCTGGAATATTCAATAGGTCCCTTTTGGGTTGCAATTTCGTTAAAGCCCTTCATTCTGTAATAGGTCACCGTTCCCGACGTACCCTTAACGCCGAAAAACGCCAGCTTATCACTCCGTTTAATAATTTTGTTCATAGTTCTCACACTCCCTTTTGATAATATACCAGTCTGCACTCCATATCGTACCGTGTACTGCTGTAGTCCCGCTCTGCCGCGGCCGCTGTTTGCAAAATGTCAAACCGCTGGGGCGTCTGTTCTGCCGCCAGGGTCGGTAAGCCGCTTTGCAGCCACGCCGCCAGCTTTCCGCAAAAGGCTTCCGGCGGTTCGCCGCCGGCCAGCTGCCCCTCCTCACGGGAGGATATTTTAAATACGAACTGCCGCAGACTGTCCCCGTCTGTATAGCGATACAAAATCGGCTCACAGGCCACGGCCTGCACGCTCACCGCGCCGGGTCTGTCCCCCAGAAAGTCCGCTGAAAGCGAAACACCTTTTAACAAGGGACACATCTGTAAATAATCAATCATTGCCTCCAGCATATGCCTGCCTCCTAACGTCTGCCAATGACCTTCCGGTGAGAAAGGCCGCTGCCGGGTATAGCGTTGTCGCGGATTTCCGCCACCGTATACCAAACCTCACTGTCTGCCCGGCGTATCTGATCGCCGCAGCACAGCGACGGTGCTTTTGATGCCGGAATCCGTACAATCATCCGTCCGCCGCCTGAAAATCCCGCGCTGTCTGCCTCAATGCCCTCCGTCACCGTGCAGCGCACACCGCGAAGCATATAGTTCTGTACCGCCCCCTGTCTGCTGCACCGTACATAAACACAATCTGTCATCTTCACAGCCTGCGCCCCCTGTATAACGCGCCGGTGCCGCCCAACTCCTGCCGCACCAGCTGCACAATCTCGCTGCCCGCGCTGTCGAAATAGGATACGGCATAGCCGTCCACACTTTCCTGGCTAATGCCAAAGCGACAATCCTCCCGATACAGCCGGTCGCAGATTTCACAAAGCACCGTCTTAATCCTGTCGGGGTCAGAAGCCTCCGTTTCCGTCCGCAGCATGCTGTCCAGCAAAACCCCGGCCCGCCGGGCAAAATGCCCGAACACCTCCCGGGGTACGGTCGTTCCGCCATAGATACAGCTGTAAAAGTCAAAATCTACACAAGACACGCTCATCCCTCCTGCCGGGCCCCGGGGCGCTGCCGCCCCGGGTGCCGTTTTCATCAACCGTTTGTAATCAGCCTTGCAATGGGAATCGCCTTGGGATCAAAGGCCACAGACCAGTTGGCCGCGTTAGAAAGCTGGGCGTCTGTGGGGCTGTTTGTCCAGCCGGAGGACGGGGCCGTAAAGGAAAAGCCGTTGGGATGAATCGTCTCACGAATACGGGTATATAACGTATCCTGTCCGCCGTTCTTTGAGGGATCCCGATACACCTCAGCCGGCACCTCCACGCGGCCGCGGGCGGTTCTGATGGCGCCCTCACCCAGCAAATAGGTGGTATAGGCCGTCAAATCCTTGTTGTTACCGGTTCCGCCTACGACTGTGGCCGGCACGCCGTCATCAATAATGACCGTAAAGCCGTTCACAGAGGCCAGCGCCGTCGGACGCTGAATACCGTTTGCGTCTGTATATTTCCAGTATTCCAGCATCTGCAAATTCTCCAGGGTTTTGGCTACATTAGAATGCATAATGGCCAGCGAAAACAGATTTTTGTTGTCGCCCATGGCCTGGGTCGCCAAATCGTTCAGGTCAGTAGCGCCGATGGTATAGGCCGTCGCGCTGTCAGAGGTCAGATCCACCGTGTGATTATCCTTCCACTTTTTAGCGTTGCCGCTGGCACCGGTAATGCCAAAAATGGCATTCAGGATAGACAGCAGCGCCTTTTGTCTTTGCTTCGCCCAATATTTACCGATGGTTGCAGCAATGTGCCCCATAGGATCGGCACCGGAAAGCTCCGAAGCAAAATTGCGGGCGGTAAAGCCCTTGCCGCGGCCGTAAACAACACCGGTTTGGCTGCCGCCGGCCGCCTCAGAGGCCGAAATATCGGTGGCACCGTCATAGTTGTCCGGGTCGCCCTCTAAAACACTGTAAAACGGAATGGTATATAACCCGCCGTCATTTTGAATCCGCGCCGCAATCATGGCGTCCTCCACCAAAGCGCCGCTGTCGATCATCGCCGTTTTCGCCGGGTCCGGCGCCGCGTCCCAGCTCTGTACAAATACTTCTTCATCGAATGGAAAATTTAAATACGTTGACATAGTTTTTTACCTCCTGTTTGTTTGAATCATTGCCCGATACAGCTCCGGCTGCTCCCTTTTCAGCTTCAGCCGTTCCATGTATCCCATTTTTTGAAAGTCCTCACCGGTTACCTCCGCCTTGCTCTGCGCCGCCGGACGAATAAACTGAACATCCTTGTCTGCCGCCGTAAACAGATAGCCGTTTTCCTCTTTTATCTCCCACAGCTGCTCGTCAAGACCCTTCAGTACGCCGTTTTCCATTGTGATTCGTTCCATGTCCAAAAGCGCCTTCACAGCTGTTAGATTGCGGGCTCCCGCCGCTGTCAGCGCGTGATCCAGCGCTGCCTGCAGCTGCTTTTTAGACGTCTGCTCACAATAAGCCGCCATCTCCTCCGCGTGCTTTTGTTCCGCCTCCTGCAGCGCCCTTTGCAGGCGCTCAATTTCCTGCTCCGCCGCTCGGCATCCGGCCAGCTCTGCCTCCTGCTGTGCCGCCTGCTCCCGCAGCGCCTTCAGCTCCTCACCGCGCTGGTTAAAATTCGCCTTGGAAACAAACCGTTTTCCCAACTCCTCATGGAATTTTGCCAGACTTTCCTCCGTTACGGCCCCGCCGTAAAGTCGTTTTAAAACCTCCTGCATGTCTGCTCCTTTCTCTGCGCTTTCCTTCATGCGACCAACACCGCCGATTGCATACCGCGCCCATGGTACACGCACAATCAAACGTCTTGCATCGCGACAGCCAGTCCTGCCCTTGCGCCGTCTATTTCTATTCCGCCGCCTCAGGCGGTTATTTTGCTCTGCAGCCTGCATAGCAGTATGCCGGCGGCAAAGCTCCGGGTCTGTTTAACGTCTGTTACCCAAAGACAAGTCAAAAGACGCACCGGGTAGCCGCCGACCGACAATAGAGCATTACATCCCCATTTCCTAAGCGTCCGCGCTAAGGCTCGACTCGGCCGCCTGCTTTTCCGGAAAAGCAGCCCCTTCCATCTCCGCCAGCTTTTTCTTCGCCTGCTCCTCCGTTTCGCCCAGATACCAGCTTCTGAATTCCCACTTATTCAAAACGCCCTGACTGACCAGCTGCTGCATTTCTTCAAATTGCGTGCTTCTGTCGGTAACAGCGCTGTCGTCAAATTCAAAGGTTACGTCACATCGCCCCGGCGGCAGCAGGGAGAAAACATCGGCGATTTTATCCAGCCCATTGACCAGATTGCCAAGGGTCATCTGCAGCGATTTCTGAATGTCCGTCACCGTCGAATAGGATCGCTGCCGCAAAATTTTCAGCTCTGTAGCCGTTCTGGCTGAATTACTGATGTTGGAAACCGTCCCACGGGCCAATCCGCACAAATCCTCAATGCGAATCAGCATATCATTCAACCCGTCCATATAGGATCGATCCCGCAGCGCCGGTGCATACACGCTGTATAAATCACTGTTGCCCGCGTCAATATCCAGTGCCCGGAACAGCCGCCGGTTCAGGGACGGCATCTTCATGTCGCCGTTTTCCAGCATCAGCGCATCAACACTTGCATCAATGGCCAGCTCACCGCCCTCATATTCCCAAATCAGGCGGGAAAACTGCATATCCGCTTCCCGAATCATCTCCACGCCGCGGGAAAACACCGAAACGCCCAAAGGTGAATCCGGATCCACCGTGTTGGCCAGCGGTATTTTCAGATAGGAAAACAGTGGCTTAACCACTCCCGGCAGCGTAACACATTCTGCTAATCCCGCCCATTCCGGCACCTCCGAAAGGTCTATGGGCTTGCCCAAACTCCAAAAGCCGCCGCCTGAAAAGGCATAATTTTTCACCGTCACCCCGGTTTCATCCAGCGTATGCTCCTCGAGCCGGCTAAAAATTCTTCCGTTCCTTCTCAAACGCTCCAGAAACACAGCCGAAACCACCTCGCCCCGGCTGTCAACAGCCAAAGGAAAGAATCGGTTCGCCCGAACATATTCCACCGCCAGCCGGCGCCGGTCGGGATAGGGCTTAAACACCACACCGCCGCTGGCACAGGCATATTCCGTCCAGCGCCGAATGTCAAAAATCACATTCTGGTAAACCTGACTGTTCATCAGCTCTGCCCGCCGGCTGCCGGATATGGTCGACTTAAAATCCAGCGTGGCCTGACAGGCCAGCTCGCCTGCAATCGCTGCGGCCAAGTTCATGGTCTTAACCTCTTGCCCGCTCCAGGGCGGCTTGTTCCTGTACATCTGATCCCAAAGCACCATGGCGGCGCTCATTTTCTCTGAAATGAGAACCTCCCGCCCCAGCGCAGCCTCTATGCTTTTCACTGTCAGGAAATTCCCTGCCTCGTATTCCGTCATTTTCCTCTCCTCCTCCAGATTTCCTCCAGGGCATACCGAACCGCGTCGATGGAATGATTATCCCGATCCGGATATCCGCTGACAACCTCACCTGTTTCCGTCGTCTCATATTCATATTCCATAAATTCCTTGGCCGCACAGGGACACCGTTTGGGATCAATCACAATTTCCCGAAGCGATGACAGCCACTTCATGGAATAGGCCACGCTGCCCGGCCCCTTTTTAGCCCGCCGCACCATCAGCCCCTCTTCCCGCAAATCGGCAATGGATTTCGGCCCTTCTCCGGCAGAATCCGCCGTAATTTTGTCCTGACTCCCCAGCCCGTGTTCCTTGATCATCCGGCTGATTTCCCGGTTCGGCAGCTTATTCCCGCTGATTTCATCAAAAATAAACAGCCGCCCCTCCTCCGGTAAATATCCCATCCTGTGAAACCGGAAAGGGTCGGGATACCAGCCCCAGTCAATGCCGTTATAAATCCGGTCAAAGGCTCCGATCTCGCTGTCCGTTATCTCCCGAAGCGTCAGATTGGTAAACACGCTGCCGCCCTCGTCATTGGGAATACCGCAATATTCATGCTCATAGGCAGCGGGGTTCACCTCCTTCAGATGCGCCGCTTCCTCTAAAAACACCTTTCCCAGCCATTCCGGCGGAATATCCAGATAGCTGCTTTTGCAAATCAGTCGTGTCTGCTTGGGCACTTTCACAAACTGATTGGCCCAGTTGCCCGTGGTTCGCGGCGGATTAAAGGATTTAAAAATAAACGCTTCGTCGCCGCCCCGAATCACCGACTGCTCAATGCTTCTGATTTCCTCCTCGCCGCAAAACTGATCCAGCTCCTCAAACCACAAAATGCCGATATACCCAAAGGGAACCTTAATTGATTTCAGCTTAGCCGGATCATCCGCGCCCCGAAAATAAATCTTTTGCCCGGTGGGCTTATACACAATTTCCATGGGATTCACCCGGCAGTCAAAATCCGCCTCCAAATTTAATTCCCCAATGGCCCATTTCATCTGCGCATACACGCTGTCCCGCAGCGTATCCTTAACCCGCCTGCACAAAACCGCATGCAGCATAGGCTTAGAAAGCAGAATATCCAGCACAGCCAGACTGACAAAGGTAGATTTAGCGCTGCCCCGGCCGCCATACAGCACATATTCCGTATGCGCGCCCCGTTTAATGTCCTGCCACACCGGAAAATATTTTTCCGTCAGCATCCGCGCCGGCATTTCAAAAGGCCGCTGTTTCTCCGTACCGGCCGTCTCCGCCAGCGTCCGAACCTCCTTAATAGAATGTAAATCACCTGCTTTCGCTTTGTTCACCAGTGCTCTGGCGATCATCATGGCATTGTCAGAGCCCTCCGGCGGCTCGTCCTCCCGCAAAATCTCATCTGCCGGTCTGTCCAGCAGCGCCCGCACATACCGCGCCATACTGTTGTCCATCTCCTGCACACCCTCACCTCCCTTGTGACACCACTATCCTACCACAAAATTTTTTCCCAAAATGCAAATTGCAAAATGAGTGATAAAATGCAAATTTTTGGTCATCCTCTGCCAAAAATCCTTGATAAACTGCATAAACTTTACCTAACGAAAAAAACACCATATGGCACTCATGTAATGCAATTGATTTTTTTGGGCGTCTTATGAACAGAACAAAACGGCAGGGACTACGGCCATCCGGTTTCATCACCGCTTTGCCGCAGTCCTTTTAAATAGATGCACTGCCGGCACGCAAGCCTTCTCCAAAAATTTAATTTTTTCGCTCACCTTTATAAATGGAAAGCATTGACAAGCACATAAAATAGGTATATAATTAAGTAACGGCAAAAAAATCTTCTTAATTAATGTCTACTGAACAAATGGTTTTGCGAAACCATTTGTGTGAAATTGTAAATTTCACACCTAAAAACAGCATTAAAATGCTATTTTTGTTTCACGACATTGATTGACTGACTGTTTGTGTCGGCAGTCGGGAGACGACACAAAGTGCAAGGTTTTTGACAAGAAAGGTACAAAAACCTTGTACCGAAAGTAATTATGAAACGCTTGTAAGCCGCTATGCGTCTGCGTTTCATAATTGTTCAGCAGTCATTAATTAAACAATAAAAAAGGAGGCAGGAGGATGAGTAAGCGAGAAACGGCTATGGAACTGTTTAGCAAGGGATATAATTGTGCGCAATCCGTCCTGTTGGCCTTTTGCAGCGAGCTGGGACTGGATCGTGCCACAGCCGCCAAGCTGGCATTGTCCTTTGGCGGCGGCATGGGGCAAATGCGCGAAACCTGCGGCGCACTCACCGGCGCTTTTATGGTGCTCGGTCTGCTGGACCCGTCAAATACGCCGCCCACACCCGCCGAAAAAACAGCCTGTTACCAAAAAGTTCGCAAGCTGGCTGACGATTTCCGCACCGCTAACGGCTCCACCCTTTGCCGGGAGCTGCTGGCTCTTGCCAAAGAAAACGCTAGGTCAAAGAATTGCCGGGAACTGGTCGGCGCCACAGCGGAACAGATAGAAAAATTTTTGCAGCGGCAATCAGAAGAAGGCTGTCAACATCAACTGTAACAATAAACCGCAGCCGGAGCCGAAGTGCCCGTTCTGCGGTTTCCCAAAATAAGCGAAACATAAACTATAGGAGGAATAAAAATGAAAGTTTTGGCATTTGGCTGCCATCCCGATGATGTGGAGGTAGCCTGCGCAGGAACCCTGGCAAAATACGTAAATGAGGGACATGAGGTCACCGTCTGCCACGTTGCCAACGGTAACCGGGGTCACGCCATCATCATGCCCGACGAGCTGCGCGCCATGCGCCGCGAAGAGGCGAAAAACGCCGGCAGCCTGGCCGGTATTAAGGTCGTCACCTGCGACATTGATGATGTGATGGTCTATGATAACAAGGAGCAGCGCGACCGTGTTGTGGATGTGATCCGCACAGAAATGCCCGATGTCATCATCACCCACAGCCCGAATGACTACATGCCCGACCATACCGCTGTCAGCAAGCTGGTGTTCGATGCCACCTTTGCCGCCAGTGTTCCCCATTACGAAACCAGTGTGGCCGGCGCTGCAGAATTAACGCCGCTGTATTACATGGACACGCTGGCCGGTGTGAACTTCATGCCCACTGAGTATGTTGACATCACCTCAACCATCGATAAAAAGCTGGAAATGCTGGAATGTCACGTCAGCCAAATGAAATGGATGCGCGACCATGACCACATCGACTTTGCCGAATTTGTAAAAACCTGCGCCCGTTTCCGCGGTCTGCAGTGCGGCGTGGACTATGCCGAAGCCTTTACGCAGGCGTATGCATGGCCCAAAATCAAGCCCATGAGAATGTTACCCTAAACATTAATATAATATAGGAGGAAATATACCATGAATTTTGCAAGCACAGTCAAAGGCTCCAACCTGGAAGGCTTTTATCCTGCCGGCTGGGACATGGAAAAAATTGATGCCTGCTGCTCCAACCCCCCGGAATCCATTTACGACCGCCAGAGCTTCTGGCACAAGGACTTTAACCTGATTCCTTGTGAAAACACCAATGAGTTCGACACCTTGATGGGACACGAGATTGCTCTCACCATCAAAAATGCCCGCGACAAGGGCGAAAAGCTGATTATGATTCTGCCCGTCGGACCTATGGGTATGTATCGCTGGGCCGTCTTTTTCTTAAAGGAATGGAACGTAAAATGCGATCACCTGACCTGCTTTAACATGGACGAGTGGAGCGACGCCGAGGGTAACACCTTGCCCTCCGACAATCCGGGCGCCTTTACCTACGCAATGGAACATGCGTTTTATAACCCGCTGGGCGAGCTGACCGTTCCTAAGGAACAGAGAAACTTCGCCACAAAGGATAACCTGCCCACTTACCCCGAAAAAATTGCAAAGCTTAAGGCCGAGGGCGCTAAGCTGGTGCTGATTTTCGGTATCGGCAGAATGTGCCACATTGCTTTCTGGGAACCCCACTTTGCAGCTGAGTTTTCCAGCGAAGCAGAATGGCTGAAGCAGCCCTACCGCATCGGTGCCAAGCTGCATCCGCTGACCATTGAGCAAAATGCAATCACCAGCTTTAAATCCAGAACCTCTCTGGTTCCCTGCCGCGCTAACACCATCGGCCCCGGCATCTTTATGCAGGCAGATAAAATTATCGGCGGCTGCGACGGCGCACTGTCCCGCGGCATGCAGTGGCAGGGCATGAGCCTGTGGATGACCCTGCGTTACGGTCCCACACCCTGGATCACCTCCAGCTATATTCCCACGCTCCCCGGCAAGCTGTTCTTCTTAAGCGAGCTGGCCGGTCCCTTAGTCGCTGAGTGCAACTAGTCCGAGGGAATCCGTTTGTTTAATCATCACGATTTTCATTTACTTTAAAAACGGGGCTGTCGTAACTGACAGCCCCGTTTAGCGTATCGATAAACCTTTTATTATGCATAAATGTTTACATTTTCTTGCCGAACCCCGCCTACCCGGCCTGATGACGGGATTTCAAAGGGGCAGAGCCCCTTTGCCTGAGTTCCCCGAAGGGGAACGAAGAACCGCCCGGGCTCGGCGGGCGAAACGGGGTCTGGCTATGCTTCACTTTTTCATATTCTCCAGATGCTCCGCATACGTTTTCGCAAACCGATGCTTGCCGCTTGAATCCAGCACAAAGAACAAATACTCCGTTTTCTCAGGATATAAGGCCGCCTCAATCGAGGCCTTTCCCGGTGAAGCAATCGGCCCGGCCGGCAGTCCCGGATGCAGGTAGGTGTTGTAGGGCGAATCAATTTTCGTGTCCGCGACTGACAAAACGGCCTTCCGTTCCTTTAAAAGATACTGCACCGTAGCGCAGGACTCCAAATAAGGATATTCCGTGTTCTTCAGTCGATTATGGAACACACCGGCCACCAACCGCCTGTCCTCGTCGCCCATGGCCTCCCGCTCAATCACAGAGGCAAGCGTAATAATTTCATCGTCTGTCATAGAAAGCTCACGCGCCCGCTTGCGGTATGCGTCCGTATAAACCTCATCAAACCGCGCCAGCATGGCCTGAATAATGGCCTCCTCCCCGTCGCTCTTCCGGAAGAAATAGGTATCGGGAAACAAATATCCCTCCAGCCTGTTTTCCCGCTTAGGGAGCGCCCGAACAAACCAATAATCAAAGCTTCCGTTTTCCACCAGGTCATAAAATCGCTGCCGGTCAATCAAACCGGCCTCCTCCAGCTTATCGGCAATCTGCCGCAGCTCCAGCCCCTCCGGAATGGTCACCCGCACCTGATCCGCCTGATTTTGCGGATTTTTCAGGGTTTCAAAAACCGTATCATACCCTGCCCGCTGCCGCAATACAAAGGTTCCCTGCTGATAGTGCCCATCATGACCGCCCAGCTTAGATAGCAGCCGGAACCAAAAGGGTTTTGCAATAATGCCCTTGTCCTTTAAGGCAGAAGCAATATCAGCCGTACCGCTGCCCGCCTCAATCACGACCTCCGCCGCCGCACCGCCGACGCTGCCGCGATAGTCCTGCCAAACGGAAAAGCCATAGACCGCCGCCAACGCGGCAACCAGCAGCCAAAGCCAAAAGCGCATTTTCTTTTGTTTTCGTTTTCTTGCCATGTAAAAGCCCCCGCTTTTCAGCCCGCGGCTTTGGCCGCGGGATACTTCGACAAACCCGTTACAGCCGTAAATTCGGCACTGCATTTAACCGGCTGTCCGCAAAAATTCCCTGCCGGTATAAATAATAGCCCGCGCAGCCAATCATGGCCGCATTGTCCGTACAAAGCACCAAAGGCGGATAATACAGCGCAGCACCCGCCTGCTCCGCAGCCCGCTCAAAGCCCTGCCGCAGCGCACCGTTAGCGCTAACGCCGCCGGCCAGCGCAATCACCCGGCAGCCCTTGTCCCGCGCCGCCGCCATTGTGTGGGTAACCAAGGCCTCCACCACAGCCCGCTGAAAGGAAGCCGCCAAATCGGCCCGGCAAATTGTCTGCCCTGTCTGCTCCTGCCTGTGTACATAGTTAATAACCGCGGTTTTCACACCGCTAAAGCTGAAATCATAACAGTCCTCGCCAAAGGTAACCCGCGGAAAGGCGATAGCCTCACCGTCGCCTTCCAGGGCCAGATTTTCCAGCTTTGGCCCGCCGGGATACCCCAGCCCCAGAACCCGGGCGATTTTATCAAAGGCCTCCCCCGCCGCATCATCGCGGGTACGCCCCAAAATTTCAAAATCCGTATAATCCTTCACATACACAATATGGCTGTGTCCGCCGGAAGCCACCAGACACACAAAGGGCGGCTCCAGCGTTTCGTGGGCGATATAATTTGCCGCAATATGGCCGTGAATATGGTTCACGCCAATCAGCGGCAGTCCGCGGGCCGCCGCAATGGCCTTTGCCGCTGAAACCCCGGTTAACAGCGCCCCCACAAGCCCCGGGCCGTAGGTCACCGCAATAGCCGATAAATCCGCAAACCCGCAGCCTGCCTCCGAGAGAGCCCGGTCAATCACACCGGGCAGCTGCAGCACGTGGTTCCGGGAGGCAATCTCCGGCACCACGCCGCCATACCGCTCATGTATGGGAATCTGCGATGAAATAATGTTAGACAGCACCCGCCGTCCGTCCTGAACCACGGCCGCCGCCGTTTCATCACAGGAGGATTCCACCGCCAGAATTAAGTCACTCATTCCTTTTCCACTCCTTCACCGGCCCCCGGATGCGCCTCTAAAAACAAGGTCATCAAGAGCGCATCCTCCCGGTTCTCGTAATAGCCGCGGCGCCGTCCCACTGTCTTAAAACCCATTTTTTGATATAAGGCAATCGCCGCCTGATTCTGAGCCCGCACCTCCAGCGTCAAAAGCCGCAGACCGCGCGCCCGAGCCAGTTCGATAAAATAAGTCAGCAACCGGGTTGCCAGCCCGCGCCGCCTGTGAGCCGGACTCACAGCAATATTGGTTATCTGCCCCTCGTCCGCCACGCACCACATGCCCATATAGGCCACCGGCTCCTCCTCATATCGTATAATACGATACACCGCCGTCGGATTGTCCAGCTCCCCTAAAAACATCCCCTCCGTCCAGGGTGCCGTAAAGCAGCCCCGCTCCAGTGCCAGCAGGCCGGGCAGCATATCCCTTGTCAGAGGAACCATTTGATAGCACATCCCATTTCCGCCTTTATATATAAATCTATATTCTCTCAATCCGTGACGTCATAACATCTGCCACAACGTGCCCGCCCGCCGCCTTCAGCATCCGGTTTTTCAGCGCCGGCACAATCCCGCCGTCATCGCGGGGCAGCTCGGCCAGAATCACGTCTGCGCCCCAATCATCCATGCGGCGCAGGGAATCAAACAAACACCGGGCATAGTCTGCGGCATCCCGGCCGCAGTCAATCACAAAATCCGCCTCATATTTTCTGCCGCCGCAGCATAAAACCCCTGTTTTTTTACCCTGGGCCCGATAGCTTGCAAGCAGCTTCTCCATGCGCTCCGTTTGCCCCGCGTCCACTAAAAAGAGCGCGGCCTTCGGCGCATAATGCCGATATTTCATACCGGGGCTTTTCGGCACCTGACGGCTGTCCTTCAGCGCCGGTTCATAAGCCACAGACCCTAAAACCTGCTGCAGCGCCTCCAAACCGATCCCGCCGGGCCGCAAAATCTGCGGCTCCGCGCCGGTTAAATCCAACACTGTTGATTCAAGCCCCACCTGACAGGCGCCCCCGTCAAGGATGTAGTCCACCCGGCCGGATAAATCCGCAATCACATGGGAAGCCCGTGTCGTACTGGGACTGCCGGAAAGATTGGCGCTGGGCGCCGCAACGGGAACACCGCTTTTTTCAATCAGACGCAGCGCCGCGGGATGCCGGGGCATCCGCACCGCCACCGTGTCCAGGCCCGCCGTAACCGTCATAGGAATAAAGTCCGATTTTTCAAAAATAATTGTCAGGGGGCCCGGCCAAAAGGCGCGAATCAGCTTGTCCGCCGTCTCCGGCACTCGCTTCACCACGCGCCGGAGCATCTCCCTGTTGCTGACGTGCACAATCAGCGGATTATCCTGCGGCCGTCCCTTTGCCGTAAAAATGCGGCTGACGGCGCTGCTGTCCAGCGCATTCGCGCCCAGCCCATACACCGTCTCCGTAGGAAAGGCCACCAGCCCGCCATTGGCCAGAGCCGCCGCCGCCTCGTCCACCACCGATACATCGCCGTCAATCCGAATCACCTTTGTCATAACCTTCACCTTTTGCTTTCTGAAACAACAACGGAAAGACAGGCAGCCGCTGACTTTTGCACAGCGGCCGCCTGTTGTCCGGTTTACAGACTCAAAATTTTCGCCATGTTCATAATATCCTCATGCATCGTTTTTTCCATGGCCAAGCCTTCTAAAATATCATAATCCACAATTTCATTATTTTTTATGGCCACCGTCCGGTTACCAATACCCTCATGCAAGAGCCGAACCGCATGAATCCCCATCCGGCTGGCCAGCATCCGGTCATTCACTGTCGGGCTACCGCCCCGTTGGATATGTCCCAAAATAGTCGCGCGGGTCTCAATGCCTGTGGCCGCCTCAATCTTTTCAGCCATTTCCACCGAGCCGCCAACACCCTCGGCCACCACAATCAGATTATTTTCCTTACCCCGCTTTTTACCATCGATAATCGGT
This sequence comes from uncultured Oscillospiraceae bacterium, assembly GCA_964447945.1. GTDB lineage: Bacteria > Bacillota > Clostridia > UBA1381 > UBA9506 > UMGS755. Next base: position 19,108 of record CAYUUO010000013.1, read on the forward strand.
TGCAGAATGTCCCGGTCAAAATCAAAGGGCTTTTCCGGAATAATCGCCGCCTCCGCGCCGCAGGCAATGGCCACATATGCCGCAATATATCCTGCATCACGTCCCATAACCTCAATAACGGAGCAGCGCTCGTGAGACTGCGCCGTGTCCCGGATCTTATCAATGGCGTCCTTCACGGTATTCAGCGCCGTATCAAAACCAATGGTCGTGTCAGTACAGCCGATGTCATTATCAATGGTACCGGGAATCCCCACCGTCGGCAGTCCCGCCAAAGATAGATCCCGCGCACCGCGGAAGGAGCCGTCTCCGCCGATAACCACAACGCCTTCAATGCCCATTCTGTGCGCCATTTCCACGGCCTTCTTCACGCCTGCCTGCTCACGGAATTCCGGGCAGCGCGAGGATTGCAAAATGGTGCCGCCCCGATGCAGAATGTCAGAAACACTGCGGGCGTTCATTTCCACAAACAGGCCGTTAATCAGCCCCGTGTATCCCTTCCGAATGCCGCAAACCTCCATGCCGTTTGAAAGCGCCATTCTCACCACAGCACGAATGGCAGCATTCATGCCGGGCGCGTCACCGCCGCTTGTTAACACACCGATTTTTCTCATAAGACCCTCCTTTAACTCCACTCAGCCCAAGCCGAACCCCAGTCTGTTCCGCTCTTGCATGCCTACAAAACCTCTTCAATAATCACGCCGTGTGCCTCGGAAAGCTCTGCCTCCGGCACCAAAATTTCATAGCAGCCGAATTGATCATTGCCGCTCTGATTCACACTGCGAACCTTCACAGGCAGTCCCGCCTGCTGTAAAAGCGTTCTGATTTTCTCCGCCGATTCCTTGCTTTGCGTAATATAAACAACCATCCACATAGAAAGACCTCCCGCTTTTATTCTGTCCCGACGCGTTTCTGCCGGCTATTCCGCCTCAACCACGCCATGCTTGGTATAAATTTTGGCCTTGCCCTTAATTTTCATGGCCGAGGTCGTTTCCGTAAACTCCGCAATATATACCTCGCCCTGATCCAGCTTTTCCGTGTGATGAAAGCGGGTGTCCCGCCCGCGGGTCAGACCCATAATGCTAACGCCGTTTTCCTCTGCCTTCACAAGAATATATTCATGCTCCATAACAACCCTCCGTCAGTCGTTCTTTTTGGTTTCAATTTCCTCCAGCAGCATGTCGCAGAACGCTTCCTTGGTCATAGCGCCCATATCTGCCGACCGGCGCGCACGGACGGAAACCGTCCCCTCCTCGCACTCCTTACCGCCAATAATCAACATGTAGGGAACCTTGCTCATCTGTGCCTCGCGGATCTTGTAGCCGATTTTTTCATTCCGGCTGTCCACCTCCACGCGCACGCCCTTCGCCTGCAGCATATCCCGCACGGCGTAGGCATAATCATGATGGGCGTCCGCAATGGGCAGAATTTTCACCTGAACAGGCGCAATCCACGTGGGGAAAGCGCCGGCAAAATGCTCAATTAAAATACCGATAAACCGCTCAATAGAGCCAAAGGCCACGCGGTGAATCATAATGGGGCGATGCTTTTGGCCGTCCGCACCCGTGTACTCCAGTTCAAACCGCAGGGGCAGCTGGAAATCGAGCTGAATGGTGCCGCACTGCCAGGTTCTGCCGATGGAATCCTCCAAATGGAAGTCAATCTTCGGGCCATAGAAGGCGCCGTCGCCCTCGTTAACAACATAATCAAGACCCAGATCATCCAGCGCCCCGCGCAGAGCCTCTGTCGCCATCTCCCAGTCCTCATCACTGCCCATGCTGTTTTCCGGACGGGTAGAAAGCTCCACATGATATTTAAAGCCAAACAAACGGTAAACCTCGTCAATCAGTCTGGCAACGCCCTTAATCTCATCACGAATCTGCTCCGGCATCATAAAAATGTGCGCATCATCCTGCGTAAAGCAGCGAACCCGCATCAATCCATGAAGCTGACCGGATTTCTCATGCCGGTGCACAAGGCCCAGCTCACCCATACGCAACGGCAGATCGCGATAGGACCGCGGCTCCGACTGATATACCAAAATTCCGCCCGGACAGTTCATAGGCTTAATGGCAAAATCCTGCTCATCAATAACCGTGGTGTACATGTTGTCCTTGTAATGATCCCAGTGTCCGGAGGTTTCCCACAGCGACCGGCTCAGCATAATCGGCGTGGATATTTCCTGATATCCGTTCTTTTCATGGAGCTTATGCCAGTAATCCAGCAGCAGATTTTTCAAAATCATGCCCCTAGGGAGAAAGAAGGGAAAGCCCGGCCCTGCCTCATTCATCATAAACAGGCCCAGCTCGCGTCCCAGCTTCCTGTGATCGCGCTTTTTGGCCTCCTCCAGCATGTTCAGATAGGCCTCCAGCTCCGATTTCTTCGGGAACGCCGTGCCATAAATACGCTGCAGCATTTTATTTTTTTCGCTGCCGCGCCAGTAAGCACCCGCCACACTGGTCAGGGCAAAGGCCTTCACGCTGCCGGTAGACTTAAGGTGCGGCCCGGCGCACAAATCCGTAAATTCACCCTGTTTGTAAAAGGAAATTTCCTCATCCTCCGGCAAATCCTCCACCAGTTCCTTTTTATAGGGCTCTCCCGCCTTTTCAAAATAAGCCAGTGCCTCCTGGCGGGACATAGTGAACCGCTCAACCGCCAGGTTTTCCTTAACAATTTTGCGCATTTCCTCTTCCAGCTTTTCCAAAAGCTCCGGCGTAAAGGAAACCTCACAGTCAATATCATAATAAAAGCCGTTTTCAATGGCCGGGCCAATCGCCAGCTTTGCCTGGGGATACAGCCGTTTAACCGCCTGTGCCAGAATATGGGATGCGGTATGCCGAAAAACGTCCCGACCCTTCTGGTCATCAAAGGTCAGAAAACTGACAGACGCATCCTTGTCAATCGTCCGATTCAGCTCCATAACCTTGCCGTCCACCTCCGCAGCCAGTGCTGCCCGCTGCAGGCCGCCGCTGATATCGCCCGCTAAATCAAAGAGGGTTTTCGGCGCCTCCACCGATAATTTGCTGCCATCCTTTAACGTAACCTGAAACATAAACTGTTCCTCCTATTCAAATTCCGCCGTAACATCAACCGCCGCCGTTTTCCCGTAATCAAAGGCGAAAATACGGCGTCCAATCGGTACAAACCGGATTTTTTTATATAATGTAACCGGTTTTTCACCGGCATAATCCGCAAAATAAAGTGCCACGCGCTCCGGCTTTTTCAAAAATTCAAAAGCCCGAGCCTTCAAACCGTCACCGCTCTGCATAAAGCTTAAGGTGTCCCTGTGACGCAGGGAATAGTCATAAACCAGCCGGTCAGCAATGCCCCGGTCGTCAAAACGCTCCATGCCGAAGCGATACAAAATTTCAAACAGTGCCTTCTGTCCCTGCGGCGCGGTATCTGCCCCCAAAAATTCCGCTATCTCGCAAAAAAACGCAAACGCCCGGCCGACATAGTAGGTATCCAATATGTAGGAAACCGATGCTTGAAACGCACCGCTGTTATAATACCGCTCCAGCATTTCCTCTGCATCCTTCAGCCGCAGCAGCTCCTCATAGCTCATGGCATCGCTGTGCACAATTTCATAAGGCGGAAAGTCCCAGAAAGCGCTACCCGGTGCACGCAGCGCCGCACCCTTCAGTTTTTTCAAAAACCCCAGCTGCAACTGATGGGGCCGGAGCGCCATCACCTGCTCAAAGGATTGGATAAAATCCGCCATACTCTCACCCGGCAGCCCGGCAATCAGATCCAAATGCAAATGAATGTTCCGGTTTTGGCTAAGCGCCCTCACAACACCTGCCAGCCGCTCAAAGGCCGGGCTTCTGTTAATGCCACGCAGGGTGTCCGGATTTGTGCTCTGAACGCCGATTTCCAGCTGAAACATGCCCTCTGGTGCTGTCTGCAGGCTTTGAATCAGCGGCTCCGTCATGGCCTCCGCCCGAACTTCAAAATGATAGGTAGTTTCGCCGCCCCGCCGTTTAATAGCCTCAATAATCGAAAGCGCCCTGTCGGGGTCAGCATTAAAGGTACGATCCACCAGCTTCACCAGCGGCACCCGATGCCTTGCAAAAAAGTCAACGGCCTGCTCCACCCTGTCAAGGGACAAAAAGCGCAGACTGCCCGCCCCGCCGGATAAGCAAAAGGCACAGCGATAGGGGCATCCGCGAGCCGTTTCAAAATAAACAATCCTGTTGCGAAGCGACGCCATATCTGCCTCCGTATAGGGAAAGGGCAGTTCATCCATAACCGCCTCCCGGGCCGGTTCCCGGCTTTTTTTCACCGTGCCGCCTTCCCGATACCAAAGCCCCGGCACGCGGTCAAACCCGCCCTCTGTCAGCGCGTCGGCAAAAAGGGACAGGGAGGGTTCTCCCTCACCGCATAAAACAAAATCCACGGCCGGATTCTCTGCCAGCTGCCGCGCCGGGTCAAAGCTAACCTCCGGCCCGCCCCAGGATATGCACAGCCCGCTGTCTGCTTTTTTCAAAATTTCACAAACCCGCCGGATACATGCAATGTTCCAGATATAGCAGGAAAACAGCAGCACCCGCTCCCCTGTTTTATACAAATCCGCCGCAATGTGCTCCGCCCTGTCAGAAACAGTATATTCCCGAAAGGCGCACCGCCGGTCAAGGCGAGCCAGATAGCGGATTGCCAGATTGCTGTGAATAAATTTTGCGTTAACGCCAACCAAAAGCACCTGCGCTCACCTCTGTCCGGCCGCCGGCCAAACCGGCTCCTGTGTTGTTGAACAAAAGCGCGGCAGTGCGGGTCACCCCGGCCGCCGCGCTGGCTTTTACCAAAGATTCAGCTCGTTCATCGCGTCCTTACGCGAAAGATTAATGCGGCCCTGTCTGTCAATTTCAATGACCTTAACCATAACCTCGTCACCGATGTTGACCTCGTCCTCCACCTTAGCAACACGCTTGTTTGCCAGCTTGGAAATATGCACCATGCCGTCCTTGCCGGGCAAGAACTCAACAAACGCACCAAAGGGCAGAATATTGACAACCTTTCCTTTATAAATAGAACCGATTTCAATATTCCCGGTCAGTCCTTTAATAATTTCCATGGCCTTATTCGCCATTTCCTCGTCAGCCGTGGCGATGTAAACCTTACCGTCATCCTCAATGTCAATCTTAACGCCTGTCTCGGCAATAATCTTCTGAATGGTCTTACCGCCGGAGCCGATAACGTCGCGGATTTTATCCGTATCAATGGTCATGGTGAAAATCTTCGGCGCATAAACAGAAAGAGATTCTCTGGGCGCCTCAATGGTCTTAAGCAGCACCTCGTCAATAATGTGGAACCGGGCGTTGCGGGTCTGCGCCAGAGCCTGCTTAATAATCTGGGGCGTTAAGCCATCAATCTTAATGTCCATCTGGATGGCCGTAATACCTTCCTTGGTTCCGGCCACCTTAAAGTCCATATCGCCGTAAAAGTCCTCCAGACCCTGAATGTCCACCATGGTAATAAAGCGCTCGCCCTCCGTCACCAGACCGACGGAGATACCGGCAACCGGCGCCTTAATCGGCACGCCTGCATCCATCAGTGCCAGTGTGCTGGCACAAACGCTGGCCTGAGAGGTGCTGCCGTTAGAGCTTAAAACCTCCGAAACCAGCCGGATGGCATAAGGGAAGTCCTCCTCAGAGGGCAGAACCGGCTCTAAGGCACGCTCAGCCAATGCGCCGTGACCGATTTCACGCCGTCCGGGTCCTCTGGAGGGACGGGTTTCACCCACCGAATAGGAGGGGAAATTATAGTGATGCATATACCGCTTCTGATCGTCTAAATCAATGCCGTCCAGCGACTGCGCGTCGCCCATGGCGCCCAGTGTCGCCACCGTCAGCACCTGCGTCTGACCACGCTTAAACATGCCGGAGCCGTGGGTTCTGGGCAGAATGGCCACCTCGGCAGACAACGGACGGATATCCGTAATCCCGCGGCCGTCCACACGCTTGCCCTCGTCTAAAATCCAGCGGCGTACAATTGTCTTCTGCAGCTTTTCCATGGCCTCGGTCACAGCCGCGCCGTGCTCCTCTTCATTATACTTGTCCGCATAATGAGCATAAAATTCCTCGTAAATTACCTTCAGATTCTTTTCGCGCACGGTCTTATCGTCCGTATCCAGCGCAACCTTCAGCTTACCCTCAGCAAAGGCCTTCACATCCTCATAGATAGCCGGATCCACCACATGGGGCTCATAGCTGAACTTTTCTTTACCAACCTCCGCCTGAATCCCGGCAATAAAATCGCAAATTTTCTTAATTTCCTCGTGCGCCAGCTGAATCCCTTCAAATATAATATCCTCAGAAACCTCTTTCGCACCGGCTTCAATCATCACGACCTTTTCCCGTGTTCCGGCAACAGTCAGCGACATCAGGCTCTTTTCCCGCTGCTCGCTGGTCGGGTTAATCACGTGCTTGCCGTCAACATAGCCCACCACAACACCGCCGATGGGGCCCGCAAAGGGAATATCGGAAATGCTGATGGCGCAGGACGTACCAATCATCGCCGTAATTTCAGGAGAATTATCCTGCTCAACGGACAAAACCGTATTCACGACGCCCACATCGTTCCGCAAATCCTTGGGAAACAGCGGACGAATCGGCCGGTCAATCACACGAGCCGCCAGAATCGCCTTTTCCGTGGGGCGGCCTTCCCGCTTAATAAAGCCGCCGGGGATTTTACCAACGGCATAAAGCTTTTCCTCAAAGTCAACGCTCAAAGGAAAAAAGTCGATGCCCTCTCTGGGCTTGGCCGAGGCCGTCGCCGTTGACAGGATCACCGTGTCGCCGTAACGAACCATAACGGCACCGCCGGCCAGTTCTGCATACTTCCCTGTTTCAATCACCAGCGGACGACCCGCCAGTTCCATCTGATAGCTTTTAAACATAGCTAACCTCCATAAAAAATTAATTGTCTGCAGGTAAGCTAAAAGCAAGAGATAAGAAATAAACCGTAAAGGCCGCACTTTATAGCTTATTTCTTACATCTTACCTTCCAGCTTACAACATACACTTATATATTATATCATATTATGCCCATAAAATAAATAGAAAATAAAAAAGAAATCATGCACAAATATCACCAAATATACCTTCCTGCATTTGTATAATTTTCCATTACCCCCGCCGTCCCACGCCTACCGGCAATAGCACCTCCGTACTGCATACCGTGCCGCACTTTCAAAAAACAATCACAAATTGCGCAAAAACTATTTGACAAATTTTTTAAAAGGCCAGTCCGGATGATTTTTTTCAAGATATAATGACACTTTTCGTGTCCATTGTTTCCAAATTTATAATTATTTATTGATTTTACGGGGTTATTATGAAACAAAATTACGAACTTCCAAAATTATACAATAATTGGCAAATTTTAGCTTGCATTTTCCAGTATATGGTGTTATAATATCATCATCAAAACAAAATTGTAAAATATTGGTATATTGATTTACGATACGAGGAGGAGTTTCAGGATGGAAAAAATTTCTGTTGTCATAATCGATGACAATAAACCCTTATGTCATTCAATTCAGAAGGACATCGACGAAACTAACGATATGGAAACCGTAGGAATAGCCCACGACGGTTTAGACGGCTTTGACCTGATTATGGAAAAGCTTCCCGATGTTGTCATTCTGGATGTGGTCATGCCGCGAATGGACGGTCTTGAATTGCTGGAGCGTCTGCAAAAGACCCAACTGAACAAAAAGCCCGCTTATATTATGATTTCAGCCGTCAGCCATGACAATATTACCTGCAAGGCACTGCAGCTGGGCGCGCAGTACTATCTGGTCAAGCCCCTCCAGAATAACGACATTCTGTTAAAGCGGATCCGTCAGGTCATGCAAAACGCAGGCGAAACAAAAACGGCCGCCGGCGGCAGCCCGGTTCTGGGCGAAAGCTTTTCTCTAACAGAAGCCCAGCCGCTGAAAAATCTGCCGCAAATCAACCCGGACAATCTGGAGGCCATCATCACCGATGTCATTCACGAAATCGGCGTCCCGGCTCACATCAAGGGTTATAATTATCTGCGGGAGGCCATCAGCCTCTGCATTCAGGATAAGGAATTTATCAATTCCATCACCAAATTGCTATATCCCACGGTGGCGCGCAGCTACCAAACCACATCCTCCCGGGTAGAGCGCGCCATCCGCCACGCCATCGAGGTGGCATGGAATCGGGGTCGGGAGGAAATTTTAAACAGCATTTTCGGATATACAATTGATACCAATAAAGGAAAACCCACCAACGGCGAATTTATCGCCATGATTTCGGATTCCATCCGTCTCAAAATGAAAAACACCGTAAATTACTAAGGTATTTATTGCTTCGGCAATGAATATATAATCAGGCGCTGTTTTATGCCCCCCAAAACAGCGCCTGACTTTTTTTGTCACATTAATTCTTCTTTCTACTTTTCCGACTCAAGCCCGCCGCGGATTTCTTCCTCAAACAGACTGTCATCATTATCAATCCAGCGCGCCACGGGAATAATCCTGTAGTCCTCCCGGGTATCCCGGACGATAATTTCCTTAATGCCCGCATTGATAATCAGCCGCTTACACATGCTGCAGCTGTTAGAATCCGGCATCACCTCGCCGGTCTGCGGATTCCGGCAGGCCAGATACAGGGTCGCCCCCAGCATATCGCGCCGAGATGCGCTGATAATACAGTTTGCCTCCGCATGAACCGAACGGCACAGTTCATACCGCTGTCCCGAGGGAATCTGCAGCTGTTCCCGCAAACAGCGCCCCAAATCAATACAATTCCGCCGCGAACGCGGAGCACCGTTATATCCGGTGGAAATGATTTCATCATTCTTCACCAAAATAGCGCCGTAGTTCCGCCGTAAACAGGTCCCGCGCTCCGATACGGTTTGTGCAATATCCAGATAATAGTTAATCTTGTCGCGTCTTTCCGTCATAACCATGCCCCCGCTTTCCCTATAATCAATTTCATTTTTCCAAAGTTTTATTTTTCCAACGCGTGAATTTTATCAATCCTCTTCTGGTGCCGTCCGCCCTCAAAGGAAGCGTTCATATAAGCGTCCAGAATACTTTTGGCAAGATCCGGCCCCAGCACGCGGCCGCCCATGGCGATAACATTCGCATTGTTGTGCTGCTTGGCCTTTTCCGCCGAATATGCATTGGTAACCAGCGCGCAGCGGATGCCGTCGATTTTATTTGCCGCAATGGAAATGCCAATCCCGGTTCCGCACAGCAAAATACCAAATTCATATTCACCGCTGTTCACCTTCTCGCAAACCTGCTGGGCAATGTCGGGATAATCCACACTGGTCGCGTCAAAAACGCCGCAGTCCAAAACCTCTTTGCCCTTTGACTGCAAATATTCCTTTAAAACACCTTTAAGCTCAAAAGCACCATGGTCACTTCCCATAACAATCATCACAGTTTCCTCCTTTTATTTAATGACTGCTGAATAATTCTGAAACGCAGCCGCATAGCGGCTTGCAAGCGTTTCAGAATTATTCAGGTGCAAGGTTTTTGTGCTTTTTTTGTCAAAAACCTTGCACTTTGTGTCGGGTGTCGTTTCCCGACAGCCGACACAAACAGTAAGTCAATCAATGTCGTGAACCTAAAAATAGCATTTTAATGCTCTGCGTGTCGATAAACCTTTTATTATGCGTAAATATTCACATTTTCTTGCCAAACCCTGCCCAGTCGGCCAGTCCCCTGAAACCCCTGCTTATGCGGCCAGATTACGGGGTTTCAAAGGGGCAGAGCCCCTTTGTCCGAGTTCCCCGAAGGGGAACGAAAGACCGCCCGGGCTCGGCGGGCGGAACGGGGCCTGGCTAAAAAAAACACTATTTTGCAGAAAAAACTTTTTCGACAGTCTAAGCATTTTAATGCTGTTTTTAAGTTTGAAAATTACAAATTTCACACAAACGGTTTCGCAAAACCATTTGTTCAGTAGACATTATTTATGCTTTGCCTGATATTCCCGCTCCGCCTGCGAAGCCCGCAGATAGGCCGGAGCAATATCCCCGTAGGGAATCATACCGCCGGCACAGGCCAGCCGATACCCCACCTCTGCCGCAGCACCGCCGCGAATGAGATGAACCGAGCCGCCGGCGGAGACCGCGCCGCTGCCTAACGCTTTTGTAAACCGCTCTTCAAACAGCTGTGCGCCGCTGCCCAACAACATGCACCGCTTACCGTCCAGATACTGAAGCAGTGCCTCCACCGTCATAACGGTGGGCGCCAGCACCTCCGTATCGTCTGCTGCATAAGCTGCGCAATAAAGCTCATCCACCCGGGCATGCACCGCACTGACGCGCAGTCCGTCAAAGCCGCGGATGTTGTCTGCCAGAAGCCGCAGGCTAGACACCGGCACCACCGGCTTTTCCCAGGCCTGCGCAAAGCCCTTGGCCGTTGCCACACCAATCCGCACACCTGTAAAGGAGCCCGGCCCAATGCCGCAGGCATACGCATCAATATCCTGAAAACACACACCCACCTCCCGCAGCATTGCCTCAATCATCGAAAGCAGGGTAAGAGAGTGGTTTTTTCCGTTATGAACGGTATATTCACATAACAACGCGCCGTCTGCCGCCAGACCGGCCGCCGCCGCGTCCGAGGACGCGTCCAGTCCTAACACAATCATTCTGCCAATTCCTCCACGGTAATCCGGCGGCCGTCCTCACCCTCGCGTTCCAGCAAAATCTCCGTCCGCCCGGCCGGTAAAAGCGCACCGGCGCGTTCCGGCCACTCCATCAATACAACAGCATTGCCGCTGACCATTTCCTCAAAGCCGATTTCATACAGCTCCTCCGGCTCCTCAATTCTGTACAAGTCAAAATGATACACCGAAAAATCCGTGCCTTCATATTCATTCACCAATGTGAAGGTCGGACTGCTGACAGGCTCGCAGATGCCCAGCGCCGCACATAGCCCCTGGGCGAAAACCGTTTTGCCAACGCCCAGCTCACCGCGCAGACACAGCACCTGACCCGGACGCAGCTGCCCGGCCAGTGCCGCGGCAACCTGCCGTGTTTCCGACTCGTTCCGGGTGTAAAATTGCCTTTTGCTGCCCTTGCTCATTCCGCCGCCTCCGGTGTTTCCTCGGCCGGTGCCTGCGTCGGTGCCGGATCGGGCGCTTTGGTCGGCGCCTGCGTGGGCGCCGGGGTTGGCGCTTTAGTTGGCGCTATAGTCGGTGCTTGAGTCGGCGCTTTAGTTGGCGCTTGTGTCGGCTTGGCCGTCGGCTTCTGAGATGTCACAGCCGGTGCTTTGCCCGTCGATGACGAAGCCGCTCCGCCCCGATATCTGTCCAGTTCCGCCTCCAGTGCCTTAATTTTTTCTTCCTTTTCAATCACCATTTTTTCCAGTTCCTCGTAGGTGGGCTTTGGTGTCGCTGTTGCCGCCACCCCGCCCTGCTGCGGCAAAAGCGGCTGCTGATTCGCCTTTAACACCAGACTGGTAATCCAGAAGGAAAGGAAAAACAAGACAATCAATAACACAATAATCCCAACGGTTAACAGTGCCCTTTTCCCGCCGGACATTTTAGAGGCCGGTTTTGGTCTGTATTGCTTTCTCATAGAAATACCATTGCCTTTCCGCCCACAAAAAAATTATGAAAATACCGTCACCCCATCTGTGGGCGGATAAGGTGTCCATCTAACCTGCGCGCCTGCAAATGCCCGGCCTCCTCAAAAAAAGCTGTGCCGCCGGCATCGGCAAACCCGCGGTGTATGCATATAATATACCCAAAATATATACTACCCTATTGTATTGTAACATAAAAAACGAACAAAGTAAACCCCCATTTTGGGGCATGCCGAATCCGACATCGTAACCGTCTCCCTGATCCGATCATCATTTTACGAATTCTCCGCCTCCCTAACAAAAACAGAAAAGACCGTAAAAAGTCGAATTGACAGCGCCCTGCGTAAACAGGACATGCGACAACAATGTTTTTCACTGCCGAACAGTCTCCATTCAGTCTGCTGCCTGTTCCTTCTGCCGCAGCAGTGCCTGCAAAAAGGGCTTCATGGCCGAGGGCAGGGCAATCTCCCGTTCCAGTTCCCGGAAGGATGGCCAAAAGAAACCCTCGCTTTGTGCCGACACCCGTACAATATAGCTGTGCATATCCCAAATCAGGTGGGTAAAAACATGCCGGCTGTCTGTAAACCGCTGCACCGCCCCGGTCAACCCCCGATCCGTCAGCGTCTGCCTCACTTCTTCCTCCGTCAAATGCCCTTCTGCGCCGGGAAATTCCCACATCCCGGCCAAAACGCCTGTATCCGGCCGTTTGACCAAGGCAATCCGATCACCGCAAACCGGCAAAAATATCGTCCGGCAAATCAGTTTTTTCTCTTTTTTTACCTCGCGCACCGGCAAAAGCCGCTCCCGCCCGGCGGCACGAGCCCGGCAGAGTGCTTCCAGCGGACAGCTGTCGCATTTTGGCGTCCCCGGAACACAAACCAACGCACCCAACTCCATAATGGCCTGGGTCAAATCGCCGCAGTCTGCCGCCAGCGGATACACCGTTTCCAGGTCTGCCTTAACCCGCCGCTTTGTCTGGGGCAGCATAATATCCGTATCGTCATCACAAAGCCGGGCCGCCACCCGCAAAACATTGCCGTCCACCGCCGGTGTCGGCAGCCCAAAGGCGATAGACGCCACCGCACCCGCCGTATAGTCACCAATGCCCGGCAGCGCCGACAACGCCTTCACGTCAGCCGGAAACCGCCCGCCATATTGCTCCGTAACCACCTGAGCCGCCTTCTGCATATTTTTCACGCGGCTATAATAGCCCAACCCCTCCCACAGCTTCATCAGCTGCTCCACAGGTGCCGCGGCCAAGGCCTCCACGGTGGGCAGTGCCGCCAAAAACCGTTGAAAGTAAGGCAACGCCGCTTCGACCCGAGTTTGCTGGAGCATAATTTCCGATACCCAAACCCGGTAAGGATCCCGATTTTCCCGCCATGGCAGCACCCGCTTATTTTTTCCGTACCACGAACAAAGCGGGGAAACCATCGCCGCTAAAATTTCCTTATGTTCCATGCCGCTCCGCTCCGTTCTGTTATCAGCCGCCCTCATTCCGAAAGACCCAGCAGCCGATAGGCGTTTTTCCACAAAATCTGTTCGCTTTCCGCCTCCGTCAGTCCCAGCCGGTCAAATATCTCCAGCTCTGCCTTATGCAGCGACAGCGGATAATCAGTTCCAAACAACACCTTATCCGTACCGTGGGCACGAATCATAGCCGCCGCCTCCCCGGGCTCCATAAACCGGATGGCGCTGGAGGTGTCCACATATACGTTTTCATGACCGATGATATAACGCTTCGCCGCCTCCCATTCGCCGTAACCGCCCAGATGTGCGGCAATCACCGTCAGCCCCGGAAACCGCCGGAGCACTCTGACTAATCGTTCCGGCGTGGCACAATCAGTGTTTTTGTCACCCACATGCAATAGAATCGGCAGCCGCCCCTCCAAACGCTCATAAATGGGAAACATCGATTCATCATCAATGGCAAAGCCCTGAAAAACAGGATGAAATTTAATGCCGCGGAGTCCCAGCTGTTCAATCCTGTCCAGCTCCGCCCCGCAATGGGCATAGCCGCTGTGCAGCGTGCCAAAGCCGATAATATCCGGCCCGATCAGCCCGGCCATATAATCGTTAATCACCGGCACCTGCTCCGGCTTTGTGGCGGTGGCATGCACCACCAGCTTGTCTATATGATTGTCCCGCATGCTGTCCAGCAGAATACGGAACATACCGTTGCCCGCCAGCGGAATCCCATAATATTCATTCAGATTCCGGGCGGCCTTCTCTGCAATTTTATCATGAAAGGCGTGGGCATGAAAGTCCACAATTTTTCTGTACAACGCTTAATTTCCTTCTTCCCGATTCAGCATATTACACACTTTTTCTCTGTTGTGTTTATAAACTTTCTTTTTTTCTGCCGATATCCCGACGGTAATGCATGTTGTCAAAATGAATTTTCGCCGCGCCCTCATAGGCCTTGCTGATGGCGCCCTCCAAATCACCGCTCACCGCTGTCACACCCAAAACGCGGCCGCCGGCCGTTATAAACTGCCCGCCATCCCACTTGGTTCCGGCATGAAACACCGTAATGTCCGGATCGGCCTCCGCCGCCTCCAAACCGCTGATGGGCAGTCCTTTTGTATATTGCTTCGGATAGCCGCCGGAAGCCAACACCACGCAGACCGCCGCGTTATCCGCCCAACGGATGTTGATATCCGCCAGCCGTTCCTCCGCCACAGCCAGAAAAATTTCCAGCAAATCGGTTTGCAGCCTGGGCAGTACAACCTGCGTTTCAGGATCGCCGAACCGGGCGTTATACTCAATCACCTTCACGCCGTCCTTTGTCATAATCAGTCCGAAATATAAAACCCCCTTAAAGGTACGTCCCTCCTGATTCATGGCCGCCATCGTCGGCAGAAAAATATTGTTCATGCACTCTGCATGCACCGCCTCCGTATAGAGCCGGCTGGGCGAAAACGTACCCATGCCGCCTGTGTTTAAGCCCTCATCGTTGTCATAGGCACGCTTATGATCCTGAGCGCTGACCATGGGGCACAGGGTCTTGCCGTCTGTAAATGCCAGAACAGATACCTCCTGCCCGGTCAAAAATTCCTCAATCACAACCCGGCTGCCTGCCTCGCCGAAAACCCGGTCGCACATAATGTCCTCCACCGCGGCTTTCGCCTCGTCAAAATCCGCCGCAATAATAACGCCCTTGCCCAGCGCCAGACCTTCTGCCTTCACCACGGTCGGATAGGAAACCGTTTTCAGGTATTGAATCGCCTTATCGCTGTCGTCAAACACCTCATAGGCTGCCGTCGGTATCCCATATTTTTTCATTAAATTCTTTGAAAAAACCTTACTGCCTTCAATCAAAGCAGCGTTCTGCCGGGGGCCGAAGGCCTTAAGCCCCTCTGCCTCCAGACGATCAACCATCCCCAGCATCAGAGGATCGTCCGGCGCCACAACCGTCAGGTCAATCTGATTTTCCTTGGCAAAACGAACAACACCCTCCACATCCGAAGCCTGAATATCCACACACCTAGCCAAACGGGATATGCCGCCGTTGCCCGGCGCCGCAAACAATTCCGGCTTCATCGGGCTTTGCGCCAGCTTCCATATAATTGCATGCTCACGGCCGCCGCCGCCAACCACTAATACTTTCATTTTTGTTCCATTCCTTTCTGCTGTGCACTACGGCAAAAATATACGGTATCTATCCCCGCTCCGCGGTCATTCTGAATGCGCGCAAACTCATGAAATTGCATTTTTGGCAAAATCCGCAGCTGTGACGCGTTGGTTGACCAGGTACGCGTAAAAATCTGATGATCAGAATATGCCTCCATCAGTGCATGATAGAGCTTGCTTCCCAATCCCTTCCCGCGGTAATTCGGATGCACCACAATGGTGGAAATATACGTATTGGGGAAGGTATCGGCCGAAATAACGCTGCAAGTATAGTTTTCCCGAAAGCTTAAAAGCGCCGCCAGTCGTCCGTTTTCTGTCACTAAAAACCCTTTTTGTGCCATAATTTCACGGCAATAGGCCACGGGTTCTTCAGCCGTCCCACCCC
Source organism: uncultured Oscillospiraceae bacterium (assembly GCA_964447945.1). GTDB lineage: Bacteria > Bacillota > Clostridia > UBA1381 > UBA9506 > UMGS755. The sequence continues at coordinate 34,692 of CAYUUO010000013.1, forward strand.
CCGCCGTAAAGTTTTTTTGCGTAGTGCCCGTGCGGGCGGAGAGCGGCGGAAGAAAATCATCGTCACAAAGCGCAAACAATGCCAACAACTCGTCGTAACAGTCTTCCGGGATCTGCTTGACGAATGTTATTTCCATAGCGCGTCCTCCTAATGCTTAAAATGCCGCATGCCTACAAATACCATAGCAATCCCATGTTGATCACATGCGTCAATGGACTCCTGATCTCTTTTGGAGCCGCCGGGCTGAATAATGGCCTTGATGCCCGCTTTGGCTGCGGCTTCTACTGTATCCGGGAAGGGGAAGAAGGCATCGGAGGCCAGGCTGGCGCCTTGCGCCCGTTCGCCGGCATAATCCAGGGCGATTCTGGCTGCCATCACCCGATTTGTCTGACCGGGCCCCACGCCTAAAGACATGTTATCCTTTGCCACTGCAATCGCGTTGGATTTTGCATGCTTGACAACCTTCCAGGCAAATTTTAAATCCCTGATTTGTTCCTCTGTGGGCTGTGCCTTGGTCACCACCTGCCAATTTTCCTCCGCAAACAGCTCTGTATCGCGCTGCTGCACCAGCAGGCCGCCCATAACCTTTTTCATATCAAAATCGTTTTTATCCGCACGAACCGCTATGCTGGGCAGCTCCAACAGACGGATATTCTGCTTTTTCGTCAGGATTTCCATCGCCTCTGGAGAGAAGGAAGGTGCCACGATAATTTCAAGGAAAATTTTACTCATAGCCTCTGCCGTTGCAGCGTCAATTTCGCGGTTTGCCGCAATAATTCCCCCGAAAATCGATACAGGATCGCCCTCATAGGCTCTCTGATAGGCCTCAAAAATGGTATCGCCGCTGCCCACGCCGCAGGGATTGGCATGCTTGGAGGCCACCACCGTAGGCTCCGTAAATTCCTTCACCAAATCCAGTGCGCCGTTTGTGTCGTTAATATTATTATAGGATAATTCCTTCCCGTGAAGCTGTTTGGCTGCCGACAGCGTGCCGTAGCAGGGGCCGATCTCTTTATAGAACACCGCCTGCTGATGCGGATTCTCACCATACCGCATATCCTGCACCTTCTCAAAGGTCAGGGACAGCTTCTGCGGGAACAGTTCTTTACCGATTGTTTTTCTTAAATACGTCGAAATCAGCGTGTCATAGCTGGCGGTGTGCTCAAACACCTTATAGGCCAGATAAAACTTGGTGTCACGGCTCACCTCGCCGTTTTGCCTGTATTCAGAAAGCACCGTGTTATAATCCGCCGGATCGACCACAACGGCCACATCCTGATAGTTTTTAGCCGCCGCACGAATCATGGTGGGGCCGCCGATATCAATGTTTTCAACGGCCTCCTCTAAGGTAACGCCTTCCTTCTGAATGGTTTCCTTAAAGGGATACAGATTAATGGCCACCACATCGATCGTATCCACCCCCAGCGTTTCCAGCTGCCGCATATGCTCAGGATTGGAACGCATAGCCAGAATACCGGCGTGAATTTTCGGATGCAGGGTTTTCACGCGTCCGTCTAAACACTCCGGAAAGCCGGTAATATCCGAAACACCTGTCACCGTAAGCCCGGCCTCAGCCAGAACCCGCTTGGTGCCGCCGGTGGATACAAGCTCAAAGCCCAATTCCACAAGTCCCTTCGCAAATTCCACAATCCCCTTCTTGTCAGATACGCTGAGCAATGCTCTTTTTGCCATATGTAATCCATCCCTTCTTTTTTATCATCAGTCAGTGTATGACCACGCGCCGCCCGTCCCGGCTCAGCCGTCCCGCGCACAAAAGCTCCGCCGCCCGGGGCAGAAGAATATGCTCCGCCTCCCGCATCACCAGCTGCTGCAGCGCCTCGGCATCAATACCCTCCGGCACATCCACGGCCTTTTGCAGAATAATGGCGCCGCCGTCCGTCACCTCATTCACAAAGTGAACTGTGGCGCCTGTCACCTTCACACCATATTCCAATGCCCGCTCATGAACCCGCAGGCCGTAAAAGCCGTCTCCGCAAAAGGAGGGAATCAGGGCGGGGTGAACGTTGATAATACGATCCGGATACTGCCGGATAAAGCTGTCGCTTAAAACAAGCATAAAGCCTGCCAACACCAAAACATCAATCTGCCGCGCCGCCAGCACTTCCTGCAGCGCCTTTTCAAAGGCGGCCCGATCTCCGTAATCCCGCCGGGCCACGCAAACGCCCTCAATACCGGCCGCCGCCGCACGCTCCAGCGCATATACGCCCGGCTTGCTGGAAACCACCACTGCAATCGTGCCGCTTTTCAGCTCGCCCCGTTTCTCCGCGTCAATGATCGCCTGTAGATTTGTACCGCCGCCGGATACTAAAACGCCGATCCGTTTTTTTGTATGTATATTCATGTCCTTTTCCTCTTTACACAAGGATAACGCCCTGATCGCCTTCGGCAACCTCGCCGATGACCCAGGCGCGCTCGCCCAGAGCCGCCAGATGGTTGACCGCCTGATCAGCCCGATCCTTATCAACCGCCAGCACAAGACCGATACCCATATTAAAGGTATTATATAAATCCCGCTCCGAAAGCCCGGCCGTTTCCTCCATCAGTCTGAAAATTGCCGGCGTTTCAAAGCTGTTCTTTTCCACTTTAGCGCACAGTCCCTCCGGCAGCATCCGGGGAATATTTTCATAAAACCCGCCGCCGGTTATGTGGGACACTGCATGAATCCCAACCGTTTCCATCACAGACAGCAGCGGCCTGACATAAATTTTTGTGGGTGTTAAAAGCGCCTCGCCCAAAGAACAGGTCAAACCTGCCGGTGTATCGGCCAGCCGCTCAGCGGCGCCGTCTGAATCCAGATTGAAAATCTTCCGCACCAGCGAATAGCCGTTGCTGTGAATCCCCGAGGAGGCAATACCCACCAGTGCATCACCGGCCTTGGTCCGGCTGCCGTCCAGGATTTTATCCTTATCGACCACGCCCACACAGAAACCGGCCAGATCATATTCCTCCGGCCCATAAAAGCCCGGCATTTCAGCGGTTTCCCCGCCGATCAGTGCCGCGCCTGCCTGCTGGCAGCCCTCGGCCACGCCCTTAACGATTTCCGCAATCCGGGTAGGCACATTTTTCCCCACAGCCAGGTAGTCCAGAAAAAACAGCGGTTTTGCACCGGAGCAGGCAATATCGTTGGCACACATGGCCACGCAGTCCTGGCCGATGGTATCATGCTTGTCCATCAAAAAGGCCAGCCGCAGCTTGGTGCCCACACCGTCCGTACCGGAAACGAGCACCGGATTTTTATACCCGCCGCCCAGCTCAAACAGCCCGCCAAAGCCGCCGAGGCCGCTCAAAACGCCGGGCGTAAAGGTCTTATTCACATGCTCCCGCATGAGCTTCACCGCTTCATAGCCGGCCTCCACATCCACGCCGGCCGCTTTATATGCCATACTCATTTTTTGCCCTCCCCGATATGCTCAAATTCTGATTTATCTAAACTTGCCGGTACCTCCATAGGATATTCTCCGGAAAAACAGCCATGACAGTAATCGCAATTTAAATCCCGGGTAGCCGCACGAAGACCCTCCATGCTCAAATAGCCCAGGCTGTCCGCACCGATTTTCTGACGGATTTCCTCCACGCTGTACTGCACCGCCATCAAGCCGTCCCGGGACGGAATATCCGTTCCGAAGTAACAGGACCACATAAAGGGCGGGGAGCTGATGCGCATGTGCACCTCCGTAGCCCCGGCCTCCTTCACTGCACGAATGATGTTGGCACAGGTGGTGCCGCGGACGATGGAATCATCCACCATAACCACCCGTTTGCCCTTCACGCTGCTTTTTAAAACATTCAGCTTAATATTCACGGCCGCCTCCCGCTGCGCCTGGGTAGGCTGGATAAAGGTCCGGCCGATATATTTATTTTTAATAAAGCCCTTTCCGTAGGGAATGCCGGAGGCCTCCGCATAGCCAATGGCCGCGCACAGGCCGGAATCCGGAACACCAAAGACCAAATCGGCCTCCACGGGATATTCCTTGGCCAGCTGACGGCCCATTTCCTTCCGCACCTCATAAATGCTGGCGCCCTGCATCACGCTGTCGGGGCGGGCAAAATATACATACTCAAAAACACAGATTTTTGCTTTCTCCAGCGCCTTTTCGTGCCGAATGGAATGCAGCCCTTCCTGATCAATCCACACAACCTCGCCCGGCTCCACATCCCGCACAAACTCCGCGCCGATGTTGTCAAACACACAGGTTTCCGAGGACAGCACATAGGAATTGTTTATTTTCCCAATGGACAGCGGCCTGAATCCATAGGGATCTCTGGCGCCCAGCAGCTTCCGGGGGCTCATCATCACAATGGAATAAGCGCCGCGGATATGATCCATGGCATTCAAAACCGCCTGCTCAATGGAATGGGCGCGAATCCGCTCCTGGGCGATTTTATACATCATCACCTCACTGTCAATGGAGGTATGAAAAATAGCGCCGGAGCGCTGCAGCTCATCCCGTAGCTCGCCGGAATTAATCAAATTGCCGTTATGAGCCAGGGCCAGTGTTCCCTTGACATATTTATTCACCAGCGGCTGGGCATTTTCCCGGTAGTTGCCGCCCTTTGTAGAATATCGCACATGTCCCACGGCAATGTTGCCCTTGAGATGATTTAAAATCAAATCATTAAAAATCTCAGGCACCAGTCCCAAATCCTTATGGGACAAAAAGATTCCGTCATTATTCACTGCAATGCCTGCGCTTTCCTGACCCCTGTGCTGCAAACCGTAAAGCGCATAATAGGTCAGCCGCGCCACATCAAAACCGTCGTTATCATAAATTCCGAAAACGCCGCACTCTTCCTTTACCTTGTCGGAAAGGACAACCGAATTCGACTTATTCATGCTTAAACTCCTAAAATATAATTTTTAATCAATTCATTGAAACCACAACGCGGCTGGCAAGGCCAGCCGCGTCAAAAAAACGTATTATCTCTGCACACGCCCGGAACCGTCGCCCTGCGCCAAGGCCTCAACCTCTTTCACGCTCACCAAATTAAAGTCACCCTCAATAGTGTGCTTTAAGCAGGAGGCCGCCACGGCAAATTCAATGGTGTCCTGCATGCTGTAATTTTCCAGCAGCGCGTAAATCAAGCCGCCGCCAAAGGAGTCACCGCCGCCGACCCGGTCCACAATGTTAATGTTATATTTTTTCGATTTATAAAAATCCTTGCCGTCATACAAAAGCGCCGACCAGTTGTTAACAGATGCAGAAATGCTCTCCCGCAGCGTAATCGCCACATGGGAAAACCCGAATTTATCTGCCAGCTGTCTGGCCACATCGCGATAGCCCTCGTCGGAAAGCTCACCGGAGGTAATATCCGTTTCCTTCGCACGGATACCGAATACCTTTTCAGCGTCCTCCTCATTAGCAATTGCCACATCCACATATTCCATCAGGCCGCCCATAACTCTGCCGGCCTTTTCGCTGGTCCAGAGCTTCTTTCTGAAGTTCAAATCGCAGCTGACCGTAATGCCGTGCTTCTTCGCCGCCTTACAGGCTTCCAGACACAGCGCAGCCGCATCATCAGAAAGAGCCGGTGTAATCCCGGTAAAGTGGAACCACTGGGCACCGTCAAAAATCGCATCCCAGTCAAAATCCGCAGACTGCGCAGTGGAAATGGACGAATGTGCGCGGTCATAGGTAACGGTAGAAGCCCGCTGAGACGCACCCTTTTCCACAAAATAAATGCCGACTCTCTCGCCGCCCTTAGCGATATAATCCGTTTTCACATCATATTTTCTCAGCTCAGACAGGCACCATGCACCAACCGGATTATCCGGCAGCTTGGTTACAAAATAAGCGTCATGACCGTAATTAGCCAGTGAAACGGCCACATTTGCCTCTCCGCCGCCGAATTTAGCCTCCAGACCCGTTGCCTGAATCATTCTCTGATGATCATAGGTCTGCAGTCTGAGCATAATTTCACCAAATGTTACGATTTTAGCCATCCTAATACCTCCATTATATTTTCTTTCGGTGTGCAGACGCACAAATTTTTAACAGTATGAGTTTCTGTTGTGACAAGCAAGCCGGAAGGCTTCCGGCCTATGGGCCTTACTGGCCTCTTGCTTCCTTAATCCGCTTAACAAATTCGCGTCCCTTGGCAGTAATCGCTGCATAATCGCCGGTTTTTGCACCGGCTGTCAAAGCGCTGCCCGCACCAACGGCCACCGCACCGGCCTTAATCCACTCGGCCACATTGTCAACATCCACGCCGCCTGTGGGCATCAGCTTCACATAAGGCACAGGGCCTTTAATTGCCTTAATCATCTTCGGGCCGCCCGCCTCGCCGGGGAACAGCTTAACGATGTCGGCACCGGCCTCCATGGCCTCAACCACTTCCTTAATCGTCATGGCGCCGGGCATGCAGGCGATTCTGTACCGATTGCAAAGCTTAACCGTTTCCAGATTAAAATAAGGGCTGACGATATACTGCGCGCCGGATAAAATGGCAATTCTGGCCGTTTCCGAATCCATAACCGTACCGGCGCCCAAAATAATCTGATCGGGGGTGTAGCGCTTAGCCAGCTCCTCAATAACATGATGCGCACCGGGCACCGTAAAGGTCAGCTCAATGGCAGGTACGCCGCCTTCAATACACGCATCTGCGATTTTCACTGCCTGCTCTGCGTCGTTGGCGCGAACCACGGCAACAATACCGGAATCACAAATTTTAGTAATAATTTTTTCCTTATCCATTGTTTTGCTCCTTCCTGTTGTACACATGCAGATAATAAATATACAAAATCATAAATAGTATAACACAAAATACCGCAATATATATTGTATCATAAGAAATTCCCAAGGTCAAGAACGTAGCTTTAAATCTTTTAAATTCGTTGAAAATAAACAAAATTAGTGAGTTTTTCCCGGATTCCTTCGCATCAAACAACCATAAACCGATGAATACCGGATGAAAAAAATAAAAAAAATTAGTATAAACAGAATCAATGGGTTAAACTAACACAGCAAAGGCGTATATAACGCGAAAGTTCCTTTCCCTGCGGATAAGAGATTTTACATGACTATTTGTGCCGATGCAGGGCGGCGGAATGGAGATTTTACTATGAATACAAAAAATTTTGGCTTGCGCGATAAGCTCGGTTATATGTTTGGTGATTTGGGCAACGACTTTTTCTTCATGCTTGCCAGTTCCTTTCTGATGGTGTTTTACACCAAGGTACTGGGCATTGCAGGAGAGGTAGTGGGAACCCTGTTTTTAGTGGCACGGTTTGTAGACGCCTTCACGGATATCACCATGGGACGGATTGTGGATACGGCGAAACCCGCCAAAAGCGGCCGCTTCCGTCCCTGGATCCGGCGGATGTGCGTCCCGGTTGTTCTGGCAGGTATCCTGATGTTCATCCCCGCCGCGAAAAACCTTCCCTATTGGGGCAAGCTTGTCTATATTTACGTCACCTATCTGCTGTGGGGCAGCATCTGCTATACCGGCATCAACATTCCCTACGGCTCCATGGCCTCCGTCATCACCGATGACCCTGTCGGCAGAACCTCTCTGTCCACCTTCCGTTCCGTCGGCGCAGCCATTGCCGGTGTCATTGTCAATTCCGGCGTACCGCTGGTGATTTATACCTATGACGCCCAGGGGAATCAGCTGATTATCGGCGATCGTTTTCTGCCGCTTGTGATTGTTTTCGCCCTGTTAGCACTGATTTGCTATGCCCTGTGCTATTCTCTGACCCGGGAACGCATCACCATAGACCCCGCCGCCCAATCGGACAAGGGCTTTGCCGCCACGCTGCGCGGCATGGCAGATAACCGGGCGCTTTGGGCCATTATTGTTGCCGCCATTGTCCTGCTGTTATCCTCCCTGCTCTCTAACACCATGAATCTGTATCTGTTTATGGATTACTTTAAAAACAAAGAGGCCATGAGCACAGCCGGCTTTCTGCAAACTGTCTGCGCCCTCCTGTTGGCGCCCTTCAGCGCGGTCATCGCCAAAAAATTCGGCAAAAAGGAGGCCTCCGGCGCTGCCGTTTTGTTGTCCTCCGTAATCTTTTTCCTGCTGTTCCTCCTGCGGATTCAAAACCCTTGGGTGTTCTGTGTTTTCCTGCTTTTTGCCAACCTGGGCGTGGGACTTTTCAATCTGATGATCTGGGCCTTCATAACCGATGTAATCGACAGTCAGGAGGCACACACCGGCATCCGGGATGACGGCACCATTTACGCCGTTTATTCCTTTGCCCGTAAAATCGGACAGGCCTTAGCCGGCGGCCTGGGCGGCTATGCCCTGTCCATGATCGGCTACGTGTCCTCAACGGAAAACATCGTACAGGCGCCGGAGGTAGCCCAGCGGATTTACACGGTATCCACCATCGTACCGGCCATCTGCTATTTCATCGTTGCGCTGATCCTAATCTTCTGGTATCCGCTGTCCCGCAAACGGATAGAAGAAAACCGCCGGCTGATTAAGGAGCGCCACACGGCCGACAAGGCCTGATCCCGCCTTTTCCCGCGCCCAAATCCGGCCATGACCCATCATTAGCCAGACAAAAACCCTGTCAAATATAGGCTTTTTATTAATAAACGAAAGGATGTTTTTAATGCTCTATCCCAAACTGAACCCTGCACGCGCCCTGATCGACCTGTCCGGCGTCTGGGACTTTAAGCTGGATGACGGAAGGGGGTTTGAGGATAACTGGTACGCAGCGCCCTTATCCGACCCCATGACCATCGCCGTCCCCGCTTCCTATAACGACCAGAAGGAAGGGGAGGCCTTTCGCGACCATTACGGCTGGGTTTTTTACCAGCGCACCTTCGCCGTGCCGGCCTTTATGATGTCCCAGCGTGTCGTCCTACGCTTCGGTGCCGTCACCCATAGCGCCATGGTCTATGTAAACGACACCCTTCTCTGTCAGCACAAGGGCGGCTTTCTGCCTTTCGAGGTTGAAATCACCGAACACCTCCGCCCCGGCGAAAACCGCCTGACCGTGGCCGTGGATAACCGGATTGATTATTCCACACTGCCCGTCGGCAGCGAGCAGGGCGGCAACATGCTGACAGGGCTTCTGCCCGATCTGCCCGGCGTAACGCCCAAAAAGCAAAACTACCCGAACTTTGACTTTTTTAATTACAGCGGCATCAGCCGTCCTGTCAAAATTTATACCACACCCAAAAGTTATATTCAAGACATCACCCTCACACCGAAAGTGGAGGGAACCGCCACCCACGTTGCCTATCGGATCGACACCGTCGGTGATGGCAGCGTAACCGTCACGGTGCGTGACGAAACCGGCACCGTGGTAGCCGAGGCCGCAGGTGCCACCGGCACCTTTACCATTGAAAATGTGCACCTGTGGGAGCCCATGGCCGCCTATCTGTATCAGGCAGAGGTACATTTCGGCGAGGATACCTACACAGAACCCTTCGGCGTCCGCACGGTGGAGGTGCGCGGCAAATCCTTCCTGATTAACGGTAAGCCCTTTTATTTCAAGGGCTTCGGCAAGCATGAGGATGCCCCCTTCCGCGGCCGCGGCACAGATGACGTGTTAAACGTTAAGGATTTAAACCTTATTCGCTGGATTGGTGCCAACTCCTTCCGTACCAGTCATTATCCCTATTCGGAGGAAATGATGCTGCTCTGCGACCGGGAGGGTATTGTGGTCATTGACGAAACCCCGGCGGTAGGCGTCAACATGAATTTTGGTGCCACGGCCGGCAGCGAGCCTAAGGACACCTATCAGATTCTTCGCACAAAGGAGCATCACCGGGAGGTCATCCAGGATATGATCGCCCGCGATAAAAACCGTGCCTGTGTTGTCATGTGGTCAATCGCCAACGAATCAGATACCACCACCTTCCCCGACAGTGCCCTGGAATATTACCGGCCCCTTTACGAGCTGGCCCATCAGTGCGATCCGCAAAACCGTCCGGTAACCATCGTCGGCGTGCAAAACGATTATTCCAAGGATAAAACCCTGCCCATAACGGACGTTATCTGCTTAAACCGTTACTACGGCTGGTATGTATATGGCGGCGATCTGCAAGCCGCGGCGCAGGCGCTGACGCTGGAGCTGGAATATTGGAAAAAACTAGGCAAGCCTCTGATGTTTACCGAATACGGTGCAGACACCGTGGCAGGGCTTCACGCCGCCACACCAACCATGTTCACTGAGGAATATCAGGTTGATTTTTATAAAGCCGTCCACGAGGTCACCGACCGCTACGACTTTTTCATCGGCGAGCAGGTCTGGAACTTTGCCGATTTTGCCACCATACAGGGTATCATGCGGGTTGACGGCAATAAAAAGGGTATCTTCACCCGCGACCGCCGCCCCAAGCTGGCCGCTCATTACTTCCACCGCCGCTGGCATATCATCCCCGACTTTGGCTATAAAAACTGATGTGCCGCGACCGACAATAAAAATTCAGACTATCCACAAAAGGGGCTGCAGTTTTGCTGCAGCCCCTTAGCGTGTTGCTAAACCTTTTATTATGCGCAAATATTCACATTTTCTTGCCGGGGACTGCCGTCCCCTGAACCCCCTGCCGACACGGCCAGATTACGGGGTTTCAAAGGGGCAGAGCCCCTTTGCCTGAGTTCCCCGAA
>CAYUUO010000014.1:0-43030 GCA_964447945.1 uncultured Oscillospiraceae bacterium
CATATTTTTTGACAAAAAAATATGTCGGAGCAAAGCGAACTTTGCTCCGACGTGGTGGAGATGGAGGGATTCGAACCCTTGACCTCTGCGTTGCGAACGCAGCGCTCTCCCAACTGAGCTACACCCCCATGATAATCATTCAGTTACCAATTTAGTATAGCACCAATCATGATAAATGTCAAGCCTTTTTATAGCGTAAAATGAAAAAACCGTTAAACCTGACAGCATGATCCATAACAGCTTCTGCCGGAATCAAACGGCTATCAATGTTGCCTGTTCGTAAGTGTTTTTTAAGAATCACATCAGCCCAGCGCCACGTCCAGAATCATCATGGCCGTAAACCCCGCCGCAAACGCCATAACACCGGCATGGGCATGATTCCCCTGCGACATTTCCGGAAGCAGTTCCTCCACGACCACATAGAGCATTGCACCGGCAGCAAAGCCAAGAAGATACGGTAAAATCGGGACAACAAGTCTTGCGGCATAAATTGTCAGCAAGGCGCCCACCGGCTCCACCACACCTGACAAAATGCCGTACCAAACGGCTTTGAAGCGGCTGACGCCCTCAGACCGCAGCGGCATGGATATAATCGCGCCCTCCGGAAAATTCTGTATGGCAATACCGATAGAAAGGGCCACGGCACCTGCTGCCGTTATGGACACATCACCGGACATATAACCGGCGTAAACCACGCCCACCGCCATGCCTTCGGGCAGATTATGAAGTGCCACTGCCAGAACCAGCATGGTCATTCGTCCCAAATGGCTAGCCGAGCCCTCTGTTTCTCCGCTGCTTGCATGCAGATGCGGAATGAAGCGATCCAGCCCCAGCAAAAACAAAATACCCAGCCAAAGGCCGACGGCCGCCGGAATAAAGGACAGCCGGCCCATGTTAGACACCTGCTGCATAGACGGTATTAAAAGGCTCCATACGGAGGCCGCCACCATAACGCCCGCTGCAAAGCCGGTTAGTCCCCGCTGCAGCAGGGGGTTTATCTCCTTTCGCATAAAAAGTGCGCAGGACGCACCCAGAGACGTCCCGATTAAAGGTATTACCAGGCCGGATATAACCGTGATCATGTTGAGTTTCACTGCCTTTCTGATGTAAAACGCCGGCATAAGCCGACGGGGTGACAGTCTGCAGGAACAGCCGGTCACCGCTCTTTAAAAAACAATCGGTTCTATTGTACCACCCTTGCAGTCAAATGTCAATCCATTTAACCGGTCAGATATGCCTGCAGAAGCAAAAAATTCCGTTGCCGACTGTTTCCCGCCTTGACTGCGGGACTAAACCCTGCGCACGCTCAGCCCGCGGATGGCGTTCAGCACCGCCAGCACCATAACGCCCACATCGGCAAAAATCGCCGTCCACATATTGGCAATTCCCAATGCGCCCAGTCCAAGACAAAGCAGCTTGATGCCCAAGGCAAACACAGTATTCTGGTAAACAATCGCAATGCATTTGCGGGAAATTTTTATGGCTTTGGCGATTTTCAGGGGATCGTCATCCATCAGGACCACATCAGCCGCTTCAATGGCCGCGTCAGAGCCCATGGCACCCATGGCGATGCCGATATCTGCCCGGGACAGCACCGGCGCGTCGTTAATGCCGTCGCCGACAAAGGCCAGCCGCGCTTTACCCCTTTGCTGAGCCAGCAGCCGCTCCACCTCGGCTACCTTATCGCCGGGCAACAGCTCGCTGTGTACCTCATCAATGCCAAGAGCGGCCGCGGCTCCGGCAGCTGCCTTTTTGCCGTCACCGGTCAACATAACCGTTTTTTCCACACCGGCCCTTTTCAGGGCTGCAATCGCCGACCCGGCATTATCCTTCAAAACGTCTGAAATCACAATATGCCCTGCATATACGCCGTCAATCGCCATATGAATGATCGTCCCAGCCAGATGGCAGTCCCGATAGGATATCCCCAAACGCTGCATCAGCTTATCATTACCGGCAGCAACGGTCTGGCCGTCAACCTGAGCCACAACGCCGTTTCCGCCGATTTCCTCAACCGTACCCACACGGCTCCGGTCAACAGAGCGTCCATAAGCCCGCTGCAGGCTCCTGCTGATGGGATGGGAGGATGCGCTTTCCGCCAGTGCTGCATACTCCAGCAGCTTTTCCTTTTCCATGCTGCTGTGGTGGATACCGCTGACCGCAAACACCCCCTTAGTCAGAGTCCCTGTTTTATCAAAGACAACGGTTTTGACCCGGGACAGGGTTTCCAGATAGGCAGAGCCCTTAATCAACACGCCCGCCTTCCCTGCACCGCCCAGGCCGGCAAAAAAGCTGAGCGGGATGCTAATCACCAACGCGCAGGGGCAGCTGATCACCAGAAAGGTCAGCCCGCGGTACAGCCAGACCGCCCACGCGCCGCCTGAACCCATAAATAAGCTCCTGACCATCGGCGGCAGGACAGCCAGTGCCAACGCGCCGCAACAAACGGCGGGGGTGTAAATTCTGGCAAATTTTGAAATGAAGTTCTCTGATTTAGATTTCCGGGAGCTGGCGTTTTCCACAAGCTCTAAAATTTTAGACACGGTGGATTCGCCAAAAACCTTGGTTGTCCGGATTTTCAGCACACCGGTCATATTGATGCAGCCGCTGATGATTTCGTCACCGACTGCCACCGTTCGCGGCAGACTCTCGCCGGTGAGAGCGCTGGTGTTCAGGCTGGAACGTCCCTCCACAATCACGCCGTCTAAGGGAACACGTTCTCCCGGCTGCACCACAATCACCGTGCCGACTGCCACCGTTTCCGGATCCACCTGTTCCAGACCCTCTTTGCCTTCAACGTTTGCATAATCCGGGCGAATATCCATCAGCGCACTGATGCTGCGTCGACTCTTGCCAACAGCAAAGCTCTGGAACAGCTCCCCTATCTGATAAAACAGCATTACCGCAATGGCCTCATTGTAATCGCCGCTCTTTTCGTAAATTGCCAGTGCAATAGCGCCTAAAGTGGCAATCGCCATCAAAAAATTTTCGTCAAAAAACCGACGGTTTATCAGGCCGCGAAAGGCCTTGCGAAGAATATCATAACCAATCACAAGATAAGTGGCTAAATAGAGCGCCATCCGCAGAACACCACCGATGGGCGCGAAATTTAAACCAATCAGCATAACCGCAGATATTATAATGCGAATCAGCATTTTTCTTTGCTTTTTGTTCATACTGTTACCTCCAGCCAGGGAATGAATCCCTGTTTAATGAATCACGCTTGCGGCAGGCGCACTACAGATAAATTTCGCAGTCGTCCTCGATCCTTTTGCAGGCCTTAACCACGGCCCGCATAACCTGTGCGGGGTCCTCACCGGCATCAAATTCAACCACCATTTTCTGGGTCATAAAGCTGACGACAGCGTTTTGAACACCCGGTGTTTTTTGAGCCGCCGCCTCTATCAAATTAGCACAATTAGCGCAATCGACTTCTATTTTATATGTCTTTTTCATATTTAAACCTCTTTCCGTAAAATTTTATGATTTAACAATTAATTACTTGTTTAATCGTTCTGCTTGTAGTATAATAAAACTGCACCGTAAAGTCAACGCTTTCGGCTCCGGTTCTGCCAAACGGGCGAAAAATACTTCTAAACGGAGCGATTTGCTGCAAACAGGAGGAAACGAGAATGGAAACAATGACATTACCCCACGATCACGGACACAACCACCAGGCAGAACACCTGCAGGAGCAGCTGAGAAGGACAGAGCGGTTCAGCACCGTGGCCGATGTATTCAGACAGCTGTCGGATTTCAGCCGTCTGCGTATTTTCTGGCTTTTGTGCCACTGCGAGGAATGTGTGATCAACATTTCTTCACTGGTTGAAATGTCCAGTCCGGCGGTATCTCACCATCTGCGGCAGCTAAAAGAAAGCGGCCTTGTGAGCAGCCGCCGCAACGGCAAAGAGGTTTATTATCGGGCGGCCGATACCGAAGAAAGCCGGCTGCTGCATCTGGCCATTGAAAAGACAATGGAAATTTCCTGTCCTGACGGCTATCGTCCCGGCCAGATTGAGATTATTAAGAAAATTCACGACTATCTGACGCAAAATCTGGAGCAACGCATGACTATAGAAGAGCTGTCTAAACAATTTCTGATGAACCCCTCTACCATGAAAACACTGTTTAAAACCGTTTACGGAAACTCCATTGCCGCCCATATCCGGGAACACCGCATGGAAAAGGCGGCGTTTCTGCTTCGTGAGTCAGATGCCAGTGTGGCGGATATTGCACGATCTGTCGGGTATGACAGTCAAAGCAAGTTTTCAGCAGAATTCAAAAAGGCACATCAAATGCTGCCGACAGAATACAGAAAAAAATATCGTTAGACAAAATCATTACGGTGACAGAACGGGCGAGAACAAAAAAACTGCACGATTTTTCTTCCATCCAAAAAGTTGCCGCGGCAAACGATTTGTTTGCCGCGGCCACTTTCCTTTATGGGAGCATACCCAACAGACTGTCAAATTCCGCCCGGGAGCTGACAGGATAGGTGCCCAGCGTTGCACCGCCGTAGCTGGCGGCCGCCCACATAACCGTCTCGCCGCCCTCCACCTTCTCGTAGAGCGTTACGGTAATGGGCTTATCCAGATACTGCGACACACCGTAGCGTTCCGCATATGGCACCACAGACACCATCTGTCCGGTTTTCGGATGCTTAACAACCGCACCGCTGCTCACCGTTACGGTTGTGGAATAGATCGCCCGGGTACCGTCCGTTTTATTGCCGGAGCCGTTCTCATCCGGCGGCTCTATTTTGGGGATATCCTCTGCAAAGCGGCCAAAGGTTTCCCGGTCGCTGGAAAAGCCGCGCAAATCCTGATTTTCAAATTGCTGCTCCGCCGTCTGACGATAATAGGCAACCTGATGCTTGCCGCCGGCACCCTGAATATCCATTTGAATCCGATCCACATTTTCAATCAGACTGAACAGCACCAGGGCATTCTGATAAAAGGGCGCTTCCTGCAAAACGCCGTCCTTAACATATTGATCATCTCTGGCCAGTGTATATTGCAGCGTCAAACCGTAAGGCTCCTGCTCTGTTTCCAGTTCAATACCTTCTAAAACAATGCCGGCCGGCAGCGCCTCCATCACCAGTCCGTGGACGCTGCTGTTATCGCCGATCAGGGTGCCCTTATATTGCAGCAGGGCATCCTGATGCTCTGTATATTGGTTATAGGGCGCCTCCAAAATGACCAATCCGTCCGCCAGGTAACGGGTATAGTTTTCCTCCGCAGAAACCGCCTTGGTAGTTTGCTTGATAATAGCAGGGTTATTATCATAAATATATTGTCCGTCCGCATCCTGATAATAGGTAAACAAATATCGTGTTGCTCCGTTAAACGTCAGATGATACCAGGTTTTCACCCGACGCTCCCCTTCATCTGCCACAAAGGTCAAAACCGATAAATCCCCGTTTGACACCGGCTGGCCATTGTCCGTCAGCAGCGCCTCCAGACGGCTGAGATTATAGGCAAAAAAGCCGTATTGATTCTGAATGGTATATACCGCCTGTTCCAGTGCCTCTCCCGCCGGTGCCGCCACCGGCTTTTCCGGCGCGAAACCGTCAATGTCGGGCAGTGTAATCCCCGCAAGGATGCGTCTTGCCAGCCTGTCATTGCCGCCTGAAAGCGTCAGAACCAGCTTATAGGGCGGCGCAGCCGGCAGCGCGTCAAAAACATATTGCAGAATATCTCCATCATCAGACTGAAAGGAAAGCTCATACACCTTCACGTCGTACTGATCCGACTCCCGCACAGACGGCTCCACACCCTGATAGCCAAAGGCCGCAGGAATATCCGTCAGCGGGTAGTCCTGATACAGCAGGGAAAACCGACCGGTTTCCCGGCCCTTGTGGCTGAAAACAAGCGTGTTTTCCTCTGTTTCCGTTGTCCACGACGACGGCACGTTCACGCCGTAGCCCTTAATGGAAGCATATTGATAGCCGCCCTGCCACAGGTAAAGCCCGACGCCCGCAATAGCAAGCAGGAGTAGCAAAACAAGAACAGCCGTTAAAATCAAATTTTTCCTTTTCATAGGCGCCTCCGCATATTGACATAACATAAGAGACCGGTGCAGCGCACCGGCCTCTTATATCATATCACATTGCCTGCTTAAATTCAATTACTTTTTTCGGACATTTTTCGGCACAAAGTCCGCAATTCGTACATATATCATATTGAATGGATGCGATGTTGTCCGTCACCGTTACAGCGCCGGTCGGACAATTTTTTTCGCAAATTTTACAGCCGATACAGCCGGCTTTACAAATATCCTTAATGACCGCGCCCTTTTCCCTGGAGCGACATTTAACAAAGGTTCGCTGGGTCACCGGCACCAGCTCGATTAACCGCTTGGGACAAACCGAAACACAGCTGCCGCAGCCCACGCATTTCTCCGGGTCGGCCTGTGCCACACCGTCGACCACCTGAATGGCACCGAATTTACAGGCACGCACACAGCTGCCATAGCCGGAACACCCATACAGACAGGCCTTTTCACCGCCGCCGTAGCGATAGGCCGCCACACAGTCACGGATGCCGTCATATTCATATTTAACCGCCGCCTGACTGCAGGTTCCGCTGCACAGAACCTTCGCCACGCGTTTTTCCACCGATGCAGTCTCCAGCCCCATCAGCTCCGAAATTGCCTGCAGCTGCTCCGCCTTTAAAACGGCACAGCTTGACGGCATTGCACGTCCCTCCGCCAGTGCGGAAGCCATGGCACTACAGCCGGCAAAGCCGCAGCCGCCGCAGTTGGCGCCGGGCAGCAGCTGGACAATTTGCTCTGCACGTTCATCCTTTTTTACGTAAAAGGCTTTGGCCGCCACGCCCAACAGGCCGCCGAACACAAGCCCCAGGCCGCCCAAAGCAGCCACGGGCAATAACAAATCAATCAATTGAAAACCCTCCTAAAAATTTCCCTCCGGTCCGCTACCGGCTCAGAACTTAAGGCCCTGAAAGCCCAGAAAGGCCATTGCCAGCAGACCGGCCGTCACCAAGGCAATGGGAAAGCCCTGCATAGCCTCGGGAATATCTGAAGTCTCCAGCCGTTCCCTAACGCCGGCAAACAAAACAATAGCCAGCATAAAGGACAGCCCGGCGGAAAAACCATATACCACGGAATAGATAAAATCATATTTTTCGGTTATATTCAGAATGGCAACGCCCAAAACCGCACAGTTGGTTGTAATCAAGGGCAGATAAATGCCCAGCGCACTGTAAAGCGCCGGTGAAAATTTCTGAATCACCATTTCCACAAACTGAACCAAAACGGCAATGACTAAAATAAAGGCCACCGTCTGCATATAACCGATACCCAGCCTGTCTAAAATCTGGGTTTGCACCAGATAGGTCACAGCCGAGGCCACCGTCATAACAAAGGTAACGGCCAAACTCATGCCCATCGCCGTATCGACCTGTTTGGACACGCCTAAAAACGGACAGCAGCCCAGAAATTTAACCAAAACGAAGTTGTTGACCAAAATGGTCGTAATGCTGAGCAGAACCAAGTCGAGAATCATTGCGCATCGCCTCCCTTCCGCTTCCTGACAACAAGATTAATAACACCGATTAAAAGTCCCAGCACGATAAACGCGCCCGGCGGCAGAATCAGCATAGTAGCCGGCTGAAAGCCCGCACCAAAGACGGAAATGCCCAAAAATGTGCCGTTCCCCAGTACCTCGCGGATTGTGGATATAATGGTCAGCGCCATGGTAAAGCCCAGCCCCATGCCCAAGCCGTCCAGCGCGGATTTCCCCACTGTGTTTTTAGAGGCAAAGGCCTCAGCCCGGGCTAAAATAATGCAGTTGACCACAATCAGCGGAATAAACAGCCCCAGCGATTTACTGATTGCCGGTAAATAGGCCTTTAAAAGCATTTCAATCATAGATACAAAGCCGGCAATGACAACGATATAGGAAGCGATTCGGATTTTATTGGGAATCCAGCGTCTAATCAGCGATATAACAATGTTGGAGGCCACCAAAACCGCCGTAGCGGACAGCCCCATGCCCAGACCGTTGATCACGCTGGTGGTGACCGCCAGGGTCGGACACATGCCCAACAGCTGGACAAAGGTGGGATTTTCCTTAAAAATACCCTTTGTCAGTTCCTTTGTCGCACTCATTTTGCACCCGCCTCCTTTAGTTCCTGTACGGCTGCAAGCGCCGCATTGATGCCCTCGGTTACCGCTTTAGACGTCACCGTGGCACCGGCAATGGCAACAATTTCATCCTCCGCTGCCGTACCGCTTTTAATCACCTTCAGCGCACCCGCTGCTCCCTTGCCAGAAAACTGCCCGCAAAAGCTGTCGTCCTGCGCCTTAGAGCCTAAACCGGGCGTTTCAGACAAAGACACAATTTTAACCCCTTCAATCCGTCCGTCCGGTTGAATCCCAACCATCATATCAATCGTGCCGCCAAAGCCTGCCGGCGCAACACTGACGCAGTAACCGGCCAACTGGCCGTCCTTTTGTCCCTCAAAAATCTGCTGCACCAACCCGGTGGCATCGGACTCTGCCGTCACCTCGGCGAAAGCATCCGCCGACTGCAAAACCGCAGAACGCGCCGCGGCCTGCTCTCGCTGCGTGTTTTCCTCAATGCGGACGGCCGTCACCCGGTTCACGGCCGAAAGCAGCAGCGCGACAACGGCTGTAATGACGAACAAAACACCTGCCAGCACAAACATATTCTCATTTTTCTGCACCTTTTTCACTCCTTACGCGGCCTTTTTTACATAACCGAATTTTTTTGGCCTGCACCACTTATCAATCAGCGGTGTGGCCACATTCATCAGCAAAATCCCATAGGTGACGCCCTCGGGATAACCGCCGAACCGCCGGATAACAAAGACAATCAAGCCGCAGCCGACGCCCATAATAATCTGCCCTTTGGGGGACACGGGCGAGGTGACATAATCCGTTGCCATATAAATTGCACCTAAAAACAGGCCGCCGCTCAGAATATTATACAGCATGCTGTCCACAGCGCTCAAACTGCCGCTGGAGAACAAAAAGGACAGCACGGCCACCGTACCGATAAAGGTTAGGGGGATTCTGGGACTGATAACCCGGCGAATCACCAGATATAACCCGCCCAGCAGCAGCGCCGCAGCAGAGGTTTCACCGATGCAGCCGCTGATATTGCCCAGAAACATCTGCAAGAGAGGCGGCAGCGCCGACAGCTCCCCGCCGCTCTTTAAAATTGCCAGCGGCGTGGCGGAGGTCAGCACGTCGGAGGCGGCGAACAAACCGCCTGTGAAGGGCTCAGTGAATCTTGTCATCAGAACAGGCCACGAAGCCAGCAAAAAGGCACGGCCCGCCATTGCCGGGTTCATGAAATTACAACCGATACCGCCAAACAGCTGCTTGACGATTATCACCGCCACAAACGAGCCGATAACCGGGATCCACCAGGGAACCGTTACCGGCATGTTAAAGGCCAACAGAGCCCCCGTGACGGCAGCACTGCAGTCAGAGATTGTAATCGGCTTGTTTAAAAGCCGCTGCCAGACATATTCAAAGGCCACGCAGGATACAACAGAAACTGCCGTAATCCACAAAACGCGGAGGCCAAAGTAGAAAACTGCGCAAATCATTGCCGGTGCCAGTGCGATCAGCACATCCAGCATAATGCGCTGTGTCGTATCCTTCGCCCGGATATGGGGCGACGAGGAAACAATCACCTTGTTATTTGCCATGGTTTGTTCTTCCTTTCCGGATATCTATTTAATGACTGCTGAACAATTATGAAACGCAGCCGCATAGCTGTTTTTAAGCGGTTCCAACCAGCTCTGCCGGCCGGCTGAGCCGCTTGGTTATGACTTTTTCTCTCTGGCCCGCTGCTTGCCCAGGCGAATGGACTGCACCAGGTGGCGTTTAGCCGGGCAAACATAGGCGCAGCAGCCACATTCAATACAATCCAGAATATTTTCCTCCCGGCACTTTTCCCAGTTTTCCCGGTGGGTATAGGCATTTAAAAAGAGTGGCCGCAGGTGCATGGGACAAACGGAAGCGCACCGTCCGCAGCGGATGCAGGGCGTTTCTGCACCAACCCGGGCTTCCTGCTCTGTTAGCAGCAAAATGGAGGAGGTTCCCTTCACCACAGGCACGTCCAGCGAATAGCCGGCAATACCCATCATGGGGCCGCCCATAATAATTTTTCCCGGTTCAATAAGGCAGCCGCCGGCTGCCTCGACCACTGCGCGGAAGGGCGTGCCAATCCGAACGGCAAAGTTGCCGGGCGCCGCCACCACATTGCCGGAAACCGTTACAATCCGGCGATACAGCGGCATGCCCAGGGTAACGGCACGGGCAATGGCCGTCACCGTATCAATGTTGAGCACCACACAGCCCACATCCATCGGCAGACTGCCGGAGGGGATTTCCTGTCCTGTCACGGCGAAGATCAACTGCTTCTCCGCACCCTGGGGGTATTTTTTCCGCATGGTCAGCACCTGAACACCCGGATATTGCCCGGCATGCTCTGTAATCCGGCGTATGGCGTCCGGCTTGTTTTCCTCAATGGCAATATGAGCCTGTGCCTGTGGAAACAGCCGCATCACAACGGAAAGTCCCTGCAGCACTTCTTCCGGTGTTTCCAGCATCACCCGGTGGTCGGAGGTCAGGTAGGGCTCACACTCGGCGCCGTTGACAATAATATGCCGGATTGTTTTTTCAGGCGGCGGCGACAGCTTGATATGGGTGGGAAAACCCGCGCCGCCCATACCTACAATGCCAGCCTCGTGAATAATGTTCAGAATTTCCTCGCCGGACATGGCGTCAAGGGCTCTGTGGCTGATGGGCTCCGCCGGTGTGTCCAGTCCGTCGTTCTCCACCACAATCGTGGGCATTTTCGTGCCTGTGGGGTGCAGATACAGTCCGATATCCTTCACCACGCCGGAAACCGAGGAATGGAGCGGGACGCTCATGGCCGCGTTGCTGTCCGCCAGCTTCTGCCCCATCCGCACGGTATCGCCGGGCTTGACAAGGGCTTTGAGCGGGGCGCCGATATGCTGCTGCAGTGCAAAGTATAAAAGCGGCGGCGGCATCAGCGTCTTAATAGGCAGGCTATTGGTCTGCCCTTTGTGGTCATCGGGATGAATCCCCCGTTTAAATGTTAGTTTCCCCATGGTTGTACCTCACAATCTATCAATCCGCGGCGGCTGCCGCCGTTTCTATTTCACCCGTCACGTTCGGCCTCTGTCATGTCCCCCGCCAGTATTAATCCTCTTGCGATTATATGAATTGCGCCCCGGGGAATATGTCTGCAGAACGCCGCAATAAAACTCTAATCTTTATTATAATGGATAGAATTCAAAATAGCAAGAATAATTATTTTTTTAACGTATTGTGACATATTATTAACGAAATCTGTTATTTTTGTAACAATATACTATAAGAAAAGCACCGTGATTTGCACAGAAAATCTTTGACATTATGTATTAAAAATAGTATAATAAACGCGATGTGTGTTTACGTTTATGTAAAAGGAGTTTACCAATGCCAAAGGATCAGATTTATATTAAAGGTGCCAAAGAGCACAACCTGAAAAATATTGACGTAACAATCCCCCGGGACAAGCTGGTGGTGCTCACCGGTCTTTCCGGCTCCGGCAAATCCTCCCTGGCCTTTGATACCATTTATGCCGAGGGTCAACGGCGGTATGTGGAGTCTCTCTCCTCCTATGCCCGCCAGTTTTTGGGGCAGATGGAAAAGCCGGACGTGGAGTTGATTGACGGTCTCTCCCCCGCCATCAGCATCGACCAGAAAACCACCAGTAAAAACCCCCGCTCCACCGTGGGCACGGTCACGGAAATTTACGATTATCTCCGGCTTTTATACGCCCGCGCCGGTGTTCCTCACTGCCCAAAGTGCGGCAAGGAAATTAAAAAGCAAACCGTGGATCAGATTGTGGATCAGGTGCTGACCCTGCCGGCAGGCACTAAATTTCAGATTTTAGCGCCGGTTATCCGCGGCAAAAAGGGCGAACATCAAAAGATATTTGAGGATGCCAAGCGCAGCGGCTATGTCCGCGTGAAGGCCGACGGGATTCTCTACGATTTATCCGAAACCATTTCTTTGGAAAAAAATAAAAAGCACACCATTGAAATTGTGGTAGACCGTCTGGTTGCAGGCGGCGATCATAAAAAGCGTCTGGCCGACTCCATTGAAACGGCTCTGGGGCTTGCCTCCGGCCTTGTGACGGTTGATATTATCGATGGTGAGGCGCTCACCTTCAGCGAAAACTATGCCTGCGATGACTGCGGCATCAGTCTGGAGGAACTGGCGCCCCGCATGTTTTCCTTTAACAGTCCCTTCGGCGCCTGCCCCCACTGCGCCGGTCTGGGCCATCAAATGAAAATCGACCCCGAGCTGGTGGTGGACTTTAAAAAATCCATTAATGAAGGTGCCGTTTCTGCCATTGGCTGGGGCAACGCCGATAATCAGGAAAGCGTTTCTTATATGTACTTTACCGCTCTTTCGGCCCGCTATGGTTTTTCTTTGGATACACCGCTGTGTGAGCTGCCTGACGATGTTGTGGATATTCTGCTCTACGGTACCTGCGGCGAAAAGCTTGATCTTTCCTATGAGCGTTCCTACGGCACAGCCAACTACAAGGCGGCCTTTGAGGGGATTATTAACAATCTGGAGCGGCGCTATAACGAAACCTCAAGCGAATTTATGAAGGCGGAATATGAAAAGCTCATGACCTTTAAGGACTGCCCCGCCTGCCACGGTAAGCGTTTAAAGCCTGAGCCGCTGGCTGTAACCGTCGGCGGTCTGAACATTTGGGAGGTCTGTCAGCTATCCATCCGGGACTGCCGCCGCTTTTTTTCAGAGCTCACGCTGCCGCCGCGGGAGATGGCCATTGCCCGTCTGATTTTAAAGGAAATTAATGAACGTCTCGGCTTTTTAGTTGATGTGGGACTGGACTATCTGACCTTAGGACGCGCCGCCGGTACGCTTTCGGGCGGCGAGGCACAGCGGATTCGGCTGGCCACCCAGATTGGCTCCAGTCTGATGGGCGTTTTGTATATTCTGGACGAGCCCTCCATCGGCCTGCACCAGCGGGATAATGACCGGCTTCTTGCCACCTTAAAGCGTCTGCGGGATCTGGGCAACACCCTGATTGTTGTCGAGCACGATGCCGACACCATGTTTGCCGCCGACTACATTATTGATATCGGCCCCGGCGCCGGTGTTCACGGTGGTGAGGTTGTGGCCGCCGGTACCGTGGAGGAAATTATGGCCAACGAAAAATCAATAACCGGCCAGTATTTAAGCGGCCGCATGGAAATCCCTCTGCCAACGGAGCGACGCCGCGGCAACGGTCACTTCCTGAAAGTCAAGGGCGCTGCTCAGAACAATTTAAAGAACGTGAACGTGGATATTCCCCTGGGAACCTTCTGCGCCGTCACCGGCGTTTCCGGCTCCGGCAAATCCTCGCTGGTAAACGAAATCCTGTATAAATATTTGGCAAAGGAGTTAAACCGCGCCCATCTGGTGCCCGGTCGTGTCAAGGCCATCGAAGGCCTTGAATATCTTGACAAGGTGATTGATATCGACCAGTCCCCCATCGGCCGGACACCCCGCTCCAATCCCGCCACCTATACCGGCTTGTTTACGGACATCCGGGAGGTATTCGCCAGCGCCACAGAATCCAAAATCCGGGGCTACAAGGCAGGGCGGTTCAGCTTTAACGTGAAAGGCGGCCGCTGTGAGGCCTGCTCCGGCGATGGTATTATTAAAATTGAAATGCACTTTTTGCCGGATATTTACGTTCCCTGTGAGGTTTGTAAAGGAAAGCGTTATAATCGGGAGACGCTGGACGTAAAATATAAAGGAAAAAATATATACGAGGTGCTGGAAATGACCGCAGAGGAGGGGCTTGAATTTTTTAAGAACCTGCCCAAAATTCAGCGCAAGCTGCAAACCCTTTGCGACGTTGGCCTTTCCTATGTGAAAATCGGTCAGCCCTCCACCCAGCTGTCCGGCGGCGAGGCCCAGCGGGTCAAGCTGGCAACGGAGCTAGCAAAGCGCAGCACCGGCAAGACCATTTATATCTTGGATGAGCCCACCACCGGCCTCCACACCGCGGATGTACACAAGCTGCTGGAGGTTCTGCAGCGGCTTGTTGACGCGGGAAACACCGTACTGGTAATTGAGCATAATCTTGACGTCATTAAATCAGCGGACTATATTATCGATCTGGGCCCCGAGGGCGGCGACGCCGGGGGTGAGGTCGTGGCATCCGGCACCCCGGAGGACATCTGCGCATGCCCCGAATCCTATACCGGCCGGTATTTAAAACGGGAGCTGGAGAAGCACATAGGCAAAGGGGACTAAAGCCTCTATTACCTAAACGGAAGGGACGGCAAAATATATGAAGAAACGAAGCAAACAGACCCCCTATGTCAGCTGTATTCTGGCCGCAGCCGGTAAAGGCAGCCGCATGGGCGCCGGAATCAATAAAATCTTTCTGGAATTTGGCGGCATGCCGGTGCTGGCGCACACCCTGCTGGCGCTGGACGCCTGCCGCGCCATCAGCGAGATTATCATTGTAACCGCAGAAAGCGATCTGCTCGGCTGCAAGGATATTGCGGAAGAATTCGGCGTCCGCAAGCTGAAAACCATCACCCTGGGCGGCGACACAAGGCAGGCTTCTGTCCGAAATGCCCTTAGGGAGGTTTCATCCGATGCCGAAATTGTTCTGATTCACGACGCAGCCCGCCCGCTGATTACGGAAGCTGTCATTCAGGACGTGATTGACGGCGTGACTGCACACGGCGCGGCAGCTGCCGGCGTTCCCTGCAAAAACACGCTGAAAATGGCGAATGAGGACGGCATGATTACAGACACCCCGGACCGCAGCCGTCTGTTTGAAATTCAAACGCCCCAGGGCTTTACGCGCGACCTGATTATCCGCGCCCACGAAAACGCGCTGGAAAGCAGCCTGACTGCCACAGACGACTGTTTTCTTGCCGAGCAGCTGGGGGCCGCCGTTAAAATTATACCGGGGGATTACCGAAACATTAAAATTACCACACCGGAGGATTTGCTCCTTGCAGAGCACCTGATGGCGCTGCAAAATGACGAAAGAGAGGCCTGATATGACAGATTTACGCATAGGGCACGGTTATGATGCCCATCGCTTTGCCGAAGGACGGCCGCTGGTTCTGGGCGGCGTTGTGATTCCCTATGATAAAGGGCTTTTGGGACATTCCGACGCCGACGTGTTGCTTCACGCCCTGATGGATGCCATGCTGGGCGCGGCGGCTTTGGGAGACATTGGCTATCATTTCCCCGACACAGACGAAGCCTACCGCGGCGCAGACAGCCTGCAGCTTTTGAAACAGGTGGGAGAGCTTTTGCGCGGGCACGGCTATGCACTCTCTAACGCCGACGTTACCGTGCTGGCGCAGGCGCCGAAGCTGGCCGCCTATATCCCGGCTATGCGCGCTCAAATTGCCGGGGCGCTGGACGTGTCGCTTGCCGCCGTTTCCGTAAAGGCCACCACCACAGAAAGAATGGGCTTTGAAGGCCGTGGCGAGGGCATCAGCTGTCATGCTGTTTGTCTTTTGAAAAATTTGTCATAGTTCTTGCTATTTATCAGGATATTTGATATAATAAAGTAGATATGAACCCGCAGGGATATTTGACCCCTGTGGTGAAATGACTCCTTTTAAAATTCGCTGTTATTGTATATCGGAGGGATACGCCAGTGTTTGGCCACATAAAAAATGATATCAGAGCCATCCGGGAACGGGATCCGGCAGCGCGGAGCGCCCTTGAGGTGTTTTTCATGTATTCCGGCTTTCACGCTGTCTGCTGGCATCGTCTTGCCCACCGGCTGTATAAAAAGCGGCATTTTGGCCTGGCGCGGTTTATTTCCCAGGCTAACCGGTTTTTCACCGGTATTGAAATCCATCCGGGTGCCTCCATCGGCCGCGGCCTGTTTATCGACCACGGCATGGGCGTTGTCATCGGCGAAACCACGGAAATCGGCGATAACTGCACCCTGTATCAGGGCGTAACACTGGGCGGTACCGGCAAGGAAACCGGCAAGCGCCACCCAACGCTGGGCAACAACGTGATGGTCGGCAGCGGCGCTAAGGTGCTGGGGCCGTTTAAAGTGGGTGATAATTCCAAAATTGCCGCCGGCGCCGTGGTTCTCAGTGAGGTGCCGCCCAATTCCACCTGTGTGGGTGTGCCGGCCCGAATTGTTAAAATTAACGATAAGCGGGTCAGCGATTTGGATCAGATTCATATTCCCGACCCGGTTTCTCAGGAGCTGTGCCGCTTGCAGGCGCGTCTTGACAAATTGGAAAAACGGCTGCTCGAACAGGAAGAAAGCGATCGGCAGCCCCATACATAACGCAAAAGCAATTGCATGAAATCTTGTTATAAAAGGATGGTTTAACACATGAAGCTTTACAACACCATGACCCGCAAAAAAGAAGAATTTGTTCCGCTGGTGCCCGGTGAGGTAAAAATGTACTCCTGCGGCCCGACCGTGTATAATTATTTTCACATCGGCAACGCCCGCCCCTTCATTATTTTCGACACCCTGCGCCGCTATCTGGAATATCGGGGCTATAAGGTGAAATTTGTGCAGAATTTCACGGATATTGACGATAAAATGATTAAAAATGCCAACGAGCAGAGCGTGACGGTTCGGGAGCTGGCAGACCGCTTTATTGACGAATATTTTAAAGACGCAAAGGGGCTTTCCATTCGTGAGGCAACCGTGCACCCCCGGGCGACGGATAACATCGACGCGATTATTGACACCATCAAGACCCTGGTTGACAAGGGCTATGCCTACGAAGCAGACGGCGATGTGTATTTTGAAACCCAACGTTTTGCCGAATACGGCAAGCTGTCCGGCCAGCCGCTGGAGGAGCTTTCCGCCGGTGCCCGAATCGGTGTTGATGAACGGAAACGGAATCCCATGGATTTTGCCCTCTGGAAAAAGAAGAAGGAGGGTGAACCCGCCTGGCAGAGCCCTTGGGGCGAAGGCCGCCCCGGCTGGCATATCGAGTGCTCCGCTATGGTAAACCGCTATTTGGGCGAAACCATTGATATTCATTCCGGCGGTCAGGATCTGATTTTCCCCCACCACGAGAATGAAATCGCCCAAAGCGAATGTGCCACCGGCAAGCCCTTTGCTCGGTACTGGATGCACAACGGCTACATCAACGTGAACAACGAGAAAATGGCAAAATCTAAGGGTAACTTCTTCACTGTCCGGGATGTGGCAAAAAAATATGATTATGAGGTCATCCGCTTCTTTATGCTCTCGGCGCACTACCGCAGCGCCATTAACTTTTCCGACGAGCTGCTCCACCAGTCTGAGTCCGGTCTGGAACGGTTATATACCTGCCTGTATAATCTGGAGTTTATGCAGGCCAAGGCGCAGAAAAAAGCACTTTCTGCCGAGGAAGATGCGCTGCTTGCCCGTCTGGATGCCTTTAGCACGCAGTTCTGCGAGGCCATGGACGACGATTTAAACACAGCTGATGCCATTTCTGCTATATTTGATCTGGCTCGTTTTGTCAATACCAATATCACGCCTGACAGCCCGCTGGCTCTGGTGAAGGCCGCCATTGCCAAAATCCGTGAGTTGGGCGGCGTTCTTGGGATTTTATATAAGGAGCAGGAGGACACCGTCAGCGACGAGGTCAAGGCTCTCCTGGAAAAACGCAAAGTGGCACGGCAGAACAAGGATTGGGCTCTGTCCGATCAGCTGCGCGATGAATTAAAGGCGCTGGGCGTGGAGGTTCTGGATACCCGTCAGGGCATGAAGCTGAACATTAAGAGGCACGCTGATGAACAATAACACAGCGCCCGCTTTGTCCCCCGCTGAGGCCAGAGGATACTCCCCTCTGGCGCTGGCCTTTGTGGGTGACGCCGTGTATGAGGCCTTTATTCGCACCAAAATTCTTCTGAAGGCAAATACATCGGCACACAAGCTGCACCGCGAGGCGGTGGCTTTTGTTCGTGCCGGTGCGCAAAGCACCGCTATGCAGGCACTTTTGCCTCACTTAACCCCGGAGGAAACAGATGTGTACAAGCGGGGGCGCAACGCCCATTCCGCGTCGGTTCCCAAAAACGCCGATGTAACGGAATACCGTGTTGCAACCGGCTTTGAAGCGCTTTTGGGTTATCTGTATTTAACGGCACAGAAGGACAGGCTTAGCTTTTTAATGGAACTGGCATATAACGCAATACACGCGGCAAGATTTCCGGGACTTTAAGAAAAAATTGCTCTTTTTTACATAAAAACAGTTTTTTTGAAAAATGGAGTGATTTTTTTGAAAAAAGTATTGGGTATTTTGAAAATTTATGGTATACTGTTTTGTGGAGCTTTGATAGCGGCCTTGGGCGTCAGCCTGTTCCTGGCGCCTGTGAACATGGTGGCCGGCGGTCTTTCCGGCATTGGTATCATCGTCCATACGCTGTGCGGCTTCCCCGTCGGCAGCTTGATGCTGCTGTTAAACATTCCTTTGTTTTTGCTTGGCTTTCGCTGCATGGGCAAAACCTTTCTGCTGCGTTCCCTGTTTGGCGCTTTTATGTTTTCCGCGCTGACAGATGCGACAGCATTCATGCCGCCGATTACGGATAATTTAATGCTGTGCGCCCTTGCCGGCGGCGCTCTTTTGGGCATTGGCATGGGGCTTATGTTTCTCTACGGTGCAACCACCGGCGGTACCGACATTTTAGCACAGCTGCTCCATAGGGGATTTCCCCGCATCGATGTAGGAAAATGGGTGCTGTTTACCGACGCTGTTATCATTCTTGCCTCGGGCTTTGTGTTCGGCAACTGGGAGGGCTGCCTGTATGGCGTTATTGCTTCCCTGGCAAACGGCGTTTTAATTGATATGATGCAGCAGGGTGCCAACTTTGCCAAGGTGGTCTATGTGATTTCTCCCCAGGCGGAACATATTGCCAAGGAGGTTATGGACAAGCTGGCGCGGGGCGTGACCGGACTTTACAGTCGGGGCATGTACGCAGGCAGCGACGCGCTGATGCTGTTGTGCGTCATTAAAAAACAGGAAGTTATGAAATTTAAGCAAATTGTCCTTCAAAAGGACCCAAATGCGTTTATTATCTTCACCGGCGCCCGCTCGGTGTCCGGCGAGGGTTTTAAAGAATATCCCATAAATTAATTTTTGAAAGGGGCGAAAAAAGTGGATAAGAAAAGAGTCAGAGAGCTGAAGATTATTGCCAACAAAATCAGAAAAAACGCTCTCACGGCTGTATACAGCGCCTCCTCCGGACATCCGGGAGGTTCTTTATCCATTGCGGACGTTCTGTCCGTACTGTACTTTGAGGTCATGAACATTGATCCGAAGAATCCGAAGTGGGAGGACCGTGACCGGTTCGTTCTCTCTAAGGGTCATTGCGCGCCTGCGCTTTACGGCGCTTTGGCCGAACGCGGATATTTTCCTGTTGCGGACTGCGCAACCTTCCGCCGGGCAGACAGCTATCTGCAGGGACACCCGGATATGAAGGGCGTGCCCGGTGTGGATATGTCCACCGGTTCTCTGGGGCAGGGCATCTGTGCGGCTAACGGCATGGCTTTAGCCGGTAAAATTGATCAAAAGGACTACCGTGTGTATTCTGTTTTGGGCGACGGTGAGCTGGAAGAGGGCCAGGTTTGGGAGGCCGCCATGTTTGCCGCTCACTACAAGCTGGACAACCTGACCGCCTTTGTTGATTTTAACGGTCTGCAAATTGACGGTGATATCGCTAAGGTTATGTCTCCTCTGCCCATTGATGAAAAGTTTAAGGCCTTCAACTGGCATGTGATTGTTACTGATGCACATGACCCCGAAAAGCTCTTTGACGCCATCAGTGAGGCCAAGACTGTGAAGGGCAAACCCACGGTCATCATTATGAAGAGCATTAAGGGCAAGGGCGTTTCCTTTATGGAAAACCAGGCCTCCTGGCACGGCTCCGCCCCCAACGAGGAACAGTATAACCAGGCGATTAGTGAGCTTGATGCACAAATCAAAGAATTGGAGGTAGAAGCCTGATGGGAAAGATTGCAACCAGAGAAGCCTATGGACAGGCTTTAGCGGAATTCGGCGAAAAATATGATCTGATTGTATTAGACGCCGACCTTTCCAAATCCACCAAAACCGATACCTTTAAAAAGAAATTCCCCGATCGGTTCTTTAACGCCGGTATTGCAGAGGCCAGTATGATGACCACAGCCGCCGGCCTTGCCACCTGCGGTAAAACCGTGTTTGCCAGCTCCTTTGCCATGTTTGCGGCGGGACGCGCCTTTGAGCAGGTTAGAAATTCCATTGGTTACCCGAACTTAAACGTGAAAATCGGGGCAACCCATGCCGGTATTTCTGTGGGTGAGGACGGTGCCAGCCATCAGTGTCTGGAGGATATCGGCATTATGCGTACCATCCCCAACATGACGATTATCAATCCGGCTGATGCGACTGAATCCATCCTGGCCGTTGAAGCGGCCATTAAACATCAGGGACCGGTTTATCTCCGGTTTGGCCGTCTGGCTGTGCCTGAGCTGTTTGACCGCGCAACCTATAAATTCGAGCTGGGCAAGGGCGTTCTGTTGGAGTCCGGTACCGATGCCACCATTGTGGCCACCGGTCTGATGGTTCCCGAGGCGCTGGAGGCGAAAAAAATTCTGGCGGAGGCCGGCATTTCCGCCCGCGTCATCAATATCCATACCATTAAGCCCATCGATAAGGATATCCTGATTGAAGCGGCTAAGGAAACCGGCGCAATTGTCACCGCTGAGGAGCACAATGTAATCGGCGGTTTGGGTAGTGCTGTGGCCGAGGTGCTCTGCGAAAACTGTCCTGTACCCCTGCGCCGCGTGGGTACGCAGGATAAGTTCGGTAAATCCGGCAAGCCCGCCATTCTCTTGGAAGAATACGGCCTGACTGCGAAAAATATCGCCGAGCAGGTTAAAGAGGTTATCAAGCTAAAAAAATAATCTGCCCATGTGCAGAATCTTTTTTCGGCTTAGAAGGGGGCCGCTGCAATCCGATTAGACAATCGTTTTGCAGCGGCCTCTTTCCGTGCTATCCCCCGACTGTCGCCCTAAATTCTTGCATAAATTTTAATATTACGAAAGCCGCTCTCCCCCAGCACCCTACCATACAACATCCCACCATATTTAAATTGCCCTGTCGCTTACAGGCAAATTTGTCCTTCTGTTATTCAATACACTATGTTTTCAGCCGTTTTCGTTCAAAAATCAACTCTATATATGTCTTGTTTCGTGTTGACAGTAAGCAGAAAAACTGATAAAATTTTATAGAATGAATACATTATGTCAAGAAATAAGGCATTTTTACTTTTGAACCGGCAAAAGCGTCAGTTCAACACGTATTTAGGAGGTATCACACATGAAAATTGCTTTTTCAAGCCTTGGTTGTCCGGATTTTTCCTGGGTGGATATGTACACCATGGCTAAGGATCTGGGCTTTGACGGCATTGAAATCCGTGGCCTGGGCGCGGACATCAACGCGGCGGCAGCACCGCCCTTTACGGAAAAACGACTGCCGGAAACCCTTAAAAAGCTGCGCATGCTCCGTTTGGAGATTCCTTGCCTCTCCTCCGACTGTTGTTTGAAGGATGCTGAGAAAGCAGAAGAAAATAAGCGGGAGCTGCTTCAATATATTGAACTGGCCGAAAAGCTGGGAACGCCCTACATCCGTGTTCTGGCCGATAGGGATATTGCACCCGAGGGCGAGGTCTGCGATGCGGATATCGTTCGTCAGTTAGTCGAACTGGCGCCTGTGGCCGAAAAGGCCGGCGTAGTTCTTTTGGTAGAAACAAACGGCGTGTTTGCCGATACCGGCCGTTTGCGCGCGCTGTTAGAACAAATCCCCAGCGACGCCGTCGGCGCACTGTGGGATATTCACCATCCCTACCGTATTATGGGCGAAAACCCCGAGCAGACCGTCCAGAATCTGGGGGCTTATATCAAGCATGTCCACATCAAGGATTCCGTCATGACAGACAGCGGCCTTTCCTACCGCATGGTTGGCGAAGGCGATTTGCCCATTGACGAAATGCTGCTGGCTCTATCCTCCATTAACTTTGACGGCTATGTGTCGCTGGAATGGGTCAAGCGCTGGTCGCCCGAGCTGGAAAATGCCGGCATCGTGTTCCCGCACTTTGTACACTTTATGAGCAAATACACGCAAAAGGCTGTTGTCCGCCGTCCGCTGTATGACAATGCCACCGGCACCGGTCAGTTTGTCTGGGAGAAATATTCCCTGATCGACATGACCTTCCCGCAGGTTTTGGATCAGATGGTGGAAAACTTCCCCGATCAATATGCCTTCCGCTACACCACCACCGATTATACGCGCACCTATGCGGAATTTCGGGATGATGTTGATACCTTTGCGCGGTCGCTGATTACCATGGGCGTGAAAAAGGGCGATAAGGTGGCGATTTGGGCAACCAACGTGCCGCAATGGTATATCACCTTCTGGGCCGCGGTGAAAATCGGTGCCATTTTGGTAACGGTCAACACGGCCTATAAAATCCACGAGGCAGAATACCTGCTGCGCCAGTCCGATACCCATACACTGGTGATGATTGACGCCTATAAGGATTCAAATTATGTAGAAATCATCAAGGAGCTTTGTCCGGAGTTGGCTGATCACGACCCGCATAAGCCCCTGCACTGCCAGAAGCTTCCCTTTTTGCGGAACGTTATTACGGTTGAATCCCGGCAGCCCGGCTGTCTGACCTGGGAGGACGCCATTGCCAAAGCTGATGAAACGCCGCTTGAAATGGTTTGGCAGCGTGCCGCCATGATCAACCGCCACGACGTATGCAACATGCAATATACCTCGGGCACCACCGGCTTTCCCAAGGGCGTTATGCTCACCCATTACAACGTAGTGAACAACGGCAAAAACATCGGCGACTGTATGGATTTGTCGACAGCCGACCGCATGATGATTCAGGTACCCATGTTCCACTGCTTCGGCATGGTGTTGGCCATGACGGCCTGCATGACCCACGGCGTTACCATGTCGCCCCTGCCCTATTTCAAGCCCAAGCAGGCGCTGGAATGCATTAACAAAGAAAAAATCACCTGTTTCCACGGCGTGCCCACCATGTTCATTGCGCTGCTGGCTCATGAGGATTTTGATAAAACAGATTTTTCCTATATGCGTACCGGTATTATGGCCGGCAGTCCCTGCCCCATTAAAGTCATGGAGGACGTTGTTAATAAAATGCACATGACGCAAATTTCAATTGTCTATGGCCAGACAGAGGCCTCCCCCGGCTGTACACAGAGCCGCGTGGACGATCCGCTGGAGGTGCGGGTCAACACGGTGGGCCGTAACCTTCCCGGTGTCGAATGTAAAATTGTCGATCCGGAGACCGGTGAAGAACTGCCGGATAATACCGACGGTGAGTTTGTGGCCCGTGGCTATAACATCATGAAGGGCTACTACAAAATGCCGGCCGCCACTGCCGCCGTTATTGATGAAGAGGGCTGGCTGCATACCGGCGATCTGGCGCGCCGCCTGCCGGACGGCAATTTTAAAATCACGGGTCGGATTAAGGATATGATCATCCGCGGCGGTGAAAATCTATATCCTAAAGAAATTGAGGACTTTATTTACACCCATCCTAAGGTCAGCGACGTGCAGGTCATCGGCGTACCGGACAAGCAGTATGGAGAAGAAATCTGCGCCTGCGTAATCTTGAAGGAGGGCGAAACCATGACGGAGGAGGAACTGAAGGACTACGTCCGCAGCCACATGGCCAAGCACAAAACCCCTCGGTATGTAGACTTTATGGACGCCTTCCCCATGAATGCCGCCGGAAAAATTCTGAAATATAAAATGCGTGAAAACGCAGTGGAGCGGTTCGGTTTGCAGGATGCGAAAAACACTGTGACCGCCTAAACATAAAAAAACAGGGTACGGACAAAGCATTTGCAGCCGCGTCCGTACTCTGTTTCGTTTTATTCATAAAATGAGGCTGTCGCATTTAGCGCAGACCGCTTTAAGGCAAACAATACAGTTAAAACACCAAATAAAGAGAATCAAAAGTGTTTTTGGGGTTGGAATTCATTTTTTTGAATGAATTCCTTCTTTTTTATGCCTTAAAGCTACAAACAAACTTCGCCGCTTGGCGTACCCTCGTACGCCGTCAGGACTCAGTTTGTTCGTTCTGCATCTAAATCCGTCCAGCCTCAAATGGGGCTGTCGACTTAATGCGACAGCCCCATAACAGCTTGATTCGGTCCGTTATTAAATTGTGTCAGTCGGATTATAAAACACCTGCCGTCATTATTGTTCCATATGCCGGCCCAAAAAGCCCGCAGCCGACTGCGCCAGCTTTTCCTCCACCTCGCCCATCTGGGGTGTGGACTCGTTGGAAAAGAACACGACAGAACCGATGGTGTCGCCCTCTGAAATAATGGGAACAACGACGCCCGCAGTATATTTTTCGCTGCCTTCAATCACGCTAACCTTTTTATTTTCGCCATGGCGCATGATAAAGGTCGATTTTTCCTCCATCACCTTTTCAATATCCGGACTGATTTTCTTCTCATTCAGCTCCCGCTTGGGAACGCCCGAAACAGCAATGATGTTGTCTTTATCGGTGATACAGGTGGGATGGCCGCTGGTTTTCGAAAGGGTTTCCGCATACTCAACCGCAAAATCCCCCAGCTCGCCGATGGGTGAGTATTTTTTAAATATAACCTCGCCGTCACGATCCGTATAAATTTCAAGGGGGTCGCCCTCACGAATCCGCATGGTTCTGCGAATTTCCTTTGGGATCACGACGCGCCCGAGATCATCTATCCGTCTGACGATGCCTGTAGCTTTCATGTGGTTTCCTCCATCACTCTATAATAAATTTACCGCCATATGCACGCTGCCGCCGGTTCGTTTCCGAGTCGTCCGGCAGAGTTTGGTTTGATTTTCAAATTTATTATAAACCGGCGTCTTGTTTTTATACGGTTATTTTATCAAAATTTGACACTTTTTTTTAAATACTGCCAGATAGAAATTCTCCGCAGGCTTTCAGCCTATTTTATCCCGTAAAGCGGCATGATATCATAAATCGCTTAGCGGGGTCAACTTTTATTATACAAAAGCCATATGGCACTTGACAAATGAAATGGTTACGATACGGTTACAGCAATTTGGAAAAGAAGGAGCAAATGACGCCCGATCTATGGTTTTATCTGTATTCCTGTTTGAAAATCACCACCTGTCTTGCAGCCCTTCAGGTTTTTGAACAGGGACTCTATTTGCTTATTCAATAATCATGGAAGGACGAAGCGTCACATATTTTATATAATCGCCTTTTTTCTGTTCACTTTTTCTAGTATACGTGCAAATCAAATTTATATCAAAAATTTTGACCTATGAATAAAAATAATAAACTTGAAATAATGCTTGTCGTATGATAAAATGTTACTATTGATTTTTTAAATCTTTTATTATGCCGAAGGCGTAATCACATTAAGACTAGCAAAAAGAAGGGTTATTATGGAAACCAACCGTTTATCGCAGGCACTTTCGAAAACCGGCCAGAAGCTTCGCCGCCGTCACGGCCGTTTTGTTCGAAAACATCATCATACAATGGATATTCTCTTTCCGGAAAAGGCCTTTTGGAATCGAATGCTGCGGTTTTCTGTCCCCATTGCATTGCAAAATTTATCCGTTGCACTACTGGCCATTGTAGACGTGTCCTTAATCAGCGGCATGGGCGAAAATGCAGTGGCCGCAGTATCGCTGGCCAATCAGGTGACCTATGTTACCAGTCTGATTGCCTTCGGCATAACGAGCGGTGCATCAATATATTTATCCCGCGCCTTCGGGGCTAAGGACAAAGCCGAGGTTAAAAAAAACTTTGCAGTCATGATGTTTTACAGTATTTTATTAAATTTGATGGTGGCACTGGTTTCACTCATTACGCCCAAAGGTATGCTTGCTCTATATACGAATAAACAGGAGCTTATGGACCTGGGGGCGGTATATCTGTTAATTGTAACGCCTACCTTCGTTTTATACGGCATATCTAATGGCATGTCAGCTTTTTTCCGATCGGCCAATCTGCCGTCGAAGCCAATGGTTGCATCCATTGTGACCATTTTGGTGAAAACGGGCCTGAATTGTGTTCTGATTTACGGGCTGGGTCCCATTCCGTCTATGGGCATTGCCGGTGCGGCGGTTGCAACCTTGGTTTCTCGCATTGTCGAGCTTTTAATGTATATCTTTTTTCTGGTTCGGTTTGAGGAAAAGGATTATATTTTCAGCGTGCGCGATGTCTTGTTTATTAAATGGAACAATTTAAAAACCTTTATCCGGGATACATATCCTGTAATTTTAAATGAAAGCCTGTGGGGACTGGGCCTATCCTCCTTCAGCGCGATTTTTGGGCGCATGGGCGCGATGGAGGTATCGGCTCTCAGTGTGGCTCAGCAGCTGGAAAATCTTTGTAACTCCTTCTTTTACGGGATTGGCATCGGCGCTTGTGTGTCGATTAGCTACGTAATCGGCGAAAAGCATTATGAAGAGGCTCGGCGGCTGGCGCGGCAGTATGCTGTATCCGGCTTTTATGTGGGACTGTGTATCATGATGCTGATGCTGGGCATTGATCATGTGTATGTGAATGTCTGTTTCTCCGATTTGACCTTGGAAACGCGACAGATCGCCCAATGGCTCATTGTGATTTACGCAGTCTATATGCCTTTCCGTAGCCTGGCCAGTTCCATGATAATGGGCGCGCTTCGAGCCGGAGGCGACAGCAAGAGCGCTATGCTCTATGACGTATTGCCCATATATGTCTGGTCGCTGCCTTTGGGGTTTTTGACAGGCATTGTGCTGCATTGGAGCATGGTTCCGGTGCTGTTTGTCATGCAGTTTAAACGTGTGATTAAAAGCGGGTTGGCGTTAAGGCGCCTGCTGTCAGATCGTTGGATTCGCACGGAGTGCACCTAACGTGCCGCAAGTTTACCGCCAAAAACACGCTGCCGGCGATTCGTTTCCGAGTCGTCCGGCAGCGTTTTGTTTGATTTCAAATGTATGATAGACCGACATCTTGTTTTTAAACGGTTATTGTATCAAATTTTGACACTTTTCTTTAAATAATGCCAGGTTATACAGTGATCCCGCACAAAAAATTCCTTGATTTTCCCTGCGCAGCGAAAATGCTTTCGCAACGGCCGCCCCGGGCTCCGGTTCAACCAAAAACGGAATACCCAGTGTCCGGGCTGTCTGCGCCAACGCTTGGCAGTCTGCAGAGCGCGAATTTAACACTTCCGTCAGAATCAGAAGACTGCAAATGCCAGCCAGTTCAGATAAAGAGGCTTGATAGTCTTTGTCGCGCAGCATCCCCATCACCCCAATAAAGCTGCGGCCTGCAAAGCATTGCCGCAAGGTTTCCGCAAAGGCGCAGACACCATTATGGTTGTGCGCGCCATCCAAAACAACGGGCGGCTCATGGGACAAAACCTCAAACCGTCCCGGCCAGCTGCTCCCGGCAAGGCCACGGCGAATGGCGGACTCCGGTATCACGACGCCTGCATCCTGCAGGGCGCGAATCGTTTCCAGTGCGGTTACCGCATTATAGCGCTGGTGAGCGCCGCACAGAGGAATTGTCAAGGCGTGGTAATCCTCATAGGAAAAGACACTGCCGTCGGCATTACTTCGTTCCGTCTGCAGCATTTCCGGCCGGGGGATATACAGTTTGCAGTCCTGTTCTGCCGCCGTCTGACAGATTGCCGACAAGACCTCCGGCTCCTGAAGCGGATACACCACCACCGGCCTGCCCGGACGCAGGATACCGCATTTTTCCCGCGTGATCTCCGTCAAGGTTCGCCCCAGAAATCCTGTGTGGTCATAGTCAATCCTCGTCAGCACCGATACCGCCGTATCCTGCAGAACATTAGTCGCGTCCAGCCGTCCACCCATGCCGCATTCCACAACCACAAAATCGCAGTTCTGCTCCCGGAAATACCAATAGGCGGCGGCCGTCATAATCTCAAACTCCGTCGGCGGAAACAGGCCGTCCTCTATCATCGCCTCCGCTCCCTGTCTTGCCCGGGTGACCGCTGCCGCCAGCGACTCCTTGTCAATGTTCTGTTGGTTAATTTTAATTGTTTCGCAACGGCTGTAGACAGCAGGCGACGTATAAAACCCGGTGCGAAAACCGCCTTCCTTCAAAATCCCTGATAAAAAGCATCCTGTAGAGCCCTTCCCGTTCGTACCGGCAATGTGAATAACCCGCAGACCGCACTCCGGATTGCCCAGCCGCAAAAGCAAGGCGCGAATCGACGCAAGTCCCGGACGACTTCCCAGAGATGCGCACTCTTTCAGATATAAAACTGATTCCTCATAATTCATATTGATCCCCTACCTTCATAAAATAGCCGCACTTGATGCCGTCGGTGCTACGCTGCATGGACATGTAAGCCCCATTAATAATGATATAATTGCTTTCCTTTGTGTAGATGCTCAATAGAAAATGTCCTCTTTCCGCAGCTACCACGCGAAAAAAGGACATTGATCAATTCATCTACATTCATAATATACCGCGCAGCTTTTGCAGAAGCATGAAAAAAAGCTGGCCAAAAAAAATTCCGACAACCGCACCGGCCGTATCAATGACAACATCAATTGCCCGACAGCCCCGACCGGCTGAAAACAGCTGATGCAGTTCATCAGATACAGCATATAGGCAACAGGACAGAAACGAATACCAAAAGGCTGTGCAAAAAGAAACGCCATAGCTTTTACATAAGGAAAAAACCAACAGCCCCAACACAGCGTAAATGCCAAAATGTGCTGCCTTCCTGATAAAATTGTGGAGATTATTCACCGTTTTCTCCCTTTGGACCGGCGAAAGCGACCGCACAATCGGTAACGTATTCAAAACCTGCTTGGTAAAACTTGTACTGAGCGCTGAGGAATCCTCTGCAGATTGTGATGAAAAACAAAAAATAACCATCGCCCACGCAATTGTTAAAATCCAGAACAACCGTCGAATATACATAACTACCCCTTAATCAATGTGATGCCGTTCAACAGGCTGGTTATGCAAAATTGCATCTGCATTATGCATCAGCTGTTCCAAAACATCAAGGCCAAATTTTTTCTTAATTACGCCGCAGGCAGATTTAAGGGTACAGGTACGCACTTGAGAGTCATGACAATCCGACCCCAGAACAGTAAAGGCATCCAACCGCAAAAATTTTTTTACAACCTGCCGTGAAAAAAAATGCAGCAACGCTTCTGAATTGATTTGAATGAGCACATCCTTGTCAAACAGCTTGCGGAAATTCTTAATTTTTTCCGGAGTGTCTGCATATCGATCCAAATGAGCAATAATCGGGCGGACGCCCTGACGGCTCCAGAGGTTGTCAAGCTCGTCATAATACCAGTCGTTCCAATAGGAAAAGGGCATTTCAACCAGAATATAGTCCGTATCACCAATGCAAAGCTGCCGCAAACGCTGCCGCTCGGATAAGCCGCAATAGAACTGAACCTCCGCCCCGGGAATCACTTCCGGGATCTCCTCTTTAATTTCTTTTTGCACAAGCTGCAAAGCCGCATCGCGCTTTGCAACAAACCGCCTGATAGAGGAATGTTTAAAAAAATGTGGCGTGGCAACGACCGTATCAATGCCCTGTTTCTTCTGAGACACAAGCAGCTTTCTGGATTCCTCAAGGTCGGCAGCACCGTCATCAATACCGGGTAAAACATGGGCATGAAAATCAACTATACGTATAACCCTCACCTCCCACAAAATGTTTATGATTGATGATTCACTACGCTTTTTCTTCTGTCTTTTGGTGACCGATAGACTGCTGCGGCTTTTGATCGTAAGGTACACCGCCATAGTGCTGGCCGTAACCATACCGGGATTTGTAGCTATATTTATAACCATAGGAATAATCGTAATGGGAAACGTGTCCGTAGTGGTATTTATACCGATTGTAGGAATAACCGCGCAGCTCAGCAGAGCCGTTGAGTATATATCCCAAAATTTTAATATTACCAAATTCCAACGTTGCAACAGCCTGACGCAGGGAGTCGCTGGTGGTATAATTTTGTTTGACGACCATAACCGCCCCTGTCATCAACCGGCCGATGGAAGCAGGATCGGTCACCACGTTAATCGGCGGGGAATCAACAAAAATATAATCATATTTTTCCGACAGTTCATTCAGCAGTGTTTCCATAGCCGGTGACATTAAGAGCTCTGAGGGGTTAGGCGGTATGTGGCCACCGGTAATACAGTCCAGATTGTGTGCATCTGCGTGCTGAACAATCTCCTTTAAGGTCTTAAAGCCTGCGAGATATTCCGCCATGCCCACTTCATTAGGCAGCTCCATGTAACGATGCAGCTTCGGCCGGCGCAGGTCGGCCTCAATCAGGAGCACCCGTGCACCCGTCTGGGCAAAGGTAATGGCCAGATTGGATGCCGTTGTCGATTTTCCCTCACTAGCCGCTGAGCTGGTGATGAGAATCTTTTTGCAGCCTGTTTCATTGGCCAGCGTGAACATCAGGTTGGTTCTTGTAGCCTTATATGCCTCTGTTATGCTGAAGTGCGTCTGATCGTTGATAATATTAAGGTTTAAATCCTTTTGATCATCCTGCTCTGCATTCTTATGCTTGCGAAAAAGCTTTTCTTTCAGTTTATTTACGGCCATTCTTCTTCTCCTCTGCACGTATATATTCAATATCAGGAATAACACCTAACAGGGGCAATTCTTTTACCTCCATCAGGTCAGCCTCGATTTTAATCCGGCCGTCAAAAACATCCAGCAAAAAGATCAGAACCATACTGAACAAGCCGCCGATAGCAAAACCGATAATAACATTACGAGGGATATTGGGCGAAGACGGATGCAACGGAAATGTAGCCGCGTCAACAACCTTAATATTACCGCCGCCGACCACCCGGATAATTTCATCGGAAGCATTATTCAAAATGGCATCCACAATAATCTGGGAATGCTCCGGATAATAGGTACTTGCCTTAATTTCAATAATTTCCGTCTCATTCAAAGAGTTTAAAACAACCATAGATTTAATTTGCTGCGCCGTGTACGGCAGGCCGGTGTATTCCTGAATTTGGGACAGATAAGTATCCGACGTTAATAGTTCAATGCAGGTAAAGGCCAGCTGCTGCGACGTAGCAAGATCTGCCAAATTTACATTTTGGCTGTTTTTGATGCTGTTATTGTTGATATACAAGGAGCCGCGCGAAGTGTAGGTCGGCATAATGTAGTAGGACGAAATGCAATAAGCAATCACGGCGCCGGCAATGGCCGTCAACGCAATGCGCCACCAGTAAAATAAAAAAAGCTTAAAAATCTCAATAAGACTAATCTGTTCGTTCAACTATACCGCTCCCCATTTTACGTTATTTCGCATCAATAAACCCCGGCACACTGCAAACGCATGCAATAGCGGGGCAAAGTCAATCCTAATTATGAAATATATGCCGGCGCGTCTCTCCATCCGGCCACGGACAGAAAGCATATAGCGTAATCAAACAATCATAATAAATTTAGGAAAAACGTTATAATTATTATAGCACATCAAAGCACTATTTGCAATATTTTTTTAAAGATAATTCTGGTAATAATCGATATTTTTTTAATGCGCAAGCAATTCCTTTTTGTACCTGTTGAATATTGGCAGGGAGCATAGTGTTTTATCAGGCGCTATCTATTGACTTTTCTTCAAAAAAAGTATATAATTTTTTTAAGCTACTACTGACAGATTCAGCCGAAAAGCGGGCTGAATTTGTGAGAAACCCGAAAGGAATGTGACCTGATGAAGCTCTCAGAGTTGTTTAGTCAAAAGAAACCCACCCTGTCTTTTGAGGTGTTTCCGCCGAAATCGGACGACACCTATCAAAGTGTTCAGTTTGCCACGGAGCATATTGCGGCACTGCAGCCGGATTATATGAGCGTAACCTACGGTGCAGGCGGCGGCACCAGTGAATATACTGTGTCCATTGCGGCTAACATATTAAAGAATTACGGGGTCACGCCCCTGGCTCATCTGACCTGTCTGTCCTCTTCAAAGGAGCGTGTGGCACAGCAGCTTTGTGCTTTAAAGGAAAACGGTATTGAAAACATCTTGGCGCTCCGGGGCGATATGCCTAAGGACGGCGTTCCGGATGCTAAGCATGATTATCAATATGCGGCGCAGCTGATTCAGGATATTAAGAAAAACGGTGATTTTTGCGTGGGGGGCGCCTGCTATCCGGAAAGCCATGTTGAATCCGCCAGCCGTGCCGATGATATCCGCTATTTGAAGGAAAAAGTCGATACAGGCTGCGATTTTCTGACGACGCAGATGTTTTTTGACAACAACATATTATACAGCTTTCTCTATAAAATCCGGGAGGCCGGTATTACGGTTCCGGTCGTTGCCGGTATCATGCCGGTCACCAACGGCAAGCAAATCAAGCGGATTTGTCAGCTGTCGGGCACCTACCTGCCCCAGCGATTTAAATCCATCGTCGACCGTTTTGGCGACAATCCCGCTGCCATGAAGCAAGCGGGCATTGCCTATGCCACCGAGCAGATTATAGACCTGCTGGCCAACGACGTCCATGCCATTCACGTGTATTCCATGAATAAGCCGGAGGTTGCCGCAGCAATACAGGATAATTTATCCGAAATCATTCCCCGAAAGGACAAGTGCCATGCTTGAAACGGCCAGCGCCGACTATACCGAAATTGAAATCAGCCGCCGGGAGGTGCTGCGCTATCTCCGATGCGACACTTCTACGGCTGACAGCAAAATTATTGAATTAGCCGACCGCTGCATTGCTGAAATGCAGCCCAAGCTTTTGTGCAGAGCCTGTTTTGACAGGTTTCCCCTGTCCCGCAGCGCTGAAGGCCAGCTGGATTTGGGCTTTACCGTTACCACATCGGAAAAGCTGCAGCGACACCTTTCAGGCTGCGATGAAATCATTCTCTTCGCCGCTACCATCGGCGCCCCCGTCGACCGTATGATTCAAAAATACGCTATGCTTTCACCGGTACACGCACTGGCGGCACAGGCCGTCGGCACCGCGGCCATTGAAAGCTGGTGCGATCTGCTCTGCCGGCGTTTTGCCGAACGTGAGGCAGAACGCGGCCGAAGCCTGCGGCCCCGGTTCAGCCCCGGCTATGGTGATTTTCCTCTGGAAATGCAAAAGGATATTTTTCGCTTTTTGGATTGCAGCCGGAAAATCGGCGTTTCTCTGACCGAAAGCCTGCTGATGGTGCCGGGTAAATCGGTTTCAGCCCTTGTCGGCATAAGTCTTGCCGCCGCACCCTGCACTGCTGCCGGCTGCAGTCTTTGCGAACAAACCGAATGTGAATTCAGGAGGACTTGACACCTATGGACATTATAAATAAATTAAAAGCCGGAAGGCTATATTGTGACGGTGGCTACGGTACCAGTCTGCAGGCGCTGGGACTTGCTCCCGGTGAACTGCCGGAGCTGTGGAATCTCAGTCATGCAGAAACCGTCACAAAGCTTCACGGCGACTATCTGGCCGCCGGCAGTGACATTATCACCACCAACACCTTTGGCGCCAACGCGCTGAAGTTTAACGGCGAAAACGGCGTACCCTGTCTTGAGGAAATTATCGCGGCCGCCGTCAGCAATGCAAAAAACGCCGTTCGCGCTTATGGTCAGCCGGATAAATATGTGGCGCTGGATATCGGTCCCTCCGGGCGCCTTTTAAAGCCCCTGGGCGATCTGGATTTTAATGACGCCGTTTCTCTCTTCGGCGAAACGGTCAGGCTCGGTGTGAAATACGGCGTTGACCTGATTCTGATTGAAACCATGAATGACAGCTACGAAACCAAGGCCGCCGTTTTAGCCGCCAAGGAAAACGCCGATTTGCCGGTCTTTGTCACAAACGCCTACGACGAAAGCGGCAAGCTGATGACAGGCGCCTCCCCCGCCGCCATGGTGGCTCTTTTAGAGGGGCTCCGGGTCGACGCACTGGGCGTTAACTGCAGTCTGGGGCCGGACAAAATGCTGCCGGTGGCAGCCGCACTTTTAGACCACTCTTCAACGCCTGTCATTGTGAATCCAAACGCCGGATTGCCCATATTCCGCAACGGAAGGACAGAATATGAGGTAACACCTGATGAATTTGCCGATGCTATGATGAAAATTGCCGGCTTAGGCGCAACCGTACTG
This sequence comes from uncultured Oscillospiraceae bacterium, assembly GCA_964447945.1. Classification (GTDB taxonomy): domain Bacteria; phylum Bacillota; class Clostridia; order UBA1381; family UBA9506; genus UMGS755. The sequence continues at coordinate 34,203 of CAYUUO010000014.1, forward strand.
GGCGGCTGCTGCGGCACCACGCCGGCGCATATCCGCGCTCTGAAGGCGCGGGCCGAAACGCTGCCTTTTGAGCCGATTCCTGCAAAAAACATAACCGTTACTTCCTCCTATACTCACGCTGTTATATTAGACAAAAAACCCGTCTTAATCGGCGAAAGAATTAATCCCACGGGCAAGCCCCTGTTTAAGGCTGCTTTGCGTGAGAAAAACTATGATTATATGCTGCAGGAAGCCGTTGCCCAGCAGGAGGCAGGCGCTGACATTTTGGATGTTAACGTTGGTCTGCCCGAAATTGACGAAACGGCGGTATTGACCCAAAGCGTTTCACTGCTCCAAACGGTTACGGATCTGCCGTTGCAAATTGACACGGCCGACCCCGCCGCCATGGAGGCCGCCCTGCGCATTTATAACGGAAAGCCGCTGATAAACTCCGTCAACGGCAAAAAAGAGGTTATGGAGACCATCTTCCCGCTGGCAGCCAAATATGGCGGTGCGGTCATTGCGCTGACGCTGGATGAAACAGGGATTCCCGAAACAGCCGACGGACGGATACGAATTGCCGAAAAAATCATCTCGACAGCCGCAGCATATGGCATTACCACTAAAAATCTGATTTTTGACCCACTGGCAATGACAATCAGCTCCGATACCGCGTCGGCTCTTGTGACATTGGAATGCATCAAGCGTTTGACGGCTATGGGGCTGAAAACAAGCCTGGGCGTTTCCAACGTTTCTTTCGGCTTGCCCCAGAGAGAGAAAATTAACGCGGCCTTTTTCACCATGGCGCTGACCGATGGGCTGAGCGCGGCGATTATGAACCCTCATTCCAAAGCCATGCAGGATGTTTATCACGCCTTCTGTGCGCTGTCCAATCTCGACCCACGCTGTGCCGATTATATTGCATACAGTGCCGCACAGTCAGACGGCGCAGAACAAAAATCCGCCCCGGCTGACACTACTCTTTCTGCTGAGGATGCGCTGAAGCGCTCCGTTATTAAGGGCTTAAAGGACGAGGCCGCCCTTTGTGCACGGCGGCTTTTAGACACCACGCCGGCTCTTACTGTCATTGACAGCTGTATCATTCCCGCATTAAACGCCATCGGCCTTGATTTTGAACAGAAAAAAGCCTTTCTGCCCCAGCTTCTCATGAGCGCAGAGGCGGCCAAGGCGGCCTTTGAGGTTATCAAGGAACGGCTGGCCGCCGGCGGCGAAACCCGCGAAAAGAAATATAAAATTATTCTGGCCACCGTCAAGGGCGACATTCATGATATTGGTAAAAACATTGTGAAGGTGCTTTTGGAAAACTATGATTTTGACGTTCTGGATTTAGGCAAGGACGTGCCACCGGAAACAATTGCCGAAACGGCCGTTAAGGAAGGGGCGCCGCTGGTCGGCCTCAGCGCGCTGATGACAACCACAGTGCCCGCCATGGAGGAAACCATCCGGCTTCTGCGGCAGGTTGCGCCGGCCTGCAAGGTGATTGTGGGCGGTGCTGTTCTCACACAGGAATACGCCGATATGATCGGTGCGGATTATTATGCAAAGGACGCCATGGAAACCGTGCGGTATGCCGAAAGTCTGAACGGTGACTGATACAGCCTTGCCGGTGCACCCTGCGATTTGGCTTTGCCCATATTTTCGGAACTTAGTTCGTTTCACCCGCGCAATTTTGCCTATAACGCCAAAACGGGGCTGTAGTTTTACTACAGACTGTCGAAAAAGTTTTTTGCTGCAAAATACTGTTAATGTTTTTAGCCAGCCCCCGTTCCGCCCGCCGAGCCCGGGCGGTCCTGCGTTCCCCTTCGGGGAACTCAGGCAAAGGGGCTCTGCCCCTTTGAAACCCCGTAATCAGGTCGGGGTAGGCAAGGTTCGGCAAGAAAATGTGAATATACGCATATTAAAAGGTTTACCAACACAAACGGGGCTGTAGTTTTACTACAGCCCCGTTTGTGTTGATCGCTAATGACTTTAAATTTTATGTGCAAATCAGTTGCCGGATAAGCCCAGGCTTTCCACCCAGATGTCCGTGATTTGCCTTGCCTGCTCCATGGTTTCCATTTCGCAGAAAATACGCAATAGAGGTTCTGTTCCGGAGAATCGGGCGATGATCCAGCCGCCGTTTTCAAAATATACCTTGCAGCCGTCCTCATAGCTGACGTGATGGATAGCTGGGCCGAAGTCGGGCAGTTCCTTTTTGACAAAGAGTGTCTCCGTCAGTTCCTCCTTCTTTTGCTGAGAGAACTTGGTATCAAACTCGCTCATCTGCGTTCTGCCGTATTTTTCATAAATTTCATTCAAAATTTCAGAAATACGGCGGCCGCAGACGGAAATCATTTCAACCAGCAGCGCGGAGGCGAAAATGCCGTCCTTACCCTTAATATGGCCGCGGATAGCCAAGCCGCCGCTGGATTCGCCGCCAATCAGCGCATCGGTTTCGTCCATTTTGCCGGAAATAAACTTAAAGCCCACCGGCACCTCATGACATATCTGGCCGTAATCCGCCGCGATTTTATCCAGAAGATGGGTGGTAGCCACGTTCCGGACAATATCGCCCCGCCAGCCTTTATATTCCAAAAGATAATAGCTCAAAAGCGCCAGGATTTCATTTGGATGGATGAAGGTACCCTGATCGTCAATGATACCGATACGGTCAGCGTCGCCATCTGTACCGATGCCCAGATCGTACCCCTGCTCCACCACCATTTCACGGAGCTTTGAAAGGGTATGAGCCGAAGGTGACGGCAGCCGGCCGCCAAACAGAGTGTCGTGACGATCGTTAATGATGTCAACCTCACAGCGCGCCGTCATCAAAATGGTTTGCAGAGAGGTTTTGGAAACGCCGTACATGGGGTCCAGCAAAATTTTCAGCCCAGAATTGCGGATTGCTTCCATGTCAATCATAGCAATAATGCTGTCTAAGTATTTATTGGTCGGGTTCATCAGCTCAATGATGCCGCTTTTCACCCCTTCGGAAAACTCAACGCTTTTCACCGTGACGCCGGCCTTAATTTGCTTCTCAAACCCGCGGGTAATGGATAAATCCGCGTCCCGTCCGCCCTCGGTAAAGACCTTAATGCCGTTATATTCTGCCGGGTTGTGGCTGGCCGTGACCGCCATGCCGTATTTTGTGCCCATTTCCTTAACCGTGAACATCACAAGAGGCGTCGGTGCAATACGGTCAATAAAATGAACATGAATCCCGTTGCCTGCAAAAACCTCTGCCGCCCATTTGGAGGCCATATCCGATAAAAAGCGCCGGTCATAGCCAATGACGATCCCCTTTGTATCGTCCTTCATATTGTCACTGATAGCCTGCGCCAACAACTGCACATTTGCGCGGATAAACTCATCACCAATAATGGCACGCCAACCGCCTGTTCCGAATTTAATCATAATAACCTTTCCTTTCTGTTTCTTTTGTCAGGCATAGAAAGCCACTGATCCCTATGCCGATGCTTGTTCGCTTGATGATCGCAGCTTAATCTGTAACGCCGTCTGTGCGCACACCGCTATCCTGACGAATCACCCGAGCCGGATAGCCCAGCGCATTAATGGCCGCCACTACCTTGTCTGCCTTCTCCGCATCCGCATAGACATAGCCGCAGCCGCCGCCGCCGCTGCCGTTCACCTTGCCGCCCAAAGCGCCGGCCTGCATAGCCGTTTCAATAATTTTATCAATTTTCGGTGTGGACACGCCCAACCCGTCCCGCAGGTTTTTGTGATGCGCATACAGAAGTTCGCCCAAACGCACCGGATTAATGGTTCCCTGCAGCATGGCCTTGGCTTCCATCAGAATTTTGTAGTTATCCACATTGGCCAATACCGCCTTTTTGCGCTTATCGTCCAGTTCCTCTAAAAGATCGGCCTTTTCCCGTCCTGCGGCCAACCCCTGAATAGTCGCACCGGTTGCGCCCAGCCCTTCCAGAGTCGGCGTTTTAGCGTCCGCCAGCACCTTGGTTGTATTCTTCTGTTCCTTAGAATCAAACAAAATGAACACGCCGGGGATTTCGGCCTCCAGTCGGTGCGGCGTGGTCTTTCCGCCGGCAAAATCCAGATTCACAAGTCCGCCCAGAGCAGACGCATAGTGATCCATCATGCCGCCCGGCTCGCCAAATTCCGCCACCTCAGCCAAATAGCCCAAATAGGCAATTTTTTCCGGATCCTCGCCGTCGGGCTGTTCCAGCGCCGTCAGCACGGCCTTGATAAAGGCAACAATCATGGTGGAGGATGAGCACATGCCCTTACCGATGGGGATTTCAGAATCCATTGTAATATCAAAGCCCTCAAGGGGATAACCCGCCCGTTTTAAAACATTCAGGCAGGATTTCAGATAATCCCGCTGGTTTTCATAGACGATTGGCTCCGACAGAGAAATATGTTGCTCCTCATAGGCTTCCTCTTTATTTTCCATGCCCAGTGTGTCAATCCGACTGTCACGGATTTTAATATGAACCATGTCTGTACCATTTAACTTAATTTTTGCAGAAAAGCGCAGGTTGATTGCACAGGCAATCACCTCCAAGCCCAGATAGTCCTGATGCTCGCCGAACAGACAAAGCCGTGACGGCGTTGAAATCCGATATGTTTTCATAAGCAGCTCCTTATTATTTTTTTAAGACACAAACGTCCCGGCGAAAAAGTGGCCGCCGGTTCCGAACGCAGCCTGCCAGTAGGCGTAATAATCGGATCGTTTATGCTAATTATAATTATACATACAAAATTCTGTTTTGTCTTTATAAAAAACTGAAATCTTTTTATAAATTTCTTTACAAAAAGAAAAAAATTCTTTATAATAGGTACAGGAGGGACGTCGTATGCTAATTAACCTCACCTCAAAATCACTGGCCGGACTGGGTGTGATTCTGCCCGGCGGCATGACAGAGGCCACAGAGCGGCTGGGTATTTCGCTGATTAAGAACCGAACCGTCGAAAAAACCAGCTTTCGCAGCCTGTATGTCCATAATACAAAAAAAACCGCACTGGACAAAACCGGCGGCACTGCTATTTTATTTTGCGGACGCAACCCGGAGCAGCTGCGGACTTTTTTGCTGGATAAAACCGTTTTGCTGGAGCCCGGCGTTTATTACCACGTCCTGCCCCTCATCGGTAAGGCAGAAATCGCCGTTTGCGCCCCTTGCGGCACACGTCTGCAGCCCATCGGCCTGCAGGAGCGGCCATGCAGTATTCTGCCTCTGATTGAACCGACGGAAATTTTAACCCTGCTGTATCACGAAAAAGAACGTGGCTTTTCCTTTAAAGGCGAGCGGCATGATTTTTGGGAACTGACCTATGTGGAGCGCGGTATGCTGCACAATGTTGTCGACGGTGTGGATTATCCCCAGCGTCAGGGCGAAATTATGCTGTTTCTGCCCAACCAGTTTCACAGTCAGTATGCCGACCGTGACCAGCGTGTTTTTTACACCACAATCGGCTTTTCCATGCAGTTTGGTGATCCGGAGTATTTCCGTGGACGAATTTTTCCGGCAGATCACGAGGCCAGAAACCTGTTCCGCCGTATTTTTGAAGAACGTGATTTTGGCAGAATTTACGGCAATGACTTAATCCTCTGCTATTTAAAGGAGCTGATTATCGGTCTTTTGCGTAACGGGCAGATGGAATCCGTGGTGAGGAGCGTACCGCCGGAATCCCGCCCGGCTCTGGAAAACACCATTGTGTCTGCCGCCGAGGACTATGTGAAAAAGCATTTGAAGGATCGGCTGACCGTTTCCGAAATTGCCGGGGCGATCCCTGTTTCAGAAACCTACCTGTCCGTATTGTTTAAAAAGGTCACCGGCGAGTCGCTGAATCATTTCATTAACACCCAAAAGTTGGAGCTTGCCAGAGACTACATTTTGAGTGGACGATATACCTTCACACAAATTGCGCAGCTGTTAGGCTACAACAACGTACACTATTTTTCGCAAAGCTTTAAGCGTTACCTGGGCATGACGCCCTCAGCATATGCAAAATTACATAAAGGAGAAGCATAATGAAAACTTACACAATTTCCAAAACAACAGAACCCGTTACCAACGCTGTCCTGCAGCAGGCTGAAATTGCACTGGTGGATTACGTTCCCTGGGCGGACTATCCCTGTCCTTTTCATATGGAGGCACGCGCTGTATATACTGACGAGGCGCTTTATGTCAACTTAAAAACGGACGAAAAGCCGCTGATTGCCCACCAGGCTCAGCGGGACAACATGGTTTGTCTGGACAGCTGCATGGAATTTTTTATTTCACCGGACGCGGATGACCCCCACTATTTGAATTTTGAAATTAATCCGCTGGGAACGCTGTATCTGTCCCATGCGATTAACCGGCACGAAACAAAAAAACTACCCGACAGTGAGAAAATTTTTGATATAAAAAGCGTCATCACCAAGGATGACTGGCAGCTGTTTTTTAAAATTCCTTTTTCGTTTTTGCTGAAATATTTTAAAAAAATCAGCCCGGAAATGCACGGAAACTTCTACAAGTGCGGTGATGACACCCCGCATCCGCATTACGCCAGTTGGAACCCCGTCACTTGCAAGGAGGAGGATTTCCACCGTCCCGAATTTTTCGGCAAGCTTGTTTTTGAAAAGGAAATTCCAGGAACAAAATAAAAAAACGGCCAATTCCGCCTGAAACTGATACACATAGAAAATTAAATTTATTCAAAACTATCCATATAACTAAATTTAATTTAAAAGTTATATGGAGGTAGTCATGAATAAACCATTGACCGCAGCCATAAGCGCCGTTATTTTTTCGTTCACCTGTTTATTTTTCCCGGTTTGGGCTGAACGAATCAATGACCCGCTGGTTGCAAACGATTTTATAAAGGAAACCCCGGCAAATACCACCTTAAATTTTACCATCAGCGATTTTACAGACAGTGTGAATCCTCCGCCGGGCGGCAGTTTGACCGGCGTTACCCTGCGTCAGCTGCCGGCCGCAACCTCCGGCACGCTGCGTCTGGGGACGGATGCCGCCACTCTTGACGTTGAAATTCCGCTCACGAGCCTGGACCGGTTGAACTTTGTCCCCACGAAGGATTACGAAGGTGAAGCCATTTTCACATGGGATGCCCATTACGGCACGCAAACCTCACCCTATCCATCGGCTGTCACCATTAAAATCGGAACCGGAACCTCGGCAACGCAGTCACCATCGCCAGCACCCTCTGCCACGCCCGCACCAACCCAGGAACCTGACAACGGCCAGAAGCCGCTGCAATATGAGGATATGCTGGAGCACTGGGGTGCCTATTCTGCCGGTATGCTGGCCGCCGAAGGCGTGATCGTCGGCGAGGAAATCGGCGGACATTTTTACTTTTATCCGGACAAGATTTTAACCCGCATGGACTTTATCACACTGGCCTGCAGCGTTTTTGGCGTTAAAACCAAGGACAGTCTGGCCGATAACCCCTTTGCTGACGAAGGCGTCCCGGCCTATATGCTCCGTCAGGCTATTGCAGCCTATGAAGCCGGGATTATAACCGGCAGCGAGGAAAACGGCCGGCTGTACCTCCACCCATACGATACGCTGACCCGCGCCGAGGCGATTAAAATTCTGGATAACGGCTTAAAGCTGGAATATCCGGCCACGGAGCCCCTTTCCTTTGCCGACGCCGACGCCATTCCCCGCTGGGCGGTTCAGGCCGTGATGAATATGGAAGCCTACGGCATTGTTAAGGGCTATGAGGATAACACCTTCCGGCCTTATGCGCATATTACGAAGGCACAAGCCGGGGAGCTGTTGTATCAGGTCTATAAATACCGGGATAAGGTTCGCAAAACTCAAAGCGTTTTCAATACTGTGTTTTACGGCGTTGTTTAAGCAGCAAAACGCCGTCATAAACAGTTAATTTTGAGGCCGGCGGCACAAAACCGCCGGCCTGTATGCTGGAAAGGATGCTGACAAAATTGAAACAAACCGTCTTAATTACCGGTGCCTCCCGCGGCATAGGCGCGGCCTGTGCCAAGCGTTTTGCCGCCGTAGGCTGCGCCGTCATGATTCACTATCATCAAAATGAAACAGCTGCCCGCGCCGTTTATCAGGATATTGTCGATGCAGGCGGCAGAGCCGCCCTGGCTTGTGCCGATATTGCAAGTCCCGAGCAGGCAGAAGAGCTGGTACATAAAACGGAGGCCCTATTAGGCGGCGTGGATATTCTTGTCAACAACGCGGGCATTGCCCTGAATAAAATGTTTTGCGATACCACCGCGGCGGATTGGGATCGGATTTTTTCTGTCAACATGGCCGGTATGGCCCATGTGACCCGCGCCGCGCTGCCCTATATGGTGCACCAAAAAAGAGGGTATATTGTCAATCTTTCCTCCATTTGGGGGATTGCCGGCGCCTCCTGCGAGGTGGCCTACTCCGCCTCTAAGGCTGCTGTGATCGGCTTTACCAAGGCACTTGCTAAGGAGCTGGGGCCTTCCGGCATTTTGGTCAACTGCGTGGCACCTGGCGTAATCGATACGGATATGAATGCCGGATTAGATGACGAAACGATGGCGGCTTTAAAGGAGGAAACGCCTTTGGGAAAAATCGGCACAACAGCGGACATTGCCGAGACTGTCTTGTATCTGGCGAGCAGCCGTAATCAATTTATGACCGGGCAGGTGATCAGCCCCAACGGCGGGATGGTCATCTGAAAAAATTATAAGAGGCTGTCGCATTTAGCGCAGACCGCTTTAAGGCTCATAATACAGTCGAAACGCCGGATAAAGAGAATACGAAGTATTTGTTTGAGGTTGGAATTCATTTTTTAAATGAATTCCTTCTTTTTATGCCTTAAAGCTACGAACAAACTTCGCCGCTCGGCGTACCTATGGCAAA
>CAYUUO010000015.1:0-31235 GCA_964447945.1 uncultured Oscillospiraceae bacterium
AGACACCGCCCTTTCACGGCGGTAACACGAGTTCGATTCTCGTACGGGTCACCACATTGGCGGAAAGCATCCGTCTTATAGAATCCCCGCTCGCAGAGCGGGGATTTCTCATATAGGTGCCTCTGCTGCAAAGTACCCCCTACCCCATCAACGGCATCAATCGAAGCCGCCGAAAGACGTTGCTCCGTTTGCCGAGGATGCTATATTTTTTTAAATTTAACGCTTGAAATGAGCACTTTTTAGATACAATAGAATGTATAGATTAAAAACCAAAGGTGTGATTGCATACATGGCTGAACGGAATATAGATGTTTCTGCCGTTGATTTGGGCAGTCTGTTTGGTGAATTTGACTGTCATATCAGGCAGGTGGAAAAGGAGCTGGCTGTTTCCGTGTCCTGTCGGGACTCGGTTCTGAAAATTTTAGGCGGCGAGGAGGAAACCGAAATTGCCGCACGGACAGTCAATTCCATGATTGAATCTCTGGAACGGGGCGACGGGCTCACAGAGCAAAGCATTACCTATACCATCATGATGTCCAAAAACGGTCAGGAGGGAACCCTGAGGGATTTAGGCCAGGACTGCATCTGCATGACCGCCCGGGGCAAGCCCATTAAAAGCAAAACGCTGGGGCAAAAGGAATATATTCAGGCGATGGGGGATAACACGGTGGTATTCGGCATTGGCCCCGCCGGCACCGGCAAAACCTATCTGGCAGTTGCAAAGGCCGTAACGGCCTTCCGCCGAAAGGAGGTCAGCCGGATCATCATCACCCGCCCTGCCGTTGAGGCCGGGGAAAAGCTGGGCTTCCTGCCCGGCGATCTGCAAAACAAGGTGGATCCTTACCTGCGCCCCCTTCACGACGCTTTGTTTGAAATGATCGGCACCGAGAGCTACAACAGCTATGTGGAGAAGGGGCTGATTGAGGTGGCGCCTCTTGCCTATATGCGCGGCCGGACGCTGGATAATTCTTATATTATTTTAGACGAGGCACAAAACACGACCCCGGAGCAAATGAAAATGTTTCTGACCCGTATCGGCTTTGGCTCCAAGGCCGTCATCACCGGCGACATCACCCAGATCGACCTGCCGGAGGGCAAGCGCAGCGGCCTGAAGGAGGCCATTAAAATTCTGGCCGATGTGGAGGATTTGGCCTTCTGCTATTTCTCCCACAAGGATGTGGTACGCCATCCGCTGGTACAGAAAATCATCCAGGCCTATGAAAAATATGACGCCAGACAAAAGAAGAACGACAGGAGCACAGCCCATGACAAACCTAATTCTAAATGACGCAGCCGCAGCGCTGCCGGAACCGCTGCTGGCACTTTTGCAATGCTGTGTTGACAAAACGCTGGAGGCAGAGGAATTCCCTTTTAGTGCAGAGGTCTCCCTGTCCGTGACCGATAACGAGGGCATCCGGGATCTGAACCGTGCCCAGCGGCAGACAGACCGCGTGACGGACGTTCTGTCCTTCCCTATGCTAACCGTTGAGGACGGCGTTTTAATTGTGGAGGACGAGGACATCTTAGACGGCCGCGTGTTTTTAGGGGATATTGTCATTTCCCTGCCCAGAGCCGAGGAGCAGGCTGCGGCCTACGGTCACTCCCTGGAGCGGGAGCTTGGTTTTCTCACCGTTCATTCCATGCTCCACCTGCTGGGCTACGACCATGAGGACGGCCCCCGGTCAGAATCGGAAATGTTTAAAAAGCAGGAGGACGTTTTGCAGTCACTTCAGCTTTTCAGATAAAACTGCGGGCAGTTTTTAAAATAAGAACCGCAAAACGCATTATGATTAAAGAATTAAGGAGGGACAATCCATGACGAACCGAAAAAAAGCCATGCTGATGATGTTTGCCGACTATTTACTGTGTCTGCTTTTGCAGCTTTTCGGCCTGTTTATCTTTGCCTGGATGCTGAGCTATAGCTGGGGCTATCCTGCCTACAGCGCCCTGTTCAGTCTGATTCTGTTCGGCCTTTTGTATTCCCGGGCTCATAACACCGCTAAACGTGATTTAAAGCAAAAGGATTTGCACCGGACGGCAGCGGAGGGGCTGATTCTGGCAACGCCGCTGGCGGCCTTTAATCTGCTGCTGATTCTGCTGTTTGCCCTGATTCAGTCAAATATCATTCCCATTCGTGATATTGTCATGAACACTGTCTATTCCTTCCCGGACAACGAGCCGCGAGTGGCCACAGACGTGCTGCTGATTGATTACATCACGCCCTTTATCCGCATTTGGTTTGGCATGCTGATCGGCTTTATGCAGGAAAATACCTCTGCCCTGCTCCTGCTTCTGAACCCGGTGCTGACACTGGCAGCCGGCTTTTTGGGCTATCTGGCAGGCCGCCGGAAATTCTATCTGAGCGATTTGATTTTCAGCGCGAAGGAAAAGGTCAAGGATAAATTTAACGAGTAGACGATATGTCCGGTGCCGAAAACGGCAATATAATCCGCCGGGCACCGTCAGGCTATCAGGAGTGACGCACCATGAATCTGTTCAATCTCTCCGGCGTTATGAAGGAGTTCGGCGACCGGTGTTTATTTCAAAATGTTGCCTTTACCATTGGCGACACGGATAAAATCGGTCTGATCGGCGCCAACGGCACCGGCAAAACCACCCTGTTCAAAATTCTTCTGGGGCAGGCGGAGGCCACGGCCGGTGAGGTGTTTCGGAACAAGCAGACGGCGATCGGCTATCTGGAGCAGCATACCAATCTGACCTCAGATAAAACCGTTTTCGACGAGGTGCTGACGGTTTACGCAGATGTGACAGCGCTGGAGGCAGAACTCCGTCAGGTGGCTGCCGAAATTGAGGCAGGCGACGGCGATCTGGCGTTGCTGACCGCTCGTCAGCAGCAGCTCATGGAGCAGTTTCGCCGGCGGGATGGCTATACATATCAGAGCCGGGCCCGTTCTTCTCTTTTAGGCCTGGGTTTTTCAGAGGCGGAGCTGTCCGCCCCCTTTTCTACCCTATCTGGTGGGCAGAAAACCCGGGTGGCTTTGTGTAAGCTTTTGCTGTCCGGCGCCAATCTTTTGCTGCTGGACGAGCCCACCAACCATTTGGATTTGGCGGCTGTGGAATGGCTGGAAGCCTATCTGCGGGATTACAAGGGTGCTTTTTGCCTGATTTCCCACGACCGCTATTTTCTGGATAAGGTGACCAATCGGATTTTTGCATTGGAACATGAAAGAATTACCGTGTATGAGGGGAATTATACCGCTTATCTGGCCCAGAAGGCTGAAAAGGAAAAGGTCATTGCCCGCCGCTATGAAAACACCCGGCGTGAAATCAGCCGTTTGGAGGGCATTGTCCGCCAACAGCGGCAATGGAACCGGGAAAAGAATATTAAAACGGCAGAAAGCAAGCTGAAAACCATCGCGCGGCTGGAGCAAACGCTGGAAGCGCCGGACAGTGATGCACCCGCCCTTCATTTTTCCTTAAAGGCCAAGCCCGGCGGCGGACAGGACGTGTTAATTCTCTCCGACCTGTCTATGGCCTTTGGCGAAAAGACGCTTTTTTCTCATGCTGATTTAACCCTGAAAAAGGGCGACCGCATGTTTTTGCTGGGGCCTAACGGCTGCGGCAAAACCACCCTTCTCAAGCTGATTGCCGGTGCTCTGACCCAAACCGGCGGTACTGTCCGCCTGGGCTCCAACATTGTGCCGGGCTGGTATGATCAGACCCAGTCGGATTTGCATTTAAACAAAACGGTATTTGATGAAATTGCAGATGCCCACCCCCATCTGACCCAGACGCAAATCCGCAATGCGCTGGCGGCCTTTTTGTTCCGCGGCGACGAGGTGTTTTCCCTGATTCAGGATTTGAGCGGCGGCGAACGGGCGCGGGTATCGTTAGTAAAATTAATGCTGTCCGACGTGAATTTTTTGCTGCTGGACGAGCCCACCAACCATTTGGACATTGCCTCGCGGGAGGCCTTGGAGCAAGCGCTTGCAAGCTACGACGGCACATGCCTAATCGTGTCCCACGACCGTTATTTCATCAACCGCCTGGCGCACACCGTCTGCTACATGCAGCCGGACGGCCTAAAGCTGTATCCCGGCGATTATGACTACTTCCTGTCAAAGCAAAAGGAGGCTGCCCCGCCTCAAAAGGATGCGGACGCGCCTGTCTCCGCCGGTCGGGACGCCTATCGGCGGCAAAAGCAGGAGGCCGCTGAAATCCGAAAACGGGAAAACGACCGTAAAAAAACAGAGGCCGATATTGAGGACCTTGAAAGCCGGCTGGCCGAAATTGATGTACAGCTTACCGATGAAGCCGTTGCCGCGGATTACGAAAAGGCTCAGGCCCTCACCGAGGAGTCGGAGCAGCTGAACGAAAAATTGCTGACCCTTTACGAGCGCTGGGAAGCCCTTTCCGATTCATAACGTCAAATTCAAATGATAAGCAAAAAAACCAGACTGCATCAACGCGACTCTTCGTCGGATGGCTGCAATCTGGTTTTATTTCGCGTCCTTTTGATCCCGCGGCAAAACACACATATGCCTTTTATAGGTTCTGGAAAAATAGGACAGATTATCAAAGCCGCACATTTCCGCCACCTCGCTGACGGTATATTGCTCCGATATCAGCAGGGATTTGGCATAATTACAGCGCAGGTCATTGATATAATATACAATGGGGCAGCCCACCATTTCCTTAAATAAATGAGATATGTAATACTTGTTAAAACCCACCGCATCGGCAATATCCTGCAGAGAAACCGGCTCCTTATATTGCTTTTTCAGGTAGCGCAGCACCTCTTTCACAACGGCCAGTTTCCGCCCCACCGCAGGGTCTGTCAGCTCCTGCTGAAACACTGTGTGATGCCGTGTCAGCTCCACCATAACAGAAAGGATATCTGCCTTGATCTGCTCCTTATAATGCTCCTTTTCTTCGGTATATTCCCGCACAATACGCTGAAAGCATCGGGTTAGTTCCGGCCCCTCTGCCATCCGCTCAAACACCGTTTCCTCCACGTCAAAGCCAAAGGATTCCAAAAAATTTTTATCAATAATCAAACAGTAATATTCCACAAAATCCTCCGCAACCACATTGTGCAGATGATTGGAATTAATAACGGCAATTTGCCCAACGTGCACCGGAACCGCCACGCGGTCGGTAATCACCTGCGCGCTGCCCCCAATAACATATAAAAGCTCAATGTTTTCGTGCCAGTGGGCATAAAAATTGCTGCGTTCCACCCGATTAAGGTGAAAACGAAAGGGTTTTTCCATATCAAACAGACCAACATGGGATTCATACTGGCTCACCGGCTCCTCACTCCTCTCCCCTAATCAACGCACAAAAGCACAATTGTGTTAAAAATGCGCAACATTCTTTCTTTACTTTCCTCTTGTCTTATTATACAATATGTTTACATGAAAAACAAGTTTTTTGGAAAAAAGAAAGGAAGGATTTTATGTACCAGTTCCCTATTGGCATTATCATCGACTGCTTCCGTCAGGAAACCGAGGTTGCACTGCAAAAGGCTGCGGCACTGGGCGCAAGGGGCATCCAGATGTATGCCACCCGCGGTGTTCATTCTCCGGAGGCGCTGACCGGCGAGAAACGGCGTGAGCTTTTGGACATGGTAAAATCAAACGGTCTTTGCTTTTCTGCCCTCTGCGGTGATTTTGGTCATGGTTTCGGCGACCCTGCCAAAAATCCGGAGCTGATTGAGGGCTCGAAGCGTATTCTGGACCTTGCCAAGGATCTGGAAACCAATATTGTTACAACGCACATCGGCGTAGTGCCGGAAGACCCCACCCACGACCGGTATAAAATCATGCAGGAGGCCTGCGCGGCTCTGGCAGAATATGCCGACAGCATCGACGCGCACTTTGCCGTTGAAACCGGCCCGGAAACCGCCGCCACCTTAAAGAATTTCTTAGACTCGCTGCATTCTAAGGGTGTGGCTGTGAACTTAGACCCTGCCAATCTGGTGATGGTCACCGGCGACGATCCGGTGCAGGCCGTGTACACCTTAAAGGATTACATTGTTCACACCCATGCAAAGGACGGCCGCAAGCTGTTTAACAAGGATCCGGAAATTGTTTACGGCCTGATTGAGGAAGAAATCCAGAATGGACGCTCCTTTATTGAGCTGCCTCTGGGTGAGGGCGATGTGGATTTTGATCGGTATTTAAAGGCGCTGGAGGAAATCGGTTACCGCGGCTTTTTAACCATTGAGCGCGAGGTTGGCGATGACGTGGAGGGCGATATCCGCACCGCCGTGAATTTCCTGAACGGAAAAATGAAAGGATGAGGAAGATGAGCAAAAAGTTAAAAATCGGTATTATCGGTGTCGGCGGTATTTCGGAAAGTCACATTGTCGGCTATCGGACAGACCCAGATGTGGAGCTTTATGCCTTTTGTGATATCAACGAAGCCCGTCTGCAGCATATGGGTGAAAAGTATGGCGTAACCCGCCTGTTCACCAAAAAGGAGGATTTGCTGGCTCTGCCCGAAATTGACGCTGTCAGTGTTTGCACCTGGAACTCTCAGCACGCGCCCTGTACCATCGCGGCGCTGGACGCCGGCAAGCATGTTCTCTGTGAAAAGCCCATGGCCACCAACGAGCAGGAGGCACAGGCCATGCTGGATGCGGCCAAACGGAATAACCGGCTGCTGATGATTGGTTTTGTCCGCCGTTTTGGCAATGATTGCAAAATATTAAAGGATATGATTGACAATGGCACCTTAGGTGAGTTATACTATTCTAAGGCAACATATTTAAGACGCCACGGCAATCCCGGCGGCTGGTTCGGTGATAAGTCCCGTTCCGGCGGAGGTCCCTTAATTGATTTAGGCGTGCACGTGCTGGATCTCACGCGGTACTTAATGGGGAATCCCAAGCCGGTGTCTGTTTACGGCGTAACCTTCCATAAGCTGGGCAACCGTCCCGATGTGAAGGATAAAATCGGCTATGTTGCCACCAGTGCCAGCCCGGATGACGTTTGCGACGTTGAAGATTTTGCAACAGCCATGGTTCGCTTTGATAACGGTGCCGTGATTACCTTAGAAACCAGCTTTTCGCTGAATTTAAAGGATGACGTTGGCCGCATCGAAATGTTCGGCACAGAAGGTGGCGCCAAGCTGGAGCCGGAGCTTGAGCTTTATACGCAGCTGAATGGCTACATGGCTGATGTTACCTTGAAAACGCCGACTGCTCTTTCCTTTAACGGCTTGTTTGAAAATGAAATTCATCATTATCTGGCCTGCGTTCGGGGCGAAGCGACCTGCATGTCGCCGGCTGAAGACGGCGTAATGATTATGCGGATTTTAGACGCAATTTACAAATCCGCCGCCACCGGCCACGAAGTCATGCTTTGAGGTGAACCATTATGAAAATTTCAGTCAATTCTTATAGTTTTGCCAAGCTGATGCAAAAGGGAGAGGTCACACAGCTGGACTGCATCCGTCTGGCCAAGGAACTGGGCTATGACGGCATTGAATTCTCCGATATTCTGGCGCCGGAGGGAACAGAGCCCGCTGAATATGCCCGGCAGCTGGCGGCAGAGGCCAAGCGGCTGGATATGGCGGTTACCAATCTTTGCGTTGCCGCCAATTTTGCTAAGGAAGGCGCCGCTTTTGACGCAGAGGTAGAACGCGTGAAAAAGCTTGTGGATATTGCCGAGATTCTGGGCGTACCCAATATGCGCCATGACCCTATGGCGACTCTGGGACCCTTTAAAACCTTTACCGATGCATTGCCGGCCATGGCAAAGGGCTGCCGGTTGATCACGGAATACGCGGCCGCCAAGGGAATCAGAACCATGGTGGAAAACCACGGCTTTACCTGTCAGGATCCCGACCGTGTCGAGGCACTTTATAAGGCTGTTGACCATCCTAACTTTGGTCTGCTGGCCGACATGGGCAACTTCCTGTGTGCTGACTGTGAGCCTGCCGCGGCCTGCGGCAGAATCCGGGACGCCGTTTTCTTTGCCCATGCCAAGGACTTTATTGTCAAACCCGGTGATGGTCCCGATCCCGGCGAAGGCTTTTTCAGAAGCCGTTCCGGTCAGTATTTAAGAGGCACCATCATTGGTCACGGTGCCGTTCCCGTCACCCGGTGCCTATATACGCTGAAGGCTGCCGGCTATGACGGCTGGCTTTCCGTGGAATTTGAAGGAATTGAGGACGTCTTAACGGCACTGCGAATTGATTTGGAAAACCTACGCCGTTATACGGCGTAGCGGTCATTTTCAAAAGGTGTGTAGCTTTGCCGCAGCCTCGCCATCAGATGTTGCAGTGTCGGATTGTATCGCAACTGAAACATCAAACGAGCCCACCTGCAAGCCGGGCGGGGACACCATAATGTAGTTATATATAACACCGCCCCGCATCCGCGGGGCTTTAGGCGTTTATTTACATAGTATTATCAACGAAAGGATGTATAGCAATGAGAGTAATCAAATGCAAAAACTATCAAGAATTTTCGAAAAAGGCCGCGGAGCTTGTCGCCGCCCAGATTCGAATGAAGCCCAATGCAGTCATCGGTCTGCCCACCGGCTCTACGGGCATCGGCATGTATGATAATCTGGCCGCCATGGATTTGGATTTTTCCGAGGTGACCACCTTTAATCTGGATGAATACCTGGGACTGGATCCCGCTAACGACCAGAGTTACTATTATTTCATGAATAAAAATCTGTATTCCCGAGTCAATTTAAAGCCGGAAAACACCAATATTCCCAAGGGCATCGGCGAGGATATCCCCGGCATGGCACTGGCCTATGATGCCAAAATTGAAGCTATGGGCGGCATTGACACCATGGTACTGGGGATTGGCAACAACGGACATATCGGCTTTAATGAACCGGCCGCCCGTCTGGATGCCAGAACCCACATCGTTGATCTGACGCCGGAAACCATCCAGGCTAATTCCCGGTTTTTCGCCAGTGCGGTCGACGTGCCCACCCAAGCGGTAACCATGGGCATGGGCAGCATTTTAAAGGCAAAGCATATTTTAATGCTTGCCAGCGGTAAAAACAAGGAAAAGGCCGTCCGTGAGCTGCTGGGTCATGAGGTCACCACAACCAACCCCTCCACCCTGCTCCTGACGCATCCCAATGTAACGGTTCTGATTGATTGCGAAAGCGTTCAGCTGTAAGAAAAAAGAAAAGCATCGGTGCAGTATGTCCGATATGCATGCAAAAAGTGTTTGACTTTTGATGTGCATATCCGCTGCGCCGATTTTTTATGGAAAAAAATAAAAAATCATTGTAAAACTGTTATAAATGTTGTATAATGAAGAACGGATTGTTCCAATTTGACAAAGATAAGAGGTTTTACCATGCACGGACATTTGGAAGATGAAAAAACCAGCTGGCTGGCATTTATTGCCTGTTTTATTGCCTATTCAATGATTTGTATGACGAAAAATACCTACTCGGCTGCCATCGCCGCCATTGTCAGCGACGGACTGTTTACCAAATCCAACGCCGGCTTGATTAACGCCAGCTTTTATTTGTTCTACGGCATCTCACAGTTTGCCGGCGGGTATCTGGCTGACCGAATTTCTCCCTTTAAAATTATATTAATCGGTCTGATCGGCTCGATCATAATCAACGCCGTCATGGCTCTTTCCAGCTCCTTCCTCGTCATGCTGGCCGCCTGGAGCCTCAACGGCATTGCCCTGTTTGGCATCTGGCCTTCTGTCATAAAAATTATTTCCTCTATCATTCTCAAAGAACATCGTCAAAAGGCTTCACTCTATATCTCAACCGCCTACACTTTCGGCATAACGACAAGCTACCTCGTTGCCATGGGCGCGCTAAAATTCTGGGAATGGCCCAGCCTTTTCTGGACATCGGTTGTGGTTTTGCTCCTGACAACCGCAATGTTTGTTTTCACTATGCTGCGCGTCCGCGCCAACCTGTTGCCTGACGATGTACCCAAAGTACAGGCCGATGCAGAAAACCGAACGGTACAGACGCCCTCTGCGGTGCCACTTGGCAAAATTCTCCTCTCCAGCGGACTGCTCCTTTTAACGATCCCCGGGTTAATTCGCTGTATGCTGGATATAGGCTTAAAAAGCTGGGTTCCGACCATGATTATGGAAAGCTACGGCGTCTCACCCAGTTTTTCCAGCTTGCTGACTACCGTTTTGCTGTTTCTCAATCTGTTTGGCATCCTGCTGGCCGTATATGTATATCCCCGGCGCTACAAAAATGTGGCGCTGGTCATTGGCTTATTTTTCCTTGCCTCTTTTCCGCTGCTGCTCCTGCTGCTCATGACGGGCAAAATACACCTGATCCTTGTTACATTGCTGCTGGCCGTTGTCACCACCTTTATGACGGCAGCCAGCCGGCTGCTAGACGTTGTGTTGCCTGCTGCCTTTGCGGCGTATCAAAAGACCGGTACGGTGGCCGGGATTTTAAATGCCTTTGCCTGCTTTGGCTGTACGCTGGCCAACTATCTATACGGATATCTTGCCGAGCACTTCGGCTGGACGGTTACCATCTGGGTGTGGGTGGCTCTGTCTGTTGTGGCCGTGTTGTGCTGTTTGGCAGCAGCACCGCTGTGGAAGCGTTTTACCGCCGCACAGGATAAGGATAAGCAGCAATCCGCTGTGATATAAACCTCTGGCCTGGTGATGCCTTTAGCCTGCTACAACAGAAGATTCCTTGCTGCTTTTTTGCATAACGAAAACCACGCGACTATCGCGTGGTTTTCGTTATGCAAAAAGAGGCTGTCGACTTAATGCGACAGCCCCAAATCTTTAAATAACTTACTTCAAGGTTACTTTTGCGCCGACTTCTTCCAGCTTAGCCTTGATAGCTTCTGCATCTTCCTTACCAATGCCTTCCTTCAGAACCTTAGGAGCACCGTCAACGGCTTCCTTTGCTTCCTTCAGACCCAGGCCGGTGATCTCACGAACAACCTTAATAACCTTGATCTTCTCAGCGCCGGCATCAGTCAGCTCAACATCAAAATCGGTCTTTTCCTCTGCAGCTTCAGCAGCGGCAGCAGGCGCACCGGCAGCAGCAACAGCTACGGGAGCAGCAGCGCTAACGCCGAATACCTCTTCCATTTCCTTAACCAGTTCGGACAGCTCCAGAACGGTCAGTTCTTTAACCATGTCTAATATTTTCTGTGCATTCTCAGTCATTGTAAATACCCTCCATTAAATTAAATTAATTTTTGTTTTGTGTTTGTACGCTTATTCGCCTGCGGCGGCCTTTTTGTCAGCAATTGCCTGCAAAACGCGGGCCAAACCGGACAGGTTGCCATTCAAGACATTTGCAAAGCCCTGAATGGGTGACTTCATGGAACCAAGCAGCTTAGCAACCAGAACCTCCTTAGAAGGCAGAGCCGCCAAGGCGGAAATCTCAGAAACGGAAACAACCTTACCTTCGATAAAGCCGCCCTTGATTTCCAGCTTTTCATTCTTTTTTCCGTATTCCACCAGAACCTTAGCCGGGGCTACAACATCGTTAAAGCTCAGCGCCAAAGCGGTGGGGCCGTTTAAGATGGGATCGAATTCCACAAAACCGACCTCATTGGCCGCAAAACGGGTTAACGTGTTCTTTACAACGGCATATTCAATATCCGCTTTACGCAGCTCATTACGGAGCTTGGTATCCTCCTCAACGGTCAAACCGCGGTAATCAACCAAAACGCCGGATACAGCACGCTGGAACTTGTCCACCATTTCGCTGACCTGTTGTTTCTTTTGCTCTAAAATCTTATCACTGGGCATCATTTTCACCTCACTTGTCGTACCATTTCTGCCGAAATGACCGGACAGAAAAAATATAAAGGCTTTTCCCGCACACGGAGAAAAGCCTTTTAAACGCTTTAAAAATGCTTTCCTCGGCTGGCGCTTTCGCGTTAGTCCCTTGCGGAAACCGGCTGTCTGCGGAAATATTTAACTAACAAAGAAATTATACCATAAAGCGATATAATTGTCAAGCAAAAATTAATCCAAAACCTTTGCTTGTGAAATTTTGATGCCGGGGCCCATGGTCGACGCAACGGCGCAGCTTTTAATATACTGTCCCTTTGCGGCGGCAGGCTTAGCCTTTACAATCGCCTCCAGTAACGCTTTAAAGTTTTCCTTCAGCTTTTCAGGGCCAAAGGACACCTTCCCGATGGGGCAATGAATGATATTGGTCTTATCCAGACGGTACTCAATTTTACCGGATTTAATTTCAGCAATGGCCTTAGCAACATCCATGGTAACGGTACCGGCCTTGGGACTGGGCATTAAGCCCTTGGGGCCTAAAACCTTACCTAAACGGCCGACAACACCCATCATATCCGGTGTGGCAACAACCACGTCGTAGTCAAACCAGTTGTCGTTCTGGATGCGGGGAATTAATTCCTCGCCGCCAAAGAAATCTGCACCGGCATTTTCCGCCTCTGTCAGCTTATCGCCCTTGGCGAATACCAGCACCCGCGCCACCTTACCGGTACCGTGGGGCAGGACAATCGCGCCGCGAACCTGCTGATCGGCATGTCTTGAGTCAACGCCCAGTCTGATGTGAACCTCAACGGTTTCGTCAAACTTGGCCTTGGCGGTTTTGGTTACCAGCTCCATCGCCTCGCTGGGGTCATATAAATTGGCCTTATCGACCAGTTTTGCGCTTTCCTTATACTTTTTGCCTCTGAACATTATGTTTCCTCCTTTTGTGGTCTTGCAAGCTTTCGCTCTCCCACTGATTCAATCGAAATTAGTCCTCAACAACGATTCCCATACTTCTTGCCGTTCCGGCGATCATGCTCATGGCCGCTTCAACGCTGGCAGCATTTAAGTCGGGCATTTTCTGCTCGGCGATCTGACGGATCGCATCTTTAGACACGGTTGCAACCTTAGTCTTGTTGGGAACACCGGACCCGCTTTCGATTTTTGCGGCCTTCTTTAAGAGCACAGCCGCCGGTGGAGTCTTGGTGATAAACGAAAAGGATCTGTCCGCATAAACGGTGATGACAACCGGGATGATTAAGCCGGCGTCCTTCGCTGTCTTTTCGTTAAATTCCTTGGTGAACTGCACGATATTCACACCATGCTGACCCAGAGCAGGGCCGACAGGCGGAGCCGGGGTTGCTTTTCCGGCCGGAATCTGCAGCTTGATGTAACCTGTGATTTTTTGAGCCATTGTAAAAGTTCCTCCTCATTAAAAGATGTGGTTTTGGCGAACACTCGGTTCTCCCACCCCGCGGCAGTTACGCCGCGAAAATAAAGCCGATTGGCATTATTTACTGCAAAACTTCAATTTGTGAAAAGTCCAGCTCCACAGGGGTTTCCCTGCCGAACATAGACACAATCACACGTACAGACTGTTTTTCCATATTAATTTCATCCACCGTGCCGACAAAGTCTGCCAGCGGACCCTCACACACGCGGACGCTGGAACCCGTTTCAAAGTTAACGGAAACGACCTTGCGTTCAATGCCCATGGTGTGCACTTCCTCCTCTGTGAGAGGGACGGGCTTAGAGCCCGGGCCGACAAAGCCGGTGACGCCGCGGGTGTTGCGGATGACATACCAGCTATCGTCCGTCATGATCATTTTCACCATGACATAGCCGGGGAAAACCTTGCGCTGTACGACCTTTTGCTCGTTGCCCTTTGTTTCGACAACCTCCTCCATGGGTACCTTGATATCCAGAATTAAATCGTGCAGGTTCCGGTTGTCAACTGATTTTTCAATATTAGCCTGTACCTTTTTTTCATAACCTGAAAAGGTATGAATGACATACCATCTTGCGTCTTCAGCCATATAAATACAGAAACGATATCGCTTCCTTCGCCTCCTTTATTAGAGTCATCCGCGCCCAGCGCTATTGAAGGAGCCAAGCGAATAAAGACTGAAAGCCAAAATCCAAAAGTGCTACTAAAACACCTACTAAAATGATTGCCGAGATAACCACGCCGGTATTGTTACGAACCTGCTTGGCTGTGGGCCAGACAACCTTTTTCAATTCCGATTTGAGCTCGCGGAAATAACCGCCCACTGCCTTAGCCGCTCTGACGAAGATATTGGACTTTTTCTCGCTCATAATACTCTCCATTCCGCCGCCATGCACCGGCATGCCTGACGATTCTGCCTGCAAAATGACAAACAGAACGCCGAATAAAACCCGCCGGCCTGCAGGGGCGTGTTATTTTGTTTCCTTATGTGCCGTATGCTTTTTGCAGAATCTGCAATACTTGTTCATTTCCAGTCTGTCCGGATTATTTTTCTTGTTCTTCATGGTATCATAGTTTCTCTGCTTGCACTCAGAACACGCCAGTGTAATTTTGGTTCTCATGTGTTTTCCTCCTAATATATATTCCTTTTTTTGCACAGCAAAAAAAAAGACCTTCCATATAGGTACACTTTAATATATCATAACTTTTGCCATTCGTCAAGAGAAAATTTAAAAATTTTTTGATTTTTTTGAATATTTTGCATTTCTCATTGCTCTGCCGGTCTTTTTTCACGGCTAAAGCTTAAAAAACAGCAGGCCGAGGCTGTCGACTGAATGCAACAGCCTCCCAATGCCCTTCCTTAATATTCTATACCTTCCCGCGCGGACGCTCCCTCCGTCAGCGGATGCTTCACCATGCGAATGTCGCTGACATAATCCGCGGCGCTTACAAGACCGTCCGGTGCACCGCGGCCCGTTAAAACAAGCTCCGCGGTTTTGTGCCTGCAAAGGTGCAGGAGCCTCTGTTCTGTCGTAAGACCTAGGGACAGGCATCCCAGTATCTCATCCAGAATTAAAAGATCACAGCCCTGCTCCTCCATTAGGCGTTCTGCGTGGCACAGTGCCTCCTCCGTTTCCCGTTTTAGCTCCTTAAGCTGCCGGTCATTCATCTGCCAAACAAAGCCTTTTGAGCCCTTTTGAAACCGAAGAATCACAAAATTCTCCAACTGCTCCGCCGCAGCCAGTTCACCGGTGACCGTATCCTTTAAAAATTGAATCATCACCACGCGAAGACCGTGACCCGCCGCTCGCAGCCCCATGCCCAGTGCGGCAGTGGTTTTTCCCTTGCCGTCACCGGTCAGAATATGTGTTTTGGTTATGCCTCGTTTTTCAGCTTTGCTTCGCAAAATTCCAGATCCTCCATGGTATTGACACCATAAATTTCAGAACTGTCGCAAACCGTACAGGTGGTGATTTTAGCACCTTTCTTCAGCAAAATTTTCGGTATGTCTGTCAAATAATACTCGCCCTGGGCGTTGTTGTTTTTCAGTTCCTTCAAATTATCAAACAAGAGCTTGGCGCGGAACACATACACGCCGATGTTCAATTCACGGATTGCCAGCTGCTCCGGCGTACAGTCCTTGGTTTCCACAACATCTAAGAAGTTGCCGTTTTCATCCTTAATCACACGGCCATAGGGCAGCGTGTCGTCTACGATGGCGGTCATTACCGTGCAGTCGGAGCCGGTGTCCTGATGCTGCTTAATGATTTTTTGATATGTAGCCTTAGATAAAAGGGGCATGTCGCCATATAAAACCAACACATCGCCGTCGTAACCCTCGAAATGCTCTCTGGCACAGTTAACCGCATGGCCGGTGCCCAGCTGCTGATCCTGATCGGAAAACAGATATTCAGGGGACAGCGCCGCGCGAACGTCTTCTTTTTTATAGCCCACAACCACAACCGTGTCCTTTTTGGGGATAAAATCAATATGCTCCAATACGTAATCAATCAGCGCCCGTCCGTTAGCCTGACGGAGCACCTTGGGCATCTGAAATTTTTCCGATTGCAGACGCGTTCCCTTCCCCGCACCTAAAACAATTGCTTTCATTTTAAAAACCTCCTGAATCGTATCTTAAATATATTGTGTAAACAGGGCATACCAGCGCATACTTATTGTATTGTCGTTCCGGCCTCCGCCGCTAAAATTGCCGCTTTATCGGTTTTTTCCCAGGGAAGATCCAGATCCTTGCGGCCAAAATGACCGTAGGACGCGGTTTGCTTATAAATTGGGCGGCGCAGGTCAAGATCCCGGATAATAGCCGCCGGGCGCAAATCAAAGTGCTTGGCAATCAGCGCCTCAATCACAGATTCCGGTACCTTGGCTGTGCCGAAGGTGTCCACCCGGACAGACACAGGTCGCGCCACGCCGATGGCATAAGCCAGCTGCAGCTCACAGCGGTCAGCAAGACCGGCGGCCACAACGTTTTTAGCCACGTAACGGGCTGCGTAAGCCGCGCTGCGGTCGACCTTGGTGGGATCCTTGCCGGAAAAAGCACCGCCGCCATGACGTGCGGAGCCGCCGTAAGTATCCACAATCAGCTTACGGCCGGTATGGCCGGAATCGCCCTGGGGGCCTCCCACCACGAAACGGCCGGTAGGATTAATATAATATTTGGTGTCCTCCGTCAGCAGTGAGGCGGGAATCACAGGACGGATAACCTTATCCATCACAGCCTGACGCAGCGCCTCCTGTGAAACGGTTTCACTGTGCTGAGTGGACACAACCACCGTATCCACCGCCACCGGCCTGTCGTTTTCGTCATAGAGGACGGTGACCTGCGATTTGCCGTCGGGACGGATGAAATCAATTTCGCCCGATTTGCGCACTGCGGCCAGCTGCCGGGTCAGCCTGTGTGCCAGACTGATGGCAAGAGGCATATATTCCTCCGTTTCGTTGCAGGCATAGCCGAACATAATTCCCTGATCGCCGGCACCGATTTCGCCGGGATCCTCCTCGCCGCGCTTGGCCTCCAGCGCCTTGTCGACGCCCAGCGCGATATCCGGCGACTGCTCGTCGATGGCGGTCAGCACCGCACAGGTATCGCAGTCAAATCCGTATTTGGCGCGGTCATAGCCAACCTCACGGATGCAGGCGCGCACGGTTTTGGGAATGTCCACATAGGTGCTGGTGGAAATTTCGCCTACCACCAGTACCAGGCCGGTGGTAACCGTTACTTCGCAGGCCACGCGCCCCATGGGATCCTGTCTCATAATTTCATCTAAGATCGCGTCTGAAATAATATCTGCAATTTTATCGGGATGCCCCTCCGTTACGGATTCAGACGTGAAAAGCTTTTTCGTTTGTTCCATTGTGTAAAACCCCCGTACAATACAAATTTCAACGATCAGGCAACAGAAAAATATCTCTTAGCCTAAACCTCCATGATAACCGGCAGCACCATGGGCTTCCGCTTGGTTTTAGCGTACATGAAATCGCTCATGCTGCTTTTTAAACTGCTTTTCAGGCTGCCCCAGTCCGTCACCTTCTTATCGGCGCACTTTTCAAGGGCGGTCCGTGCCACCAGCTTGGCCTCCTCCATTAAATCCTCAGACTCTCTGACGTAAACAAAGCCGCGGGACAGCACATCCGGCCCGGACAGAATCTCGCCGGTTTTTTTGGCCAGCGTGACCACCACAACAATGATGCCATCCTCCGCCAGATGCTTTCTGTCACGCAGAACAATGTTCCCCACGTCGCCCACGCCCAAGCCGTCTACTAAAACGACGCCGGACGGAACGGTGGCGTTCTGCCGGATGCTGTTGGGACCCACTTCAATCACCTTGCCAATATCGGAAATGACAATATTTTTCGGATTGATGCCCACCCGCTCGGCCAGCGCCGCGTGCAGCTTCAGGTGCCGATATTCGCCGTGCACCGGAATAAAATACTTAGGCTTCACCAGCGAAATGAGCAGCTTCAGCTCTTCCTGGCAGGCATGACCAGATACATGCACGTTTTCCAGTGATTTATAAATGACCTCGGCGCCCTTTTTAAAGAGCTCGTTAATCACATTTGAAATGGGCTTTTCGTTGCCCGGAATGGGGCTGGCGGATACGATGACCATATCCCCCCGCACGATTTCCACCTTTTTATGATCGGAAAAGGCCATGCGCGACAGGGCAGACATTGGCTCGCCCTGGCTGCCGGTGGTGATGATGCAAAGCTGATTCGGACGGTATTTTTTAATATCGTCAATGCTGATCATCACGCCCTGGGGCACCGTCATATACCCCAGATTCATAGCCACCTCCACCACATTTTCCATGCTGCGGCCTGAAACGGACACCTTACGGCCATAGCGATAGGCCGCGTTGATGATCTGCTGAACGCGGTGAATGTTGGAGGCAAAGGTTGCCACCAGAATCCGCCGGTCACAGTTGCGAAACAGATCGTCAAAGGTGTCGCCCACCGTGGATTCGGACATGGTATAGCCCGGGCGCTCCACGTTGGTGCTGTCAGACAGCAGCGCCAGTACGCCCTTCCGCCCCAGCTCGCCGAACCGGGCCACATCCAGCATGCCACCCTCAATGGGGGTGGAGTCAATTTTAAAGTCGCCGGAATGAACTACCACACCCACCGGTGTGTGCAGGGCGATTGCCACTGCGTCGGCAATGGAGTGGTTGGTGTGAATAAACTCGGCGCGGAAGGCGCCCAGCTTCACCGTGTCACCGGCCTTGACCCGCACCAGCTTGGTTTTAGACAGGAGATGATGCTCCTTCAGCTTACATTCCACCAGTCCCAGCGTCAGCCTTGTGCCGTAAATCGGGACGTTGATTTTCTTCAGAAAATAGGGAATGCCGCCGATGTGATCCTCATGTCCGTGAGTCAACACAATACCTCTGATTTTATCCCGGTGCTTTTCCAGATACGTAATGTCCGGTATAACAATATCAATGCCGGGCATGTCGTCATCCGGGAAGGCCATGCCGCAGTCCAGCACAACAATATCGTTGCCGAACTCAAAGACAGTCAGATTTTTTCCGATCTCGTTGAGCCCTCCCAGCGGGATGATTTTCAATTTTTGATTTTTTGCCACAATTTAACCTCCGTTTTAAATTTAACACTAGTCAACACAGAATTCCTCTCACGAACTCCGCAAATTTGTATGGATACCGCATGATCAAAAACACAGCGGACCGCATGCAGTGAAACGGTGCTGAAAACACCGCTGCATGTCGGTTTGGTTCACTTGTCTGCAATATCCGTAAAAAGCCCCGCTCACTGCCGGGTGCTTATCGGGTCATGGTCAAAAGGAAGAGACATTAGCGTCTCACTTTATATTATACCAAATTTTTCTGTAATAATAAAGAGCTTTTTGAAAAATATTTTTAAAAGTGGATTTTCCTCGTCCGGGCGGACAAAATTCTTGACATCAAAGAGGGGGTATGGTACAATTAAACATACATTTTAAATTTAAAATCAGGAGTTGGTTTTTGTGCTGACGCAGCTTTTAGGCATTGCGGGCTTTGTCCTCAGCGTGATTACCTTTCAACAGAATACTCATAAGCGTATTGTGGCATTGCAGCTGGCGGCCAACATCTGCTTTATGGTACATTTTTCTCTGCTGGGTGCCTACACCGGCGGCCTGCTAAACGCCATTGGCGCCGTGAGAAGTTTGGTATATTTATTTAAGGAACAGAAATGGGCGGCCTCCAATCTTTGGATTGTCTTTTTCTCACTGCTTTGCGTGGGCGCCTGTATCTATACCTGGTCGGGGCCGCTTTCCCTGTTGCCCGCGGCCGCCATGGTCTTAACCAGCGTGGCCTTCGGGATAAACAACCCAAAGCTGACCCGTCGGTTGTCCCTTCCCTCCTCGCCCCTGTGGCTGATTTATAATGTTGTGAATCATTCCTACGGCGGCGTGCTGACAGAATGCTTTAACCTCATATCCATTGCCGTGGGGATGCTCCGGTTCGACCGCAAAAAGAAGCTAATGCAGTAAGGAAATTCTAAAAAATCCGTGTGGGTGTCTGTGATGGCACCCACACGGATTTTTTAATAATACCGGCTGTTCACTTTTCTTCGTATCCAGCGGTAGAGCATCAGGCCTAGCAGCATCAGCACAATGGCGCCGGCAAAGATATAAACGCCGGGCTCTACAGCACTTTCCACCTTCAGGCTCTCCCAAAGCGTATTCATATAGGCTGTGGTGTCGATATCCAGATTTTCAAAGTAGGTCGCCTTAACATCGCTGTCGGGATACAAAATCGCCATCACGTCCTCGTGTACCTCGCTCATATCCTCCCGATAGGTTTCGCTGTCGCGCACCAGCACATTAGGAGAGGCATAATAGGTGTACTCTGCATTAGCTACGGCAATTTCCTCCGTTAAGCAGAAGTTGATATAGGCCTCGGCCAGCTCCTTGTTGCGGGCCACGGCAGGGATGCACATGGCGTCTACGAAAACATTGGTGCCGCTTTTGGGATAGAAAAAAGCCAGATCCTCATTGTCCTCATACATCGTCAGAAAATCGCCGGCATAATAGGGTGCGATGGCCGCAGAGCCATTTTTCATCTTATTAAACACCTCGTCCATCACGTAGCTCTGCACGTAGGGCTTCTGCGTTTTCAGCAGGGCAAGAGCCTCGTCCCACTCACCCCGGTCGGTGGTGTTGACGTCATAGCCCAGGCAGTACTGGGCGGTGCCGAAGGCATCGCGGGGGTTATTGAACTGGAGAATCTGTCCGCTGTAGTCCTCGTCCCACATGCAGTCCCAGTCATCCGGCTCCCCGTCAACCATGGCCGTGTTGTAAATAATGCCCACATAGCCGCAGAAATAGGGCACGGAATAGCTGGAGGTCGGGTCATAATAGGCATTTTTATATTTTTCGTCGATGTACTGATAGTTGGGAATATTGTCGAAATTCAAGGGCAGCAGCATGTCCTCGTGAATCATTTTTTCAATCATATAGTCGGAAGGAATCACAATGTCATAAACCGCCGCACCGCTTGAAAGCTTGTTATACATATCCTCGTTGCTGGCATAGGTAGTATAGTTAACCTTGACCCGCTTGCCGTAGGTTTCGTAATAATACTCCTCAAAGGCCGCGTTGACATCTAAGGTGCCCTCAGAGCCATCGGAAATATACTCACCCCAGTTATAGACATTCAAAACCTCGGCTTTTTCCTGACTGCCGCAGCCGGTCAGCCACAGGACAGACAAAACGGCTAAAGCCGCCAATACAAAGGCTTTTTTCATACTAACCCCTTCCTTTCTGCCATCTCGGCCGGCGCGCTTTCGGCTTTGCCCTTCCCCCTTGATTCGGCCAGGTTGGACAAAATCAGCAAAATCAGCACGGCGCCGATCATCAGAGTGGACAGGGCATAAATATCCGGCGTGACCTCCTTTTTCGTCATGGAATAAATCAAAAGCGGGAGGGTCTGATAATCGCTGCCCGTTGTGAAATAGCTGATGACAAAGTCGTCTAAAGACAGTGTGAAGGCCATGATAAAGCCGGAAACAATCCCCGGCATAATGGCCGGCAGCTCCACCCGGAAAAAGGCGGAAACAGGCGTACAGCCCAAATCCATGGCGGCTTCCGACAGGGAGCGGTTCAAGCTCAGCACCCGGGGCCGCACAGACAGAATCACATAGGGCAGACAGAAGGTGATGTGGGCAATTAAAATCGACCAAAAGCCCAGCTTCTCCTCTGCGCCGATCAGATTGCCCACCAGCACAAACAACAGCATCATGGAAATACCCGTCACAATATCGGGGTTCATCATCGGTACGTTGGTAACAGAAAGCACAGCACCCCGCACGGCCCTGTTCTTAAATTTTCCAATCCCCACGGCGGCAGCCGTGCCCAGCAGCGTGGAAACCACAGCGGCGCTCACCGCCAGCACCAGCGTGTTTTTCAGGGCGTTAAAGGTATCGGGCGAGGCAAACAGCTCCCGGTACCAATACAAAGACAAACCCGTCAGGCTGCCGGTGTTGCCTGAGTTATTAAAGGAAAACAGAATCAGCACCAAAATGGGGATGTATAAAATCAGGAATATCAAAAAGATATAAATTTTTGAAATCGTTTTCATCAGCGGGCGCCTCCTTCCTCAGTGTCGGTAAATCGGTTCATCACCCAAAGGGAGGCCAGCACCAGAATCATCATCACCAGAGACATGGCGGCGCCCACGTTGTAGGTATTCACATTCTGGAACTGTCGTTCAATGGCATCGCCCAGCAGGTCAAAGGTGCCGCCGCCCAGCTTTTGGGAAATGTAAAAGGTGCTGATGGAGGGGACGAACACCATGGTAATGCCGGAAATAATGCCCGACGAGGACAGGGGCAGCACCACCTTTGTCATAACCCGAAGATGGCTGCCGCCCAGGTCAGAGGCGGCCTCCATAACGCTTTTATCGATTTTGGAGATAGCCGTAAAAAGGGGCAGCACCATATAAGGGAAAAAGTCATAGGCCATACCGAACACCACCGCCGCCTTGGTGCCGATCATATGAACCGTGCCCAAATCCAGCGCCGAAAGAAAGGCGTTTAAAATGCCGGCGTCGTCCATAATTGCCATCATGGAATAGGTTCGAATCAGAAGATTGGTCCACATGGGCAGCATTAAAAGCATCATAAACAGCCGCTGCTTTTTGGGGGTGGACTGCGCCATGAGATAAGCCAGAGGATAGCCCAGCACAAAGCAGAAGAAGGTGGCAATCACCGACAGGCTCACCGACAGGGCAAAGGTCGTCTTGTGTTCACCCAGGGCCGTGATGTTGTCCAGCGTAAAGCCGCCGTCCCTTGTGGTAAAGGCAAAATAAATCACAAAAAACAGGGGCAGAACGATAAACAGCACGGACCAGACGATATGAGGATAGGCCGCAATCCGGCCGGAAAGTGTTTTATTCTGTTTCATGCTTATTCCTCCAATGCGTCAACATCGGAAAGCGTCTCCAGCTCGTCACTGAAGCTGGAATAGTCTCCGTATTTACCCGAATATTCTGACTTTTTCATAATATGAATAGCGTCCGGCTCAATGAACAGGCCGATTTTTTCATCCACACCCACAAAATCAGTAGTCTGAATCATCCATTTAAAGCCGCCGATATCCACAATAATTTCATAGTGCACGCCCTTAAAGGTAACGGAGGTTACCACACCTGTCAGCATACCCTCCCCCACCGGCACCACGTCCACGTCCTCAGGCCGCACCACCACGTCCACCGCCTCGTTAGGCGCAAAGCCCTTGTCAACGCAGGTGAAGGTGTGGCCGGAAAAGGTTGCACGGAGGTCTGCCTCCATAATGCCGTCGACAATGTTGCTTTCCCCGATAAAATCGGCTACGAAGGCGTTTTTCGGCTCGTTGTAAATATCTGTCGGCGTGCCGATCTGCTGAATTTTGCCGTCTGCCATAACCACCACCACATCGGACATGGAAAGAGCCTCCTCCTGATCGTGGGTGACATAAATAAAGGTAATGCCTGTCTGCTTCTGGATTTTTTTCAGCTCGTTCTGCATATCCTTCCGCAGCTTTAGGTCAAGAGCGCCCAACGGTTCGTCCAGCAACAGAACCTTGGGGTGACTGATCAGGGCGCGGGCAATGGCCACGCGCTGCTGCTGTCCGCCGGACAAAAGATTGACGTTTTTGCGCTCAAAGCCCTTCAGCGCCACCAGCTCCAGCATTTCCTTCACCCGGGCGGCAATTTCCGCGTTGCTCTTTTTTTGCAGGCGCAGAGAAAAGGCGATGTTTTCAAATACGTTTAAATGCGGAAACAGCGCATATTTCTGAAACACCGTGTTGATATGCCGCTTATAGGGCGGAATATCGTTAATTTTTTCTCCGTCGAAAAAGATTTCCCCCGAATCAGGCGTTTCAAAGCCGCCCACCAGACGCAGCGTGGTGGTTTTGCCGCAGCCGGAGGGGCCCAGCAGGGTGATAAACTGCTGGTCGTAAATATCCAGACTCAGGTTATCCAGCACCGTTTCTCCGTCAAAGGCTTTTGTCACGTTTTTCAGTTCAATAATTTTTTTCATGCGATCGACCCCCAAAAAAAATATGAAAAAAAGACAAGTGATGCATTTACATCGCTTGTCTCGGTTCCTGCTTATTCACATACAGAAAAAAAGCAAGGCAACAGGATCGGCGTTAGGAGTCGTACACGTACTCTTATTGACCATTTCACAAGTCGATGAAATTCATCGTATCTGGTTATAAAGTAACCAACTTATAAAACTTGAGCTTCTAACTCAATCAATAATGCAGCTTGCGCTGCCTCCGGGAACAGCTGCTCCCGGCTTTCGGCGTTCGACCCGGCTGTCCGTGTGGCCTCGGCTAATTTCTTAGCGGTCGTATCATACTTTATGTATAAATTTCAAAATGCATTATAGCACATAGCAGGCGACTTGTCAATAGAATTTTGAATAAAAAATGATCCTAAGGGGCTGTTGCATTAAGTTGACAGCTCTTTTTGAGGCTGAACGGATTTAGATGCAGAATGAACAAACTGAGTCCCGACGGCGTACGAGGGTACGCCGAGCGGCGAAGTTTGTTCGTAGCTTTAAGGCATAAAAAAGAAGGAATTCATTCAGAAAAATGAATTCCAACCTCAAAAATACTTTTTACTTTCTTTATCCGGCGTTTTAAAGGTTTTCTTTGCCTTAAAGCGGTCTGCGCTAAATGCGACAGCCTCCGGCAAAGCACAGGGCGCCGGCCTTTTTATGCAGAAGGTATTTCCTTTTTTACAAAAATATGATACAATAAGGATTATCATAAAGAAACGAGGAAAATTTCTATGTCTAAAACACTGGTATTGGCGGAAAAGCCCTCTGTGGGAAAGGAGCTGGCCCGCGTCCTGGGCTGCCGCAAGCCCGGCGGCGGCTATATTGCAGGAGATCAATATATCGTCACCTGGGCGTTGGGGCATCTTGTGACCCTGGCCGACCCGGAGCATTACGGCAAGCAGTATAAAACCTGGCGGCTGGAGGATCTGCCCATGCTGCCGGACAAAATGGCGCTGGAGGTCATTCCGGAAACGAAAAAGCAGTATGCCGTTGTACGCGGACTGTTAAAAAGCGAGGAAATATCCTCCCTGATCATCGCCACAGACGCCGGTCGCGAGGGCGAGCTGGTAGCCCGCTGGATTATTACGAAGGCCGGCTTTAAAAAGCCCATCCGCCGCCTGTGGATATCCTCCCAGACGGATAAGGCCATCCGGGAGGGCTTCCGGAATTTAAAGGACGGCAAGGAATATGAAAATCTATATCATTCGGCCCAGGCACGGGCGGAGGCCGACTGGCTGGTGGGGCTGAATGTGACCCGGGCGCTGACCTGTAAATATAACGCACGTCTGTCGGCCGGCCGGGTACAAACCCCAACGCTTGCCATCATTGTCGAGCGGGAAAACGCCATCCGCAAATTTGTACCCAAGGATTATTTTAACGTAAAAGCCGATCTGGGCACCTTCACCGTTACCTATCGCGATGAAAACGGCCAGACTTCCATTGCCTCCCGAGAAGCGGCCGAGTCGATTGCCGGGCGTGTGAAGGGTAAGGACTTTACACTTTCTAAACTTTCAAAAACCAATAAAAAGACGCCCCCGCCGGCTCTTTATGACCTGACGGAGCTCCAGCGGGACGCCAATAAGCAATATGGCTTATCGCCTAAGGAAACCCTGTCCATTATGCAGTCGCTTTATGAGCGGCACAAGGCGCTGACCTATCCCCGAACCGATTCCCGGTATCTGACGGAGGATATCGTTCCCACACTCTATGACCGGGTGCGGGCTGTGGCCTTCGGTGATTTTACCAAAATCACCGGCTCCATTTTAAAGGAAAAGCGCAGCATTGCGGCCAGCTGCGTGAACAATAAAAAGGTCAGTGACCATCACGCCATCATCCCTACGGAGCAGGGCGTGAACTACATGGATTTGTCCGACAACGAGCGAAAAATTTACCGCATGGTTGTGCTGCGGTTTTTAACCTGCTTTTATGACGCCTATCAGTACTGCTCTATCAAGGCGGAGCTGACCTGCGACGGTCTGACCTTTGCTGCTGCCGGCCGGGAGATTATAGACAAGGGCTGGAAAAAGGTTTACGACGTGGCGGATGAGGAGGAGGCGGAGGAACAGTTCCTGCCCTCCCTGTCGCAGGGCGCGACGTTTCCCTGTCAGGGCATCTTGATAAAAAGCGGCAAAACCACCCCGCCGTCACGATACACAGAGGCCACCCTGCTGTCTGCTATGGAAAATCCCGCGGCCTTTATTGAGGATAAAACCATGCGGGCATACATTGGCGGCGGTCTGGGAACACCGGCCACCCGGGCGGATATTATTGAAAAGCTGTTTTCTTCCTTTTACATAGAAAAATCCGGCAAAAGCATTGTGCCCACCTCCAAGGGTCTGCAACTGATTAATCTGGTGCCGAAGGATTTAAAGGAGCCGCTATTGACCGCCAAATGGGAGCAGGAGCTTGACGCCATCAGCCGGGGAAACACCGATAAAAAGGATTTCATCCGGGATATCCGTGACTATGCAAAAAATTTGGTGAAAACCGTGATCGCCGAGGATAAAACATACAGACACGACAATGTCACCACCACCCCCTGCCCGGTCTGCGGCAAAATGCTCCTGTCCGTTAACGGAAAAAAGGGCAAGCTGCTTGTTTGTCAGGACAGAGACTGCGGCTACCGTCAGAATGTGAGTTTGAAAACCGGTCTGCGGTGTCCCAACTGCCATAAAACCATGGAGCTGTTCGGCGAAGGAGATAAGCGCACCTACATTTGTCCCTGCGGCTACCGCGAAAAGCTGTCGGCCTATCAAAAGCGGCGGCAGAGCGAGGGCAGCGGCGCTTCCAAGCAGTTTGTGCAGAGCTATCTGCGCCGGCAGAACCAGGAGCAAAAGGAGGAAAAAACGGCCATGCAGCTGGCCTTTGAAAAGGCTATGGCAGAAAAAGCAAAAAAGAAATAAAAAACGTTGCAATTTTTTTGGATTTGCGGTACAATATAAATAGGTTGCCAAAAAGGTTCTGTGTGAACTTTTTAAAAGACGGAATGAATCAAGCCAAAAGTGCCTGATTGCCGTTTTTGGCACTTGCACCGCATAAGCAAGGCTTGCATGCTGCAAAATAAACACAGAGCAAAGCTGAATTTACATAACAGGAGGCGAGTATATGGATACGGTTCCCGGGCGACGGACTAACAAAATATGCAAAAGGGAGCGTTCCGCACTCGCCTGATTTTTTGCGGCGTTCCCGGAAAGGAACGCTATGGATGAAACAAAAGTAATGGAAGAAACGCTCCGCGATACCGTAGAGCGTTATCTTGCTGACAATCAGTATGCCAAAATCCGCGCGCTGCTGCCGGATATGAACTATGTGGATATCGAGGTGCTGCTGGCGGATCTTCAGCCGGATGAAATGCTCCGGATTTTCCGCATGCTGCCCAAGGAAACGGCGGCAGAGGTGTTTGCCGAAATGGACAGCGATATGCAGCAGTATATCATCGAGTCCATCACCGATTCTGAGGTCGTTCGTATTATGGATGAGCTCTATATGGACGATACGGTGGATTTTATCGAGGAAATGCCCGCCAACGTGGTCAAGCGGGTTCTGCGCAACACCGATGAGGCGACCCGCAAAACCATTAACCAACTGCTGCAATATCCGGAGGACAGCGCGGGCAGCATTATGACCACGGAATTTGTGGATTTGAAAAAGGAAATGACAGCCAAAGAGGCACTGGAGCACATCCGGAAAACCGGCGTGGATAAGGAAACCATCAACACCTGCTACGTCATCAGTCCCCAGCGGATGCTGGAGGGGGTTGTGTCGATCCGCAAGTTGATTTTAAGCCCGCCGGGCGTCGGCGTGGCGGAGCTGATGGACGCCAACGTTAAATATATCCGCACCCTGGACGATCAGGAAACCTCCGCCTATTTATTCCGGAAATATGATCTTTTGTCCATGCCGGTGGTTGACCGGGAAAACCGTCTGGTGGGGATTATTACCATTGACGATATCATGGACGTTATTGAACAGGAAAACACGGAGGATTTCCATAAAATGGCGGCCATGACGCCGTCGGAAATGCCTTACCTCAAAACCGGTGTGTTCACCCTGGCGAAAAACCGGGTGATGTGGCTGATGGTGCTGATGATTTCGGCTACCTTCACCGGCTTTATCATTCGTCACTTTGAGGGTGCCCTCAGCCAGGTGGTGGCGCTGACGGCCTATATCCCCATGCTCATGGGAACGGCGGGAAATGCCGGCGCTCAATCCTCCACCATGATTATCCGCAGTCTGGCCCTTAACGAGCTGGATTTTTCCGATATTCTGAAGGTGATCTGGAAGGAATTCCGGGTGGGAGCCACGGCGGCGGCGCTGTTGGCTGTGGTCAACTTTGCCCGCGTGATGATCTTTGACCATGTGCCCGTCCTGGTGGCGCTGACAGTGTGCCTGAGCCTGTTTTGCATTGTCTGTCTGGCCAAGGTGGTCGGCGGCATGCTGCCGATTCTGGCCGACAAGATTCATCTGGATCCGGTGATTATGGCCAGCCCCATTATCACCACCATTTTAGACGCCGTGTCCCTTTTGATTTATTTCCAGTTCGCCACGGCGATTTTGGGAATTGCCTGAGCGGATAAGGACATATTAATAGTAAATAATTGTTGTTTGGAGGGCATGATGATGCCGTTTTTTTACTACGATTCCTACTATCTTGTGCTGGTCGTGCCGGCACTGTTAATTGCGCTTTTCGCCCAGTTTAAGGTAAAAAGCACCTTCAGCCGGTATGCGTCTGTTCACAGCCGGCGCGGCAAAACCGCCGCACAGATTGCCCGGCAGATTCTGGACGAAAACGCCCTGTCCGGTGTGGCTGTGGAGCGGGTTGGCGGCAGTTTGACCGATCATTACGATCCGAGAGCCAATGTCATCCGCCTGTCTGATGCTGTTTATGACAGTACCTCCGTTGCCTCCATCGGCGTGGCCGCTCATGAGGCGGGACACGCAGTGCAGCACGCTGTGGGATATGTGCCGATTCGTCTGCGGAACGCCGTTCTGCCGGTGGCCAACATCGGTTCTGCACTGGCCATGCCCATTATTCTGATTGGCCTGATTATGAGCCTGGAGCCGCTTGTTACGGCAGGGATTTTGCTCTTTTCCGCTTTGGTTCTGTTTCAGCTGGTCACGCTGCCGGTTGAGTTTAACGCCAGCCGCCGGGCCATTGAAACCCTGCGGGCCGACCGGGTGCTGGATGACGGCGAGCTGTCCGGCGCCAAAAAGGTATTATCCGCGGCGGCTATGACCTATGTGGCCTCCACCTTAGTGGCGGTGATGCAGCTTCTGCGGCTGGTGCTTTTGTCGAACCGGCGCAGAGATTAGATCGGTAGTTTGCAGGAGACACTGTGGCAGAGACATCTTAAGGTAGTTATAAAGGGGGTTTTCCTTGATGAAAATTTTAATTGTGGACGACGAAAAGCTGTTGGTTAAGGGAATCAAATATAATTTTGAACAGGAGGGCTACACCGTTCTGGCCGCCTATGACGGTGAGGAGGCCATTAAAATGGCCTATGACAAAAGCATTGATTTGATTATTCTAGATCTGATGCTGCCGAAAATCGACGGTCTCAGCGTTTGTCAGAAGGTGCGGGAGTTTTCCAACGTCCCCATTGTGATGCTGACGGCCAAAAACGAGGACATGGATAAAATTCTGGGGCTTGAATATGGCGCCGATGACTATCTGACCAAGCCCTTTAACATTCTGGAGCTAAAAGCCCGGGTTAAGGCCGTTCTCCGGCGCATGACGCCGGCTGATGCCACACGGACTAAGGAAAGCACCGTATCCATCGGCGGCGTGAAGCTGGATTACAATCTGCGCCGGGTTTCCATTGACGGCAAAACCATTGACCTGACCGCCAAGGAATTTGACTTGATGGATTTGTTTGTTTGTAACGCGGGGAAGGTGTATTCCCGGGAAAATCTTTTGGATATTGTCTGGGGCTATGATTATCCCGGCGATGTCCGCACCGTGGACGTGCATGTGAGAAGGCTGCGGGAAAAAATTGAGCCGAATCCCGCCGAGCCGGTGTATATACACACAAAGTGGGGAGTGGGTTACTATTTTAAAGAAGCTTAACATTCCGTTTCTGAACATCCGCTGGAAAATCGTATCCACCTATCTCATCATCATTGTGGTGGTGCTTGTGGTGCTGAGCTCCTTTCTCTTGAATACCCTCTATTCCTATTTGTTCGATCAGAAAAAGATGGAGGTTTTAACCAGCGCCAACATAATCGCCAGCATGATTTCAGAGAACTTCACCGATGAATATATCAGCCAACGGCTGCCCCAGATGCCTCTGGAAAAAAATGCCCGCGCCATTGTGGTGAACACGGAAAGCACTGTGCTCTACGATTCCTATAAGGAAACCAGCATTAAGGATAAAACCTTTATTAACTTCGCCATCACCGACGCGCTCTTGTCTGACGGCAAAAATTCTTCTAATGCCTATAAGGAAAACGGCAGCTGGTTCATCGACGCAGCTGTGCCGATTATTAAAAACAGCCGCACCGTGGGGGCTGTATATCTGATTCAGTCCGGTGACTCCACGGATGACACAATTCTACATATCCGGAACGCTCTTTTTATGCTGGGCGGCCTGATTATTGTGTTTGTCGGCATTTTCAGTGCATCTATGGCCAGTATTCTGACTCTGCCCATTGAGCGCTTTACCAAGTTTATCAACAACATGCCTAAGGATAGTCTGCAGCATGTACCGGTGAACAGCCGGGATGAAATCGGTCAGTTGGCCATTGCCTTTAACAGTCTGATCGACCGGATGGCCGAGCTGGAGGACAAGCGGCGCACCTTTGTGTCCAACGCCTCCCACGAGCTGAAAACACCCCTATCCATCATCAAGCTGCTGTCCGATTCCTTAATCCAGACGGAAAATCCCGACCCGGAATTTATCAAGGAATTTTTAAGCGACATGAACAAAGAGGTGGAGCGGCTGACCCGCATCATCGAAAAGCTTTTGGATATGACCCAGATGGATTCCAGCCAGCTGAGCATGCAGTTTATCCACACCGACGTCCGAGATATTGTGCAGGATGTATATGATAAGCTGTTGCCCCTTGCCAAAAACAAGGACATCACCCTGACCCTGAACCAGCCGGACGGCGAGGTGATTCTCCCGGTGGAGCGGGACACTCTCACCGAGGCCGTGTATAACATTGCCGATAACAGCATTAAATATACAGAGCCGGGCGGCAGCGTAACCATGAGCGTCAGCCGCGATTTAGGGAACGTGTATATTGCCGTCAGCGATACCGGCATCGGCATCCCTAAGGAAGAGGTGCAGAAAATATTCGACCGCTTCTACCGGGTGGATAAGGCCCGTGCCCGGGAAACCGGCGGCACCGGTCTGGGGCTTTCCATCGCCCTGGATGCCGTTAAGCTGCACAACGGTCATATCGAGGTAAAAAGCGAGGAAGAGGCCGGCAGCCGCTTTACCATCGCCTTGCCCTACAGCGAAGAATAACACAGGAGACGTCTATGATTTACTTAGATAACAGTGC
Source organism: uncultured Oscillospiraceae bacterium (assembly GCA_964447945.1). Classification (GTDB taxonomy): domain Bacteria; phylum Bacillota; class Clostridia; order UBA1381; family UBA9506; genus UMGS755. Next base: position 31,206 of record CAYUUO010000015.1, read on the forward strand.
CACAACGCGCCCCTTCCAAGAGGTTACGGC
>CAYUUO010000015.1:31245-40244 GCA_964447945.1 uncultured Oscillospiraceae bacterium
CAGATATGCAGCAAAACAACTTCGGAAACCCCTCTTCCCTGCACCATGCCGGTGTTCTGGCAGAACGAGCCATGACCCGGGCCCGGGAGCAGGTGCTGGCGGCCTTTGGCGCCGACGAGGGCAGCTTTATCTTCACGGCCGGCGGCACAGAGGCGAATAACCTGGCCATTCTGGGCACCATGCTCAGCCGTATTCGCCGCACACCGAAGATTATTACATCAAAAATTGAGCACCCCTCCGTTATGGAGGCTGTTTTGTATTTAAAGGAATTGGGGGCGGATTGCCGTTTTGCCGATGTGGACAGGACAGGACAGGTTGATATTGACCATTTTCAGTCACTCCTTGAGCCGGATACCGCCCTGGTCAGCATTATGTCCGTGAACAACGAAACCGGCAGCGCGCAGGACATCCGCCGCCTTGCCGCTCTTGCCAAGGCGCAGAATCCGGCGGTGCTTTTTCACACCGACGCGGTGCAGGCGCTGGGTAAAATCCCTCTGTCAGTTCGGGAAAGCGGTGCGGATCTGGTGTCGGTCAGCAGCCACAAAATCAACGGCCCTAAGGGCGCAGGCGGCCTTTTTATCCGCCGCGGCGTTCACGTAAAGCCCATTATTTTCGGCGGTGGACAGGAAAACGGACTGCGTAGCGGCACTCACAACACCCCGGCCATTGCAGGGTTTGGGCTGGCTGCCAGTATGACCCTTGCGGACATGAAGGAAAAAACCGCGCGTATGGATCGGCTGCGGCAGCGACTGTCGGAGGGGCTGGCGGCCATTCCCGGCTGCCGGATTATCACAGCCGGCCCCACGGCGCCCCACATTGTCTGCGCATCCTTCCCTGCTCTCCGGTCGGAAACACTGCTCCACGCCTTAGAAACCCGGCAGGTTTATGTGTCCAGCGGCTCTGCCTGCTCCTCCAATAAGCCCCGGCTAAGCCCCACACTGCTGGCCATGGGCTATAGCCGCCGGGAAATTGAAGGGGCTGTTCGCTTTAGCCTGAGCACGCAGACCACTGAGGCGGAAATTGATGCTGCGCTGGCGGCTGTCCGTGAGCAAACCGCTTTGCTGGCAAAGGCCTACGTATAGGGAGGCTGCGTTATATGCTCAAAAAGATTGTCACCGTATATCTTGCCATTCTGCTCACCGTGACCTTTTTCAATGTCAGCCTGCCCACGCTGCCGGAGCTGCTCCCCGGGCCCTCCGATGTCACGCACCAAGACGAACCGGTCCCTGCAGCACCCGGCGTAACGACTGTCAGCATAAGGGATAAATCCGTATATCTCGGCGAGCCTTTAGACGATGTATTGGCATGTTTCGGTGAGGCGGCAGACGTTCTCCCCAGCGAATACGGCTTTTCATGGTATATCTTTCACAACAGCTACAAAGACTATATACAGATTGGCTTTACAAATGACCGGGTTGTGGCCATATATACCAATGCGCCGGATTTCCTTTTGCTGGGACTTAAGCCCGGCTTCAGCCGCGATGCTGCGCGACTGCTTTTGGGTGATTTGACCTTTGAGATTGAAAAGAAAAGTGCCCGGTATCAGATGATGAAGGCGGATACGCCCGCCTCCGAGGGCGACTTGTTTTTCACCGGTGATGCTTATGTTCATGTTTTTTATGATATATTTAAGAATGATTCTGTCACCTCGGTTAATATAATAGCAAAGGAAACCGAAGAGGGCTTTGACGAACGGTACGGCACGCCCTCCCGGGCACTGGCGGAAAGCTTTGAAAAACAGAGCTATTATGTGACCAATGCGTTGCGGGTCAGAGAGGGTAAGGAGGCGCTGGTCTGGTCGGAGGAATTAAAGCAGACCGCTCTTGCCCATGCGGCAGATATGGCCACCCACGACTATTTCAGCCACGAGGACCGTTCCGGACGGCGACCGAGCGACCGAATCAGCGAGGCAGGGATTCTGTACCGTCTGGCCGGGGAAAATCTGGCAATGGGCGCACAGAACCCGCTGATTATGCACGAGCTGCTCATGAACTCGGAGGGACACCGGAAAAACTTACTGGCTGACTATCGCTTTATGGGTGTTGGCGTCAGCTTTCGGGCAGACAGCGCGCCGTTTCTGGCGCAGAACTTTATCATTCCGCCCGTCACATTCATCGGATAGAGGTGTAAAGCGTGAAAAATATCGTTTTAATTGGGTTTACAGGCGTCGGCAAAACAACCATCGGACGGCGGATAGCCTCCAAACTGAAAATTGAATTTTATGACACGGATGAAGCCATCCGCCGCTGCGAAAAAATGCCGGTGCATGAGCTGTTGCAAAAAAAGGGCGCGAAATATTTTGAGGGAGCCCAGCGCTTTGCCGTTTCCACACTGGCGCAAAACGAGGGCTGTCTAATCTCCACCGGCGGCGACACGGTGACAGATCCCTTTAACCTGTCCGCTCTGCAAAAGAACGGTGTTTTGTTCTGGCTGCGTGCCACCGGTGAAACGATTTACAACAACACCCGCCGCTCCGCCACGCGCCGTCCCGGGCTGGCCGCTGCCACCTTAGCAGATATAGAAGCCATGATGGCGCAAAGAATGCCTTTTTATGAAAAAGCGGATGCGGTGATTGATGTGGATCATGATGACATTGATACCGTCGCCGAGAAAATCATTCAGCAATATACAACACTGACGCAATAAAAACAATTGATTGCTATTGCCCACGGGGCGTTGCTGCATAAGAATGGCGGCCTTACCTCGGAAACACACCCGGGCAAAAAAATCTCTTATCATTCCTTGCCCTGCAGATAAGAGATATTATATACTATATGAGCCGTGCAGGGCGGCGGAATGGAGATTTTTTACTATGAACGACTGTATTTTCTGCAAAATCCTGAAGGGTGAAATTCCCTCCAAAAAGGTTTATGAGGATGATTTGGTATATGCTTTTCACGACATAGCACCGGCCGCACCGGTACATATTCTGATCATTCCCAAAAACCACATTGCCTCCTTAAACGAGGCAGCGCCTGAACATCAAGCTCTACTGGGACACATTTTGCTGACAGCCAAAAAACTGGCCAAGGAGCTGGGGGTTTCCGAAGACGGTTATCGGATTGTAAACAACTGCGGCAAAAACGCCGGACAAACCGTTTTCCATCTCCATTTTCATCTGCTGGCCGGTGATACCTTTTCCGCGCTGGTGTAGAAAAAAGCCTGTTATGATGCGCGCAATGCAGCGTTATCCGGCGTGTCCTTAAATGGAAATTGAAAGTGCCCTATGTCCGTTATCTGTTTGCAAAAAACGGACATAGGGCATTTTTAGATGATTCCACCTGACATGAGTTCCGGTCTACGCCTCAAAATAATCCAGAATTAACTCTGCTGCAATTCTCATGCCGATGGGCAGACTGCTGATTAAAACCTTTTCCTCCCGGGTGTGCGCACCACTGCCATCGTACAGACCGGCGCAAACCGAGGGAACGCCCAGAGACATAGGCAGATTGCTGTCCGTGGAGCCGGATTGCCGCCGGCAGGGCATTCCGCTGTGCTTTTCCTGCACACGGACACATTTGGCCGCCATGGACTCCCAGACCGTCCGATCCACATCACCTGCGCACGGGCGCAGACCAAGCACCTCGACGCCAATCTCTACACCCATTGCCCTGATTTTTTCAATTTCCGCCTCAAAGGAGGCCTTCATCACAGCCAGACAGTCCTCAGAATCCGACCGGTATTCATACAGCATAGATGCCCGCTGGGCAATGGTATTCACCGATGTGCCGCCGGATATTGCACCCACGTTAAAGGTGGTTTTCGTCCCGGGAACCTGCGGCACGGCCTGCTGATACAAACTGCAAACCAGCTGTGACAGATAGTGAATAGCATTTTTATTGCCAAAGGCGTTAAAGGAATGACCACCCTCCGTCTCTACCGTCACCCGGTAACGGTGCGAGCCGACGCAGGTATCCACCACCTCGTCATATGTGCCGTCAAAGGTATATACCGCGGCAATTCTGCCCTCGTAATCCTTCATAATCTGTCGGATGCCCTTTAAATTACCCAGGCCCTCCTCCCCGGCATTGGCGGCAAATAAAATACCGCAGCGGGGGTTCAGACCTTTTTTGATAATATATTGAATCACCATCAGCATAATCGTCAGACAGGCTGTGTCATCACCCACACCGGGGGAATAAAAATACTGACCGTCACTGGTAAAGGGCATGGGCTCCTGATCGGGAAACACCGTATCGGTATGTGCCATAAAGACAACAATATCCTGCCGACCCTCACAGTTCACCGGATAAAGCACATTCAGTGCTTCATCAATATACACCCCGGACGCACCCTGCTTTTCCAGCCACTCCTTGCAGAAGGCCGCCCGTTTTTCCTCATGATTCGAGGGCGCAGGAATCCGACACAGTGTCTCTAACAGGGCATTTGTTTCCTCGGCCGCACCGTCAATATAGCGCAATACCGCTTCTGATAACTCTTTTGTCATGAAGCTCATCCTTTCTGATTGTCTTTTAGCCGCCAAAATATCAGGGCCGGATTCAATAAGGGACTTTCGTCCCGTCATTCAACGTTTCGGCGGTGGATTGTACCATCACCGAAAAAAGTGAGTGGAACCCGCCTTCTCACGAGGCGGGGGACATCTTGCTTTTAGTTATATTACAGGCTTTGGATCCAGTTAATTAAAAGACCGCTCCATTGGGCGACATGGCGAAGAACCGGGTCGTTTTCATCTCCGTCGGCCAGCCCCAGACCGTGCCTGCCCTCCGGGAACACATGCAGCTCCGCAGCAACGTTCGTGGCCTTCAGCGCTCCCACGTAGGCAAGGCTGTTTAAAACCGGCACGCCGCCGTCGGCAAAGGTATGCCAGACAAAGGCCGGCGGTGTTTGCTCCGTAACAAGCGAATCAACACAGAGCTTTTCTGCCAGTCTGTCATACTGATCGCCCAGCAAATTCTGCCCGGAGCCGACATGGGCAAAATCTCCCGCCAGACGAATGACCGGATAACACAAAATCTGCGCATTGGGCAGATAGTCCTCCCTGTCCAGCTCATCGCAGGGCTCCCCGGCCAGCGGCTCCCGGTAGTTAGACAAAAGTGCCGCCAAATGTCCCCCGGCAGAAGAGCCCATCACGGCTACCTTGTCCTTTTTCACGCCTAGGGTTTCCGCATTATGCCGCACAAACCGCAGCGCACGGCGGGCGTCGGCAAGGGGCGCAGGAAACTGAGCAGGCGCCACCCGATAGTCAACCACAAAAGCATTAATGCCATGGCTGTTTAAAAACTCCGCATAGCCCTTTCCCTCGTGGGGTGCACGGTGGCTGTACCCGCCGCCCGGAAAAATCACCACTGTCCACTCAGAGGTCTGTGTTTCCGGCTTATAATGTGTAATCACCGGGTTTTCAGGCTCACATGTAAAATCCCATAAACGATATACCCCTGCTGTCATAGTCATCATTCCTTCATAATATAAGTAAAGCCGCTACGTCAATATTTGATACACGCAACAGCCTTACTATAGCACAAAGTTCCCGTATTGTCAATGCATTTAACGGATAAATTTATTTATGGCGCTGCCTGCAAGCATACAGCAGAACCAAGGCAAGCACAACGGCTGCCGCGGCGCCCATAACCCAAAGGCTGCCCCTTGATGCCGGAAAAATATTGGCAGGTGCATCAGCACCACCCACTACCGCGGTGCTATCTGCATTTACCGTCACATTGTCCGGATTGGCTCGCCGCTTGGCTTCGGCTTCATCAAATTGTCCTTCATGCAGGTATTGCTCCAATCTTTTGGACATGTCGTCGGTGGACCGAATTTTCAGGGTTTTTGTATCCAAGGAGGAAACCTCCCATACATACAAGGGATTGTGCTCATCATAATATCCGCACAGATAGATTTGACCCACAGTAACAAAGTCAGGGAGCCCTTGATTAGGGTATGTATAGGCCTTGTCCTGCTCAAATTCACCCTTTATGTTTTTCTTTTGGATGACGGTGATGCTTTCCCCGGAGATTGCCTGAATCTCGCCAAAATATACCTGAGCGCTGTCGTTGGCCAGCAATCCCTCCGGAACATCACCGGCATAGCAAAAAAGCGCTGCAAGCAGGAACACTATAAGAGCCATCTGCATCGACAAAAGCTTTTTCATACAATCACTCTCCTTCTCCGATAAAATCCTCAAGCTGAACCGGGACCCATTCCGTCCCCTTTGGCGCAGCATTGTGATACAATTCCAGCCCCTTTGCGCCAGCAATCACTTTAAACTCAAAATTAGTCGTTTGTGGCATTAAGTATTCATTCCGCAGCTGCTGATAGGTCTCGACATCGCCTTTTTCCTTTAAGGCCTTAATATACCCCACCGTGTCCGGATCCTTATCAAAATTTTTATGAATCAAGGAACAGAGAAAAGTGGCCGCCCCGTCTGCTTCCGCCCAGTTGCTGATTTTGACGGCTAAAATTTCATAATAGGCTCCCCAGGTTCGCTCAAATTCCGACTCCAGATATTGAGCCGTTTGCTCATACAGCGCCGATTCAGCGGGACGGTACAACCTGTTCAGCAAACGGATGGCCAGCTGTTCGTTGTTCGCGTTCTCCAAATCCTGCCAGGTCAGCAGCCGGTCGCCGCTGAAGAAAAACACATAGGGATGGACGCTGCCGTCGGACAGCTGAATTTCATATAACCGCGTTTCTATAACAGAATTAAGGTAATCCGCCGACGTAAATCCCCGCTTGCTTGCCTCCGTCTCCAAATCAAAGGGCAGCTCCGCGGCCAGGCTATTGAGCCTTGATGCCTCAACAACGCCCTCCCATTCCGCACCGCCGTTTACAACGATATGGGCGCCCTCCGGCAAAACGGCGCGAAGCTGCTCCTCCTTGCTGAGGGGCTTTTCTCCGCCGTTAAAAACGTAAAACGCCTGTAGCTTGCCGCTGGTTTTCTCCACCTGCATAAGCTGGACAGACCGCAGACTGCCGCTGTTCTCCAGGGTAAGATAATAAAAATAGGAATTGCTTTCGGCATAGTGCTCGCTTAGCCAGCCATGAGGCTGGGAAAACCGGTCATAGCTGCTGCCAAGCCCCGTGAAGGGGTCGGGAAGAACGGTCAGCGCGGTTTTTGCTGCCTTACCCTTGTTTAAATTTAACAAATAATTGTCATAATTCTGTATCGACTCCGAACTTCCTACAGGTGTCAGCAGCATAGAGCCGCCGTCGGCACTGACCGAGGCTGTCAGGCCCAAATCCCCCTGCTGGAAGGGGACCGTGTTCAGGGTGGATAAATCAAAAGCCCACTTCATCTGATTCTGCTGTAAATCATATACAAACACACCGTCAAGATAATAAAACACCGCCCGATTCTCGTCTGCATAGGCCATGTCGGCCATCATAGAGCCCACATAGTGGTCGCCAAAGCTGTCCAGCTTCTCCTGACTCATCCGGCTACCTCCATCAGCGCCGTTTGTGAGGCAAATCGCCGCCAAGACCGCTGCCAGTACGGGAACAGCCGTACTCCACAGCACCGTGGGCTTACCATAGGCCATATAGCGGATACGGCGCTTTACCTCCCGTCCGCCGTTCTGCAGCGCGGTGGTTCCCAGCATAAATTTATTGTTCCGCAGAGCCGTTTTCAGCAAAAGACCGGCATAGGCCTTTTTACTTTCAGTAAATTTCAGCACCCGTTGGTCGCAGTACAGCTCAATATCTCGCCGCAGAACAAAGAAGGAATACCACAGCACCGGATTGAACCAATTCAGGCACAAAACCAAAACGCCCAGCCAGATGACTGCTATATCGCCGTTTTTCAGATGACACAGTTCATGCATCATCACGTCTTGCACTTCTGCATCGGAATAGCCCGCCGGCAGAATAATTCTGGGGCGGATCAGTCCTGCCAGCATCGGCGTTTCCCCGCCGGTCACAAGAGATACCTTACGCCTGATGCTAAGCCTGTTGCAACAGTCTGTCAGCAGGCGTAGCCGCTCCGGATCGCGAACCGGCTCCATCTGGCGGATCTGCCGCAGACAGATAAGCCAGGCCGTCAGAAAATAAACAAGAAGAATCACCGCACCACTGCCCCAAATCCAAATCCCCGCGGTATTCCAATCCCAAAAGCTCGCAGCAGCCGAAACCTCCGGCACTTCGGTTGCAACAGGCTCCGCCTTCGTTTCGAGTACCGGCTGTGTCAGTGGCTCCGCCGGAGCCGTCCTGTCGCTCACGGCCGTGTAGGCTGCAGGCGGCACGGCGTTAAACACCGACACAGGGCTTTCCGGCAGCCCGGGAACCAAAAAGCGGATCAACAGCAGGGACCATATCCAAACCTGCCACCGGCCGGACAGTCTGTGCCCCAGCACCGCCTTAAAAACCAAAATTAAGATTGCTGTTACCGTCATATAAACAGTGGTTTCCGCAAGATAGGTCATAAGCGGTCACTCTCCTCCATTTTGTCGATAATTTCCATAAGCTGCCGGGTTTCCGCCTCCGTCAGTTTGCTCTCAGAAGCAAGGCTTGCCATCAGCATTTTCACTGAACCGTGATAAATCCTGTTAATCAGGCTTTTGGTTTCCTTGAGTTTACATTCATTTTCATTCACCATCGGCAGATAGCGGAACTGTCCTGCGCTATCGTCAATGGCAACAGCCCCCTTCTGCACAAGCCGCCGCACCAGTGTTTTAATGGTAGAATCACTCCAGCCGCTGCCGGACAGGGCGCCTTTAATCTCGCCAATGGTGGAATTTGGTCGACTCCACAAAACCTCCATAACCCGCCATTCCGTTTCCGCAATACTGATTTCCCGCTTGCTGTCCATCCTATCTGCTCCCTTCACTATTTCGTCATGGAAGATTACATTTGTAACCCATATATAGTTTACATGTGTAACCTCATTTTGTCAAGAGCTTTTTGAAAAATAATATTAATAAATTTGCTGTGTTAAATGATTATTGTGCGTTAAAGTGTTTTCGTTATAAATTCGTAACAGGAACTGTCATCCATGTAGGTTTGTCAATGATGTGTTACACAATTAGTTCAAAAAGATTTCACCATCA
>CAYUUO010000016.1:0-35951 GCA_964447945.1 uncultured Oscillospiraceae bacterium
TTGCCGTCTGAACCCACATAGACGGTCGTGTCGGTGATGACCTCCTCCCGCAGGGCGTCAATGGGCGGATTGGTGACCTGCGCGAACAGCTGCTTGAAATAGTTAAACAGCGGCTGGTGCTTTTCCGAAAGAACAGCCAGGGGAATATCCGTACCCATGGAGGCCGTGGGCTCCAGGCCGTTTTTAGCCATGGGCAGAATGGCGTCTGAAATATCCTCATAGGTGTAGCCGAAGGCCTTGTAGAGCCGCCGCCGTTCCTCGCCGGAATAATGCGGCACCTTTTTATTCGGCACAGGCAGCTCTGAAAGAGTGACAAGGTGGCGATCCAGCCATTCACCGTAGGGCTGTCTGGCAGCGTAATAGGCCTTACATTCTTCGTCGGAGATTACCTTCTTCTGCAAAGTATCCACCAGCAAAAGCTTACCGGGGCGCAGACGGGACTTAGTGATAATGTTTTCCGGCGGAATATCCAGAACGCCCACCTCAGAGGCTAAAATCAGCTTTCTGTCTTTGGTGATATAATAACGCGCCGGGCGCAGTCCGTTACGGTCTAACACAGCGCCCATCATATCGCCGTCTGCAAATAGAATGGCCGCAGGACCGTCCCAGGGCTCCATCATGGTTGCATAATAGCGGTAGAGATCCCGCTTGCTTCTGGCAATCGATGGGTTATTTTTCCAAGGCTCGGGAATCATCATCATCACGGCCAGCGGCAGGGGAATGCCGTTCATCACCAAAAATTCCAGCGTGTTGTCCAGCATAGCGGAGTCGGAGCCGGAGGCGGCGATAACAGGCAGGACCTTGTCCATGTCGTCGGCCATACATTCCGACAGCATGGTTTCCTCACGGGCCAACATTCTGTCAGCGTTGCCGCGGATGGTGTTGATTTCGCCGTTGTGGAGAATGAACCGGTTGGGGTGCGCCCGCTCCCAGCTGGGGGTTGTGTTGGTGGAAAACCGGGAATGGACCATGGCCATGGCACTTTCGTAATCCGGGTCCTGCAAATCGGGATAAAACCGCCGCAGCTGATGCACCAAAAACATACCCTTGTAAATAATGGTTCTGGAGGAAAGAGAGGACACATAGGTGTTGTCGTTGCTCTGCTCGAACACACGGCGGATGACATAGAGCTTACGGTCAAAATCCAGCCCTTTGTTAAGATCGGCAGGGCGGCGGACAAAGCACTGGGCAATAAAAGGCATGGAGCTTTTTGCCCGCTCGCCTAAAATGCTGCTGTCTGTAGGGACGCTGCGCCAGGCCAGAAATTCCACGCCCTCCTTCTCACAGATCACCTCAAACATTTTTTGCGCCTGACGGCGCATGAGCGTGTTCTGGGGAAAGAAAAACATGCCGACACCGTAATCGCGGCTGTCGCCCAGAGTGATTCCCAGCGCCGCGGCCTGCTTGCTGAAGAACTTGTGGGAAATTTGCAGCAGAATGCCGACGCCGTCGCCGGTTTCGCCGGCGGCGTCCTTGCCGGCTCTATGCTCCAGTCTTTCCACAATGGAAAGGGCGTCGTCCACTATGGCATATGACGCGTCACCGTCAATGCTGATGACGGCGCCGATACCGCAGGCGTCATGCTCATAGTCCGGACTATATAGGGTTTTTCTTTGTGCTTCATTCATTTTTACGATTCCTCTCTTCCGTTGTTGCGGGCATAAGGCGGCAGGTCTAAACGCGCCGGAGCCCTTATGCCCGTCGGGGATTATCTAACGCCGAACAGCAGCTCGCCGTAAGAAGGATAGGGCCATTTTTCCGCGGAGGCAATGGTTTCCATTTCATCGGCAGCAATCCGCAGAGAACGCATATCGTCTAAAATCGTTGTTTTGTAATAATCAGCCAGTGCCGCCATATCCTCAATGGACTTAGACGTCAGCAAATCCTGTTCCATCTTTTTCACCGTTCTGTGCGCCGTGCCGATCATGGCGCAAAGACTCTTGACGCAGTCCTTTTCATAGGAGCAGTCTGCATCGGGGAACAGCGCTGTCTTTTTCGATGCCGCTTCGGTTAATTCGGCAGAATAGGCGCTCATGGCGGGCAGAATGTCCTTCCGCACCATGTCCAGCATGGTCAGGGCTTCAATGTTAATGACCTTGCAGTAGTTTTCCAGCAGCACCTCATGGCGCGCGGTCAGCTCTGTTTCGCTGTAGACCTTATGCTCGGTAAACAGCTTGATGTTCTTTTCATCCAAAAGATGAGCAATGGCATCCGGCGTGGACTTAAGATTCAGCAGGCCACGCTTATTGGCCTCTGCGACCCAGGCATCGTCATAGCCGTCGCCGTTGAAGATGATCCGCTTATGCTTTTTAATGGTTTCACGAATCAGGTTGTGCAGGCTGGTTTCAAAATCGGCGGCACCCTCCAGTGTATCGGCAAACTGCTTCAGCGCCTCGGCCACGGAGGTGTTCAGCACGGTGTTGGTGCAGGAAATGGAGGAAGCAGAGCCCAGCATACGAAATTCAAACTTGTTTCCGGTGAAGGCAAAGGGGCTGGTTCGGTTCCGATCGGTGGTATCCTTGGGGAACTTCGGCAGCGTATGCACACCGATTTTCATCAAATCCTTTTGCTTGGAATCATAGGTATCGTCATTTTCAATGGCCTCCAGAATTTCCGATAAATCAGTTCCCAGGAACATGGAAACAATAGCCGGCGGTGCTTCGTTGGCGCCCAGACGATGATCGTTTCCGGCGGTGGCAACAGAAATGCGGAGCAAATCCTGATATTCGTCAACCGCCTTGATAACAGCGCAAAGGAACAGCAGGAACTGCGCATTTTCATAGGGGGTTTCCCCGGGTTCTAAAAGATTTACGCCCGTATCTGTGGAAATGGACCAGTTGTTATGCTTGCCGCTACCGTTAACACCGGCAAAGGGTTTTTCATGCAGCAGGCAGACCAAATCGTGCTTTTTGGCAACCTTCTGCATAATTTCCATGGTCAACTGGTTATGGTCGGCGGCGATGTTGGTGGTTGAGAAAATCGGCGCCATTTCATGCTGCGCGGGTGCAACCTCATTATGCTCGGTTTTGGCCAGCACGCCCAGCTTCCACAACTCCTCGTTCAGTTCCTTCATAAAGGCCGCCACCCGGGGCTTAATGGTGCCAAAATAATGGTCGTCCAGTTCCTGTCCCTTAGGCGCCCGGGCACCGAAGAGGGTGCGGCCGGTATAAATCAAGTCTTTACGCTTATCATAGAGGGCTTTATCCACTAAAAAGTATTCCTGCTCAGGGCCAACGGTGGTCTTTATGGATTTTACATCCTGATTGCCAAAGAGCCGGAGCACGCGCAGCGCCTGCCGGTTAATGGCCTCCATGGAGCGCAGCAGCGCAGTTTTCTGATCCAGTGCCTCTCCGCCGTAGGAGCAGAAAACGGTGGGGATGCACAGAACACCGTCCTTAATAAATGCATAGGAGGTGGCGTCCCAGGCGGTATAGCCCCGGGCCTCAAAGGTGGCACGCAGACCGCCGGAGGGGAAGGAAGAGGCATCCGGCTCGCCCTGAATCAGCTCCTTGCCGGAAAATTCCATAATCACCCGGCCACCGTTTTTTGGGGAAATGAAGCTGTCGTGTTTTTCCGCCGTAATGCCGGTCATGGGCTGGAACCAATGGGTAAAGTGGGTAGCGCCCTTTTCGATGGCCCAATCCTTCATGGCGTTGGCCACAACAGTTGCCACGTTCAAATCCAAATGCTTTCCGTTTTTAATGGTGTTCTGCAGGGCCTTGTAGGTTTCCTTGGGCAGACGGCTTTCCATAACGGTATCGTCAAATACCATGGAGGAAAAAATTTCTGTTACTTTGCACATAATCAGGACTCCTTTGTTAGAAAATAAAAAGCGACAAGGGTATTTACGGATGATTCCATAACGACGCCCTTGTCGCTTCAATTTTAACCTGGTAAACAAAAAAACGCAGACAAATTACTTTGTCCGCGGCGTCCTTGTCGCTTTTCTTGTGGGTATTATATCATGGCGTCGGGCCGTTGTCAATACTTTTTTCGATAATTTTTTTGAAAATTTAATATTTTCTTACAAAACGGTTGACAACGCTTAAAAAATTGGATATAATAAACAAGTGTAAACAAGGATGTTTGCTGATGTGGGGTGCAGTGCCCTTGTCAGGAGCATCCTTTTTTATATTGGTTATTTGACCGGACTGCATTTTAACTGGAGGGAGAAGGACATATGCTTTATACAGAAACTGAGGTTTTTGATTTTATCCAACAGGAGGACGTACAGTTTATCCGTTTGGCCTTTTGCGACATACAGGGCAGGCTGAAAAACATTTCCATTATGCCGGATGAGCTTCCACGTGCCTTTCGGGACGGCATTTCCTTTGACGCCTCCGCCATCAGCGGCTTTGGCAGCGAGGTGAAATCGGATCTGCTCCTGTTTCCCGTGCCGTCGACGCTGAATGTGTTGCCTTGGCGCCCCTCTCATGGCAAGGTTGTCAGAATGTTCTGTGATATCCGTCAGCCGGATGGAACCCCCTTTGCTATGGACTCCCGGCTGATTTTGAGCCGGGCGGTGGCGGCCGCCGCTAAGCACGGCGTTTCGGTGCAGTTCGGTGCGGAATTTGAGTTTTATCTTTTTAAAACCGATGAAAACGGCAACCCCACCAAGGAGCCCTTTGATTGTGCGGGCTATATGGATGTGGCACCGGAGGATAGAGGTGAAAACATCCGCCGGGAAATCTGCCTGACGCTGCTGGATATGGGCATCCGTCCGGAAAGCTCCCATCACGAGGAGGGGCCCGGGCAGAATGAGATTGATTTTCGCTACAGCGACGCCATGACAGCCGCCGATAATGCCATGAATTTTATTACGGTGGTGAAGGCCGCGGCCATGCATAACGGCTTGTATGCGGACTTTTCTCCAAAGCCGCTGCCCGGTGAAAGCGGCAACGGCATGCATATTAACATGTCCGTTCAGTGCACGGACGGCAGCGACCGAACCGCCAGCTTTATGGCGGGAATCCTCAAACATGTCAAGGAAGTGACTGCGTTTTTAAATCCCTGTGAAGAATCCTACAAACGGTTTGGCGAAAAAAAAGCGCCTAAATATATTACCTGGTCCCCCGAAAACCGTTCGCAGCTGATCCGGATTCCGGCAGCAATGGGAGAATATAAAAGAATTGAGCTGCGTTCTCCTGACCCCATGGCCAATCCCTACCTTGCTTATGCATTGCTGATCGAAGCGGGGCTTGACGGCATTGTGAACCGGCTTCAGGCGCCTGAGGCCGTTAACGCTAATTTATATACCGCCGGGGAAGAGTTGACGGGCGGGCTGGAGCGGCTGCCCAAAAGCCTGGCGGAGGCGCTGGCACTTGCGGCGGACAGTCCTTTGGTGCATCGTGTTTTGCCGGCTGAATACCTCGACACAATGAAGCTGTAAACGGGGGTGACCGTTATGACAGCTGGAAAAAGAGAATATCGCGTGCTGCTTGTCTCCGCAACGGACAAGCTCCGCGATTACATGACAGAGCTGCTGCCGCCTAAGGAGTTTTGCCCGATTCATTGGGTTACAAGCGCCGGTGAAGCCAAAAGACTGCTGGTTTCCACAGCCGTGGATCTTGTGGTTATTAACACCCCGCTGCCTGATGATTTCGGCGTGGAGTTGGCTTTGGAGCTGGCAGACAGCACGATGGGGATTTTGCTTTTGGTGAAAAACGATCATTTTGATCAGGTTTGCTATCGGGTTGAGGACAGCGGCGTGCTGACGCTGAACAAGCCCAATTCCCGGCAGAGCTTTTATGGTGCCGTTCGGCTGCTGTCGGCCATGTGCGCGCGGCTGAATAAAATGGAAAAGAAAAACCGGAGCCTAAAGGAAAAAATGGCGGATATCCGGATCGTTAACCGGGCGAAGTGGCTGCTGATTGAAAACATGAATATGACCGAAAAGGATGCTCATTATTTTATTGAAAAACAGGCAATGGATACAAGACTTTCCCGGCGGGAGGTTGCTGAGCATATTATTAGGACATATGACAAGTAAAAATACGAACAATGGCGTTCGCTTTTGAGGACTGTGGCGCAGAACCGATGCAGGCTGTGTACTGTGCGGCTGTGCTGCAGCCCCTTCGGCGAACGCTTTTTAAAAGGAGAGGATACCATGAATCAAGCTGTTTCAGGCAGAGAACAACAAGAAAAGACGTTGCATTTCACCAAAATGCACGGCTGCGGCAATGACTACATTTATTTTGATTGCTTTGAACAGGAAGTGCCGTCGCCGGAAGCCCTGGCGGTCAGACTTTCTGATCGTCATTTCGGCATCGGCGGTGACGGCATTGTGCTGATTTGTCCGTCTGACCGGGCAGACGCCAAAATGCGGATGTTTAATGCGGACGGCAGCGAGGGCAAGATGTGCGGTAATGCCATTCGCTGTGTGGGCAAGTATCTGCACGATGTCAGAGGCGTGGGGAAGGAGCTGCTGACCATCGACACCCTAAGCGGCATTAAAACACTGCGGCTTAAGGTGGAGAACGGGCAGATGCAGTCGGCGGAGGTGAACATGGGTAAGGCGGAGCTTCAGCCGGACAAAATCCCCGTCAGGCTGTCAGGGGAGGCCGTTATTAACCGGCCGGCAGAGTTTGGCGGTCAAAGCTATGGCATTACCTGTGTTTCCATGGGCAATCCCCACTGCGTTGTCTTTTGTGATGAAACGGACGGTTTGGATCTTTTGCATATCGGTCCTTTGTTTGAAAATGCGCCCCTATTTCCGGAGCGGGTTAATACGGAGTTTATTCAGGTCATCGATGAACACACGTTGAAAATGCGGGTTTGGGAGCGGGGCAGCGGTGAAACGCTGGCCTGCGGCACTGGTGCCTGCGCCGCGGTAACGGCCGCTGTTTTAAACGGCTATTGCCGGTATGACCAGCCGGTTCGTGTTCTATTGATCGGCGGGGAGCTGACAATCCGCTGCAGCAGTGACGGAACGGTTTGGATGTCCGGTAGTGCAACGCTGGTGTTTAACGGCACTGTCAGCGCGTAGAAAATAGGGTTACGGGAAGATTCCACGGCTATGACAGAAACATACATATATTTTGTTATCAGGGAGGAAGCTTATGCTGCAAATTAACGAACATTACAATCAATTAAAGGAAAGCTATCTGTTTTCGGAGATTGCCCACCGCGTGGCGGCCTATACGGCGGCGCACCCGGAGGCCTCTGTGATTCGCATGGGGATCGGAGATGTCACGCTGCCGCTGTGCAGCGAGGCGGTGAATGCCATGGAAAAAGCGGCGGCAGATATGGGACAGCGGTCCGGCTTTCACGGTTACGGTCCGGAGCAGGGATACGATTTTCTCAGGGAGAAAATCCGCGCCTATTACGGAGAACGCGGCGTGCAGCTTGAGGCGGATGAAATTTTTATCTCAGACGGCGCCAAAAGCGATTTGGGCAACATTCTGGATATTTTCAGCCGCGACAACCGTGTGCTGATTCCCGATCCGGTTTATCCGGTCTATGTAGATACCAACATTATGGACGGCAGAACGATTCTTTATGCCGATGCCAATGAGAAAAACGGCTTTCTGCCTTTGGCAGATACAGCACCGGATGCGGATGTCATCTATCTTTGCTCGCCGAACAATCCCACCGGCGCGGCCTACAACCGTGCGCAGCTGCAGGGCTGGGTGGATTATGCCAATGAGCGGGGCGCCGTGATTTTGTTTGATGCGGCCTATGAGGCCTTTATTCAGGACAGCGATTTGCCGCGCAGTATCTTTGAAATTCCGGGCGCTCAAAGCTGCGCCATTGAGTTCTGCTCCCTGTCTAAAACCGCCGGCTTCACCGGCACGCGCTGCGGCTATACGGTGGTACCCCATGGGCTGATCCGTCAGGAAACCAGCCTGAATAAGCTGTGGCTGCGCCGCCAGACAACAAAGTTCAACGGCGTGTCTTATATTGTGCAGCGAGGCGCCGAGGCGGTGTTCAGCGAGGCAGGGCAGCGGCAGATTAAAGAAAACATCGGCTATTACCGGGAAAACGCAGCTGTGATCACCCAAACCCTTGATGAGCTTGGCGTGTGGTATACCGGGGGTAAAAATTCACCTTATATCTGGCTGAAATGCCCGGGCGGCATGCAGTCGTGGGAATTTTTTGATTATCTTCTCAGCCGTGCCGGCATTGTCGGTACGCCCGGTGCGGGCTTCGGCGTTAACGGAGAAGGATTTTTCCGTTTAACAGCATTTTCTGACCATGAAAAAACCCGGGAGGCTATGAACCGCCTGCGGCAAACGCTGGGAGAACTGTCGTAATCCTTTTATATCCCGCGCCGGTGGCTGCTGGCGCGGGGCGGCATTACGGCTGAGAAGCATGCTCTTCTTGCAGGCGCATCAGCGTTTCAATATAATGATAATACTGAATGACGGCGATTTTGCCTTCCTTGCTCAGCACGGAAAGGTCGAGAACAGCACCGTGATTATGCAGCATATGCTTCATTTGTATAAACTCACTGATTTCCTGCATGCTGAAATCAAAGTTGCGGTATTGGGTTCTGTCTACGAGATAATCAGTCAGCACATGAAAAATATCGGCGATTTTAACCAGCATTTCGTTGTCCGGCTGGCGTTTACCGGTTTCGTAATTGGCCAGACAGCTGCGGGATATGCCCAGCTCCTTCGCCAGATCGTCTTGTGATTTTCCGCTTTCCAGACGGAGCATCTTCAGTTTCATCGGTAATGAGGTTTTGGAATATTTTCTCATTGTGAGTCCCTCCGATTGAAATTTTTAATGGAATAATTGAATTATACAAGAAAATTAGCAAAAAGTCAATATATTTTTGAAAAAAATAACAAAAAATACAAAAATTATAAATTTTATGTATTAATTATTGATAAAAATACAAGAATTTTGGTTTTTGTGTAAGAGGACATCCCATTGACGAACCGATTTTATTGTGATAGAATATTATAAGAACAGGGAAAGAACGTCTGTGGCGTTGGCCATCGCCATGGCCTCAGAGTGCCGGGCGGAGGACAGACAATTATACATTTAATTAAGAAGGGAGCATTAAGGATATGGAAAAATTCTTTTCAGATTTAAAACAGACGGTGAACAGTGCGGTGAAAAAATCCGGTGAGCTGGTCGAGCTGACTAAAATTAAAATCGCGGTGGGCGATACCAAAAATGCAATCCGGACAAATTTTGAAAAGCTGGGCGAGATGGCTTATCTGGCCGCCAAGGGCGACGACGCGCCGGGCGCGGCAGAGGAATTGGTTTCGGCAATTGATGAGCTGAAGGAAACGCTGAATCAGCAGGAAGCTAAGCTTGCGGAGCTGTCCAATAAAAAGATTTGTTCTCATTGCGGCAAAGCCAGCAGCGAGGATTCTGCCTTTTGCTCGGCCTGCGGCAATCCCTTTGGGGATGCTGAGTAGACATAAAACTGTAAAAGATGGGCAGCCGCCGAGCGACCGCCCATCTTTTGGCTATTTCAGCTTTTGCAAAACAGTTTAGGTATGCCCGTTGATTTGTACCATCTCTCATTTTTCTGCAAATTCTTACAATACTGTTATGCTGCCGGTTTGTGCCGGTTGGCGCTACCGTTCGTCAATCGGCGTATAGATACGGCTTTTACAAAGGCTTTTGTAGGCCGGGCGGATAATCCGTCCGCCATAGAGAACCTCCTCGATACGGTGTGCGCACCAGCCGGCCATACGTGCAATGGCAAACATGGGCGTATAAAGCTCCGGCGGAATCTGCAGCATTTTATACACAAAGCCGGAATATAAATCCACATTGGCGCACATGGTTTTATTAGAGCCGCGCAGCTTCGCAAAAACCTGAGGCGTCAACTCCTCAATCAGGCAATACAAATTAAATTCTTTTTCGTTACCGGTCAGCTGAGCCAGCTCGGCCGCCTTTTTCTTCAGCATAACCGCTCTGGGGTCGGACAGCGTATAGATGGCGTGACCCATGCCATATACCAGGCCGGAGCGGTCATAGGTTTCCTTATTCAGTGTTTTTTCAATATAAGCCGCTACCTGATCGGGGTCGGCAATATCTTCAATGTTATTCTTAAAATCCTCCACCATGCCCATAACCTTTTGGTTGGCGCCGCCGTGGCGAGGGCCCTTCAAGGAACCGATGGCCGCAGCAATGGCCGAATAGGTATCACTGCCGGAGGAGGACACCACCCGCGTGGTAAAGGCAGAGTTATTACCGCCGCCATGCTCGGCGTGGAGGATCAGCGCCAAATCCAGAACTTCGGCTTCCAAAGGAGTAAACTGATTATCGTTCCGAATCATGAATAAAAAGTTTTCGGCAGTGGAAAGCTCCGGCTGCGGATGATGAATATACAAGCTTTTACCGTCATAATAATGGAGCTTGGCCTGATAGGCATAGGCCACCATGGTCGGTACACGCGCCACCAGCAGCATAGACTGCCGGATTAAATTTAAAAGGCTGGTATCGTCCGGACTGGGGTCATAGGAATAATTGGTCAGCACGGCGCGGGCCAGCTTATTCATGATGTTCGGACTGGGGCAGCGCATGATAACGTCCTCGCGAAAATCATAGGGCACAGGACGCAGAGAACCCAGCAGCTCGTTAAATGCGTCAAGCTCCTTTTGGTTGGGAAGCTTGCCAAATAGAATCAGATAGCAAACCTCTTCATAGCCAAAACGATTTTCTCTTTCACAGGCGGCAACAATATCGGCCACGTCAATGCCGCGATATTGCAAACGGCCTTCGTCCGCGACCTTTTCATCCTCGGAAACAATGTAACCGTGGACGTTACCAATGGTGGTGAGACCCGCCAGAACGCCGGTTCCGTCGCTGTTACGTAGGCCCCTTTTCACCTTGTAATTATTGTAGGCCTCCGGCGGAATCTGCGTGTTTTCCAGAACAACCTCCTGAAAGGATTCCAAGGCCCTTTTAAACATCATATTATTTTCCAGTATAATCACCTGCTTGTTGTCTATTGTAAAACAATTGTAAACGAAAAAGCGGGTAAAGTCAAGTCAAATATGACATTTTAGCAAAAAATGTTCAACGATGCACTCGTATATACCGGATTTCTTTCTCGTTTTTTGGGGCATACTGAATGGTATAGGCTGTGCCGTCCTGCTCGCTGCCGTCTGTAACGGCGATTACAAGAGACGCATGATCCACCATATACCGGTTTCGCCGAAAGTAACAGCCCCTTGTATATGCAGGCCGCTGTTTAAATGGCAGAATCCCTTACCCAGAGCCCTTTCGGCTGCGTCCTGCCGGCAGCATTAGTCCTGCAGGACAGCCCCTTCCGTGGAAATGGTCACCACCTGCCAGGGAATCAGCTTGCCGCTTTCCCGAAGAGCGGTTTTAACAGCCGTTTCAATTCCTCCGCAGCAGGGAACCTCCATACGGACAACTGTGACGCTTTTAATGTTGTTTGCCTGCAAAATTTCCGTCAGCTTTTTGCTGTAGTCCACAGAATCCAGCTTGGGACATCCCACCAGTGTGACGCGGCCGCGCATAAATTCCTGATGGAAATTTGCATAAGCATAGGCCGTGCAGTCGGCTGCAATCAGCAGCGAGGCGTTTTCAAAATAGGGCGCTTGAGCGGGCACCAAACGGATTTGAACAGGCCATTGGCGCAGCTGAGATGTCGGTGCAGCTGCTTCTGCCACCGGCACATTGCGTGGATGCAGCTGACGGGCGTGGGTACCGGGACAGCCGCAGGGCAGCGGCTCATCGCTTTGCTTTGCTGCTTTTTGTTTGTTAGCCTCCACGGCGGCCTCGTCATAGGGCGCGGCCTCCCGCTCAACAAAGGAAATCGCACCGGTGGGGCAGGTGGGGAGACAATCGCCCAAACCGTCGCAGTAATCGTCCCGCAGCAAGCGGGCCTTGCCGTCAATCATGCCGATGGCGCCTTCGTGACAGGCCGCGGCGCAGAGACCGCAGCCGTTGCATTTTTCTTCATTTATTTCGATAATTCTTCGTTTCATGAGATACACTCCTTATAGATTGATTTTATTTGTTCTGTATATTATAATAAAGCATGGTTGGGAAAAAGTATGTTGTTATAACAACGGGAGTGAAAAAAATTATGAATATAAAACAAATTGCAGCCACACAGCTGTTCCGCCACATTTCCGAATCGGAAACAGCCTCTGTGCTGGACTGCCTGGGCGCATCGGTCAAGCGTTTTGCGAAAGACGAGATAATTTTCCGGATGGGGGAGGTTGTGGAGGCGGCCGGATTGGTGCTTTCGGGGGCCGTACACATTGAGCAAACGGATTTTTGGGGAAACAGGAGCATTTTGGCGGCCGTTATGCCCGGGGAACTGTTTGCAGAGGGCTATGCGATTCTGAGTGGGCAGCAGTCGACGGTGGATGCCGTGGCAGTTAAGGATTGTGAAATTATATTTTTCAGCGTCGCACGTATTTTGCAAACCTGCTCCGCGGCCTGTGTCTTTCACACCCGGCTGATTCGGAATCTGGTGGAGGATCTGGCGGCGAAGAATGCGCAGCTGACCATGAAAATCACCCACACAACGCCCAAAAGCATCCGGGGACGGGTGCTGTCTTACTTGTCCTCGCAGGCAGCGCAGCAGGGTAGTTATCAGATTCAGATACCTTTTTCGCGGCAACAGCTTGCTGATTATCTTTGCGTTGAACGCAGCGCCTTGTCCGGTGAACTGAGCAAAATGCAGCGAGAGGGCTTGATTACCTTTTGCAAAAACCAATTTACGCTAATCGGAGAAACGCAATAGCAGCTTTTTGTCTTGCGAAGGAAAGGCAGGCTTTTTGGCTTGTCCTCTGCAGTTTTTTCCAATTTAACATATTTTTTAATTGACTTGACGGGCGGATTGCGATATAATTATATATTATTATAGATTGCGGAGGTTTATAAAATGGGTAGAGTGTATAATTTTTCAGCAGGCCCCTCCATGTTGCCGGAGGCAGTCCTGAAAAAAGCGGCAGATCAGATGCTTGACTATGAGGGAAGCGGTATGTCCGTCATGGAGATGAGCCATCGTTCAGCAGATTATGAGGCGATTATTCAGGGCGCGGAGGCACTTCTGCGCGAGCTGATGAACATTCCGGACAATTATAAGGTTCTGTTCCTGCAGGGCGGTGCGTCCAGCCAGTTTGCCATGATCCCCCTGAACCTGATGAAAACCGGCAAAGCCGATTACGTGATCACCGGTCAGTGGTCTAAAAAAGCCGCTCAGGAGGCGGAAAAATTCGGTACGGTCAACCGCGTGGCAAGCTCCGCGGATAAAACATTTTCCTACATTCCGGAGCTGGATTCGGCGTCCTTTGACAGCAGCGCGGATTATTTCCACATCACTTTTAACAATACGATTTACGGAACCCGTTACACCAGCCTGCCGGAAACCGGAAACGTGCCGCTGGTGGCGGATATTTCGTCCAATATCCTTTCTCAGCCCATTGATGTTTCCAAGTTCGGTCTTTTGTATGCCGGTGCGCAGAAAAACATGGGGCCGGCCGGCGTGACGGTTGTGATTATCCGGGACGACCTTCTGGGCCATGCCAAGGCGGAAACCCCCACCATGTTTAATTATCAGATTCATGCGGATAACGGCTCCATGTACAACACGCCGCCAACCTATGGCATTTATATCTGCAAGCTGGTACTGGAGTGGCTTAAGGAATTAGGCGGCATTGATGCCATGCATGCAATCAATCTGAAAAAGGCCAACATCCTTTATGAGTACCTGGATCAGTCTGCCATGTTCCGCGGCACCGTTGTGCCGAAGGATCGTTCCTTGATGAATGTTCCCTTTGTGACCGATTCTGACGAGCTCAATGCCAAGTTTATCAAGGAGGCCAAGGCCGCCGGTTTTGTGAACCTGAAGGGTCACCGCACCGTGGGCGGTATGCGCGCCAGCATTTATAACGCCATGCCGGTTGAGGGTGTGGAGAAGCTGGTTGCCTTCATGAAGGAATTTGAAAAGAATAACTGAAAGGTGAGGAAACCAAATGTTTGATGTATTAACTTTAAATAAAATTGCACCCCAGGGCCTTGAGAAGTTTGACGCGGCGGACTATCGGGTGACGGACACCTGCGAAAATCCGGATGGTATTATCCTGCGCAGCTTTTCCATGCATGACATGGTGCTGCCGGACAGCTTAAAGGCCGTGGCCAGAGCCGGTGCCGGTGTGAACAATATCCCCATTGACGCCTGCACGGAAAAGGGTATTGTGGTTTTTAACACGCCCGGCGCCAACGCTAACGCGGTTAAGGAGCTGGTGATTGCCGGATTGCTGCTTTCCAGCCGTAACATTACCGGTGGCATTGAATGGGCCAAAACCTTAATCGGTAAGGGCGCCGAGGTACCGAAGCTGGTGGAAAAGGGCAAGGGGCAGTTTGTGGGCCCGGAAATTAAGGGCAAAAAGCTGGGTGTTATCGGCCTGGGCGCCATTGGCGTTATGGTGGCAAACGCCGCCCATAACCTGGGCATGGATGTTGTCGGCTTTGATCCCTACCTGACCATTGATTCTGCCTGGCATTTATCCCGGAGCATCCACAAGGCCAAGGATATGAACGAGGTTTTTGCCAGCTGTGATTATATCACGCTGCATGTTCCCTTAAATGATTCCACCAAGGGCATGATTCATTCCGAAGCCCTGAAAATTTTGAAGGATGGCGTACGGATTCTGAACTTCTCCCGCGGCGGATTGGTGAATACAGCGCATCTGGCTACGGCGATTGAGGAAAAGAAGGTAGCCTGCTATGTGACGGATTTCCCAGACGAGGCAGTTCTTTCCATGGATAACACGATTGTGATTCCGCATCTGGGCGCTTCCACCCCGGAATCGGAGGAAAACTGTGCCGAGATGGCGGCACAGGAGCTGGTGGATTATCTGGAAAACGGCAACATCACCAATTCCGTGAATTTCCCGGCCTGCTCCGTGGATCGGGAGGGTACGGCCAGAATCACCATTCTGCACAAGAATATTCCCACAATGCTCAGTCAGTTTTCCTCTGTCTTTGCAGAAAAGCATCTGAACATTTTGAATATGCTGAATAAGAATAAAAAAGAAAATGCCTACACCATCATGGATATTGACGGTGATGTGGCAAGCGATATTGAGGAAAAAATCAAGAATATTGAAGGCGTGCTGCGGGTGCGCGTTTTGCGGTAACCCGTCCGGGGCAGTCATTTGGCAGGGGCTGCGGCAATTCGATTGCAGAATCGTTTTGCTGCAGCCCCTTTGTATGTTTTCGACGGCCGGTTTTCATTTTTCTCTCCGTTCAGTCGGCAGGTTGATACCGTCCTCGTTAAAATTATGTTACAATAACGGACAAAAGATTGAAAAAAAGGGAATCTTACTATATAATAAAAATATATGATAAAATTTAGGTGAATTAGGCCGGAAGGAGTGTGACCATGTCGGATATCAGACAAAAGAAAATTTTAATGACGCTGATGCGTCTTGAGATCGGCGGCGCGGAAACCCATGTGCTGGAGTTAAGTCTTGAACTGGCGCGGCAGGGCTTTCAGGTGATTGTGGCCTCCGGCGGCGGTGTGTATGAGAAGCCTCTTGAGGCGGCGGGAATCCGGCACTACCGGGTGCCGATGTACACCAAAAGCCCCGGCAAGGTTCTTAAGTCGCTTCGCATGCTGAAGGATATTATCCGCAGGGAGCAAATCGATATTGTGCATGCCCACGGCAGAATCCCGGCCTTTTTATGCGGCCTATTGCATCCGTTTATGCATTTCACCTTTGTGACGACCGCCCATTGGGTATTCCGCACAAGCTTTGGCTTTAAGTATCTGTCCAACTGGGGCGAAAAGGTGATGGCGGTCAGCGAGGATATTAAAACCTACTTAATGGATAACTACGGAACGGATCCGAACAATATTTATGTCACCATCAACGGCATTGATACCAACCGCTTTTCGCCTGAGGCAGACTTTTCCGAAACGCTGCGGGAGTTTTCGCTGCAGCCTGACAGTAAAAAAATTGTCTATATCAGCCGTATGGATGAGGACAGAGCGCTGGTCGCCTTTCATTTGGCGGAAATTGCGCCGGAAATTGAAAAAGCCTTCCCCGGAACGGACATTGTTATTGTGGGTGGCGGCAATGTGTTTGACAAGCTCAAAACGCTGACTGATACCATAAACGCCCAGGTGGGGCGGCGGATGATTACCCTGACCGGCGCCCGGACGGATATCGACCGGTTTGCGGCTATGTCAGATTTATTTATCGGCGTGTCCCGCTCCGCTTTAGAGGCCATGGCCTGTGCCAAACCGGTCATCGTGGCGGGCAACGAGGGCTATTTGGGTATTTTTGATGAAGATAAGCTGCAAACCGGCATTGATACCAATTTCTGCTGCAGAGGTCTTGCGCAGTCTACGGCCACGCGCCTGCTGGAGGACGTGAAAAGGGTTATGTCTGCTGATGAGGTGCAGCAGGCTCGCTGGGGGGAGTATGCCCGTCAGGTGATTTGCAGCCACTATTCGGTTTCTAAAATGGCGGCGGATAACGCGGCTATGTATTGCGATGCGGTGGACGAAAGACCCTGGGACGCGGTGATTTCCGGCTATTACGGCTATGGCAACTCCGGGGACGAGGCGCTCCTTTCTGCCATGCTGACCCATTTGCGGGCGGAAAAACCGAATCTGCGGCTTTGCGTTCTGTCGAAAAATCCCGCGGCCACAGAGGCGGCCTATGGCGTTTCGGCCATTAACCGATATCGGTACGGGCGCATTAAAAAAGCCGTTAAAAACGCAAAGCTGTTCATCAGCGGCGGCGGCAGTCTGCTGCAGGATGTGACCTCCAGCCGGTCGCTGAAGTATTATCTTTTGCTGATTCAAACCGCTAAAAGAGCCGGCACACCGGTGATGCTGTATGCCAACGGCATCGGGCCGGTGACAAGACCCAAAAACCGAGCGGCTGTGCAAAAGGCGTTAGAGGACGTGACGGCCGTTACCCTCCGGGAGCCTGCTTCGTTAGCGGAGCTTGCGCGGCTGGGCGTACCGGCGGATAAGGTGACGGTGACCGCCGATCCGGCGCTTGCCATCCGTCCGGCAGAGCAGGCAGTGGTGGACAAGCTGCTGCAACAGGCCGGCATTTCACCTGAGGATAAGCTGTTCGGCGTCTCCGTGCGCCCCTGGAAGGGCTGCAGCGCGGACTTTGAAAGGCGTTTGGCGGAGGCAATTGACAATATCTCCCGGCGCTATGAGCTGACGCCGGTTTTTATTCCCATGAAATATATGGAGGATTTTGAAATTTCCCGGAAAATTGCCGGCATGTTGACCTGCAAGAGCCACGTGCTGCCGGAGCCGCTGGCGGCACCGGTGGTCATCGGCCTTATCGGCCGCATGAAAATCATGTTGGCAGAGCGGCTTCATTCGCTGATTTATGCGGCGGACGCCCTTGTGCCCACCGTGGGGCTTTCCTATGACACCAAGGTGGACGCCTTTATGGACTATATCGGCACCGGCGCGGCGATTGATGTGACCAGCCTGTCTCCCCGGGCTGTGGAGGAGGCCGTCCGGCATGTTTTTGACGACTATGACGCAATCCGGCAGGAGCTTGCGGATAAGAACGCCGTTCTGTGCGAAAAAGCACGTGAAAATGCCCACATCGCCTATGACATTATCAAGCGGTTGGAAATAGGCATGGGGTAAGCCGCAGCCAGGCTTTACGGAGGAAGCTTTTATGAAATTAATGGGAATCGATTATGGTGACGCCCGGATTGGCATTGCGCTGTCCGACCCGCTTTGCATTACGGCTCAGGGCTGGGGCAATGTCCGTCAGTCGGCCGCGGCCTGCGGGGAAATTGCCGCACTGGCAGCGGAACAGTCAGTAGACCGCATTGTGGTGGGACTGCCGAAAAACATGAATAACACCGAGGGTGCCAGTGCGGAAAAGGTTCGGGCCTTTGCGGAACAGCTGGGCGTGCTGACGGATGTCGAGATTGTCTTTTGGGATGAGCGGCTGACCACGGTTGCCGCCCATGGGCTTTTGAGCCAGCTGGACGTGCGGGGCAAAAAGCGGAAGGCTGTTGTTGATACCGTTGCCGCCACCCTGATTTTAGAGGGCTATATGGAATTTCTGAAGCGAACGGAGGAGAAGACTTGAGCGCAAAAAAATGGTTTACCATCGTGCTGACAGCGGTGCTGCTGCTATCAACCGTCATCTGCGGAGCAGCCGGCGTACAGTATTTTTACGACGGAGCATATCATGAATACACAGGCAATATTTTTAAGCTGAAGGTCAACGGCAAGCTGCTTAATCCTGCCATGCCGCCCATTGTCTTTTCGGATTATTCCGTGGTACCGGCCCGCGCTGTGTTTCAGGACGGTCTGGGTGCCAAGGTGGACTGGGACGGCAAGACGCAAAGGGTGACGGTTACGCTGGGGGCGACAACGCTGGTGATGACCATCAACAAAACAGCGGCTGTTTTAAACGGAAAAACGGTTACAATGCCTATTGCGCCGAAGATTATTAATGATTATACCATGATTCCGGCGCGGTTTGTCGGAGAACAGCTGGGCATGACGGTGGATTTCGACAGCAAAACGGATACGATTTCCATTTCAGGCAAACAGCAGAAAACCGTGACGGTTTCCAAGGTGACCTATAGCCGGGAAAGTGATTCCGAAGGGATTTTGACCATTGTCACGGATACGGAAAAGCCGGCTTATGAGGAATTTATATTGGAAAATCCGACGCGGCTGGTGCTGGATGTGACAAACGGCGTGTTTGCGCCCATGCCGTCGGTGATTGAGGCTGCAACGGGAAATCTGGAAAAAATACGGTTTGGCCAGCAGGAAAGCGCCGCCCGGATTGTTGTGGATCTGACGGCAGATTTGGGTTACAAGGCATGGGTCAGCGGCAAAAATATTCTGGTGTCCATAACCATTGATCCGGCGGTGGTTCCAACGCTTCAGAACGTGTTTGAGCAGGTGACCTATGGCTATGAGGGCGGCCGTGATTATGTTAAGATCGGGCTCACCATGGGCGAACCGGTTAAAAGCGGCAATCTGGTCACCATCCCGATTTACGGCAATCTGCCCGCTGAGCGCGCGGAAAAGGACGTGACCGGATTTTTCGGACGGAAAATGATTTATACCCCCGGCGGCGACGGCAAAAGCGGCACCATCACGGTGGAACTGAAATCCGCCGAGGCGGAGATGTATGTGCAGGGCAGCGAGGTACGGCTGAAGTCTGTCCACAAGGCGTTGGCACGGTCAGTTATGCTGGATGCCGGGCACGGCGGTCAGGACAGCGGAGCCGTGGGGTATCATGAGGATGGCACCATTCGCGCTCTGGAAAAGGATTTTAATTTGGATGTTGCCTTGCGTGCGCAGAAGCTTTTGGAGGCTCAGGGCGTGGAGGTACATATGATCCGCACAGAGGATGTCTATGTGGATTTCCGCCGGGTCGGCAGCATATCCAACGATGCGGGCACCTCGCTGTTTGTGAGTATTCACACCAATTCGGCAACGGTTGAGCAGGCCAACGGCATTGAAACCTATGGCTATTTACAGGCAGGCAGCGTGTCTAACGGCATGACCAGCCAGCGGCTTTCGGAGCTTTTGCTGGAGGAGCTTATCAAAGAGACCGGCGCCTATAATCGCGGCGTGAAGGACGGCAAGGAACTGGCCGTTATTAATTCTACCAAAATGCCGGCTACGCTGATTGAAATCGGCTTTATTTCCAACCCGGCAGAGTGCGAAAAAATGATGACGGCTGAATATCGGCAAAAGCTGGCACAGGCAGTTTGTGACGGCGTGTTGCGTGCCTTTGAGGAAATGGAAATTTAAAAACAAGCTGCGGGACAAAGCAAAGTGTTCCGCAGCTTGTTTTTACAAGCGGCTTTGCGACTGTTTTCCGATGCGCTGTGTGCGCCGTTGAATGTTCTGTCCTACAGGCTGTGAGGCGTTACATAGGCCGTTTTGTTGGTTGTGTAAATCACAAAGCCGGGCTTTGAGCCTGCCGGTTTTTTCACGTTTTTAATTTCTGTATAGTCCACCGGTACGTTGTCTGATTCCCTTGCCTTGGATAAAAAGGCGGCCAGCTCGGCAGCCTGAGTAATGGCTGCATCGGTAAAGGGGCGATCCTGTTCATATTTCAGCACCACGTGGGAGCCGGGAATATTTTTGGTGTGGAACCAAAGATCCTTATTTTGGGCCAGCCTGCAGGTCAGATAATCGTTTTGCCGATTGTTTTTTCCGGCATAAAGCAAAAATCCGTCTTTTGTTGTCAGCTTGACCGGGGCTGCCGGCGCATCCTTTTTCTTTTTCGCATCCCGCGGCCGGCGAATATAGCCCTGATCGGCCAGCTCGTCGCCGATTTGTGAAAGAGCCGCGGCGGATTCGGCGCGTTCTAAGGATTCCTCCACGCTTTCTAAGTACGCAAGCTCCTGCCGAGCCAGCTCAATCTGTTTTGTCAGCACCTCGGCGGCGGTTTTAGCCTTGGTGTATTTTTTATAATATCGCTGGGCATTGCCTGCAGGTGTCAGCGTTTTATCTAAGGGAATCACCGTCATGGGCAGCGCATCGTCAAAATAATTCTGCACCCGAACGTTATCCATGCCTTTTTCAATCTGATAAATGTTGGCGGTTATCAACTCGCCATATTGCCGCCAGAGTTCCCTTTTTTCCGTGTCAGCCAGTTCCGCACTTTGCAGCTCCAGCTTTTTGGCACAGCGTTCAATGTGGTTAGAAACCAGCTTGGTCAGATGGGCACTGCGGCGGGTCATTTGCTCTTTTTTATCCCGTTCCCGGTAAAAACGGCTGATTAAAAGCCCCATAGAGTCCTGCGCGTGCAGCTGCGCCGTTTTGCCGTACTGGGTAATGGGGAGGGCGGAAAATTCCATGAGCTTGCCGGTTTCGCCGTCGGTGAGATAGCAGGGCTGGGCGCGGCCTTCCTTGATGGTCTGAAATAGCTGCTGCATAACGGTGGCCACGTCTAAAAGCTGCGCATAGGTCAAATAGGCGCAGGGGACATCCGTTTCCCCTAAGGCGCGAAAGGCAATTTCCCGGGCAATCAGCGGGCTGATACCCTGAAAACGGGATACAATGGCGCGGTCCAGCCGCAAATTGTCCCCCGGTGCAGACAGAGCCGTTATATAGCCGTCCAGACCGCAGGCAAGGGGATCGGTCTTATCCTGTGCCGGCGGCAGCTCATAGGGAAGACCGGGCAAAATCTGACGCTTGGAGCTGACAGAAAAATCAACCCGCTTAATGCTGTCTGCCACACGTCCGTTTTCATCGACTAAAATGATATTGGAATGTCGGCCCATCACCTCGATAATCAGGGATTTTTGCACCTGGTCGCCCAGTTCGTTCCGGGTTTCCAGCCGGAAGTCTAACAGTCTTTCCAGCGCCGGCTGGTGAATACTGACCAGATGTGCCGATGTCAGGTGCTTCCGCAGCAGCATACAGAACATGGGCGCCGTCATGGGATTTTCCTTGGTTTCCTCCGCCAATGCAATCCGGGGGATGGAGGCGTTGGCCGAGAGGGTTACCTTATAAGCCCCTGCCGGGCCGTGAAAGGCCAGCAGCAGTTCATCCGGCTCCGGCTGGTGGATTTTATCCAGCCGTGCACCGGCCAACTTCTGATTCAGTTCCTGCGCTAATGCGCGGACAACAAGTCCGTCAAATGCCATGTGTTTTCTCCTTTTCTCAGACGGTTTCAATACAAAATGCCGTGCCGCTTGTTTGCCTTACAAGGGCAAACCGGTTAAAGGCGGTGCCGCGGCAATTTCTGCTGTCTATCCGTTAGACCTAATAATTTCAATAATCCGGGGCTTGGGCGCCATGGCTTTATCCAGCAGCCGGAGGCTGCAAAAGCCCCCCAGCAGACAAACAAGAGAGACAGCTGCTGCCAGAGGCATGCTGTCTGTCAGGGTAAACGCCGCGCCGTAGCCTATGAAAAATAAGAGCAGCGGCAGACCGTACACCACGGCGGCACCCAGCAAAACGGCCCGATCCGATGCATAGAGCAGCACCCGGTCGCCGGGGCGAGCCCCTGCCGGATTATCCGCCCAGGCCAGATGTCCCCGTGCCTGACAGCCGCCGGGACAGCTGGCGCAGTGCTCGCCGCAGGCAGAAACCCGTGGCACGGCGACAAGTGCCCTGTCCCCCTCTGTTTTCATGACTGTTCCCTTTTGTTTCATATCTTTCCTCACAATCCGATTCTTAAAGCTTTTCTGCCATGACCACCAGTTTTTGCAAACGGCGGCTTACGCCCGACTTGCTGATGGGCTTGTCCAGCATGGCGGCCAATTCCGATAGGCTGGCCTCCGGATTTTCCAGCCGCAGACCGGCCAGCTCCAAAAGCCCGGGAGAGAGTGACGCGGCTGCGGGGGAGGCCATCACCTTATGGATGGCCATGATCTGCAGCGCCGCCGTGTTGGCGGTTTTTGTCAGGTTGGCCGTTTCGCAGTTCACCCGGCGGTTCACCTTGTTTTTCATGTCTTTTTCGATTTTAATGTGATACAGGCTCAGCGCGGAGTCTGTTGCGCCTAAGGCGGTTAGTGCGTCGGCGATTTCCTCGCTGTCCTTAATATAAATTACATAATTGGATTTGCGCATAACAGACCGGGCGGCCAGCTCCTCATCTGCAAACAGCTGCAGCACGTCATGGGCCAGCCCTTGATAATGGGTTTCAATCTCCAGATGGTAGCTTTTCTGCGGCGCACTGGCAGAACCGCCGCCTAAAAAGGCACCCCGGAGAAATGCGCGGCGGCAGCAGGAGTCGCCGGTCACAAAGGGATCGGCGCAAAATTTGACGCGGCCGTCACGCCAAAAGCCCAATGCCTTCATAATGCGGACATAGCTTTGATCCTGATAGAGATGAAGGGTGTGGATATAGCCCTCGCTTTTTTTCCGTGCGGCCGTCCGTTTGGGATGAACGGAAAACAGACCGGAGAGCAGGGCATAGGCTCGCTGCGCCACGGCGGCGTTTTCTGTCCGCAGCCGCAGACCGCCGCCGTCGGATTCGGAAAGCAGCGTGCCGGACAACGCGGTTAATCCTGCCAGCTCGGCGCGCTGACAACAGGGGGAGTCCAGCGGCAGACGGCAGAGCTCCTGTTTGATTTCGCTTGAAAAGGACATAGCCGCTCCTTTCGTGACAGACAGAACCGTGTCGCTCCTGTCCGTTCATTTAATATTTTGTTATTACAACCGCATGGTTGTAATAACGCAGAGTGTCGAAAAAGTATTTTTACTTTGCATCAAACCAGCTGGTGCCTGTGTGCATATCGGCCAGCAAGGGGGTGCGCAGAGTCAGGACCTGTTCCATTTCCTCCCGGAGAATCGTCCCGGCTTGTTCCTGCTCGGCGACGGGCACCTCCACAATCAGCTCGTCATGCACCTGTAAAATCAGTCGTGCTTTGAGTCCCTCGGCTTTTAAGCGGTTGTAAACCCGCACCATGGCCAGCTTGATAATATCCGCCGCCGTGCCCTGAATAGGCGTATTCAAGGCGGCGCGTTCGCCGAAGGCGCGCAGCTGAAAGCTGGAGGCAGAAAGCTCCGGCAATGCCCGGCGCCGCCCGAACAGGGTGGTGACATAACCCTTCTTTTTGGCCTCCTCCACAACATTTTTCATATAATCCCGCACCTTCGGGAAGGAGCCCAGATAGTCCTCAATATAGGCCTTGGCCTCCCGCATGGAAATGCCCAGATCCTGCGCCAGAGAAAACTCGCCCTTGCCGTAAATCAAGCCGAAGTTCACGGCCTTGGCAGCGGTACGCATCTCCGTGGTAACCTGTTCCGGGCTGACCCCGAAGATTTTCGCCGCCGTGCTGGCGTGAATATCCCGGCCGGAGGAGAAGGCCTCAATCATGGCCTCGTCACCGGCAATGTGAGCCAGAACCCGCAGCTCAATCTGGGAGTAATCGGCGTCCAGCAGCACGTACCCCGGCGCGGCCACAAACATTTTACGCATTTCCCGCCCCAGCGAGGTGCGGATGGGAATATTCTGTAAATTAGGCTCTGAAGAGCTGATCCGGCCGGTTACCGTCACGGTTTGGTGGAAGTTTGAGTGAATCCGTCCGTCGGCGGCAATCACATCCTTCAGGCCGTCTACATAGGTGGATTTCAGCTTGGATAGCTGCCTGTATTCCAGAATTTTTTCAATAATCGGATGCCGCCCCATCAGCTTTTCCAGGGCGCTGGCGTTGGTCGAGTAGCCGGTTTTTGTCTTTTTTGAGGAGGTCAGCCCCAGCTTGTCATATAAAATCACGCCCAGCTGCTTGGGGGAATTAATGTTAAATTCCTCCCCGGCCAGACTGTAAATATCCTGCGTTAATGTCGCGATTTGACCGTCCAGCATGCGGCCAAATTCCAAAAGACGATCCCGGTCTATTAAAATGCCATAGCGCTGCATGGCGGCCAGAACCTCCAC
Source organism: uncultured Oscillospiraceae bacterium (assembly GCA_964447945.1). Classification (GTDB taxonomy): domain Bacteria; phylum Bacillota; class Clostridia; order UBA1381; family UBA9506; genus UMGS755. The sequence goes on from CAYUUO010000016.1 coordinate 24,312, forward strand.
CAGCGGCATTTCAACGGTTTGGAAAAGAGATAAAGAGCCTTCCTGTTCCAAGCGCTCAGTCAGATAGGCAAAAAGAGCAGGCAGAGCGGCAGTTTGCTCAGCTAAAATATTGGAATCTGACAGCGGCTCCTGCTCAAAGGACAATTGCCGGCCGGCTTCGGCTTCTGTGACGATCAGACCTAAAAAGTCGCTGCACAGCGCCGCCAGCTCATAGCCGCGGCGGGCGGGATCGACCAGATATGCGGCCACGGCAGTATCGAAGGCTACGCCTTGCAGAGCAATATTCAGTTCGTGTAAATACAGATAATGCTCCTTGCTGCCGTGGGTAATCTTTTCTATAGCAGGATTTTCAAAAAACGCCTTCCAAAGGGGCAAAAAGCCCTCTTGCAGGGGCGCGGTGCCTACTGTGCCGTTGCCGTCTGTAAAGCAGACCGTATCAGCAGCTGTGTCCAGCAGATAATAGATTTTATCCGCCTTAAGCAGCGTCTGCAGTTCGTCCGGCGTTGGGCTAAGCCGGGAAAAAACGGGTTTTTCCTCCTGCGGGTTCGGTGCGCCTGCGGCCTGGGGCAGCTTTTTCAAAAAGCTTTTAAACTCCAGCCGCGTATATAAGGCGCGCAGCGCGTCAGGATTTCCTGCCGATTCCCGGGCGGCCTCAAAATTCAGCGTGATGGGCACCTGGCAGTCGATAGTGGCCAGCGTGCGGGACAAAAAGGCTGTTTCGCGGCTTTCCGTCAGCTTGGCACGCACCGATTTGGTTATATCTGCCGAGTCGATATGCGCATATACCTCGTCCAGACTTTTAAACCGGCTGATCAGTGCCAGCGCGCCCTTTTCGCCGATGCCCTTCACGCCGGGAATGTTGTCGGAGGGATCGCCCATAATGGCCTTGACATCAATAAACTCCCGGGGCGTGACGCCGTATTTTTCCAAAACGTGTGCAGCATCGAAAATTTCCGTATCTGTGTTGCCCATACGGGTGGTGACAAGATAAATTTTATTGTCCGCCGTTGCCAGCTGCAGATCATCCTTGTCGCCGGTGAGAATCATGCAGGCAATGTCTGACTCGGTGCAGCGGGCGGCCACAGTGCCGATAATATCGTCCGCCTCATAGCCCTCCATTTCCAAAACAGGAATGGACAGGGCGGCCAGAACCTCCTTTAAAAGGGGAATTTGCGGCCGGAGCTCCTCAGGCATGGGACGGCGCGTGGCCTTGTAGCCGTCGAACATCTTATGGCGGAAGGTGGGCGCTTTTAAATCAAAGGCAGCGGCGATATAGTCCGGCTTGATTTCTTCTTTGTATTTATAAAAAATATTCAAAAAGCCGTAGACAGCGTTGGTATAGGTGCCGTCCTTGGCGGTGAGCAGCCGGATGCCGTAAAAAGCGCGGTTGATAATGCTGTTGGCGTCGATAATCAGAAATTTTGGCTTTGTCATGGTGTTCCTCTTTTCTTTACATAGGTAAGCTCCATTTGGTCATCTACGGTTATGATCTCGTCACAGGAGGCGTATAACAGGGGCTTTTCCTCCTTGCCTGCCACAAACAGCGCCGTGGACAGCATATCTGCCTCAAGACCGCTTTGGGCAATAATCGTTACGCTCCGTAAGCCGCTATCGGCCGGATGGCCTGTCCGCGGGTCGAGAATATGATGATAACGCAGGCCGTCCTGTTCAAAATATCGCTCATAATCGCCGGAGGTTACAATGAAACCGTTCGATAGGGTTATGGTTTCCAGAACTGTACCACGGGGGGCGTCCGGCTGCTGCAGACCAATGGTGAAGGGGCGGGTTTTCTGCCCGGCGCGGAGGGATTCCCACAGACTCAGGGGCATGCCGCCGATAACGGCCACGTTGCCGCCTAAATCCAGATAAGCGCTTTGAATGCCTGCCTCCTTTAAAATGCGTACGGCTTCATCTGACGCATACCCCTTGGCAACACCGCCTAAATCCAGCTGTACGCCGTCACGGCGCTTGGTTACGGTTTGGGCGTTGTCGTCTAAAATCAGTTGATCGCAGCCGGTCAGCTGCAATGCGGCCTGCAGCGCGTTCTCCGCCGGCACCGATGCGCTGTTTGTGCCGAAACCCCACAGATTGCTGACGGGCAGAAGCGTCATGTCAAACAAGCCATCGGCCGTTTCCGCAAAGCGAAGGGCAGTGCGAATCAGATGGTATAGATCACTGTCCACAGCAACCGGCGTATCCTTAGGCGCGGCGTTGATTTTGGCCAGCTGACTGTCCGGATTGTGGGCACTGCATTTTCTGTCAATTTCCCTGAGCCGCAGAAATACGCTTTCTACCGCCTTTTCCGCACCGGCACCATAGGCGGTGACCGACACGACAGTATCCATTAAAAACTCCGTTTCGTGATGGCTCCGGGGCCTTTGCAGGCTGCCGCTCAGCAGAAGGAGAAGCACCAGCAGGCAGGCGGCGTATTTTATATATTTCATCTGTATATCTCCTTACAGGCGGCGGTGCGTCCGGCGTCAAACGCTTTGTGCCGGGCGGATTTTGTACAGCAGCCGGTAAATTTTTTGGTTGTTAATGACCTGGGTTATGTAGTGCCGGGTTTCGGGGTAGGGGATATAGATCAGATTTTCACCGTCCTTGGAGCAGTCCGAGTCCGTCAGCCAGCGGTTCACCGTCCCCTCACCGGCGTTATAGGCCGCCACAGCGTTTTTCACATTGCCGTCATAGAGTTCCAGCAGGTATGCAATGTAATAGCAGCCCATCTGGATATTCAGCGCCGGCTCGGTAATATCCTCATACTGAAAATCGGTCAAATCCATACGGTCAGAAAGCCACAGAGCGGTGGGCTCAATAATCTGCATCAGACCGGCGGCCTGCCGGTGCGACACGGCGTCCTGGTCAAAGTTGCTTTCCGTTTTGATCATGCTCATAATCAGGTAAGGATCCACCTCGTAGGCGGCGGCATATTTTTTAATATGATTCATATATTTAACCGGATAAAAAAGACGTGCTAAATTGGCCGCGTTCAGAATCAAAACGGCCAGCAGAATCAGCATGACCCATTTTTTCCATTTAATTGCCTTCACAGGGTTAACTCCTTTAAAATAGTGTTCAACGTCTGCTCCATAGCGGTGGGATCACCGTCGTTTTCAATAATATAACGGCAGCGGGCGCGGTAATAGGCGTCCGGCGGCTGGGCATCAATCCGGCGGCCGGCTTCGGCTTCTGAAAGACCGTCTCTTTCCATAATCCGCTCAAAACGGCGGGGACGACTGGCCAGAACGCCGATACAGGCGGTGCAAAGCCGCTCCAGACCGCACTCAAACAAAAGTGGCGCGTCAATCACCGTCAAAGGTCGGGGAGAAGCCGACAGCAGACCTTCAATCTCCTTTATTATATATGTATGCGTGATTTTGTTCAGTTTATTAAGAGATTCAGCGTCAGAGAACACAAGGCTGCCAAGTTTTTTTCGATTCAACGTGCCATCCGGCAGCAGAACATCCTGAAACGACGCGGCGATTTCCGCCAATGCGGGCGTTCCCGGCGCCGTTATCTTTCGGGCGATTTTGTCCGCGTCGATGATATATGCGCCTTTTTTTTGCAAATATGCCGCCGCGGTGCTTTTGCCGCAGCCGGTGCCGCCGGTCAGGCCGATTACAACATCCATGCCGTCACCTCATTGCTGTTTTAAAGAAATTTCGCCAGCTTTTCCATGGCGCGCTGGGGCGCGTCCTTGGCGTTTTTCCAGGGCTCATTCTGATAGCGATAATCAAATTTTTTGGTAAACCAGTTCACCTCATCGTTGATTCGCTTCAGATTGGCAAGCTCCAGCTGAATCAGCGCCTGTCGACCCTCTGCAAGGGCCTTGCCGGACAGTTCCCGGTCTGCACAGGAAAGGAGCAGTGCAAAGTGCGGCAGACAAAAACCCTGACAGCCCTCCGCCTGCTTTCTGAAATCGGGTTCGTTTTTATATAAATACCAAAAAACCTCGGCAAACTTTTCCAGCGTGTGCTGCAGCTTGTCACAAATCAGACAGCTGGCCTGATCCTCACGGAGCACGGCCACAAGCGGAATTTCGCCGTCTGCCTTTTTAAACAGACCGCCTTTTGGTTCCGGCTGTGCCGCTGCGGTTTCCAATTTTTCAATCAGCTCGTTTAAATGGGTGTCCAGTACCAATGCAAGGCTCAGCGCCTTGGATTCCCGGCTCATTTGCTCATAGTGCCGTCGGCAGTAGCCTTTATCATTGGAAACAATCCGGCTGTCCGGCTCCATCATGGATGCGCCCAACGCATAGCTGACCTGTTCGACCTCCAGCTTTTTTTCCAGCGTGCAGAAGGGACATTCGCCGCCGGCGCTGAAAGCATCGGTTAACGGTATTGTATAAATTTTCTCTTTCAAAGCAGCCTCCTAGGTATTTGTATTCTAATCGCAGTTTGTGTTTATTTTACCATGAGCAAAAATGCTTGCTTGCAAGGGCATTTTTGCGAAGCCGTCAATATCTGCAAGGCGTGCGCACAGGCGCACAAAGGGACAAAGCCCCTCACACCGAAGGCGTCCTTGCAGATATTATACCATAAATTTCGCAGAAATTTTGGTATAATTGCGCATGTGCGTTTCCGAACGGAGTGAGGAAAAATTCGCACGCGCAATAAATTCCCAGCCGGAGGCGTATAATAAACACATTTATGTGTTTATTATACCACACTCTTTCCCAAAAGAAAACAGAGAATGTAAATTTTTAACGGATTATTTAAATTCGGCGGGCTTGTCGAAAATAGGGGAAATCTTTTTTGCGTGCCGGCGCAGGATTTGACAAATTACGCACAATAATTGGTATATAATGGAAATACCAAAATTTTCCTGGGAGGCGTACCAATGACAAATCAAGAGATACAATCCTATAAACGTATGGGTATCCCCGTGAAGAAAAAAAGAAAAAAAGTGCATGATTTCAGTGTATATGAACTGGCGGAATACGTTTTTTGTTTTCTTTTGAGCAAAATCTGGCTGTTTGGCGCCCTGTCCCCCTTTGGACTGTCCTATTTTGCCGCTGTGTTTCCCAAACAAAAACGGGTGCTGAGCGTTCTGTCGGTTTGTTTGGGGCTTGCCGCGGCCGGTATGGGTCTGCGGTTCATGCAATACGCCGGGGCGCTGGTTATCACCTGTGCCTGTTCAATTTTGATGGAACAGGAATTATCCGAACACCGATGGCTTTACGCTCTGACGGCTGCCGGATCACTGATGCTGACAGGCTTTGTATTTATCGCTTTTAACGGCTTTTTACTGTATGATGTTTTATACCAGCTTTTGGAGTCCATTTTAGTCTTTTTATCCTATTTTGCTTTTGATAAAGCGGTCGATGTGGTGCGCGGACTGCGGAACCGCCGGATTTTTGAACCGTCGGAAACGCTGAGCCTGATGATGCTGTGTGCCGGCGTTGTAATGAGTCTGGGCTGTATGCCGTATCTGCAGGGTGCGGCTCATGTGCTCAGCCTTTTGGTGATTTTGATCGCCGGATTGACCTGCGGCTTTCCGCTGGCCTGCACGGCAGGTGTTCTCCTGGGCGTGGTGAACAGCCTGACAGATGTGCTGCCGGCGCAGGTGGTGGCGGTTTACGCGGTTAGCTCGCTATGCGCCGGACTTTTGCAAAAGCGCGGGCGCTGGGGCGTCACCTTGGGATTTTTAGCTGCCAACGCGGCGGCTGTGCTGTATTTTAACGCCTCCAGCGACAGTGTTATTGCCTATTATTATGTTTTGGCGGCAGGTGCCATTCTCTTTTTGATTCCCGACCGGGCGCTCTCACTGTTCGGTGAAGTTGTTAAGGCACCCACTTTTGAAGAAGATTCCGTGGAACGGCTCCGGGATATTATGTCGGACAAGCTGACCGAGGCGTCGGCTTCCTTTGAAGCCTTGTCCGATGTGTTTAACGAGGCCGTGGAGAACCGGGTGGACGCAGAAATCCGTGATCCGGGTCTTTTATTCGACAAAACAGCGGACAAGGTGTGCCGGAGCTGTTCTTTAATGAAATATTGCTGGCAAAAGGAATATAACGATACCCGTCGGTCGCTTTTGACACTGTATGACCGGATGGAACGGCGGGGGCAGGCGGCACTTGAGGACGTTCCGGAGTCCTTTAAAAGCGAGTGCATCCGTTTGGAGGATTTTTTGCAGGCGTTGAACAAAAGCTATGAATTACATAAGGTTAATTTGCTGTGGGCCGGGCGGGTTTCGGAAAGCCGGAATTTGGTGGCGGAGCAGTTTAAAAATATTTCTTCGGTGCTGGAGCATTTAAAACAGGAGCTGAGTGCGGAGCCGACCGACGGCATCCGGTTGGAGCGGCGGATTGCAGCAGCACTGGATAGAAACGGCATTGAGGCCAGTCACATCCGGGTGACGGGTACAGAGGCCATGGAGGTGAGCCTGGAGCTTTCGTCCTGCGGCGGTGAGCAGAAATGCTCCCGGGAAGTGGCAGCCGTGCTGAGCAGTGTTCTGCGAGTGCCGATGCTGCGGCTTCCGACTGCCTGCGGCGAAACGGGCTGCAGGCTCAGGTTTATGGAAAAGGCACGATATACCATGGAGGCCGGCTTTGCCCAGGTGGCAGGCCGAAACGGTACGGTTTGCGGCGATCATCACATGTTTTCCCTGTCGGCAGACGGAAAATATATTCTGGCTCTGTCCGACGGCATGGGGCAGGGCGGCGCGGCCGAGACGCAAAGCAGCATGACAGTTCATCTGATCCGGCAACTGCTGGCGGCAGGGTTTGACAAGGAAACCGCCCTGCGGCTGATTAACAGCATGCTCATGGTCAGCACGGAGCGGGAAAGCTTTGCCACGGCGGATTTGTGTCTTGTCAATCTTTACAGCGGTGCGCTGGAGTTTATCAAAATCGGAGCCAGCAGTTCCTATGTGAAAAGCGGTGAACAGGTCGAAACGGTTGCCTGCTCCTCGCTGCCGGCCGGCATTGTCTGCAATGTTGAGGCAGACTGCGATTTAAAATATGCTAAAGAAGGAGATTTTGTGGTACTGGTGACAGACGGCGTGACCGACGCACTGGAAAACGACGGTGACGTTCAGCTTTGCGATATTATCAGCCGCTTTTCGGGCGAATCGCCCCAGCGGCTGGCAGATGAAATCCTGCGGACGGCACTGGCGGCGGCAGGCGGTACGGCCAAGGATGATATGACGGTGGTGGCGGCACGTCTGCAGGCGGCCTAGCGGAAAAAGGCCAGGAACAAAGGCATGTGGACGAGCGCAAAATATGCGGAGCGTGTAGAACCTTTGAATCAACTTCAACCCATTGCCTTCGGGTTCATTTTGTTAAATCTGCGCTATTTTGCATCCCGCCCAAAAATAAGGAGGCCGCTGGGTGATAACCACAGCGGCCTCCTAACCGAATTTTCACTATGCATCAAATTTTTTCATCGGGCAGTGTGCCGGAAAACTCTTCAGCCAGAGCCCGTTTTATGCTTTGGTACCGCTGTCTGCCTCACGGATTTGAACGCGGCGGATTTTACCGCTGATGGTTTTGGGCAGTTCATCGGTAAATTCCACAATCCGCGGATATTTATAAGGAGCGGTGGTGCGTTTTACATGGTTTTGCAGCTCCTTTTTCAGCTCCTCTGAAGGTGAATAGCCCTTAGCCAGCACGATGGTTGCCTTTACCACCTGTCCCCGCAGTTCATCCGGCACAGCGGTGATGGCGGTTTCCAAAACAGCCGGGTGCTCCAGCAGGGCGCTTTCCACCTCGAAGGGGCCGATTCGGTAGCCGGAGCATTTAATGACGTCATCCGTCCGGCCTACATACCATAAGTAACCGTCCTCGTCCTTCCAGGCTATGTCGCCGGTGTGGTAAATACCGCCCTCCCAGACAGACTCGGTGCGCTCGGGGTCCTTGTGATACCCCATAAATACACCCACCGGCATATCTTTATTGGCGCGCAGAACAATTTCGCCTTCCTCACCCTCGCGGCAGGGTTCGCCATCCGGCTTTACCAAATCAACACCCAGCATGGGCATCGGCTTGCCCATGGAACCGGGCTTTGGTTCCAGCCAAGGGGTGGTGGCTACGGCAAGAACAGTTTCCGTCTGGCCGAAGCCCTCGTGAAGCTTTAAACCTGTGGCCTTCAAAAACTGATTATAAATTTCAGGATTCAGTGGCTCGCCGGCAATGGTGCAATACTTTAAGCTGGATAAATCGTATTTTGTCAGATCCTCCTTGATAAAGTAGCGGTAAATTGTGGGCGGCGCACAGAAGGATTCAATTTTATATTCCTCAATTTTATGCAAAAGATCCGTCGGCTTGAATTTGGCGGAGTAGTCATAAACAAACACCACCGCCTCGCAAATCCACTGTCCATACAGCTTGCCCCAAACGGCCTTGCCCCAGCCTGTGTCTGAGGTGGTGAAATGAATCCGCCCCGGCTGCAGGTTATGCCAGAATTTTGCTGTCAGGATATGAGCCAGCGGATAGGTGTAATTGTGCATTACCATTTTAGGCTGACCGGTGGTGCCGGAGGTGAAGTAGAGCAGCATGGGGTCGGTATTTTTTGTTGCCTTGTCGCCAACCGGCCGGGGAAAATCGGCACTTTGGAGCTCCATTTCCCGGTTAAAATCGTGCCAGCCCGCCGGCATTTCACCGCTTTCTGCCGCCCGGACAAAAATTTTGCGGGTCAGGGTGGGACATTCGGGGGCCGCCGCGTCGATATGCTCGGTCACATCGCCGTCACCGGTGGCAACAATGGCAGTAATATCCGCGCTGTTGCAGCGATATACAATGTCCTTTTTCGTCAAAAGATGGGTTGCGGGAATGACCACGGCGCCCAGCTTATGAAGCGCCACAATCGAGAACCAGAACTGATAGTGACGCTTTAAAATCAGCATGACAAAATCGCCCTTTTTAATGCCGAGTGAGGCAAAGTAGTTGGCGGTTTTATTTGTGTATGTTTTCATATCCCGAAAGGTAAAGGTTTTTTCTTCGCCGTGGTCGTTGCACCAGATCATAGCCGTTTTATCCGGCGTTCTTTCAGCCAGGGCATCCACCACGTCAAAACCAAAATTAAAGCCGTCGGGAATGTTCAGCTTAAAATTCTGGCAAAAATCCTCATAGGAGGAAAAATCTGTTTTGGTAAATTGATTGATTAAATCCATGGTTACGCTCCTATCTTACAAGGTGATAAATGCCAGAAACCTGGCTTTTTTGCCATCTAATGCCCGCATGCCGTGGGGATAGGTGGAATCGAAATAAATGCTGTCGCCTTCCTCCATGATAATGCTCTTGCCATTAATTAAGAGTTCCAGACGACCCTCCAGCAGGTAATTAAATTCCTGACCGGGGTGCGTGTTGACGCTGATGCCTTTTTCATAGGTTTCCGGCGGGACAGTTACCATAAAGGTTTCGGCCTTTTTATGACTGAAATTATAGGAAAGGTTCTGGTATTCATATTCCTTGCGGCGGTCAACGGACAGCCCCTTGCCTTTTTTTACCTGCGAATAGACCTTCAGTCTGGGGTTTTCACCGGTTAAAATTGCTGTCAGCTCCACGCCGAATTTTTCCGCCACGCTGTATAAAAAGCTGACAGGAATATCAATTTCACCGCTTTCATATTGCTCATATAAGGAAATGGGTATAGAGAATTCTGCGGCCAGCGCTTCCTTGGAAATATCCTCAATTTCCCGCAGGGCACGGAGACGCGTGGCAATTTGTTTTAGCTGTTCAGACATAGCCTGACTCCTTTCCGCCGCTTTCCGGCATGTTATTTATATTGTCTGCCTAAAGACCTATTCGTGTAAACGGGGCACCCGGGTGGGGCGGCCGTTCTCGTCCAGCGCCACAAACACTAAGCTTGCCTCGTTGGTCATAATCACAGCGCCCGTCTGCAGGTTTTCCGCCCAGACGGTTACTCTGATTTTCATGGAGGTGTTGCCGACAGATACTAGCGTGGCAACCAGCTTCACCATTTCTCCAAGCTTAACCGGATGCTTAAAATCCAGACTGTCCATGGACACCGTGGCGACAATGCGGTTAGAGTGCTTTGAGGCTGTCAGTGCTGCCGCAATATCAATCCAGTGCATAAGCTGCCCGCCCTTTAAGTTTCCCAGCAAATTCACATCGTTTGGCAAAACCAGCTCCACCATTTCCACAACAGAATCACTAATTGCTTTTGACTGTTCCAAAGGATCACTCCTTTTACAAGTTTATTTGTCATTATTGTAACATATTTGGCCTGAAAATAAAATAGATTTTTCAAAAAAACACCTTTTACCTGTTAAAATTTTACAAAAGCAAGAATCGTGAAAAACGGAAGGGAGAAACTGCATGGTATCATGTCGACGGATTTAGACATAATAAGACATTATATTAGGAAATAATAAGTCTATTATCTTGTGTTGTGGTGAATTGCAATGAAAAAAATGGTACGATTAATAGCTTTGAACTGTATGATTTTTATTATATTTTCGTCGGCAGGGTGCCGCAAACGCTCGGAAGCGCCCACACCGTCGCCCACGGTTGACGCGCCCGAGAAAACATCTGCGCCGGAAACGACCGCACCTTTCATAACGCCATCTCCCACGGCAACACCATCGCCTGCGGTGAGCCCGGCGCCTGCTGAGACAGCTGCGCCGGAGAAGACAGCAGAGCCGGAACCGGAGCCTGAGCTTTTGGGCAGCGCCGAAACAAAGCTGGTGGACAGGGGCGAATCCCGTATGCATAATATCAAACTGGCTGCGGCGGCCATTAACGGATGTGTCCTGGCGCCGGGCGAGAGCTTTTCCTTTAACGGTATCGTGGGCGATCGAACGCCGGAGCGGGGCTATAAGGACGCCGCCGTTATAGTGAAAAAAGAAAAGAAGGAAGGCTGCGGCGGCGGGGTCTGCCAGGTGAGCACCACGGTCTATCAGGCAGCGAAGGCTGCAGGTCTTACCATTTTAGAGCGGAACAGCCATCAGAAGGAAGTGAGCTATGCCGGGCAGGGGCATGATGCGGCTGTGAATTACGGCAGCTTGGATATGCGTTTTCGCAACAACACACAAAGCAGCATTAAAATTTTGGTGTCGGTTGGCAGCCGAACAGTCAGCGCGTCCGTCTATCGCCTGCCTTAACTTTTTTCGTCTGAAGAGCTTTGGGCAAACAGCCCCCTGCCGCCTTTTTGTGATCTGACACGGCGCCAGGGGGCTGCAGCCCTTTGTTATCCGACTTGCACAGATTGCATCAAATCCTTTTGTATAGGGCAGTTATGCAGTCAAAGACACAAGAAAAACATGCAAACGGTTGTAAATTAGCTGAGAAAGCGGAAAGATACTTTACTTATTGAGAATTTTATAGTAAAATATATAAGTTCCTATCACAGGTAAAAATTTTTTGAAAAGGGGATACATACGTATGAAAAAAATTGTAAAAGCACTCGCATTGGTATTTGCAATGGCAATGGTTCTCACGGCCTGCCAGGGCAGCGTCAAGACCGCTACGGACAGCGGTGAATCTGACCTTGCCTATATTAAGGAAAAGGGAACCATGATCATCGGCGTCACGGAATATGCGCCTATGAACTTTAAGGATGAGAATGATCAATGGACGGGCTTTGACACGGAGTTTGCCGAGGCTGTTGCCGAAAAGCTGGGTGTTAAGCCGGAATTTATTGTTATTGACTGGGACGGCAAAATCATGGAGCTGGATTC
>CAYUUO010000017.1:0-34540 GCA_964447945.1 uncultured Oscillospiraceae bacterium
CTTTAGGTGCAAGGTTTTTGTGCTTTTTTGTCAAAAACCTTGCACTTTGTGTCGGCTGTCGTCTCCCGACAGCCGACACAAACAGTCAGTCAATCAATGTCTTGAACCTAAAAATAGCATTTTAATGCTGTTTTTAGGTGTGAAATTTACAATTTCACACAAATGGTTTCGCAAAACCATTTGTTCAGTAGACATTATTTTAAATGGAAGGACTCGTTGATTTCCTCCACCTGTTGCTGGGTAATGTGCACAATATCACCCAATTGTCTGGAAAAAATCAGTGCCTTGGCGGAAAACTCCGCTACCTCCAGCCGGTCAAAGGCCTGGAGCATGCTGACCCCCGTGGTAATCAGACCGCTGTTCTGAATCATAACCACCGGCGTGCTTTCGTTAATGGCATCCGCTACAATTTTTGGGTCGGAATAGGCCGCATGGAAGGGCAGCCGGGGAATATCCCGCAGCATGATATAGCTTTCCGGAATGGTGCGGGAATCAAATTCCTGACCGGTGATGGCAAAGGCCATAACATTGGGCGGATAGGCAATGATAACTGAATTGATCTCGGGATGCTTTTTATAGATTTCCTCATGCAGACGGACACTGCGGCTGGGAACCTTGCCCTTTTCCCGCATACCGTTTTTAATGGCTACAATGTCATTGGGCTCCAGATACATTCTGTCCATGTCAAAGGGCGTGATGATAAAGGTTTCCCCGTCAATCCGGCGGGAATAGGTGCCCTGGGTGGAGCTGAACAGCCGCTGCTGATAAGCCCGTTTCACCAGCTGGCACATTTTGGCCCGCTCCTTTTTTTCATAGCTAGTGGTGATATGGTCCTCATAATCAGAGAGCTCCGGCGGCATTTGCGTATTCTTGGCCACCTCATAATCCTCCGGCGTCAGCGACTGCGGCTCGCTCAGAATTTTGGAGTTAATTTCAAGACGCGCACCAAATTCTAAGGTTTCAAAAATCTTGAACGCGTCAAAAAGGTTGTCGGAAGCAATGACAACGCCGTGGTTTTCCAGCATAACCGTGTTGACGCCCTCCTTGAAGGCCTCTAAAATACGGTCGCCCAAAAGCTCACTGCCGGGGATTTCATATTTAGCCATTTTAATGCCGCCCCGCTGATACAGACGGTACAGCTCGGTGGTAATATCGGTTTTAGGATTCTGCCGCACAATACTAAAGGCCACCAGTGCCGGCGGATGCGCATGCAGCACCGCCTTGGTGCCCGCTCTGTGATACATCAGCGCGCGGTGAAAGGGCAGCTCGCTGGAGGGCTTGTGACGGCCGATCATGGTCCCGTCCGGCTTGATTTGTATAATATCCTCCACCGTCAGGCTGCCCTTGTCAATGCCGCCGGGCGTAATCCAGATATCGCCGTCCGAATCCATAATGGACAAGTTACCGCCGGAGGTTGTCGTCATACCGTACGTATAAATACGGTTCATAATCATCACGATCTGTTCCGCGGGATGCATCATTTCAAATTTCATAGTGTTTCATTCTCCATTCTTTTTGGGTTGATTTTATTGCAGTGTGACAAATTTTTTATATGCAGTAAAGGCCTGCTCCCAAGCCGCTTGTTCTGACGGTTCATAGGTCTTAACCGGGAAGGAGGCCTTCACGGCCTTGCGGGCAGCCGTCAAATCCGGCAGTTTGCCCAGTGCCATCAGCTGCATTACGGCGTTGCCTGTGCTTGTGGCCTCGACCGGCCCTGCCAGCACACGCTTACCGGTAGCACAAGCCACAAATTCACAGAACATGGTGTCCTTAATGCCGCCGCCCAGCATATGAACGGCTTCCAGCTTCCGACCCTGCACGTCCTCTAAGGCCTCGGCCACCATCCGGCATTTAAAAGCCAGACTTTCCATGGCGCAGCGGATAATCTCACCCTCCGTGCCGGGCACCGGCTGACCGGTTTTTTCACAAAAAGCACGGATCCGTCCGGGCATGTTTCCCGGCGGGGCAAAGCTGTGATCATCGGGATCAATAAAGGAACGGTGGGGTGCGGCTGCCCGGGCCGCCTGCTCCAGATCGTTAAAGGAGAAGCTTTTGCCCTCCCGCTCCCACTGACGCTTACATTCCTGCACAATCCAAAGACCCATAATATTTTTAAGGAAGCGAATTTTGCCGCAAACGCCGCCCTCATTGGTGAAATTATATTGATAGGAAGAGGCGGTGATTTCCGGCTGATCCAGCTCCGCGCCCATCAGTGCCCAGGTGCCGGCACTGATGTAGGCATAAGGATATGGCTCCGTTACGGGAACGCTGGCAACAGCCGAGGCCGTGTCATGCGAACCTACGGCGATCACCGGAATTTTCGGACAGCCCAGTTCCTCACACAAGGCATCTGTCAGATAGCCCACCACCGTGCCGGGCTGAATCAATTCGCCAAAAAGACGGGACGGAATCTGCAGCTTTTCCATAAGCTCCGTGTCCCAAACCTTATTCCTTGCATCCAGAAGCTGGGAGGTGGAGGCCTCCGTGTATTCATTTTTCATCTCACCGGTCAGAAAATAATTAAAAATATCCGGCATGAACAGCAGTCTGTCCGCAACAGAAAGGGTTGGATCCTCCCGCATGGCCATCAATTGAAATAAGGTGTTAAAGAAATTAAACTGAATACCGGTGCGGTCGAAAATATATTGGTTGCCCACCTCCCGGTCTGCCTGCTCCGGCATCCCGTCCGTCCGCGAATCCCGGTAGTGATAGGGATTGCCCAGCAGTCTGCCCTTTTTGTCGAAGAGGCCGAAGTCGACGCCCCAGGTATCAATACCAATGGATAAAATATCCCGGTGCCCTGCGTTAATTGTTTTTAAAATACCGGCCTTAATTTCATGAAACAACCGTAAAACATCCCAGTAAAAGCTGCCGCCCACCAAAACAGGATCGTTGGAAAAGCGGTGCATTTCCTCAATGGTCAGCTTTTCACCGTCAAAGGTGAACAGCATGGCCCGTCCGCTGGACGCACCGAAATCAAACGCCAGAACCTTACTTGTTTCAGCCATTGTTGTCATCTCCTTTATAAACTAACACTCACTTTATTATACTATATTTTTAACCAGATTACAAGAGAAATTCCCAAGTATGTTAATTTTTTAGCAAGACATCGGCTGCAAACTCTAAAATTAATACAAAATTGTTAAAAAAGTTTTAAAAACTGTTGACAAATCTGTTTATTTGCTGTATAATAAATTTTGTAACAAATTCGTAATAGCTTTCGGAGGGTATTTTAATTATGCATATACAAAAGAAACTGGCTGTTCTAACGGCAGCCGCAGCATTGTTTATCAGCCTGACTGCTACAACCGTTGGCGCAGAGTCCTTCCCCTGTGTGGGCATCGTGGTGGGTAATGACGTTAACGTCCGTGCCGGTGCCGGAACTGATCATACCATTCTTTCCACCGTGAACAGCGGCGTGACCATGGATGTTTATGAAAGAATCGGCAACTGGTTTAAAATCGGTATTGGCGATGGCCAATGTGCTTACATATCCGCTGATTACGTCAGCGTCCGTCCGCAGGATGTTGCCTCACGAGGCAGCTATAGCGGCGGAAGCCGTGTGGTGCAGGTGGCTAAGCAGTATCTGGGAACACCTTATGTATATGGTGGCTCCGGCCCTTCCGGTTTTGACTGCTCCGGGTTTACCTCCTTTGTGTACCGTCAGCTGGGCTACTCTATCAACCGCGTCGCTAACGACCAGTTGGCAAACGGCGTACCGGTCAGCAAAAATGAGCTGCAGCCCGGTGATCTGGTGATGTTTAAGCGTGCCGGCAGTTCGCAGGTACACCATGTGGGGATTTATGCCGGCGACGGTATGATGATTCACGCGCCCCAGACCGGTGATGTTGTTAAATACACCAGCATTACCACAGGCTATTATAATAACGTGTATTATGCAGCCAGAAGAATTATTCATTAATAACAGAATTTAAAATTAGGAAAACAAAGTTTACCTCTCACCTGTGGCTTCACATCGGTGAGAGGTATTTTTTATGCCTCTTCGGGATAATCCTTTACAGGCCGGCCAAACAGCAATTCATCACAGGTCACATTAAAAATTTCCGATAAGGCTAAAAGCTCTATATCAATCACAAACCGCTGACCGCTCTCCATCCTTTGAACGGCGTTTTTATCCACATCAACGCCTAAAATCTGCAGCTTTTCCGCCAGAAGTCTCTGCGACATTTTTGGAATATAGCTCTTTCTCAGCAAATAAATGTTTCTGCCGCAAATATTATTCTTTCCGTCCACTGTTTTGTTTTTAAACATAACATCCCTCATTTGACATTTATTGCTTGACAATACTATTATAGTATGCTATAATCCAAATATGACATTTACTGGATGTCAATCAGCATTGAATGAGGGCGCAAAACATGAATCAGCAGGAAATCGATATGTTTATCATCGCAAACATAAAGTATTTTCCGGAGAAAAAAATATCATTCCTAAAAGATAAATTAAAAACCATTAACGAGGAAAAATTTAAGTTGATTTCCGCCATGAAGTTTAAGGATCCGACTGCTCTGTTTCTGATTTCAATCTGTTCAGGGGCCTTGGGGCTGGACAGATTCATTCTGGGCGAGATCGGCATGGGAATTTTGAAATTATGTACCTTTGGCGGTTTAGGTATTTTAACAATTTTTGATTGGTGTACGATTGCCAAAAGGACAAAAGCACGGAATTTTCGCACGATTATGTCAATTCTATAAACTGTCATGTAATAAAATTCAAGGAGCCGTTTGCTATAGCTGCTTCACATCTATAGCAAGCTGCTCCTTTCTCTTTCTAAATGAATCTATGAATCAATACGGTTAGAGACGGCAAGATATACGGAGAAATTCCGGACTCACCGGCTCCTTCACAAAAGCTGTTTCATCTCCTCAATGAGATCGGCCGCCGGCAATTTTTCTGCAAAGGATGCGCCAATGTCCCGCAGGAAAATATAATGCAGCAGGCCGCCCTGCATTTTTTTGTCCAGCAGAACGGTCTGTTCCCACCCTGCCGGCAGCGCCGCCGATAGCGGCAAATCGTACTGCTTTAGAATTCCTTTAATTTTTTCAGCGGTGCCGGGGGTGGTGACGGCGCGTTTTTCACCCAGCCGCGCGGCCAGCACCATACCGATGGCCACAGCCTGGCCGTGGGTATAGGTATCAAAATGAAACGCCTTCTCAATAACATGCCCCATGGTGTGTCCGAAATTCAAAAGCATCCGGCTGCCTGTGTCCAGCTCGTCTGCCTCCACCAGCTGCCTTTTTGCATCACAGCAGGCGTAAATCACCTCGGCAATGTCCGGCTCCAGTGCCTTGCGTCCAGCACAGGCAGACAGCTTCTCAAATAACGAACGGTTGCAGATGCAGCCGTATTTAATAACCTCCGCCATGCCGTCGGAAAAATCTCTGTCGGACAAAGACTGCAGGGTGTCCGGATCAATCAGAACCAGCTTGGGCTGATAAAAACTTCCCACCAGATTTTTCCCCTCCGGCACATTGACGCCGGTTTTGCCGCCCACGGAGCTGTCGACCTGAGCCAATAAGGTTGTGGGAAGCCGGATAAAGGGAATCCCGCGGAACAGGGTGGCGGCAAAAAAGCCGGTCAGGTCGCCGATGACGCCGCCGCCAAGGGCAACGGCAAGATCTGTCCGGGTCATCCCAAAGGCAAAGGCCTCGCGGTACAGTGTCTGAACGCTGTCTAAGGATTTTGAGACCTCTCCGGGTGTAAAGCTAATGACTTTTACATCATAGTCGCAGGCCGTCAGCGCCTCCTGCACTTTGGCGGCATAGAGCCCTTCGACGGTGGTATCTGTCACCACCATAACCCGGCGTGGACGGCAAACCTCTGCTATATAACCGGCACACTTTTTTAAAATACCCTTTTCAATAACAATATCATAGCCCCGCGATTGCAGAGCAACATGCAGTTTTTTCACTTTCTTCCTCCCGTCTGTCAGGCTAAAAACCGTAGCTTGCGGCGGGTCGCTTCCTCCAGAAAGTCACGCAGACCCGATTCATCGTCAGACGCCAGATAGCCCTTAAAGCGATCCAGACTTTTTTCAAATTCTTCAACACAGGTTGTCAGCGCCTGCTTATTCAGCATAAACAGCTGACTCCACAACCCGCTGTCAAGCCGGGCCACCCGTGTGCAGTCCCGCAGGCTGCCGGCGCTGAACCGTTTGGCGTCATCCAGCTGTGGATTATCGCACAGGCTGACCGCCACCACATGCATCAGCTGGCTTGTGTAGGCAATCATCCGGTCGTGATCCGCCGGCGTTGTCAGCACCGTTTCCCGGCATCCGATATAGGCTGCCATATCCTTTAAAAACGCAACATGTTCCGGCCGGCTGTTTTCGTCCGGTGTTATCAGATAGCTGGCATTCTGAAACAGTTTTCCGTCTGAGGCGGCATAGCCGCTGGTTTCCTTACCAGCCATGGGATGTCCGCCGATGAAGTCAATCTCCCGGTTCGTCAGCCCTGCATAAATTGCTTGCTTAACGCCGCATACATCGGTGACCAGCGCATCCTTTTTAAAAACGGAGCGGTTCATAAAATCAATCGCCGCAACAGGCGGCAGGCAGACAATCGTCACATCCGCCAGCTGCAGGATATCTGCCTCCCCTTGCGGTTCTGCCGCCAGAAGCCCCTCCGCACAGGCCCGGCGCACCACATCGGCATCCCGGTCGATGCCGTGAAAAACAGCGTCCTCAAAGCCCTGCAGAGCCTTAAGCAGAGAGCCGCCGATAAGGCCCAGACCCACAATGGCAATATGTTTACAGTTCACGGCCAACAACCTCCGCCGTCTGTGCCAGCTTCTTTGTTAAATCGTCAAAGGCGGCCGGCGTAATAGACTGAGGACCATCGCATTTTGCGTTCTGGGGGTCGTTATGCACCTCCACCATCAGCCCGTCTGCCCCGGCGGCAATCGCTGCCATAGCCAGCGGCAGTACCATCCAATGCATCCCCGTGGCATGGGAAGGATCCACAATTACCGGCAGATGACTCAGCTTTTTAATGGCCGGAATAGCGCTTAAATCCAGCGTATTCCGGGTGTACTGCTCAAAGGTACGGATACCGCGTTCGCACAAAATCACCTGGTTGTTGCCGCCGGCCATAATATATTCCGCGGACATGAGCCACTCCTCCAGTGTTGAGGACAGGCCGCGTTTTAAAAGAATGGGCTTTTTGGTTTTGCCCAGTTCCTTCAGCAGATCAAAGTTCTGCATGTTCCGGGCGCCCACCTGAATGATATCCACCGCGTAGTCAAAAACCTCCACATATTTCGGCGACATAATCTCCGAAACAATGGGCAGCCCCGTTTCCCGCTTGGCCTCCTGCAAAAGCTCCAGCCCCTCAAACTGCATACCCTGAAAGGAATAGGGCGAGGTTCTGGGCTTAAAGGCACCGCCCCGCAGAAAGCGGGCACCCGAAGCCTTAACACGTTTTGCAATATCAATAATCTGCTTCTCGCTTTCCACAGAACAAGGACCGGCAATCAGCGCCAGCTTGTTGCCGCCGATACATTCGTCACCCACCTGAATCACGCTGTCCTCCGGATGAAACTTTCGGTTTGCCTTTTTAAACGGCTCCGAAACCCGCATCACTCTGTCGACATTGGGATTCAGCTGCAGTGTACCGGCATCAATTTCCATTGTGTTGCCCAATACGCCAAGCACAGTACATTCAACTCCTTTATTGACCTGAACATCCATTTTGGATGCCTTCAAGTCACTGACAATCTGGCTAATGCTTTCCTCACTGGCCTCCGGTTTCATAATAATAATCATGTTTTTTCCTCCTTGTCAGGCGACGGTCCTCCGCCTCTTTCCGGACAGAGGGGACGATCCCCGCCGGTTCATATTGACAGCTTCGTGTAAAATAGCTTAGCAACCCGTCTGCAGGCCGGGAAGCCAACGCTTTTGTTTCTGCCGCGCGCCGCAGCAAAAGCGAAGAACGCGCGGTCGGCTACATCATAAGATTCATTGTTAGAGCATCAAATGAATGTAATAATTAAAAAAGGGAACTCATTCTTTAATGAGTTCCCTTTATAAACTGAAACCACACTGTTGTTTTTCTTATGAAAAACAAGGACTCACTAAATCCGCATGTCTATGAAATTGATTGCAGCAAAAGTAACCGAAGCCAAAATAGCTACGGCTGCTAAAGTAGTAATAAAAGCGGCTGGCTGCAATTTTCATAGCCTGCATGATCGCGCGTCCTCTCTTTCCTCTAAGATTTATAATTATTATAGCAACTAATTTCAGTTTTTGCAATCCCTTTTGAAAAAAAATTTGAATTACATCCGTTTGCATGTATATTGGCTTATTTGGAAAATATTTCCTTCTTTTGGTTGACAAAGCCGCCCGGCTGTGTTATACTATACATGTATTTTAAATGTAACAATGATTCACACACCTTCTGTAATCATTTGCTTTAAAATGGTTACGCCGGGTGTGTCTTTTATTTGTTCAGTAAAATATAACAACGATTTTTAAGGAGGTACCGGATATGAATACAGGTACAGTGAAATGGTTCAACGCAGAGAAGGGCTACGGATTTATTACGGTGGACGGCGGTGAGGATGTGTTTGTGCATTTTTCCTCCATCGTGTCCGATGGCTATAAAACCCTGGAGGAAGGTCAGCGCGTTACCTTTGAGATTGAACAGGGTCCAAAGGGTCTGCAGGCTGCAGGCGTCTGCCTGGCCTGACATCTCTGCCAAAGGAGCTGCCGCAATCCGATTGAAAAATCGTTTTGCAGCGGCTCCTTTTTTACAGAAAACAGTCGCTTTTTAATTGCAAAAACCGTCACATCAAAGCACAATGCCGCACCCTACATGCTGCCGTTTAGAATCATACGTCCCGATTTTGACTGCTATGTATAAAACGCTCCTCTTTCTGCCATGCTAACCTATGCACCCTCAGGGGATTATGAAAAGGAAGTGACGGCATGTCAAAGCACCGTGAGCTGGCGGTTGTATGGGGCATCGGCTCCTTCGGATACGGTCTGTTAGAAATTCTCTGGCGCGGCTACACGCACTGGAGCATGCTGCTGACCGGCGGCGTTTGTTTTCGTTCTATTTATGCGCTGAACAAGCGGATTCGCTCAAAATGCATCTTTAAAAAATGCTTTTTGTTCTCCTGCGTCATCACCGGCTGGGAATTTATATCCGGCTGTATTTTTAATAAAGCGTTAAAGCTCAGCGTCTGGGATTACTCAAATCGTCCCGGCAACCTTCTGGGGCAGATTTGCCCGCTTTACTCCCTTTTGTGGTTTTTCCTCGGTTTTCCTCTTGTATTTTTATGTAATGTCCTAAAATCCAAATGCGTCCCGTCGAAATGTGTCGAATTGAAACATAAATAATTGGATTTCCTCTTGTATTTTTATAAAAAGTATGCTATACTTGTACAAAACATAGGAAAATTACGACGTTTGGTCTTAAATATCACCAATTGCACAAGGAGGCATATTAGTAATGAAGGATTTCGGATTACTGCTCAAAAAGCTCAGAAAGTCAAAGGGCTTGAACCAGGAGGAATTGGCAGAGATTTTGGGCGTTAGAAAAACGACTATTTCTAACTATGAAACCGGCTATTCCACCCCGTCAAATGTTATGCTGCGCCAGATCGCAGATTATTTTGAGGTGAGTGCCGGCGAACTTTTGGGGGAAACACCGGCCATGCGGGAGGCGCCGTTCGTGCCGGACACTTCGTTTAAATACATTCCGGTCTATTCCACTCTAACAGCAACAGAAGGACAGGGGCTCCCCCTGTATCAGCTGCAGCTGCCGGTGGCGCTGATGGGTGAAGGGGAGTTCTTTGCGCTGAAAATCGCCGGTGATCGGATGGATCGCTCTGCCCTGTCTGACGGCAGCATTGCCATTATCCGCAGGCAGGCGTTTGCCGATGATGGCGAAATCGCCGTTGTGGCCGTTGGAAACGACCCTGCACTGATCGGGCGTTTGTATCGCTCCGGGGCCTTGATCACGCTGATTGCCGAAAGCAGCAACCCCATGTATCGTCCTGTTGTTGTAAATGCCGGTGAGCAGGCCGTGAAAATTTTGGGCAAGGTAATCAAAGTCATTCAGCCGGTGCTGTAGACATCTGCCGTTCTTCCGGGAAAGCTGTCGAAAGGCCGGGGGTTGTGCGCTTTTTGGCTATTTTGATTTTAGAGAAGATCCACTATAATAATAGTATGTCAATACAATGTCCCGAGCTGTCCGGCCCTGTTGCCTGTGTTCCGGCATTTGTGGCTGTTTCATCTCTGAACGGGGGTTTACGAATGGAAAAAGAAATTACCTGCTGCTTCACCGGTCACCGCGACATGGATGCCCGCACCGGCAAGGCAGTTCAAAAGGAATTAGAAAAAAATCTTTGCCGCCTAATCGGCGACGGCTTTACTTGCTTTGAATCCGGCGGTGCACGGGGCTTTGACCTGCTGGCTGCAAACACGGTGATTCGCCTCAAAAAAAAGCATCCGCAAATCAGGCTGTCTATGATTCTGCCCTGCAGGGATCAGGATCGGTTCTGGAACAAAAAGCAACGGGATGAATACCGCGCTGTTTTGGCCGCCGCCGACGAGGTGATCTACACGGCCGATGCCTATTACAAAGGCTGCATGATGAAGCGCAACCGCTATTTGGTGGATTCTGCCACCTGTGTGCTGGCCTATTTAGAGCGGGACGCCGGCGGTACGAAATACACTGTGGATTATGCGAACAAAACCGGCGTGGAGGTGTTGTTTGTCCAGCCGCCCCAGAAACATCATTTTTCCTTATTAAGCTGATATTCACCAATCCGTACCGGCTAAGCGCGCCGGTACTTTTTTATTGGTCGCCCCGCCGCAAAAATGTGCCCGGGTATCGAAACCTGCTTGCCGGCCGTGCATGTTTTTATGTTTTTTTGAAGAAAAAGGGTAATTTTATTGACTTTTCCACAGATTCACTATATAATATAAGATGAAATTATTTTGTTAAAGGACATCGCTCATGTTGAACGTTAAAAATACAATTAAAACAGCCGGCTTTATGATTATGGCTACGCTTTTAGCCAAACTGACCGGCATGGGCCGCGAGGTGTTGTTTGCTTCCCTCTACGGAACAGGCGGCCAGGCCGCGGCCTTTTTAACCGCGTCCCGGATTCCCCTTTTGTTTTTTGATATTACGCTGGGCGCCGCAATTTCCTCCTCCTTTATCCCGGTATTCAACGAATATCTGGAAAAGGACCGGCGGGATCTGGCCATGCGTTATGCGAATACCTTTGTCAACACCGTTTTGCTGATTACCGGCGTTTTATGTACCGTCGGCATCCTGTTTGCCCGCCCGATTGCCGGCTGGATCGGCAGCGGTCTGGCGGATACCGAAAAGGAGCTGGCCGCCCAGCTGGTGGTAATTTTATTCCCCTCTATGATTTTTACCGGTGTGGCTTACGCGCTGACGGGGATTCTGCAATCTCTGGGCGAATTCAATGTTCCCGCTGCCATCAGTCTGGTTTCTAACGTCCTGATGATGCTGTACCTGCTGCTTGTGCGGGACAGACTGGGGATTCACGGCGTTGCCGCTGCCATGCTGATTGCCTGGGGCTTTCAGATTGTGGTGCAGCTGCCTGCCCTGCGCAAAAAGCAGTTTCGCTACCGTCCGGTGCTGGATTTAAAAAGCAGCGGCATGAAAAAAACCGTCGCGCTGGCACTGCCCATTTTAATCAGTTCTTGGGTGCAGCCCATTAATTCCACTGTCAACATTTATCTGGCTTCCTTTTTAAATGAAGGACAGGCCGTTGCGGCGCTGGATTATGCCAATAAGCTATATATTATTTTTGTCGGCGTTTTGACCTATGCCGTATCCAACCTGATTTTTCCGTCCATTTCCCGGCTGGCCGCCGGTGAGCATCAGGCGGAACTGGCTGTTGTCATTGCTAAGGCTGCCAAGATCGTGTTGGCTGTTATTTTACCGGTGATGACCCTGTTTTTACTGTTGCGCGTGCCCATTGTGCGCTTTGTGTATGAACGGGGCGAATTTGGGGCTCAAAGCACGGCGCTGACCGCCTCTGCCCTGCTCTTTTACTCTCTGGGCATGGCGGGCTATGCTGTCAGCGAAATTTTAAATAAGGCTTTTTACGCCCTAAAGGATGGCAAAACCCCCATGTTTGTCGCCATGGGCGGGATTACGCTGAATATTCTGCTGAGCTTTATGTTTGTCAGAGGCTTTAAAACCGGCCTTTGGGGCTTGGCGCTGGCCGCCTCCGTTGCGGCCACTCTAATCGGCATTGTGCTGTTGATTTTGCTGAATAAACGACTGCATATTCTAAAGCCCCATGACGGATGGAACACGCTGAAGCTGCTGGTTTCGGCCTTCGTCATGGGTGTTTGTGTATATTTTTCGTCGCATTGCCTATCCTTGGGCGATTCGCTGTCCGGCCGGTTTTTAAGCCTTTTGATTCCGGCGGTTATCGGCATGGCGGTATATGCCGCACTGCTTCTGCTCCTGCGGACGGACGAAGCCTGTGAGGCCATGGAACTGCTGCGGCGAAAGGAAAGGAAGGCAAGCTGATGCAAAGCGTGATTTTAAAGTTTTTTGCCGGTCTGTTTCACACACTGGCGGTTTGGTTTGATGAGAGCATCACCGGCCGTATGTTTAACCGCGTTTCTGCGTTTTTAGGGGCTGTGTTTCAATCCAGTCTTTTGGGGCGTTTTTTTGCCACAGCCGGCGACGGCTCTTTGTTCAGAGAAAGCCTGCTGTATAAGCTGCTGACCCTGCCGGTGGCACTGTGCCGCCGTATTGCGGACAAAACAAGCGATTATGTTAAGGGGATGACCCGTTCCAGCGGCGTTGTCTGGCTGCTGACAAACTGGCACAGCGTCAGCATTCGGATATACGGAACCGTGCTGTGCGCCTTTTCCCTCTGCTATGCGCTGCTCCGCAGCCGGTTTGCACACCCCGCACCGGTGGAATGGGTCTGCATAGCCGCCCTGTTTATTCTGTCGGTTCTGTGTATTCTCATAAACCGCAGTGCAAAATCTCTGTTTAAGGGCAGCCGGATTTTAACCGCCTTTGGCAGCCTGTTTTGCGAAATAAAGAAAGATGCTGACAGCAAGCTGTTTTTAAAAGACCCCGAGTTTTTGCTGACCCGCCCCATTTGCGGCATTTGCATTGGGCTGGTCTTGGCCGTACCGGCCGCCTTTTTGCCGCCTTATGCGTTGCTGTTAGCACTGGGCGGTGTGGTCTACCTGGCTCTGGTGCTTTATTCCGCTTCCTTCGGCGTGTTCACCGTGATCATTGCCGCACCGGTTTTGCCCACCATGATGCTGGCCGCCTGCTGCGTGTTAACGGCGCTTTCCTTTTTCCTGCGGCTGGCCGTTTGCCGGGATATGCATCTGCGCCCCGTGCCGCTTTTGGGCTTCATTGCCGTTTTCGCCCTGACCATGGTGCTGGGAACGCTGACTTCCTTTACCTTTATGAAAAGTTTGCAGATTTTGTTTCTGCATCTGGCCTTTATGCTTTTTTACTTTGTGGCCTTTCAGACACTGGATACGGCCAAAAAATGGCGCGGCGCGCTGACCGCCTTTTTGCTGATGTCCGGTCTGGTGGCGCTTTATGGCATTTTTCAGAATTTCGCCGGTGTTTCCTCAACCGCCTCCTGGGTGGATAAGGAAATGTTTAACCAGATTAAGGTCAGGGTTTATGCCACCTTCGATAATCCCAACGTGCTGGGTGAATATTTAGTGCTGATGATTCCGCTGGCATTAGCCGTCATTTGGAAAAGCCGTACTGACGGGCAAAAGACCCTGTATACCGCTCTATTAGCCGCACTGGGACTTTGCATGATCTTCACCTGGTCCCGGGGGGCTTGGCTGGGCATGGTGCTGGCCGCCGCCCTGTTTTTACTGATTATGGATAAGCGGTGGGCACTGCTTGCCGCTATCGGCGTCTTGCTGCTGCCTATGCTGCTGGGCTCCGGTTCAGCCATTGCAGACCGCATGCTGAGCATCGGCAACACGGCAGATACCTCCACGGCCTACCGGGTTTCCATCTGGCGTGCCTCTGTCAACATGATCCGGGATTTCTGGCTGGGCGGCATTGGCCCCGGCTCTGATGCATTTTCCATGATTTATCCCAAGTATGCTCTGGCCGGTGCCAACTATGCGCTTCACTCTCACAACCTGTTTTTGCAACTTTGGGTGGAAACCGGCATTGCCGGTATTGTATCCTTTTTGGCACTGGTGCTGGCTTTTATGCGGCAAAGCCTTTCTCTGGCCTGCTACCGGAGCCGCAGCCGTCTGACCGGCGCGGTTGTCATTGCTCTTGCCGCCGGTCTTTTGGGATTTTTATTCCAGGGCTTAACAGACAATGTCTGGTATAACTATAAAATGGTGCTGATGTTCTGGATTGTGCTGGCCTTTGCCGGTTCGGCGGCCGCACCGGATTTTAATCAGCCGGATTATCAAGGAGGCAGCCGCGTATGAACCACATTGTGCAGGTGCTTTCCGATACCAACATCGGCGGCGCCGGGAGATATCTCCTTAATTATCTGAAATACTTCGACCGCAGCGCTTTCCGCGTGACAGTCATTTTGCCGGAGGGCAGCCGCCTGTCGGCATATATCCGCAAATTTGAAGATGTAACACTGATCGAGGCACCTTACATGGCAGATCGCTCTTATGACAAGCACTGCGTTACCTTTTTGAAAAAGCTGTTTACAAAAATTAAGCCGGATATTGTACACACCCACGCCTGTCTCTCGGCCAGAATCGCCGGGAAAAACGCCAAGGTACCGGTCGTGCTGGCCACCCGCCACTGCATTGAGCCGCTGCCCCACGGCCTGAAGGCGCTGGCCGCCGGCACCTTAAACAACGCGCTGTGCGATTATTATATCGCCGTATCCGATGCCGTGGTGAAAAACCTGCTGGATTCCGGCATCAGGCGGGATAAAATCAAGATTGTCAATAACGGTGTTGAGCCGGTGAAAGCCCTCCCGCCGGAAAGAGTGGCGGCCGTCCGGGCAGAATACGGCATTGCGCCGGACGAAACGGCCTTTGGCATTTTTGCCCGGCTGGAGCCTGTGAAGGGGCACAAATATTTCATTAAGGCTGCCTGGCAGGTGCTCAAGGAAGAACCGAAGGCCAAATTCCTGATTGTGGGAAACGGCAGCCTGGAGCAAAGCCTCCGGGAGCTGGTCGCGCACTATGGCCTGGAGGAGCAGGTTATTTTTACCGGTTTTGTTACCGACACCACTGCCCTTTTAAATGCAGTGGATGTGAACATTAACGCCTCAGAATCCGAAGCCATGAGCCTGTCTGTTCTGGAGGCCATGAGCCTTGGTAAGGCCTCCATCGCTACGGAGGCCGGCGGCAACAGCGAGCTGGTGCAAAGCGGGGAAACCGGTCTGCTGGTGGGCTATGCTGACAGTGCGTCACTGGCTCTTGCCATGATAAAATTGATTCGCGACCCGCTTTTGGCAGCAAGACTGGCGCAAAACGCCAAACAAAAATATGACGAAGGCTATACCGTAGAGACCATGGTATCCCGCTTAGAGGACGTTTATAAGGAGGTTTTAACCAATGATCATTGATAATAAAGGCAGGCTGTTCGGCAGGGTGAATCTGTTGGATTTACTTTTCGTTGTGCTTTTGATTGTGGCCATTGCCGCAGCCTATATTTTGTTTTCCGGCCGCAGCCGCGCGGCTGAAACCATTCCCGTGACCTACACGCTGGAAATTCAGAACCGCGACGCCGCCTATTTTGAGCATGTGAACGAGGGTGAGCAGGTAACCGACGGCGTGACAAAGGCCTATATGGGTGAAATTACAGGCTTTTCCAAAAAACCGGCTCAGGTGATTACCCAGGCTGATGATAAGCTGGTATCTGCCCATCCTGCGGGCAAGTTTGACGGTTATGTAGAAATTAAGGCCGAGGCCACCGTGGAATATCCGGACATGCTGCTGGGCAAGGAAGCGCTGAAAATCGGTAAGGCCGTAGCGCTCCGCTCCGAAAGCCTCGCCATGCGCGGCTACATTGTGGATATTGACTATGATTTTGATCAGCTGAGGGGGATGAAATAATGCTTGATAAAAAAGGAAAGCTGTTCGGCAAGGTCAGCATTGTGGATCTCCTTGTGGTCTGCATTGTGTTGATTATGGCGGTGGGTGCCTATACTGCCTGGCAGAAAATCAGCAATAAAACAGTTTTAACCGAAAACAAGGGCTTGATACAGAACAACGTTCTGGATTCGCTGGAGGTTACCATGCGATTAAAGGAGGTTCGCCAGCTGACCATGGACGCGATCCATCCCGGCGACGATGTCTATATGAAGGACACCGGCAAATATCTGGGCGAGATTCTCAGCGTCACAGCAGAACCCGCCACCCGTC
The DNA here is from genome assembly GCA_964447945.1 of uncultured Oscillospiraceae bacterium. Classification (GTDB taxonomy): domain Bacteria; phylum Bacillota; class Clostridia; order UBA1381; family UBA9506; genus UMGS755. Next base: position 16,361 of record CAYUUO010000017.1, read on the forward strand.
TGATTTACGACACAAAGGGTCAGCCTGTTAACGCCGAGGTGCCGGACCGTCTGGACGTTATTTTGGTGGTGCGCGTGCCGGGAAAACGGCTGGAAAACGGCTACTATACCGCCGACAACATTCACCTCGTTTATGACTCGGCCTTTGAAATTAAAACACCGACCATTCAAACGACACCGATAATTGAAACCATAAAAACTGCAGCAAGTGAGTGATGAATATGCAAACGCCCATTGCCAGGCTGAAACAGGCAAAACGGATTGTTGTCAAGGTGGGTACCTCTACCCTGACATACAGCACCGGTCGGATTCATTTGCGCCAAATTGAGCTTTTGGCGCGGGTTCTGGCCGATTTATGTCACGAAGGACGGGAGGTTGTGCTGGTTTCCAGCGGCGCCGTTGGCGTTGGAATGAGCAAAATCGGTCTTTCCGAAAAGCCGAAAACCGTCCGGGAAAAGCAGGCGACCTCTGCCATTGGTCAGAGCGAGCTGATGAGCATTTACGGCAAGCTTTTCGGCGAATACGGCTGCGACGTGGCACAGGTGCTTCTGACAAAAAACGTCATTGAGGACGAGCAGCGCAAAAAAAATGCCGTCACAACCTTTAATACCCTGCTGGAATGGGGCGTTGTACCCATTGTGAACGAAAATGACGCCATTTCCACCGAGGAAATTGAATTTGGCGATAACGACACGCTGTCCGCCATGGTGGCAGGACTGATCGACGCTGATCTGCTGATTATTCTGTCAGACATTGACGGCTTATACAACGCCGACCCCCATAAGGATAATCATGCACAGCTGATTGGAGAAATCGGCGAGATTACGGATGATTTGTTCCAAATTGCAGGCAGTGCCGGCTCTGCCCGCGGCACCGGCGGCATGGTCACTAAGCTGATTGCCGCTAAAACGGTTATGGCCGCCGGCATTAACATGGTGATTGCTAACGGACGGCATCCGTCTGTCATCTATGATATTTTGGAAGGCAAGCAGGTGGGCACCCTGTTCAAGGGCCGCACCGCTTGCAAACGAGGTGAGTAATATGCTGGAGGAAATGGGCAAAAAAGCCAAGCAGGCAAGTCTTGCGCTGATGCGCATCAGCGCGGAAACAAAATCCAAAGGCTTGCTGGCCGTGGCTGCGGCCTTAAGAAGCCACACGGATTTAATTTTAACAGAAAACAAAAAAGATGTAGACGCTTTGATTCAAAAGGGCGGCACCGCCGCTTTAATTGACCGTCTGACCCTGACAAAGGAGCGGATTGAGGACATGGCCGCCGGGGTGGAAAAGGTGGACGGTCTGCCCGATCCTGTCGGCGAGGTTACCGGTATGATAAAACGTCCCAACGGGCTGATGATTGGCACCAAGCGCGTCCCTTTGGGGGTCATCGGTATTATTTATGAGGCGCGTCCCAACGTGACGGTAGACGCGGCCGTGCTGTGCCTGAAAACCGCCAACGCCTGTATTCTGCGGGGCGGCAGCGAGGCCATTCATTCCAATGCCGTTTTAGTGGATATTATGACGGAGGCTCTGGAGGGCGCCGGCTTTCCTGCGGGCAGTCTCCAGCTGGTGCGGGACACCTCCCGGGAAACCGCCCGGGAGCTGATGCGGCTGTCCGGCTATCTGGATGTTTTAATTCCCCGGGGCGGCAAGGGGCTAATCGCATCCGTTGTGGAAAACGCCACGGTGCCGGTCATTGAAACCGGAACAGGCAACTGCCATATTTATATTGAAAAATCCGCCGACCTTGTCATGGCGAGAGATATTTTTATTAATGCCAAAACCAGCCGTCCTGCGGTTTGCAACGCTGCGGAATCCCTGCTGGTAGACGCCGAAGTGGCTGAAAAGGTGCTGCCAATGATTGCAGAGGGACTGCGGCCCTTTGGGGTGGAAATTCGGGGCTGCGAGAAAACCCGCGCCATTTTGCCCGAGGCTGTCTCGGCTACAGAGGAGGATTATTTCACAGAATACAACGACTATATCGTATCGGTGAAGGTGGTCTCCGGTATCGATGAAGCCATTTCACACATCAATATTCATGGTACACGCCATTCTGAGGCCATTGTGACCTCGGATTACAATATGGCTAACCGTTTTTTGGAGGAAATTGATGCAGCGGCGGTATATGTCAATGCCTCGACCCGTTTCACCGACGGCAACGAGTTCGGCTACGGAGCGGAAATCGGCATCAGCACCCAAAAACTCCACGCCCGGGGGCCTATGGGGCTGACGGCGCTGACCTCCACCAAGCATATTATTTACGGCAGCGGCCAAATCAGATAACAACAGAGGATGAATGAGCAAAATGATTAAAACGGAGCATTTGCGCTATGCGTATCAATCCGATGCGCAGGAAGCTATTAAGTTTGTGCTGGACGATATTGACCTGACGATTCATCAGGGCGAGTTTGTAGCCGTGCTGGGTCATAACGGCTGCGGAAAATCCACGCTGGCCAAGCATTTCAACGGTCTGCTCCTCCCTTCCGGCGGCACGGTGTATATAGACGGCATGGATACAAAGCAGGAGCAGAATTACTGGGAAATCCGCAAAAGCGTGGGCATGGTATTCCAGAATCCCGACAACCAGATTGTGGCCACTGTTGTGGAGGAGGACGTGGCCTTTGCCCCGGAAAATTTAGGCGTACCCTCCCCTGAAATTCGCCGCCGTGTAGATGAGGCCTTAAAGGCTGTGGATATGTACCCCATGCGCCGCCATGCGCCTCACCTGTTATCCGGCGGCCAGAAGCAGCGCGTGGCCATAGCCGGCGTAATTGCCATGGAGCCAAAATGTATCGTTTTTGACGAGCCCACCGCCATGCTGGATCCGAAAGGCCGGCGGGAGGTCATCGACACGATTTTAAAGCTGAAGCGGGAAAAGAATCTGACCGTGGTGCTGATTACCCATTACATGGAGGAGGCCGTTAAAGCCGATCGTGTGGTGGTGATGGACAAGGGTCACGTTCTGCGGGACGATGTGCCCCGGAATGTTTTTTCCGAGGTTAAGTTCATGAAGGGACTGGGGCTTGATGTGCCCCAGGTCACCGAGCTTTGTTATCTGCTGGCAAAGGCGGGGGTCAACCTTCGGCAGGATGTGCTGACTGTGTCAGATTGTGCCGACGAGCTAATGAAGCTTTTATAACTAAATTAAAATGTCCCCCGCCTCTTTAGGCGGCGGGTTTCACTTAATTTTCGGCGGTGGTACAATCTGCCACCGAAACGCCTTATGACGGGGCTGCGCCCCTGATAGAATGCTTTAGTTTTTTTGAATGGGAGTAAAACAATGGCAATCGAAATTTCCGGTTTAAATTATGTATATATGGCGGGCAGTCCTTTTGAAAAGCACGCGCTCCGCGACGTGAATCTCACCATCTACGACGGTGAATTTGTAGGGATTATCGGGCACACCGGCTCCGGCAAGTCGACCCTGATTCAGCATTTAAACGGTCTGCTAAAGCCCAGCAGCGGCACCATACGCGTAGGGGGGACGGACATCACGGCTAAAGGCGCGGATCTAAAAACGCTGCGTCAGCGTGTGGGACTGGTCTTTCAATATCCGGAGCATCAGCTTTTTGAGGAAACGGTTTATAAGGATGTGGCCTATGGCCCTAAAAACATGGGGCTGTCACAGGATGAAATCGACGAGCGCGTCCGGGAGGCCATGCGCTATGTGGGGCTGACCGAAAAATATATGAACCGCTCCCCCTTTGAGCTGTCCGGCGGTCAAAAGCGCCGGGTTGCCATTGCCGGCGTTTTGGCCATGCGGCCGGAGGTTTTAATTTTGGACGAGCCGGCGGCCGGTCTTGACCCGGCCGGCCGTGAGGAAATTCTGACCCAGATCCGCGCCCTGTATCTGGCGCAAAAGATGACGGTGCTGTTCGTTTCCCACTCCATGGAGGACGTGGCCCGTTCTGCCGGCCGTATCATTGTCATGAATCAGGGCACTGTTGCCATGGACGGCAAGCCGGCGGAGATTTTTTCCCGCGCCGCTGAGCTGCGGAGCATGGGACTGGACGTGCCGCAGATCACACAGCTGATGGAGGAGCTCCGCGCCCGCGGGGTCGCCATTGACGGCAGTATTTATACCTTAGAGCGCGCCAAGGCCACCATTTTAATGCTGCTGGCGCAAAAGGAAAAGCAAGGACAGGAGGCGAAAACATGCTGAAGGATATTACACTGGGACAATATTTCCCCATTGAATCGCCTCTGCACCGTATGGATCCCCGGACGAAAATCATTGTGCTGATCCTGCTGATTGTGACCATATTTCTGGCGGACGGCCCCTGGGGCTATGCCCTGACCGGTGCCTTTACCCTGCTGGTCATTCTGCTGTCTAAAGTCCCTGTTTCTCTGTATTTCAGGGGCTTAAAGCCCATTTGGTTTGTGATTCTTTTTACGGCGGTGTTAAACGTGTTCCTCACGCCGGGCACAAAAATATATATTCTGGGCTGGGCAACGCCCATGACCTGGGAGGGTCTGATTTTAGCCGGTAAAATGGCGCTGCGGCTGGTGCTTTTAATTGTCGCCAGCTCCGCACTGACCTATACCACCTCCCCCATCATGCTGACAGACGGCATTGAAAAGCTGCTAAAGCCCCTTTCCAAGCTGGGGCTGCCTACCTATGAGCTGGCGATGATGATGAGCATTGCCATCCGTTTTATCCCCACGCTGATTGAGGAAACGGAAAAAATTATGAAGGCACAAAAGGCACGGGGTGCGGATTTTGAATCCGGCTCCGTTCTGCAGCGTGTACGGGCGCTGGCGCCCATGCTGGTGCCGCTGTTCATCAGTGCCTTCCGCCGCGCAGACGAGCTGGCGGTGGCCATGGAAAGCCGTTGCTATCAGGGCGGCGAACACCGCACGCGGTTAAATGAAATTCATTTTTCCGGCATTGACCTGATGGCCATGGCGGCTTTCACCGTGTTTTTCGCCGCGGTGATTGCGCTGCGGATTCTGTTGTAAAGAGAGGGGCCTATGAATTACAAACTGCGCCTGATGTATGAGGGCACCTGCTATGCGGGCTGGCAGCGGCAAAATAACGCCAGAACCGTGCAGGGTGAGCTGGAAAAGGCATTGGCCGTGATTCTGCGGACGCCGGTATCGCTGGTGGGCGTCAGCCGGACAGACGCCGGCGTGCACGCGGCGGATTTTACGGCAAATTTTCATATGGCTTCGGCTGTCGATACGTTCAAGCTGTGCCGCGGCCTGAACGCACTGCTGCCGCCGGATATCCGCGTTATGCAGGCAGAGCCCTGCCGTGAAGATTTCAGTGCCCGGTTTGACGCTGTCAGAAAAACATACCTGTACCGCATCGACCGTTCGCCCTATGGCAACGCCTTCTGGCGGAATTTTGCCTGGCATCATCCTGTCCCGCTGGACACAGACAAAATGCGCAAAGCCGCCGGATGTTTTCTGGGCTTGCATGATTTTTCCGGCTTTATGGCGCAGGGCGGCAGCGCCAAAACCTTTACCCGCGAAATTATGGAATCCGAGCTTTCCGAAACCGGTGATATACTGGAATACCGCATCACCGGCAACGGCTTTTTATACAACATGGTGCGTATTATCACCGGTACCTTAGTCTGGGTCGGCCGCGGCAAAATTGATCCCGACGCGGTTCCGGCACTGATTGCCGCAAAGGACCGTACCCGCGCCGGCATGACGGCACCGGCCAAAGGGCTGATGCTCCTCGGCGCACAGTATGAAAAAGAATAACCCTGCAGAAGGAGTGAAACCAATGCGCTCTCCGATGTTTTACAAGCCGAATATTTTCCGCCGCGTGCTTTGGGCAGCTGTCATCACCGCCGCAGCGCTGGCTATAGTCTTTTTAGCCAACTATTTGGCAACTATGTATTTTGCCCGGGAGAATAAGGTGCGGGTGGCCGATCAGCCAACGGTGACACCGCTGAATTTTGAGCTGGATCCGGGGGTTTCCTATGACAATGCCGCCAACGACAGCGCTCTTTATTTTTTCAGCGCGGAGAATTTAAAAATTATCAACACCGGCGGTGAGCTGGCGGCAGACGTATCCTTGAAAATGTCGCATCCCACCATTGCCGTAAAAGGCAGCTATGCCCTGTTTTTTGATTTGGGCGGCCGCAGCATGATCACCTTTAACGGTGCAAAGCAGGTAACGGCTCTGACGCTGGAGGAAAACATTCTGCTGGCTGCCGTTAACGATAGTGGCTACGCCCTGTTAGTGACTGAGGGCGATCTGCATAAATGCGCGGTTCACGTTTTCACGCCGGACGGTGAAGAAATTTTTAAATGGAATTCGGGTAATCTCTCCGTTGTCGGAGCGGATATTGCCAATAACAGTAAGGATATTACCGTATCTGCCATCAATACGGATGAGGGAAAAATTAAAACACATATTATCATGTTTAACATTGCCAAGGAAAAGCCTTTTACCAACGATACCTATGAAGGTCAGCTATATTCTGTCATTCGCTACAGCGGTGGGTATACCTACTGCATTGGCAGCAGCGACACGCTGATTTACAACGGCTACGGAAAGTGTGCGGGCACCGCCTCTTATAACGGCCGCGAGCTCCTGCGGTATATTCTGGACGGCGATCTTCTGGCTCTGGTCTTTTCCGGCTCTGAAACGGCACCGGGTGCCGCGGCGGAAATTAAAAGCTATAACCACCGGGGTGAGGAAACCGGCAGCTTTACCTGTCAGCAGGAATTTGATTTTCTGGATGCAAAGGGCGGCACCATTGTGCTCAACAACGGCAGAACCATCTCGGTGTTAAACAGCCGATGCCGCGAAAAGCTGCAGCTGAATCTGAGCGTCGATCTGCGCGACTTTGTCTTTTTCGGCAGTGAGAACCGCGGCGTTGGCATCACGGCCTCCGGTGCAGAGCTGATCCGCCTGGGTGCCTAAACAATAAACGAAAGGGATGATATGACAGTGAATCTTGCAGATATAATCGGTATTCTCATTATTATTGCGCTGGCAGCCTGGGGCATGAAAAAGGGATTTGTTCGGTCTGTGTTCAGCCTTGGCTCCCTGGTTTTGTCTCTAATTCTGGCGCTGACTCTCTACCCCGTGGTTTCCGGCTTTATGGCAGAAAGCGTTGTGGGCGATTATGTGCGCCTTAATGTATACAAGGTTTTTGACCAGCAGCCGAAAGAGCCCACGGAGCCGGAGGAAGCCGGTCAGGCACTGAATTTTCCGAACTCCCTCCAGTCGGCACTGACCGATACGGCCAATCAAGCGGCGGCCACCGTGAAGGAATCCATTGCGGAGAACGCCGCGTCACTGGCGCTGAAGCTGCTGGGCATTCTGGTTGTGTTTGTGCTGGTCCGGGTGATTCTGTGGGTGCTGCTCAAGGCGCTGGATGCTCTTGCCAAGCTGCCGGTCATCCGCGGTGCCAATAAGCTTCTGGGCGGCGTTATGGGCGTCTGCTACGGCGTTCTGCTTCTTTATCTCCTGCTGGCGCTGCTCACCTTCACCACCGCCTTAAAAACCTTTAACAAGCCCACGGAGCTGGTGCTGGAATCTAAATACATATCTGTTATGTATAATCAGAACATTCTGTTAAACTTTCTAAAATAATGTCTACTGAGATTTTGGTAAGGGATGTCAGACAGACAGGAGGTTTCTTATGAAAATTGCAATTGACGGCCCCGGCGGTGCAGGAAAAAGCACCTTATCCAAAAAGCTGGCAAAGCGTTTGGGCTTTGTGTATATCGACACCGGCGCCATGTACCGGGCGGCAGGGCTTGCCTGTCTGCGGCAGGGACTTGCCATTCGGGAGCAGCCGGAGGAAGCCGCCGCCGTGGTGGAAGCCTCAGACATCGATCTGACTCTCTCGGCGGCAGGACAGCGTATCTTTTTAAACGGCGAGGACGTCACAGACCTGATCCGCACCCCGGAGGTGTCCATGGCCGCTTCGGACGTATCCGCTATCCCGGCAGTGCGCCTGCGGCTGGTGGAGCTGCAGCGGCAGCTGGCGGAGGCGCATGACGTCATTATGGACGGCCGCGACATCGGCACCTATGTCCTCCCCGACGCGCCGATTAAAATATTTTTAACGGCCGCACCGGAGGAACGAGCCAGACGCCGCTTTTTAGAGCTGACCGCCCGGGGCGAGACCTGCGAATTCAGCACGGTTCTGGCCGATTTAAAAAAGCGGGACGAGAATGACTCCACTCGTGCCTTCGCGCCCCTAAAGCCTGCTTCGGACAGCATCCTTGTGGACACCTCCGACCTGAGCTTTGAGGAATCCTTTGACAAGCTTTACAAGATTATTGAAGAAAGGCTCTGATACCATGCTGTTTCGTTTGACTCGCTTTTTGGTCAAATGCTTTATGTACATCACATTCCGGCTGCACGTGCACGGCAAGGAAAAATTTCCTGCCGAGGGCGCCGTTATTGTTGCGCTGAACCACAGAAGCTACTGGGACGCGCCGCTGGCCGTCACCGTACTGCCTCGCACCCTTTGCTTTATGGCAAAAAAGGAGCTGTTTGATATTCCCGTTCTGGGCGCGATTCTAAGATGGGCCGGTGCCTTCCCCGTTTCCCGCGACGCCTCTGATCTGGGCGCTATCAAGGCGGCCATGTCTGCCCTGCGTGCCGGTAAGGTTATGGCGATTTTCCCGGAAGGACGGCGTGTTTTAAAGGATCAGGCTCACACCGCCAAGGCGGGTGTTGCGCTCATTGCCCAAAAAACCGGCGCGCCGATTGTACCGGTTGCCATTGCGGGGAAATACCGGTTTTTATCCCGGGTAGATATGTATATCGGTGACCCTATTTATGTCAAGGCAGAAAACGGCGGCAAGCTGACCGGCGAGGAGCTGCAAAAAATCAGCGATGATTTAATATCGACCATTCTGCAAATGGCAAACCGCCCCCAATCCGACGCAAAGGAGAATGACGCGTGGACATTAGAGTAGCCAAAACCGCCGGCTTTTGCTTCGGTGTTGCCCGCGCCGTTGATAGCGCCTACCATTGTGCCGGTGAAGAAGGCAAAAAATACTGTACCCTGGGGCCGATTATCCATAACGCGCAGGTGGTGGCGGATTTAAAATCCAAGGGCATAGAGGTGATCGATACCCTGACCGAGTTGCCGGCAGGCGCTACCGTCATCATCCGTACCCACGGCGTGCCGGAGGCTGTGTACCGCGACATGGAGGCCAAACAAATTCCCTATCTGGATCTGACTTGTCCCTTTGTTAAAAAAATCCACGGTCTGGTCAGCCGGCATTTTGAAGAGGGCTGCCAGATTATCATAATCGGCGATAAATCCCACCCCGAGGTCATCGGCATTAACGGCTGGTGTGGAAATTCTGCCCTGATTATTGAAAATTTGGAGCAGGCAATGGCCCTTTCGCCCATTGAAAAAAAAGTCTGTATCGTAGCGCAAACGACGTTTAATCAAAATATTTTTAAAAAAATTATATTTTTTTTAAAAAAAACTTGCCAAAACACTGTTATATTTGATACAATATGTAATGCGACTGAAGAAAGACAAGCCGAATCCCGAACACTGGCTGAGCAAGTTGACGTGATGCTGGTGCTGGGCGGACAAAACAGCTCCAACACGCAGAAGCTATATCAAATCTGCAAAAGCGTTTGTCCGGAGGCCTATTGCGCAGAATCCATCGATGCGCTGGGCGATCTTTCGCACTTTCAAAATAAACGAGTCGGAATTACTGCCGGCGCTTCAACGCCTGCGGTTATAATAAAGGAGGCTATCAACAAGATGGAAAACCAAGACAAAGACTTTGCAACACTCTTAGAGGAATCCCTGAAACCGATTTTTACGGGCGATATTGTATCAGGTACCGTCATTGAAGTCGGCCCGACGGAAGTCGTCGTGGACTTAGGCGTAAAGCAGGACGGCATTATCCCTGCATCTGAAATTTCAGATGACCCTGCTGTGACCCCTGAGGAGATTGTAAAGGTCGGAGATGAAATTCAGGGTTTCGTTGTCCGTGTTAACGACGTGGAAGGAAAAATTACGCTTTCCAAAAAGAAATTAGATTCGTTCAAAACCTGGGACGCCATTGTAAAGGCGCAGGAAAACGGCGATATTCTGGAAGGGAAAGTTGACAGCGTTGTGAACGGCGGCGTGATCGTTACATATAAAAGCTTTCGCGTTTTTGTCCCCGCTTCGCTGGCAAACGACAGATATCTGTCTGACTTAAACGAGCTGGTCGGCAAAATCGTTCCCTTTAAAATTATCGACATCAACGAAAGAAGAAAACGGATCGTCGGCAACATCAAAACCGTTCTGGTTGCTCAGAAGCAGGAGCTGGAAAACGCGTTCTGGGCGTCTGCTGAGATTGGTAAAAAGTATAACGGCATTGTAAAATCTCTGACAAGCTTCGGTGCCTTTGTGGATATCGGCGGCGTTGATGGTCTGGTTCACATTTCCGAGCTGAGCTGGTCCAGAATCAAGCACCCCTCCGATGTTGTCAGCGTGGGCGACACCATTGAGGTGTATATCAAGGATATTAACGAGGAAACCAAAAAGATTTCTCTGGGTTATAAAAATCCGCTGGACAATCCTTGGGAAATTGCAAAATCCAAGTTAAACCCCGGCGATGTTGTGAAGGTGAAGATTGTCCGCATGCTGCCCTTTGGCGCTTTTGCCGAAATTCTGCCTACGGTAGACGGTCTGATTCACATTTCCCAAATCGCCAACAAGCGGATCGGCAAGCCCCAGGATGAGCTTTCCATCGGCCAGGAGGTTGAGGCTAAAATCGTCGACATTGACTGGGATAACAAGAAAATTGCTCTGAGTATCCGTGCCCTTCTGCCTGAGGAGGCACCGGCTGAAGAGGCGCCTGCCGCTGACAAGGCTGCAGAAGAAGCCGCTGAAGAAGCCGTTACCGCCTATAAGGACGAGGTGACCGATACCATCGGCGACGCACTGGGCATTGAGCCCTCCGGCGAGGAATAAAATCAAACAAGTTGAATTTTAAGGGGCTGTAGTTTTCCGCTACAGCCCCTTTCAAATAATTTTGCTCTGCTTTAAATTTTCCTCTTGCATATTCTCGCTCCATGGGGTATAATAAAACTATACCGAACATTTGTTCTCTATGGTGATGTCATGGAACGGATTATTTTACATGCTGATTTGAATAATTTTTTTGCCTCGGTGGAATGTCTGGAACACAAGGAACTGCGGGAAAAGCCTTTGGCCGTGGCCGGGGATGCCCAGGCGCGCCATGGTATTATTCTGGCTAAAAACGAGCCGGCCAAGCGCTGCGGCGTTACAACCGGTGCGCCCCTGTGGAAGGCGCGGCAGCTTTGTCCCGACCTGATCTGTGTGCCGCCCCGCTACGATGTCTATATGCAGTTTTCTGCCCAAACCCGTGAAATCTGTCAGCGCTATACCAGCCAGGTGGAGAGCTTTGGTCTGGACGAGTGCTGGATGGATGTGACCGGCAGCACTGCCCTCTTTGGTAATGGCAAAACAATTGCCGACGCTCTGCGCGAGCGGATTTACAGAGAACTGGGGCTGACTGTCAGCGTAGGCGTCAGCTTTAACAAAGTCTTTGCCAAGCTGGGCTCCGATTTGAAAAAGCCGGACGCCACCACCGTCATTTCCCGCGACTGTTTCCGGGAACTTCTCTGGCCGCTGCCGGCCGAAACCCTTCTCTTTGTGGGACGCGCAACCCGGGAGCGGCTCCGGCAGTTTGGCCTATCTACGATTGGCGATTTGGCCGCGGCGGACCCTGCCTTTCTCAGGCGCACGCTGGGGAAATCCGGCCTGATGCTCTGGCGCTTCGCCAACGGTCTGGACGATGAACCGGTGGCAGAGGCCGCAAGCGCTCCGCCTCTGAAAAGCATCGGCAACAGCACCACCTCCTATCGTGATTTAATTACAGATACAGACCGCCAGGCCGTTTTATACGCTTTGGCTGAAACGGTTTCCCACCGTCTGCGAAAGCACCGGTTTCTTTGCTCCACCGTACAGCTAAGCGTTCGCCGCAGTGATTTATCCGTTTACGAGCGCCAGCGTCGGCTGGAACAGGCGACCTACAGCGCCCGGGCGATTTTCGACGCGGCCTGGTCGCTTTTAAAGCAGCATCACGACCGCTCCCCCATCCGGGCTCTGGGCATCAGAGGCTGTCAGCTTTCGGAGGAAAGCCACCGGCAGCTCTCCCTGTTTGACGCAGACGACAGACGAACAGAAGCACTGGAGGACACCTTGGAGGAAATTAAAAATCGCTTCGGCGAGCACGCCGTTCGCCGAGCCATCCTGCTGACAGATCCAAAGCTGACCGGCTTTAAGCCCAAGGATCACTCAATTTTTTCATAAAAATAATGGGGAACCCTTGCAAAAGAATATAGAATTTGATATACTAGATTTAAATATATGAAGGAATGAGGACGGATAAAAATGTTATCAAAAGAATGGGCCGCATTAAAAAACGGCAGCGATATCCGCGGTGTTGCCAGCGAAGGAATCCCCGGCGCGGAGGTAAATCTGACGGATCCAGTGATTGAGGCCATTGCCAAAGGCTTCATTATGTTTTTACAGACGAAATACAACGCAGAACCCAACGCGCTGACAATCGCCATCGGCCACGACAGCCGCATTTCCGCGCAGCGGGTCAAAAATGCCTGTATCCGGGCCATTACCGCCACGGGAGCAAACGTAGCAGACTTTGGTCTTTGTACGACGCCTGCCATGTTTATGAGCACCATAGACGATTCTATGAACGTATTTGCCTCCATCATGCTCACGGCCAGCCATTTACCCTTTAACCGGAACGGATTGAAGTTCTTCACCCGGGAGGGCGGTCTGGAGGGCAGCGATATTGCCGAAATCCTTTCCTACGCGCAAGAGGGCTGCTGCTTAAGCAGCGAAAAGCCGGGCACGGTTACAAGCTTTGACTATTTGTCCCGATATGCCAAACATATTGCAGAAACCATTCAGCGGGAAACCGGTCTTGCTCTGCCCTTTTCCGGCATGAAAATCGCAGTTGACGCCGGCAACGGTGCCGGGGGCTTTTATGCGGAAAAGGTTCTGGCTCCTCTGGGCGCCGATGTGAGCGGCAGCTGCTTTTTAGAGCCGGACGGCACCTTCCCCAACCATATCCCCAACCCGGAGGATAAGGACGCCATGCATGCCATTTCACGAGCTGTACTGGATTCTCATTCCGATCTGGGCGTTATCTTCGATACCGATGTCGACCGGGCGGCTATTGTAGACGAAACCGGCCGGGAAATCAATAAAAACCGGCTGATCGCCTTAATTTCTGCCGTGCTGCTTGAAGAGCGCAAGGGCACCATCGTGACGGATTCCGTGACCTCCACAGGTCTTGCGGAGTTTATTAATAAAGAGCTGGGCGGCGTGCACCACCGCTTTAAACGGGGCTATAAAAATGTAATTAACGAAGCTAAGCGTCTGAATCAGGCCGGTACCTATTGTCCCCTTGCCATTGAAACCAGCGGTCACGCCGCGCTTTTGGAAAACTATTTCTTAGATGACGGCGCCTATCTTGTTACCAAGCTGCTGATTAAGGCTGTTACCATGCGTGCAGAGGGACGGAAGCTGACAGAGCTGATTGAGAGCCTGAAGGAACCAAAGCTGGCGGCGGGACACCGTTTAAATCTGACCGGTGCAAGCTTTAAGGAGGACGGCCAGCGCATTTTAGACGCCCTCAATAAGGCTGTGGAAAACGCAGCGGATATGACGCTGGAAAAGCCCAATTACGAGGGCGTGCGGGTGAACATCGGGGACGGATGGTTCCTGCTGCGCCTGTCTCTCCACGACCCCTTGATGCCGCTGGATATTCAATGCGATACCCAGGACTGCCTGGATAAAATCTATGCCTTTTTAAAGGACTTTTTGTCCGGCTTTGACTGCATTGATATTACGCCCTTGCCCTAGGCAAGCTCTATTGTCTGTCGGCGGTTATTTTTCGAGTCTTTTGGCTTGTCGTGCCTTGCAGGCGCCGGTCTGCAAGGCACGACAAGGAAAACGTGCTAAAAGGCGAATGGCAACGCTGCGACGGACATTTGGGTTTTTATTCCGCTCTTTGCTGCCTTTTTGAAATTTTTTTCATGTTTTTTGTATTTTTTTACACTTTTACCCACATAAAGAATAATTTAATTGAATTTGTCTTGAATATTATCCGGATTTAGTATATAATTGAACATAAAATAAAGCAAAAAAGCACTTTTGCAGGGAGGCTACTATGGCAGATTGGAAACGGTACACCCCGGAGGGCACGCAGGACGTACTGCCCCGGCAGTGTGCAGATAAAACAAGAATGGAAGCCGCTATCGCCGACGTATTCGAAAGCTTTGGCTATCATGTGGCAGAAACACCGGTACTCCAGTTTTATGATGCGTTTGATACCCAAAGCGGGAAAATTCCACAGGAAATGATGTTTAAATTTTTCGACGCTCAGGGGCGGATTCTGGTTTTGCGGCCGGATATCACCACCTGCTTTGCACGGATGACGGCATCTAAGCTAGACGACGGTACCTATCCCAAGCGTCTGCACTACTGTGGCAAGGTGTTTCGTTATATTGACGAATTTGCCTCCGGTCAGCGTGAATTTTGTCAGGCGGGTATTGAGCTTTTCGGTGCCGATGGCGATCTGGCAGACGCGGAGGTCATTGCCTGCGCCATTGAAGCGCTGCTGGCCGCCGGTTTGGAAAAGTTTCAGATTGAAATCGGTCAGGTAGCCTTTTATAAGGGCATTATTGCGCAGACGGGCTTAAATGATGAGGACGCAGAAACGCTGCGGGCTTACATCGATAAAAAGGATGCGCTGGCCATTAGCGAGTTTTTGCTGGACAAGGGCGTTGATGCCGGGTTGACCCGGTTTTTGGAAGGGCTGCCTACCCTCTTCGGCGGCGCGGACATTCTGGCGGATATGGACGCCGCCTTGCTGGGCGAGCAAGCCATGGCGGCGCTTTGTAATCTGAAAAATGTCTATGAACTGCTGTGCGCTTACGGATATGAGGAATATATCTCCATTGACCTGTCTTTGGTGCAGGGCATTAACCGCTATACGGGCATTATCTTTAAAGGCATCACCCACGGCATTGGCTATTCCATCTGTGCCGGCGGCCGGTACGATGGATTGACCGGCGAGTTCGGCACCAGCCTCAGCGCGGTGGGCATGGCCATTGGCACAGATCGGCTGCTGACGGTTTTATCCCGTCAAAATTTGTTGGAAGGCATTCTGGGTGCCGATTTTCTGGTTTCAGCCGAGGACCCCGCCTTGGGCTATCGGGTATTGACCGCCCTCCGCAGCAGCGGCTATACCGCCGAGCAGGCGCTATGCGGCGAAACCGGCGAAGCGCTGCTCCGCTATGCCAAAGCCGGCGGCATACAGGGGATTCTGACCGTCAACGCTGAAGGTAAGGCTGAAATATATAATCTGGAGCTTGGCGAAACCACGCAGGTCGATCTGAATGAGCTATTATCGCACGATGAGGACTGCTGCTGCGGCGAATGTGCCGCCGAAGGGGAACACTGCGGTTGTTGTGAATAATTTCTCCGCCGACAGCGGGTACGAGGTTTAATGGAAAGGATTGAAAACCATGGAATATATAACAATTGCACTGGCAAAGGGACGGCTGGCCGAGCTGACCGTTGATTTGCTGGAGCAGGCCGGTCTGGACGTCAGCGGACTGCGGGAAAAATCCCGGAAGCTGATTTTTACAGACGAAAAAAACAAATTTAAATTCATTCTGGTCAAGGCCAGCGATGTGCCGACCTATGTGGAATACGGCGCGGCGGATATCGGCGTAGTCGGCAGAGACACGCTGCTGGAGGCCGGCAAGGATTTATATGAAATGATTAATTTAGGCTTCGGCGCCTGCCGCATGGCCGTGGCCGGTCCTAAAGAGCTGGCGGGACATCTGGACGAAATTCATAACATGCGGGTCGCCACGAAATATACACAAATTGCAAAAAACTACTACCATTTGGTGAAAAAGCAATCCGTGGAGATCATCAAGCTCCACGGCTCTGTTGAGCTGGCACCGCTGGTGGGGCTTTCCGAGGTCATTGTAGACATTGTGGAAAGCGGCAAAACCCTGAAGGAAAACGGTCTGGTGGTGCTGGAGGAAATCTGCGATTTGTCCGCCCGCCTTGTTGTCAACCGGGTCAGCATGAAAATGGAATCGGAGCGGATTCTGGGGCTGGTGAACACGGTTAAAGCACTGCTGAAGCAATGAGGTGAAGCCATGATTGCAATTTTGAATTATGATGCCGGCAATTTAAAAAGCGTTGAAAAGGCGTTTTTATATTTGGGACAGGATGTAACCGTCACGGCCGACCCTAAGGTGATTGAAGCTGCCGATCGGGTGGTGCTCCCCGGCGTGGGCGCCTTTCGCGACGCCATGGACAAGCTGAAGAAGGCCGGCCTTATCCCGGTTATACGGGAGGTCATACAGAAAAAAACGCCTTTTTTAGGCATCTGTCTGGGCATGCAACTGCTGTATGAATATAGCGAGGAGGGTGATGCCGAGGGAATGGGGATTCTCCCCGGCACGGTGCGCCGCTTTCCGGCAGACTGCGGCCTGAAAATCCCGCAGATAGGCTGGAACCGTCTGGAAATTCAGAAGGAATCGCGGCTTTTACAGGACTGTGAAGCGGAGCCCTATGTGTACTTTGTCCATTCCTATTATGTGGACGCGGCCGATAAAAGCACAGTCGCCGCCACGGTGACCTATGGCGCCCGCGCAGACGTACTGGTCGAAACGGAGCATATTTATCTGACCCAGTTTCACCCGGAAAAAAGCGGACAAACCGGCCTGAACATGCTGAAAAATTTTGCAGGCGAGGCAATCCTATGAGAATTTTACTGCTGAGCGACTCTCACGGCATGACCGACCGTATCGATGCGGTTTTGGCGCAATGCGGCCGCCCGGATCTGATTGTGCACTGCGGTGACATTGACCGCGACTGTGATTACATTGCCCGCACGGCCCCCACCGGTGTGCCCCTTTTAGCCGTCCGCGGCAATAACGACTGGTATTCCGACCGGCCCTATCATGCGGTTGAGACCATAGACGGCGTCCGCCTGTATATCACCCACGGCCATCAGGAACGGGTGAAGGCCGGCCCGCAGGGGCTGCTCCGGGCAGCAAAGGCCGGCGGCTGCCAGGCGGTTTTTTATGGGCATACCCACAGGGCCGCCGATATAACAGCCGAAAATGTGCAAATGATTAATCCCGGTGCTCTGTCCGGGGCGCACGCCTCCTATGCGGAGGTTCTTGTGCAAAAGGGCTGTCTTTCCGTTCAGTTTTTCGAGCTGCTGTAATGGGACAGCCGTTTACAGCAAGGCGAGTGATAGCCTGGTTTTACATATGGCCTGTCGGCCCGCGGCAGGCCTTGAATTCTTTTATGACAGTTTGCGGGCAGAAAGGCTCTGACATTAAATGCTTTTTGTAATTGACGTAGGAAACACCAACATTGTGCTGGGTTTTTATCAGGGGGACAGGCTGGTGGCCAGCTATCGGATGGCAACAGACAAAAATAAATCCTCCGATGAAATCGGTCTGTTTTTTTCACATATTTTAAACAACGCGGGGATTCGCCCCGACGAAATTGAAAATGTAATGATTTCCTCCGTTGTGCCACCGATAATGCACGCGTTAGTGAATGCTTCCCGAAAATATCTGAACAAGCTGCCCACGGTGATTCAGCCTGCAAACCAGCAGCTGGGAATGAAAATTCTGACAGACAGTCCCAGCGAGCTGGGTGCCGACCGGCTGGTGAACGCCTTTGCCGCCTATAGGCTGTACGGCGGCCCGGTGATTATCATTGATTTTGGCACCGCCACTACCTTTTGTACCGTTTCTAAGGAGGGGGATTATCTGGGCGGCGTGATTTATCCCGGTGTGAAAATATCCATGGACGCGCTGGTTGAAAAAACCTCCAAGCTGCCCCGGGTGGAAATTGCACGGCCCGTAACCGTCATCGGAAAAAATACCGTTCATTCCATGCAGTCCGGTATTGTGTACGGCTATGCCGGTATGGTGGACGCCATTGTCCGCCGGATTAAGGCGGAGCTGAACGAGCCGGTCGCGCATGTGGTGGCCACCGGCGGCCTTTCCAAGCTAATTGCCGGGGTTTCTGAGGAAATAACGGATATTAATCGCGATCTGACCTTAGAAGGACTGCGCCTGATTTATGAAATTTATAAAAAAGATTTTTAAGTATCAACCCCCCGACCCCCAATCTTGGGGGCGAAAAGG
>CAYUUO010000018.1:0-32079 GCA_964447945.1 uncultured Oscillospiraceae bacterium
GGCAAAGGGGCTCTGCCCCTTTGAAACCCCGTAATCAGGCCGTGTCAGCAGGGGTTTCAGGCCATTGCACCGCAAGGCGCAGGAATCGCCAAAAGATGTTAGCGACAGCAAGTCGCCGGGAGCGCGTTTGCAAGCGAACAGGTGAGCGGAGTGTGGCTTTTGACGAAAGAGGCAGAGCAAAGCCATGCAGTAGCAGCGCTATTTTGAAAGGGAGCGACGGTATGATTCTTTTTAACAGACTGAAGAACGGCAAGCGGTTTGCCATGACCATGAGCTATGATGACGGCGCCGATGCGGATCGGCGGCTGATTGACATTATGAACCGCTACGGCATCCGCGGCACCTTCCATCTCAATTCGGCCTTTGTGGGTGCAGAGGGTTATGTCGGTGCATCGGAGCTCAACACGCTGTATCAGAACCATGAAATTTCCTGCCACGGGCTGCGGCACCGCACCATGAGCCTTCTGCCGCCGCAGAATGTAGTCTGTGAAATTTTGGAGGACAGAAAAAATCTGGAGGACATGACGGGCGGCATCGTGCGGGGCATGAGCTACGCCAACGGCGCCTATGATGCTTCGGTTATCATGACTCTAGAGTCCTGCGGCATGGTCTATGCGCGGACGGTTCAGTCCACAGGCGGTTTTGGCTTTCCTGAGAATTTTATGGCGTGGCACCCCACCTGCCACCATGCTAACGCTATGGAATGCGGCAAGCGATTTATTGAGCAGGTTGAGCGTCCTTATTTCCCCGGCCCGAAGCTTTTATATGTCTGGGGTCACAGCTATGAATTTGACCGTGACAACAATTGGGATATGATCGAAGAATTTTGTCAGATGATGGGCGGCCGGGACGATATTTGGTATGCCACA
Source organism: uncultured Oscillospiraceae bacterium (assembly GCA_964447945.1). GTDB lineage: Bacteria > Bacillota > Clostridia > UBA1381 > UBA9506 > UMGS755. The sequence continues at coordinate 870 of CAYUUO010000018.1, forward strand.
AACATGGAGATTTATGAGTATATCACCGCGCAGCGGCAGCTGGTTGTTTCGGTGGATAACAAGCGGGTTTACAACCCCACGGCGCAGACGATTTGGTTTACGGATGACGGCGCGGAATGTTGCATACAGCCCGGCGAAACCCTGACAATGGGACAGTAAAACAGAAAGGATTTGAGACGATGCAGCTTTTGGTTTTGGTTTTAAACAAGGTGGAGCTGTTAGAGGACTTAATGGCGCAGCTGGCCGCCGGCGGGATTCACGGTGCTACCATTTTAAACAGCACAGGCATGGCCACAACGCTGATGAATTCCGATGAGGAAATCCCGATTTTCGGCATGCTCCGCAAGGTGCTGAACCCCGACCGGGAAGAAAGCAGAACGGTTTTCACGGTTATAAAGGACGAGCAGCTCGCCGCGGCACGGGACATAATAAGCCGCGTCACAGGCGGCCTGGATAAGCCAAACACGGGCATTTTGTTCTCTGTCCCTGTAAATTTTGCTGAAGGAATGGTGGAGTAATTCATGGAGCTGGGCGTTTTGGGCTATCTGGCCATTATCATATTCTCAGGCCTTTTGTTCGGCCGGCTGGTCAAGCTGATTAAGCTGCCGAATGTGACAGGCTATCTCATTGCGGGGCTGGTGATTGGCCCCTGCTGCCTGCGGCTGGTGCCTAAGGATATCGTCACACAGCTGGAGCTGATTTCGAAAATTGCGCTGGGCTTCATCGCCTTTTCCATTGGCAGCGAGTTCAAGCTTTCCTATTTAAAAAAGATTGGCGCTGCCCCTTTAGTCATTGCTGTTTTTGAGGCAATCGGCGCCGTGCTGATGGTTTTTCTGGGCCTTTTGCTCTTCGGGCAGGATGTTGCCTTTTCCCTGGTTCTTGCGGCCATTGCCGCGGCAACAGCGCCGGCGGCGACCATCATGGTCATCAATCAGTATAAGGCAAAGGGGCCGGTCACCAGCACGCTTTTAACCGTTGTGGCAGTGGATGACGCCATTGCGCTGATGGCTTTCGGTATCTGTGTGGCTATATCCGGCATGATCACCGGCACAAGCGAGTCGGGCTTTTTCATCAGCATTGCAAAGCCCGTAGCGGAAATTGTGGGCGCGCTGGGGCTGGGCGCGGTTCTGGGCGGTTTGATTTTAATTCCGCTCCGATATTTTAAAAAGCCGGGCAACCGGCTGAGCATTATTGCCGCCACCATTTTTCTGGGGGTTGCCCTGGCCGATTTGTTCGGCCTGTCCTCACTGCTTTTATGTATGATGCTGGGGGCTGTGTTTGTCAATCTCAGCCGTGAGGCATCTGAGGTTATGCAGGTTTCCGAGGCAGTCACGCCGCCGATCTATCTCATGTTTTTTGTGGTATCCGGTGCCGAGCTGGATGTGTCCGTGCTGGGCAGCATCGGCGTTATCGGCCTTGTCTATTTGCTGTTCCGTGTAGCCGGCAAAATCGGCGGCGCGGCACTGGGCGGTCTGGTTACCCGGGCAGAAAAGAAGGTCGTTAAATATCTGGGCTTTGCCCTGCTGCCCCAGGCCGGTGTGGCCATCGGTCTGTCGCTGGCCGCCACCACGGTGGTGCCGGCCTATGGCGCAACCATCCGTGCGGTCATTTTATGCGGCACGCTGATTTATGAGCTGACAGGGCCGGTTATAACCAAGCTGGCTCTGAAGAAGGCAGGAGAAATTAAGGCGGGTTGAGTCGTGAAAGTGCGATAAATTTTATTTATGATAATTATATAGATATATATATTTGATTATACAGGAAATCTGTGGTAGAATAAATGCGTAAAAGCGGTTTCGGCTGCTTTTACGCATTTTTATTTTTTTTACTGAGTAGAAGGGAGCAGTTAAAATGGCCTATGATCCGTATCAAAATGTACTGACCGTGGTGGATACTGCAGCTAAAATGCTGGGCTATGCACCCAGTGAGTATGAAATGCTGAAATATCCCGAGAGGGAGCTGAAGGTATCTGTCCCGGTGGAAATGGACGATGGTACTGTCCGTGTGTTTGAGGGCTACCGCGTACAGCACTCCACCTCCCGCGGCCCGGCCAAGGGCGGTATCCGTTATCATCAAAAGGTGGATTTAAACGAGGTGAAGGCGCTGGCAGCGTGGATGACCTTTAAGTGTGCCGTTGTGAATATTCCCTATGGCGGCGGCAAGGGCGGCGTTGTTGTGAATCCTGCGGAGCTTTCCAAAGGAGAGCTGCGGCGGCTGACCCGGCGGTTTACGGCGATGATTGCGCCGATTATCGGCCCCGATCAGGACGTACCTGCCCCGGACGTGGGAACAAACGCCGAGGTTATGGGCTGGGTCATGGATACATATAGCATGCTGCACAATCGCTGTATTCACGGCGTTGTTACCGGCAAGCCTATTGAAATCGGCGGCGCGCTGGGACGGCAGGAGGCAACAGGCCGCGGTGTTATGCTGACGGCTAAGCAAATTCTGGCACGGATGGGCATGGATCTGCACAGCACCACCATTGCCGTACAGGGCATGGGCAACGTGGGCAGCGTGGCGGCTAAGCTGCTGGCTGCAGAGGGCGGCCGCGTTGTGGCGGTCAGCGATGTGTCCGGCGGTATTTATAAGGAAGACGGTCTGGACATCCCGGCAATTTTGTCACATCTTTCCGTCCGCGGCAATCTGCTGGATACCTATGAGGAGCCGGGGCTCCGCCGCATCAGCAACGGCGAGCTGTTAGAGCTGCCGGTGGACATGCTGGTACCGGCGGCGCTGGAAAACCAGATCAATGCCGAAAATGCCGATAAAATCCGAGCCAAGCTGATTGTGGAGGGCGCGAACGGCCCCACAACCATTGAGGCCGATGAGATTTTGAAGCAGAAGGGAATCGTTGTTGTGCCGGATATTCTGGCCAATGCCGGCGGCGTTGTGGTTTCTTACTTTGAGTGGGTGCAGAACATTCAGTCTGTGTCCTGGAGTGAGGAAGAGGTCAATGCGCGCCTGGAGGAAATTATGACCCGTGCCTTTAAGGCCGTGTATGATATTGCACAGGAGCACAACACCACCCTGCGCATGGGTGCCTATCTGATTGCCATCCGCCGCGTGGTTGAGGCGAAAAAGCTGCGCGGAATCTGGCCGTGATTAACTGCTGACTTATATAAAATTGAGACTGCCGCTATCCGTTTTTACGGATTTGCGGCAGTTCTTTTGTCACAGCTGTCTTGTCAAATGCGGGCAGTTATGGTACAATAAACACAAACGAACACATCCGCCCCATACAATCCATTGCATGAAGGAGGCAGAATATGAAGGCTGGCGCTATGTTTAAAAAGGGTCTGCGGGACGGTGTCCCCATCGGACTGGGCTATCTGTCTGTCGCCATCGGCATCGGTATTGCGGCAGTGGGCGGTGGTCTGCACGCGGTTACAGCGGTGCTGATTTCCATGACGAATCTGACATCCGCAGGGGAGGCGGCGGGAATATCCCTCATTGCCGCCGGCGGCACGCTGCTGGAAATGGCGCTGGTGCAGCTTGTCATTAACCTCCGCTATTCTCTAATGGCTATATCCCTGTCCCAGAAGCTGGATGCCGGCTTTACCACAGGGCGGCGGCTTTTTTTGGGCGCCTTTATCACAGATGAAATCTTTGCCGTGGCCTCCGGGCAGGACAAAGTGAGCGTGCAGTATCTGTATGGTCTGGTGTTGGTTCCCTATATCGGCTGGGCCGTCGGCACGGCGATCGGCGCGTCGGCCGGCACGGTGCTGCCCGCCTCGGTCACCGCGGCATTGGGCATGGCGATTTATGGCATGTTTATTGCTATTTTTGTGCCGGCAGTGCGTAAATCCCGCGGGGTTGCACTGGCGGTTTTTGTCGCGGCGGGACTCAGTACGCTGATGCGCGTGGTTCCCTTTTTCTCGTTTATCAGCTATGGCTTTTCGGTTATCATTGCCTCAGTCACGGCTGCTGCGGCGGCTGCCTGGGTATCCTGGCGGAAACGAGCGGCTTAGGCTGATGCTATTTTTGTCGCGCGAAAAAACAGAAAACAGTCTTTATTTTTTAAAATGCGTGTGTTATAATAACAGCGTTTGTTGTGGATTTTAATCGGAAAGGCTGTTTGGTCATGAAAAAACTGCGCGATTGGGCAATTATCACCTTCGGCACCCTGCTTGTTGCTGCGGGGATTTATTTCTTCAAGTTTCCCAACCATTTTTCCACCGGCGGTGTCAGCGGTATTTCCGTTATTCTGGGCGGCCTTATACCCGGCATATCCTCCGGTACCTTCGTTTTAATCATCAACATGCTGCTGCTGCTGATTGGGTTTTTGTTTTTAGGCAAAGGCTTTGGCCTGAAAACCGCCTATTGCAGCATGCTGATGTCTTTATCTGTTTATTTTTTGGAATGGATTTGTCCCATGCCGGCGCCCATGACCCATCAACCCTTTCTGGAGCTGACCTATTCAGTGATTTTACCGGCCGTCGGCAGTGCCATTTTGTTTAATTGGGGGGCCAGCACCGGCGGAACGGATATTGTCGCTATGCTTTTGAAAAAATATACCTCCCTTGATATCGGCAAGGCTCTTTTGGCAACGGATACAGTGATTGTTTTGGGCTCCTTTGCGGTATTCGGCGTTGAAACCGGCCTGTTTTCCTTTTTGGGACTGCTGGCCAAGGCTTTGGTGGTTGACAGTGTGATCGAAAGCCTGAATCTTTCCAAATATTTCACCATCGTCACCAGCCACCCGGAGGAAATTAAGCATTTTATTAATGTAGAGCTTCATCGCGGCGCTACAATATGCGATTGCGTCGGCGCCTATACGGATCACGACAAAAAGCTGATTTTAACCGTGCTGCATCATGGCCAGGCCATCCGGCTGAAGAACTATATCAAAACCGTCGATGCCCACGCCTTTATGGTGATAACCAACACAAGCAACGTCATCGGCAAGGGCTTTCGAAGCGTTATGTAGCGCCTGCGGCGCCTTTTTCCCTTTTGAACTTTTTCTGAATCCGCTTTGGAAGGCCTTGACAAAACAGGAAAATCATTATATAATTTGTGTTAGAACGCAAGGTAAAAAATCGGAAGTATCTGCAAGGACTTTGACAAAAATTTTTGGGGAATTTGACCTGTAAAACCAACAGGTGTTCGACTCCCCTTTGCCTGGACATAAGCGTCAGGCCGGATGTTGGAAAGGACTGTAGCTGTTATGGATCAGAATAATGGCATTTTTATTATATTCGCCTTTGTGGTGGCGTTGATTATCTCCTACGCGGCCACCCCTCTGGCGCAAAAGCTTTCTTTTAAAATCGGCGCGGTTGACGTGCCGAAGGATAACCGACGGATGCACAAGGAGCCGAAGGCATTGCTGGGCGGGCTGGCGATTTTTTATGGGTTTTTGGTCAGCGTGCTGTGCTTTGGCGACTTCTTTTTGCCCGGCGGCGGACTGAATATGAATCTGGTCGGCATTTTGGCCGGCAGCGTTATTGTGGTGGTGCTGGGCATGTTTGACGATATCAAGCCGCGTCCGGCGCTCTTTAAGTTTGCCATTCAGCTGGTGGCGGCGGCTATTCCGGTGCTACTGGGCGTTCGGGTTTTTGCCATAACCAACCCCTTCACAAATTCATTGGTTGCTCTGCCGACCTGGCTGTCGGTTGCCGGCAGCATTTTGTGGATTGCCGGTGTGACCAACGCAGTGAATCTGATTGACGGGTTAGACGGTCTGGCGGCCGGTGTTTCCTCCATTGCAGCCGTTGCGCTTTTATCGATTTTACTCATTGAACACAGCCATTCCATCACGCTTTTAGTTATGGCCGCGGCACTGGCCGGTGCCTGCTTTGGATTTTTGCCCTATAACTTTAATCCGGCCAAGCTGTTCATGGGCGACACGGGCGCTACCTTTTTGGGCTTCGTGCTGGCCTGCATATCCATACAGGGCCCCTTTAAAACCTACGTGGCCTTTACGGTGCCGCTTTTGGTGCTGGGTCTCCCGATTTTTGATACGCTTTTCGCCATTGTGCGCCGCCTGTTAAAGGGTCAGCCGATTATGGCGCCGGATCGGGGACATTTACATCACAAGCTGATCGACCGGGGCTTTTCCCATAAAACCACAGTGATTATTCTGTATGGTTTGTCGGCCATTTTAGCCATCAGCGCCATTGTTATGCTGCTAACGGACGTGACTCGTGCGCTGATTCTGATTATCTCCGTTGTTTTGTTTGGCCTGTTTGCTTTCACCATGATGAATCATGCCGGCGGCGAGAACGGCGGCAAAAAAAGCGACGGTGCGGAAAATCCGGCGGAGTCTCAGACAGAGCAGCCGGAACAGTCGATTGTTCAGGAAAAAACACAGTCGGAGAAAAAATGAGCGTATATGTAAATTTGTGAATAATCGGAGGCTTTTATGCAAAAGATTAAAGCAATGACAGTTTTTGGAACCCGCCCGGAGGCCATTAAAATGGCACCGCTGGTGAAGGAACTGGAAAAGCGAAGGGAAATTGAATCCATCGTCTGCGTTACCGCACAGCACAGGCAAATGCTGGATCAGGTGCTGGAACGGTTTAACATACAGCCCCAGTACGATTTGAATATCATGCAGGAGCGGCAAACGCTTTCCTCCATCACCTCTCGCGCCCTGACCGGCTTAGAAGCTGTTATGCGTGAAAGCATGCCGGATATTGTGCTTGTTCACGGCGATACCTCCACAACCTTTGCCGGTGCGCTGGCTGCCTTTTATTGTAAAATTCAGGTGGGGCATGTGGAGGCAGGTCTTAGAACCTACGATAAATATTCCCCCTATCCGGAGGAGATGAACCGCAAGCTGACAACGGCTTTGACGGATTTATATTTTGCGCCCACAATGAACAACCGGGATAACCTCTTAAAGGAGCTTGTCCCGCCGGACAAAATATTTGTAACGGGCAATACGGTCATTGATGCGGTGCGGCACACAGTGACGCCTGACTATGCCTTCCAGACAGAGGCGCTGCGGCAGATTGATTTTTCTGCCGGCCGTGTGATTCTTTTAACAGCCCACAGGCGCGAAAATTTAGGTGAGCCGCTGGTGCGGATTTTAACCGCTGTCAGGACAATAACGGAAACGCATCCGGACGTGCAGGTGATCTATCCCATGCATTTAAATCCGGCGGTGCGCGATACGGCCCGGGCCATTTTAGGCGGACACGACAGGATTCATCTGATTGAGCCGGTGGACGTGGAGGAGCTGCATAATCTCATGAGCCGTTGCTATTTTGTCATGACGGATTCCGGCGGTTTGCAGGAGGAAGCGCCTTCTCTGGGTAAGCCCGTCCTGGTTTTGCGCAGCGAAACGGAGCGTCCGGAGGCTGTTTATGCCGGCACGGTGAAAATTGCCGGAACCGAGGAAGAAAAAATCCGGTCGATGGCCGATGAGCTTTTAGACAATCCGGCGGCCTATGCGGCCATGAGCCGCGCCGTGAATCCTTATGGCGACGGAAAAGCCTCGGCGCGGATTGCCGACGCAATTTTATACGCCTTTGGCCGTCTTAAGACAAGGCCTGCAGAATGGAATATACAATAGCTATGCACGTGGAGCGGCGGAAAGCCGTTCCGCGTACATTTATTTTTAGGGGCTTTTCGGCATATTTTTACAGTTTGTTCATTTTCTAGACATAAACTTGTGATACAATATCTTTATTTTAAAGGGAATTACCGGCTGTACAGCGGCGGAGAGGAGCTTGCTATGTCATTGGAAATGGTAAAAACAATACGGCAGGAAGAGGAAAAAGCAGAGCAGCAGCAGGCAGAGGCCCGCAGGCAGGCACAGGCCATTTTGAAAAATGCCTCCGAAGAGGCCTATCAGCTTTTGGCAGATAGCGAGGAGCGGGCCGAAGAGGCGGCCGCTGCTTTTGTTCGGGCGGCGGAAACCGATGCAGACGCAGAATGTGAAGCCATCCGGGGCGAGGCAAGGCGCCGGGCCGCCGTGATTCGAACCAAGGCGGAAGCAGCCATGCCGGCAGCGGTTTCCTTTGTTTTGGAGGCAATCCGGAAGGGACATGCTTAGAAAGCGGAACGCTTTGCATTAAAAGCAGAGAATTTTTCCGAAAAACATCGTCAAAATGCCGTTTCAGCCGTTAGCGGTGCAAAGCTCGGACGTATCGTCCCCGGCAAAATAGCCGACCGGCAGCCACCGTGGCGGTGCGGACGGTGATAAGCGGCTTGTGAGGAGGGAATCAAATGGCCATTGTGCCAATGCATAAAATCTTTCTGGCGGCCATGAAGGATCAGCGCAGTCAGGTGCTGGAGGTGCTTCAGCGTGCCGGTGTGGTGCAAATTGAGGACTTTGTGCCGTCGGAACGAGAAACCTTTAGCGCTTATCTGGAGAAGGATTCTGTTTTGACTGCCCTAAACAGCACGGAGGATGCCATGTTCCGCGTGAAAACGGCCATCGATGCGCTGTCGGATTATGACCGGACGAAAAAGCCCCTGTTTGCAGCCAAAACAGTGCTTTCGCAGGCCGACTGGCAGCTTTTGGCGGATCGGTCGGAATCGCTGCTGTCGCAGGCGGACGCGGTGTGCCGCTGTCTTGCATCCATGAAGGATTTAACAGGAGAGCAAAACCATTTGACGCGGAAAATCGAACAGCTCTCTCTGTACAGGCGGTATGAACTGCCGCTGGAGGAGCCGGGAACGCGATATACAACCTTTTTTGTTGGCTGTCTGTCCGCTTTGTTTGACCCTGATGAGCTGAAAGCAGAAGCGGCGGCCTTGGCGGCGGAAATTTTTGTTTTGGAGAAAAACGAAGAAAACATATATATCAGTGCCCTGTGCCTGGATCGGGACGCAGCCGCGCTGCGGGCTATGCTGGATGCCCGCGGCTATCGGCCTCTTGCGGCAGAGGGGCTGACGGGGACAGTGGCGGCACAGCTACAGGCCCTCACCGCGCAGCGGAGCGCGCTGGAGCAGAAGCAGGCAGATGTCAAGCAGCAGCTGAGTCAATGGGTCGGGCTTTTGCCGGATCTGAAGGCCTTATACGACTATTATTTGTGCCAACACGAAATTATTGAAGCCCGGGAAAAGCTGGCGGAAACCAAGTCGGTGTTTTTCCTGCAGGGCTGGCTGCCGGCGGCGCACAGTGAAAAGCTGCAGCAATATTTAAAGGAAAAATTTCCGGTTTCCGTGATCTCGGTTGCAGAACCCGAGGCAGATGAAGAATATCCGGTTCTGCTGCGCAATAACGGCTTTGTGGAGCCCTTTGAGCTGGTCACGGAGCTATACAGCACGCCCAGCTCCCGGGAAATTGACCCCAATCCGGTGATGTCGATCTTTTATTTTGTATTTTTCGGCATGATGCTCAGCGACGCGGGCTACGGGATTGTGTTGGCACTCTTAACCGGCTTTATTCTGGCAAAGTTCAAGCCGGAGGGAACCATGGGCAAGCTGCTCAAGCTGATTTTCTTCGGCGGCCTGTCCACCATATTCTGGGGTGTGCTGTTCGGCGGCTGGTTCGGCGATTTGCTGTCCGGCGTGCCGGCCTTCCGTCCTCTGTGGTTCAATCCGCTGGAGGATCCCATGCGGCTGCTGTTGTGGTCTTTTGTGTTCGGCGGCGTGCATATTGTGGCCGGCATGGCCATGAAGGCGCGGCTTCTGATTCGGGACGGCCGCTGGCTTGACGCGTTGTTTGATATTGGCAGCTGGTACGTTCTGTTCGCCGGTCTCATTCTATGGTTTCTGGGATTTTCGCCGGTTGTGGCGGCTGTCGGCGCGCTCAGCCTGCTGCTGACGCAGGGCAGACATGAGAAAAATATATTTAAAAAGCTGACCGGCGGTCTGCTTAGCCTGTATGATATCACCGGGTACGTAAGCGATATTTTGTCCTATTCCCGTCTGCTGGCGCTGGGGCTTGCCACCGGCGTTATCGGGCAGGTGGTCAATACCATGGGCAAATTAGGCGGCAACAGCGTCTTTGGCATCATTATGTTTGTGCTGGTGCTGCTGGTGGGACACACCTTTAACATCGCCATCAACACACTGGGCGCTTATGTTCACGCCAGCCGGTTGCAGTATGTGGAGTTTTACGGCAAGTTTTATATCGGCGGCGGCCGAGCCTTTTCACCTCTGAAAACGGATACTAAATATGTATCCGTTCAGTCATAGATTTTTTGTAGCGCAGCCTGTTTGGCGCGCAGATCCCTTGTTAATTTTCATCGGCAGATGATTAGGCTGACTCTCGTCAGCCCAGGATAATTTTAAAAATGGAGGAATGAACAATGATTTCTGTGGCAACACCCTGGTATGAAATTTTATTTTCCGGCACGGGACTGGCCCTGCTGGGCGCAGCACTTTCGGTTATTTTGGCCGGCGTTGGCTCGGCGCGGGCGGTTGGCATCGTTGGTGAGGCGGCCTCCGGGCTGGTTTCGGAAAATCCGGATCGGTTCGGTCAATGTTTGCTGCTGCAGGCTCTGCCTGGCACACAGGGCATTTACGGCCTTCTGATCGCCTTCGTCATTTTGTTCCGGCTGGGGCTTTTGGGCGGCAGCTATCAGCCCATTGAGCTGGCGGCCGGTATGTCCTATTTCTTTGCGGCGCTGCCTATGGCCTTTGTCGGATATTTTTCTGCTATCGCCCAGGGACGCGTATCGGCCTCGGCTGTGGGCATCATCGCCAAAAACCCCGGTGAGCTGGCAAAGGGCATCACCTTTGCGGCCATGGTGGAAACCTATGCGGTGCTGGCGCTGCTGGCCTCAATCCTCATGCTTTTCTTCGGGATTCAATAGGGCGTCGGACGCTTGTTAAGTGAGGTGGTTACATGTCCGGATTGGATAAAATTTTAGAGCAGATCATCTCCGACAGCCGGGAAAAGGCAGAGGCCGTTATCCGGGAGGCGGAGCAGGAGGCACAGCGGATTGCCGAGCGCGCCGCCGAAGAAGCGGCAAGCGCCGCCGCACAGCGGCACAGCGAAGCGGAAAAGGAAGCGAAAAGAGCCCGGGAACGGGTCATTGGCAATGCAAAAATGGAGGCCGGCAAGGAGCTGCTCCGGGTGCGGCAGGAAATGCTGACCCAATGCTTTCAAAAGGTTTACGATACGGTTTATAGCATGCCCCTGTCGGATTATGAGGAGCTGTTAACGGAGCTGATTGCCGGTGCTGCCGACGGCGGCGAAGCTATTGTGCTGTCCCAACGGGATCAGGATCGGATCAGTCTGCTGCGGTTTTTGGTGACGGTGAACAGCCGGCTGAAGCTGGAGGGATTGGATACGCCCGGTCTGACTATGAGCAAGGACGTGATGGAGGAGGACTGCGGCTTTCTTCTGGAAAAAGGAGAGGTCACCATGAACTGCTCCCTGTCTGCGCTGCTGGCGGCCAAGCGTGAGTCGCTGGAGATTTCTCTTTCCAAAATCCTGTTTGAGGAGTGAGCGCATGAAGGTCAAGGATACGGAATTTGCATACGCGGTGGCGAAAATCAGAGCCAGACAGGCGCACATGCTGGATTACGCCAAGCTGATGCGCATGGCCGACGCTGCGGATTTCAGCGAGGCGGTTAAAATTCTTCGGGAAAGCGGCTACACCGGCGAAACCCCCGAGGCCATGCTGGAGGGTGAAATCGAAAAAACCTATGCACTCTTGCAGGAAATATCGCCTGCCAAGGAAATTTTTTCGGTTTTTTTAGTAAAAAACGATTATCATAATATCAAGGTTCTGCTGAAAGCAGAATTTTTAGGTAAAAATTTTGACTATTTGCTCCGCAGCCGCGGACGGTACAGTCCGGAGCGGCTGAAAAACATCATTGCCGGACGGTTGTTGGGAGAACTGACGGATATTATGCAGGCGGCCGTGACAGAGGCGGCAGATGCCCTGACAAAAACCGGCGATCCCCAGCTTTCCGACCTGATTTTGGACAAGGCGGCCTACCGGGAAATGTCGGCGCTGTGCAAGGAGCTGGACAGCCCCTTTGTTTCCGAATTGGTGGCGGTGATGATCGATCTTGCCAACCTGCGCATTTTGGTGCGGGTGCAGAAAATGGGCAAGAACCTTGATTTTCTGCTGCGAGCGTTAATCCCCGGCGGAACGCTGGCGCCGGAGGGACTGGCCAAGTCGCTGCAAAAACCGGCGGCCGAGGTCATCCGGAACACGGCCTACCGTGCCCTTGCCGACAGTGCGTCTGATATGGCGGCCTTTGAAAAAGCGGCGGATAATTATCTCACTGCTTTTGTGCAAAAGGCGCGGTATGTAACCTTTGGGGTGGAGCCGCTGGTGGCCTTTCTTCTGGCCAAGGAAAACGAGGTTCGGCAGGTGCGGATCATCCTGACGGGGAAGAAAAACGGCCTGGACGCCGGGATTATTAAGGAAAGGCTGCGTGACTTTCATGTATAAAATCGGTATCGTTGGCGGGCGCGACAGCGTGATGGGCTTTACCGCTCTGGGCGTTGTGGTGCGGTATGCAGAAACTGCCGGGGAGGCAGAGGCGGCCCTGTCGGAAATGGAGGACTTTGCTGTGATTTATATCACAGAAACGCTGTTGGCCGGCCTGCCCAAGGCGCGGGCACGTTACCGCGACAGGCTGACACCGGCGCTGATTCCCATTCCGGATAACCGCGGCAGCCTGGGCATTGGCATGGAAAACGTTAAGCACAATATCGAACGCGCGGTAGGCGCGGATATTATCGGTGAAGTGTAATAATTGAGGTGATATGATGAGCAAGGGAACGGTTGTGAAGGTGTCCGGCCCGCTGGTGGTGGCTTCGGGCATGCGTGACGCCAACATGTTTGATGTGGTTCGCGTGGGCGACAGCAGGCTGATTGGCGAAATTATTGAAATCCACGGAGACAGAGCCTCTGTGCAGGTCTATGAGGAAACGGCGGGGCTGGGCCCCGGTGTGCCGGTGATATCCACGGGCGCACCGCTGTCTGTCGAGCTGGCGCCGGGCATGATTGAACATATGTATGACGGCATCCAGCGGCCGCTGGAACGGATGATGGAAGTCAGCGGCAGCAATATCCGCCGGGGCATTGACCTGCCTGCGGTGGATCATGAAAAAAAGTGGCATCTTGTCCCCCGTAAGGCGGCAGGGGATCAGGTGGTTTTCGGCGATGTGCTGGGCGCCGTGCAGGAAACCGTGGTGGTGGAGCACCGCATAATGGTGCCCTTCGGTGCGGACGGCGAAATTTTGGAGATCCACGAGGGTGATTTCACAGTGGATGAACCCTTCTGTAAAATCAAGGGTCTAGACGGCGTGGTGCGCGATATTCCCATGCTGCAAAAATGGCCGGTGCGCCGCGGCAGACCCTATAAGAGCAAGCTGCCCCTAGATGAGCCGCTGGTGACCGGGCAGCGGGTGATGGATACCTTTTTCCCTATTGCCAAGGGCGGTGTGGCGGCCATTCCGGGACCCTTTGGCAGCGGTAAAACCGTGGTGCAGCATCAGCTGGCCAAATGGGCGGACGCCGATATTGTCATTTATATCGGCTGCGGCGAGCGCGGGAATGAAATGACAGACGTTCTGCATGAGTTCCCGGAAATTACGGACCCTAAAACTGGGGAATCCCTGATGAAGCGGACGGTTCTCATAGCCAACACCTCCGATATGCCGGTGGCGGCGCGGGAATCCTGCATATACACCGGCATTACCATTGCGGAATATTTCCGTGATATGGGCTATTCCGTGGTGCTGTTGGCCGACTCCACCTCCCGCTGGGCGGAGGCCCTCCGGGAAATGTCCGGACGGTTGGAGGAAATGCCCGGCGAGGAGGGCTATCCCGCCTATCTGGGCTCGCGGCTGGCACAGTTTTACGAGCGGGCGGGCAAGGTGTCCTGCTGCGGCAGCCGGGAAACCGTGGGCTCTATCTCGGCCGTGGGCGCAGTTTCACCGCCCGGCGGCGATATTTCGGAGCCGGTGTCCCAGGCCACGCTGCGTATCGTAAAGGTGTTCTGGGGGCTTGACGCCAGCCTTGCCTACCGGCGGCACTTCCCTTCGGTGAACTGGTTAAACAGCTATTCCTTGTATGTGGATCGTCTGGCCGGCTGGTATGAGGGACATGTGTCTAAAAAGTGGACGAAAATGCGAACCTTTGCCATGCAGCTTTTGCAAAAGGAGGCAGAGCTTGAGGAAATCGTGAAGCTGGTTGGTATCGACGCACTGTCGGCCGCTGACCGGCTGACGCTGGAGGCGGCGCGGTCTGTCCGCGAGGATTATCTGCAGCAAAACGCCTTTGATGAAATTGACACCTATACATCCATTCAAAAACAATTCCGGTTACTGGAAACCGTACTGGATTATTATGAAAAAGCGCAGTCGGCACTGTCCCGCGGCGCACGGATTGAGGATCTTTCTGATCTTGCAGTTCGCAGCCGAATCGGTAAGGCCAAGCTGATTGCGGAAAGCAATCTGGATGCTGACTTTGACGCGCTGCTCAAAGAGATTGCCGAAGAGACAGAAGCGCTGACCCGGAAGGAGGATTGACCGTGCCAAAGGAATACAAAACGATTCAAGAGGTAGCCGGCCCGTTGATGGTGGTCGAGCAGGTGGAGGGCGCCGGTTATTACGAGCTGGGCGAAATCCGGCTGGCAAACGGCGAAACCCGGCGCTGCCGTGTGCTGGAGGTGGACGGCAGCCGTGCGGTGGTGCAGCTGTTTGAAAATGCCGCAGGCATTAATCTGGCAGACAGCACCGTCCGCTTTTTGGGGCACGGTCTGGAGCTGGGCGTTTCGCCGGATATGCTGGGCCGCGTTTTTGACGGGATGGGCGAGCCCATTGACGGCGGCCCGGCCATCATCCCCAAGGCGCGGATTGACGTGAACGGCGAGCCTATGAATCCGGCCGCCCGGGATTATCCGGATGAGTTCATTCAAACGGGCATTTCGGCCATTGACGGCCTGAACACATTGGTGCGCGGCCAGAAGCTGCCCATTTTCTCCGGCTCCGGTTTGCCCCATGCCAATCTGGCGGCGCAAATTGCCCGGCAGGCGCAGGTGCGCGGCACAGACTCAAATTTTGCCGTGGTTTTTGCCGCCATGGGTATCACCTTCGAGGAAGCGGATTACTTTATTACAGACTTTAAAAAAACCGGCGCCATTGACCGGACGGTTATGTTTATGAATCTGGCCAATGACCCGGCCATTGAGCGGATTTCCACACCGCGTATGGCGCTGACGGCGGCAGAATATCTGGCTTTTTCCGAAAACATGCATGTGCTGGTGATTATGACGGATATCACCAATTACGCCGAGGCGCTCCGTGAGGTTTCGGCGGCGCGGAAGGAGGTACCGGGGCGGCGGGGCTATCCCGGTTATCTCTATACGGATCTGGCTACCCTGTATGAGCGGGCCGGACGCAAAAAGGACGCCAAAGGCAGCATCACGCTGATTCCCATTTTGAGCATGCCCGAGGACGATAAAACCCATCCCATTCCCGACCTGACCGGCTATATCACGGAGGGACAGATTATCCTGAGCCGTGAGCTATACAGAAAAAACATAGCACCGCCCATTGATGTGCTCCCCTCCTTGTCCCGACTGAAGGATAAGGGCATCGGCGCCGGGAAAACCCGTGAGGATCACGCAGGCACCATGAATCAGCTGTTTGCCGCCTATGCCCGGGGCAAGGAGGCCAAGGAACTGATGGTGATTCTGGGTGAGTCGGCGCTGACGGAAACAGACCGGCTGTATGCCACCTTTGCCGACCGCTTTGAGACGGAATATGTATCCCAGGGCTATGACACCAACCGGACGGTGGAGGAAACCCTGGATATCGGCTGGCGGCTTTTGTCCATTCTGCCTAAGGGTGAGCTGAAACGGATCAGGGACGAGTATATTGAAAAATATCTGCCGGAGCAAGAGGAAGTGTGACCATGGCCAGACTGAACGTAAACCCCACCCGGATGGAGCTGTCCAAGCTGAAAAAGCGGCTGACAACGGCGCGCCGCGGGCATAAGCTTTTAAAGGACAAGCGGGACGAGCTGATGAAGCAGTTTCTAACGCTGGCTCGGCAGAACCGGAGCTTTCGCCGTGAGGTGGAGGCCATGTTGCAGGAGGCCTACGCCAGCTTTATTGTGGCGCGGGCGGTGATGTCCGATGACGGATTGGAGGAGGCACTCATGTTCCCCAAGCAATCCGCCGGAGTTGAGGTAACGGTTAAGAATATTATGAGTGTGAACGTGCCGGAATTTCACTTTCAGGCGACGCTGCCGCCCGATCAGGTCTATGCCTACGGTCTGGCAGAAACCTCCGGTGAGCTGGATCAGGCAGTGTTCGGCCTGTCTGACCTGTTTCCCAAAATGCTGGAGCTGGCGGAGCTGGAAAAAACATGCGATTTGCTGGCACAGGAGATTGAAAAAACCCGCCGGCGGGTGAATGCGCTGGAGCACGTGATGATTCCGCAGCTGGAGGAAACCATTCAGTTCATTACCATGAAGCTGGAGGAAAACGAGCGGGGCAACATCACGCGGCTGATGAAGGTTAAGGATTTAATGCTTAAGGAACAGCTGGGTGCTGAGAAATAAAAAGGGGCTGTAGCAAACTACAGCCCCTTTTTTGCGCTCGCCCCCTTTTGTTTATTAACCGTTTTTTTGCCTGTATGCATGTAAACAAACGCAAAGCCCAAATTTTACGGCGTGTAAGCGAAAAGGGGTTTTTAGGGGGATGTTGGTCAGATGAAAAACATATGGTAAAAATCAATAAAATTTGTCGATTTATTTTGGATATTTTTGACAGAGCGTCTATTGCATTTTTGGGGTAACTGTATTATAATATAGTGTAATTTCGTTTTTCGGGCAGCGAGCTGTGTGGCGCGTCCCCGGCTTGGCAATCGTTAAATTTTTAAGGAAAAGAGTGGGTTTATTGTGATAATTGCACAAGCAGTGGCAGTGGTTATTTTTGTGGCCATGTTTGTACTGATCGTACTGGATAAAATCGAACGGCATTACGTTACTTTGGGCTGCGGCCTGCTGACCCTGGTTTTAGTATTCGGCTTACTGATGCGAAGCTGGGCGGCCATTAGCTACACGCTTAATCTGAAAAGCTTGTTTACGACGGCGTTCTGGTTTCAGGCGGGCGCCGAGTCGGAGACCTCCGGCGGCATTAACTGGATGACAATTATTTTTATTGCCGGCATGATGATTATGGTGGAGGGGATGGCCGACAGCGGCTTTTTCCGCTGGCTCTGTATGCGGATTGCCAAGCTGGTTCACTATAAAATTATCCCTGTGTTCATCACCTTTATGCTGATGTCCGCGGTGCTGTCTATGTTTATTGACAGCATCACCGTGATTCTGTTTTTAGCGGCGGTTACCGTGGAGCTGGCGCAGCTTTTAAAATTCAACCCGGTGCCCATGATTTTAGCAGAGATATTCTGCGCGAATCTGGGCGGCGCGGCCACGATGTGCGGCGATCCGCCGAACATCATCATCGGCACCTCCTTCGGCTATTCCTTCAGCGACTTTCTGACAAATACGGGTGCTATGGTCGGGATCTCCCTGATTGTCATTGTGCTGTATTTCTATTTCTGCTTCCGCGGGCAGTTTAAGGCTCGGAATCAGGCGGAGGGGGAGCAAATATATCCCGATCCGAAAAGCGCCATTGTCAGCAAAAAGAGTTTTGCGCTCAGCTGTGTCATTTTCGCGCTGGCAGTCGTGCTTTTGGTTTCCCACGCGGCCACAGGGCTGACGGTTGCCACCATCGGCGTGCTGATTGCGGCCTTTACCCTGCTGGCGGCAGGGAAAAAGGCGCTTTACCTGCTGAAAAAGCTGGACGTTAAAACACTCCTGTTTTTTGTGGGACTGTTTGTCGTTGTGGGCGGCTTGGAGCAGACGGGCATTCTGGAAATCATCGCCTCGTTTATCGGACGGATCAGCAACGGCAATTCCCTTGTTATGGTTGCGATTATCCTGTGGACGTCAGCTATTGCCAGCGCCTTTATTGACAATATCCCCTTTGCGGCCACTATGATTCCGGTGATTCGGGCCCTGGCAGAAACCCAGGGCGTGCCGCTGGAGGTTCTGACCTGGACGCTGTCCATGGGCACGGATATCGGCGGCAGTGCAACGCCCATCGGTGCGTCGGCCAATGTTGTCGGCACGTCCGTCGCCTCCCGGGAGGGGTATCCTATCGGCTGGGGGCGGTACTGCCGGGTGATGGCGCCGGCAACCGTTATCGTTCTGGCCATCTCCATGGCGTATATTGTGGTTGTATATTTGTAAAATTTATGATATACTTACAGTATCCCCACAGAACAAAGGCAGTGCGCCTGCCGAAAGCCTGTGCCCGGATGCACAGATCAGGGGCGGGACGCTAATGTAAATCATTGCCTAGGGGAAAAACGATTTTATACAGGAGGGCTTTCTATGGAAAAACAACTGATTATTTCTGTCGGACGTGAATTCGGAAGCGGCGGCCATGTTATTGCGGAGCAGCTTTCGCAAAAATTTTCCATTCCTCTTTATGACGATAATTTGCTGAGCGAAATTGCCCAAAAGAAAAATGTGGATGGGAACGAGCTGAAAAAATATGATGAAATTCCCAAAAATATTTTCTTTTACCGCACGGTGAACGGCCTCAGTAACTCACCCGAGGAGCAAATTGCCAATATGCAGTTTGATTTTTTGAGAAAAAAGGCGGAGCAGGGAGATTCCTTTGTGATTGTGGGCCGCTGTGCCGAGCATGTTCTAAAGGAAAACAGCCATTTGGTTTCTGTTTTTGTGCTGGGTGACTTGCCGGTTAAGCGGGCGCGGATTGCAAAGCTTCATCACATTTCCGAGGATGAGGCGGAGCGCATGATGCGATATCGCGACAAGAAAAGAAAATCCTACCACAACTTCTATTGCAGCGGCAAATGGGGCGATTCACGAAATTATGATATTTCCGTTAACAGCTCCCGGCTGGGGATTGACGGGACTGCCGAGATGCTGTTTGACTATGTTCGCCTGCGGTGGGAACAAATGTAACAAGACTTAACAGGGCGAAAAAAAGTCAGAAAAAAAGAGAAGGGGCTGTAAAAAATGTGCAGAGTGCAGTCTACGCACATTTTTTGCAGCCCCTTTAGGTTCGACTCCCATCTGCCTAGGCACATAAGAACCGTAATTTTGATACAAAATTGCGGTTCTGTTTTTACACAAAGCAAAACGAGGACCGTAATTAATCCTCGTTTTGCTAAGGCATTTTATCCGCAGACCTTATACATATATGGTATTTTATAGTTAAAACATCATATAATTGTCAAAAATATGCGCAAGCACATTATGGGTTGATTTGAAAAAAATCAGGCTTTTTTATAACCGCATTTAGGACATATGCCGTTTTCATTCAGTGCGATGCCGCACAAAGGACAGCGCTCCGTATGTAAGTTCGGTTCAAATTCCTCAGAAGCCGCATTAACACCGCTGGTAAAGGTCAATTTAACTATATTGAGCTTATCCTTCAATAAATCATAAACAATCTTAATCATACCCTCAACGGTCATTGTTTCTTTTGTAACCACTAAGCGGCACTCCGGATATGCCGTTGCCAAATCAGTTTTGAAAGCAGGACCTTTCATAACGTTATTTGGTGTACCGTTTTTAATTCCCTGTTTTTCATACACATCGAGAATAGCCGGCAGGAGCGGATCATCCTCGCGAAGAATCAAAGCATGGTCAAAATTTTTAAGGACTTCCCATGCAGTCTTTTGAATTTCATTACATGGGAAAACCATATTCACGCCGGCATTAACCGAATCCTCTACTTCTATAGTCAGTACTCCCGTATGTCCGTGCAGATACTGCGCTTCTCCCTTAAACCCATAGAAACGATGGGCATACTGTAAATCCAGTGTCGTAATACTTCTCATGGTTATCTCTCCTTATATATTTATATTTACGGGTTGTCTGCGCCCGTATGCGCACTTGTTGTAGATGGGCATTGAAACTATTAAGGATATTGCTGTTTGCATAATATTTATCCTCTAAATTTCATTGTCCGTTAATCCATACGATTGGTATATCCATGAATGTTCTTGTCTACACCGAGTTTTTTGCGGCAATCCGGACACACATAGAATACTTTTAAATCGTAAAACAAAAAATCTGTACCGAATTGCTTTTTTAAAGTTTCCGTCAAATCCTCAAACTGTATATCTGTCAGTTTTCCACAATTTTGGCAAACAACATGATCGTGCTTAACAATTCTATCATAGCGGTCAGGCATACCCTCCACCGAGATTTTATTGATAAGCCTGTCCCTGTACAGCTTATTTAAATTATTATAAACAGTTGCCAAAACCACACTCGGGAAATCAGCTTTTAGTATTTGATAGATTTGCTCAACGGTCATATGTGATGACGATTGATTAACGATTTCATATATGCGTTTCTCGTACTTTGTCATTTTTCTCAATCCAATATTAGAATTATTCTAACATTATTATAACACTTTTAATTTCTAATGTCAAGATAAATTTACTGATTACCACAGAATTAAAAAGAAAAGTTTCACGATGAAACTTTTCTTCAATGTAAATGCACCGTTTATTTTATTGTATTAACATTGGACGTTAGTGCCAGACAATATGAACCCGAACCTGCCTAACTTTGTTGCTCAGCCTCTTTTACTGATTTCTTTCCTTCATCACTCTATCCATCCGGCGCTTAGCGTCACGGTCGGCTATATCGCTGCGCTTGTCATACAGCTTTTTGCCCCGCGCCAGACCGATTTGCACCTTCACCAGGCTGTCCTTTAAATAAACCGAGAGGGGGATAACGGAAAAGCCCTTTTGCTTGACCGCGCCGTACAGATAGTTAATCTCCCGCTTGTGGAGCAGCAAACGGCGATCTCGAAGAGGGTCCTTGTTAAAAATGTTCCCTTGCTCATAGGGGCTGATGTGCATATTTTTAATGAACGCCTCGCCGCCGTAAAAGCTGACAAAGCTATCCTTTAAATTCAGCGCGCCCTTACGGATTGATTTAACCTCCGTGCCGCTTAAGGCAATGCCGGCCTCAAAGGTTTCCTCAATGAAATAATCGTGCCGCGCCTTGCGGTTTTCAGCCAGTGTTTTCATGAAGCGTTCACATCCTTTCCTCGTTTTGCTTTAAGCAACTTATCTCATGTGTTGGGCCTTGCTTAGCTTTGCGCGATTTTCTGCAGCTGGAACAAAACATTCATGGCCTCAATCGGCGTCAAGGTCGTCAGATCCATGGCTGCGAGACGCTCTACGATGTCTGCCCCGCGCATATCGGCGATTCCCAGCTGGGGTTCCGGTGCAGCCGGGTTTGCAGGCTCCGGCAGCGCCGGGCGGCCGCCCTTATCTTCAATATCTGCTAAAATTTCCTTAGCCCGCTGGATCACCTGCTTAGGAAGTCCTGCCAGCGCCGCCACCTCAATGCCGTAGCTGTCATCCGCACCGCCCCGGACGATTCGCCGCAGGAAGGTGACGCTGTCGCCCCGCTTTTTGCAGGCAATGGAATAGTTTTTCACGCCGTCAAGCCGCCCCTCCAGCGCGGTCAGCTCGTGATAGTGGGTGGCAAACAGCGCCTTGGCGCCCAAACGCTTGGGGCTGGATATGTACTCGGCGGCACTCCAGGCAATGGCCAGTCCGTCGAAGGTGCTGGTGCCGCGGCCAATTTCATCCAGAAGCAGCAGGCTCCTGTTGGTTGCGTTCTTTAAAATGTCCGACAGCTCTGTCATTTCCACCATAAAGGTACTTTGTCCGGCAGACAAATCATCAGAGGCGCCGATCCTTGTAAAAATTTTATCGCAGATGCCTACGGTACAGGCAGCGGCCGGTACAAAGGAGCCGATTTGCGCCATAATGACGATTAAGGCGGTCTGCCGCATATAGGTAGACTTACCGGCCATGTTGGGGCCGGTGATGATTAAAAACCGGTCGTCATGGCAATTCAGAAGGGTATCGTTGGGGACAAACAGCTCGTTTTTCAGCATTTTCTCCACCACCGGATGCCGTCCGTCCTTGATGCTGATGGTATCGGACATATCCACTGTGGGCATGGTGTAGTTGTTTTTCGCCGCCACCTCGGCAAAGGAGCAAAGCACATCGGCCACGGCCAGGGCCGCGGCAGTTTGCTGAACCCGCTCAACCTCCTTTGCAATCGTGTCCCGGATATCGCAGAACAGCTTAAATTCCCGCTGACGCAGACGCTCCTCGGCACCCAGCAGCTTATCCTCCAGTGCCTTTAATTCGGCGTTAATATAGCGCTCGTTGTTAGCCAGCGTCTGCTTCCGGACGTAATCGGGCGGCACCTCGCCCTGAAAGGATTTGGGCACGTCGATATAATAGCCGAACACCCGATTATAGCCGATTTTCAGCGTTTTAATGCCCGTGCGCTCCCGCTCTGTTTCCTCCATACGCGCCACGGCACCGTGACCGTTTTCCTTTAGCTCGCGGTCCGTATCAACATCGGCGTCGTAGCCGGGTTTAATAATATCGCCCTCCCGGAGCGCATTGGGTGCGTCGTCGCAGATCGAATCCTCCAGCAGATCTAAAAGATCGCCCATGGTGTCCAGCCGCTGGCTCAGCTCACAGATCAGGGGCGCGTCAAGACGTGCCAGCAGCAGCTCCACCTCCGGCAGCACCATGAGAGAGCGTTTTAACGCAAGCAGCTCCCGGGGTGTGGCGGATTTGCAGACAATCCGGCCGATTAAACGCTCCAAATCCTGAATTTCGCCCAGAGCGCCCGTTAAATCAAAACGCAGCTCCTTGTTTTTCAACAGCGCATCCACAGCATATAGCCGCTTTTGAATTTTGGTACAGCTTGTCAGCGGTTTTTCAATAAAGCTTTTCAGCAACCGGCCGCCCATGGCGGTTTTGGTTTTGTCCAGCACCCAGAGCAGAGAGCCTTTTTTGCTGCCCAGCCGCATGGATTCCGTCAGCTCCAGGTTCCGGCGGGCGTTTACGTCCAGCTCCATATATTCATTCGCGGCATAATGCCGGATATGGCGGATGTGGCTCAAAAAGGTTTTTTGCGTGGCTGTCAGATAATCAATGAGCAGCCCCAGCGTGTTGACAACAAAGGTATCCTCCGGCAGGGACAGCTGCGCCAGAGAGGCAACGGAAAACTGACGCAGAATCAGCTCGCGGGAGGCGGCCCAGTCCGGCTCCTGCCGCGCCTTGTCAAGCCTTGTGTGAAACCGCAGGGCGATTTCCTCCCGCAGTGCCTCGTTTTGATATACCGTTTCTGAAAAAATAATTTCCGCGGGCGTATATCGCGCCAGTTCATCCAGCAGCCGCTGCCAGGAGGGCAGGGTCACCAAAAAAAGCTCGCCGGTGCTGATATCTGCAAAGGCCGCGCCGTAAATGCCCTGATCCATATAGGCGGCACAGAGGAAATTGTTGCGCTTGTCCTCCAGCTGTGCCGTGTCCGTCACGGTGCCGGGGGTGATCACCCGGATGACGTCCCGGGGCAGAACTCCCTTCACATCACCGGGCGCGGCCATCTGCTCGCAAATGGCCACCTTAAAGCCCTTGGCGGTCAAACGGCCGATATACACGTCTGCCGCGTGGAAGGGAACACCGCACATGGGATTGTTCTCCACGTCCGGCTTTCCCTGGTCGTTTTTCTGACGGCTGGTCAGGGTCAGATCCAGTACCTCAGCGGCCAGACGGGCGTCCTCTGAGAACATTTCGTAAAAATCACCCATGCGGAAAAACAAAATTGAATCCGGATATTCTTTTTTAAGCTCGTAATACCGTTCCATTGCCGGCGTCATTCCATGCCCCTCCTGTTTCTGCCTAGTGACAGCCGCTGCAGCCGGAGCAGTGACCGCTGCAGCCGCCGCTGTTTTCTTCACCGCGAATGTGATAGCCCAAAATTTCGTTTACCTGCACAATCACCTGATTAAAGGCGGATTTTGCCTCCAGATATTCACGGGCGGTTGCGTTTTTGGTCAGCTCCGCCATATTGTCGTTCATTTGCTTGCGAAAGTCCTCCAGCTTTTCCGGCGTCATAGAGGCTTTGTGCATCTCCTCGGATAAAGCGGCGCTTTTGCGTTCATATTCAGCAACGGCCGCCTGGGCGGCTTCGTCTGTCTGAAAGGCCATTTCCTGCTCCTGATAGCGCGCCAGCTCCGGACAGGCGGCCAAAAGCTCGCCCAGCTCGTGGGCCTTTTGTAAAATTTCTTCCATTTTTTGTTCCTCCGTTATATATATTGCGTTTTCAGCTTGTTTTTAAACAGCGTTTTATCGGTTTTTATCTTTAGCAAACGGTTCTGTTGCCGTTTTCCGATTCTCTGCGTGCTCTGCGCATTGCAGCCTGTTTTGTTGGCTGCGGCTTTATTCCCAACCGGTCAGCGTGTGATGATAACCGTCCTGCTGGAGCCATCCCAGTCGACAGTGCAGCCCAGCGCCTCGGCAATGGCGCGGGAGGGCACCATGGTGTAGCCGTTATACAGCTGTGCCGGCACATCCAGCTCCCGGACAGCGCCGTTCACAAACAGCTGATTGCTGCCGATTTGCAGAGAAATCCGTGTGTCCCCTCTGTCGGCCTGTACGGTTTGCGTTTCCGCCGTCCAGTCAACCGTGGCCCCCAGGGCTTCAAAAATGGCCCGCAAAGGCACCAGCGTCCGGTCGCCGATGATGACCGGCGGCTGGGCAAAGGTCATGGGGCTGCCGTCCAGGAGCACGGTAATGTCTCGAGGCGCGGCGTTCATGGCCGCCTCTGACTGGCAGACATAGTTGTTTGCGCCGACATAGAATACATAATCATAGGTTTGATAAAAGCTGCCGCAGGAAACGGCCACGGTCAGGGTGTGCTGCCCTAAGGCAAGGCTTTTCACATCAATCGAGGCTCTGTAGGGAATGGTTTCCTCATGGGCAAGGCCGACACCGTCTAAGGTATAGCTCACAGACACCGCATCCGGGCTGGGGAAATCGGCATACAGCGCCAGCTTTAAGGCGTCCAGCTGCTCATTGACAGTCGAAAAACGGGTATAGCCTTTGTTTTGGCCGGTCAGACTGGCCTGCATGGCAGCGTTTTTCTGTGTGGCTTCCATAAAGGCATTCCGGACAGCCGCTGAGCCGTCCAGCTTGTAGGTTTTGCCCACATTGGCGTTAAAATACAGAATTCCCTTCACCTGCGGATAAACCATGTTCACATAGGTGTAAAATTCCTTCAGCTTTTCCACGGCATGCGCCTCGGCGCCATCGTCATAGGCAAAGCCACATTCGCTGATCATAATGGGCTTTCTGTCACCGAAGGTATCCACAATATTTTTAATCTTTACGATGGGATTGTCGTAGTAGCCAAGACAATAATAGGCGTCGTGAGTATCTGCCTTCTGGAATTTGGCAGCCGGGTTCACATTATCGTACATGGATAAGCCCACCCAGTCTACATATTCATCGCCGGGATAGAAGTCCGCGGCGGTCACATGCCAAGCGGACACATCGTTGGGTGAATATACCAGCGCGGCGTTGGGCGCATACTGGCGGGCCAGTCCCGCAACACGGCGGAAGGCGGCCTTGTAGCTGTCGATAAACGCGGCCAGCGCCGCCGGATCCTCCGGCAGTGACCAGCAGTTCACCTCAGCGCCAAAGCGCAGGAACACCTTGTGCCGGAGCGTGGCAATATGCTTCAGGTTCTCTATCATATAATTGTCATAGGCGCCGCTGTTAACGCCGTCTAAAGCGCTCTTGTTCTCGTTAGGCAGATTCCAGGCAATTTCAAGATAGACGGCTTCATCCGGCAGTAAGTAATCAAAGGTGGCAACGCTTTCCGTGCCAAAGGTGATATATAAAAGATAGGCGGACTCTTGTCCGGCGCTGAAGCTGTCGCACTTGCCGAAAAAGGTGCCGGCCGGCTCGTTTTTGGCGCCGTATTGCGGCACATCGGCGGGGGCGGCGGATTCAGCATAAAGCTGCGGTGTCAGGCTCAGATGGTTGACGATGGCGCTGATTCCCTTAATGTTTTCCCTGTGATCCTGATTGTCATAGGTCTGC
Organism: uncultured Oscillospiraceae bacterium; assembly: GCA_964447945.1. Taxonomy (GTDB): domain Bacteria; phylum Bacillota; class Clostridia; order UBA1381; family UBA9506; genus UMGS755. Next base: position 26,722 of record CAYUUO010000018.1, read on the forward strand.
AAATAAGAGGCATAGGCCACGAATTTTTTATAATACTCAAGCGCCTTTGTGAAGTTCCCCAGCTTTTCATAGGCAAAGCCTGCGTTGTAGGCCGGCCACAGCATGGCCTTACATTCCGACACATCGGCTGGGCTGGGGTGGATGCTGTTCAGTGCTTCTACAGTTGTAACAATATCCTGCAAATTGCCGCTTTCCACGGCGGCCGCATAGGCCCAGACAGCGCTGTTATCGGCTGACACGGCCATTTGCGGCAGCAGCAGACAAAATACAGTCAGTGCTGTCAGCATGGCTTTTCTTACCTTGTTCATGAAAAATCCTCCTACCATTTCGGTTCGTCTTTTATTCGTCCCGCCGGATTTTGCCCGTAAGGGACCAAGTGTTTGTTTTTTCAACGGTCACGGTGACGTAATCCCCGGCACCGATGCCGTCCTCCTTCGGAAAATTAACAATTTTGCCGCCGGGGGTTCGGCCGGTGAGCATGGTTTTATCGGTTTTGCTCTCGCCCTCCACCAACAGCTCAAAGCACTGTCCCAGACAGGCATCGTTAATTTCCCGTGAAATCTGATTCTGCAGCGCTAGCAGCCGGTCAAACCGCCGGTGTTTTTCTTCTGCGGTGACCCGATCGTCAATCTCCGCTGCCGGCGTACCTGTCCGCTTGGAATAAATAAAGGAAAACACGCTGTCGAACCGGACGCTTTGTAAAACCCGGAGTGTTTCCTCAAAATCTGCCTCCGATTCATTGGGAAAGCCCACAATCACATCGGTGGTCATGGCAATATTCGGGATTTTATCCCGCACACGGCGCACCAGCTCCAGATACTGCGCCTGGGTATAGCGGCGGTTCATAGCGGTCAGAATCCGGTCGCTGCCGGCCTGAAAGGGCAGATGCAGCTGCGGCATAACCTTTTCGCAGTCTGCCATGGCGGTAATCAGCGCCTCGCTCATATCCTTGGGATGGGAGGTCATAAAACGGATTCGGCGCAGGCCGGGGACAGCGTTGACCTGACGGAGCAGCCCGGCAAAATCAATAGCCATATTAAGATCCTTCCCGTAGGCGTTGACGTTTTGTCCCAGCAGGGTCACCTCCGTCACGCCGTGGGCGACAAGCCCTGTGATTTCCTCCATAATTTTTTCCGGCATGCGGCTCCGCTCCCGGCCGCGGACATAGGGTACAATACAGTATGTGCAGAAATTATTGCAGCCATACATCACCGATACCCACGCCTTCGGGTCGCCGGTGCGGTAAACAGGCACGTCCTCGGCAATCACGCCCTCGGAGTCCTCCACGGCAATCACGGTTTTCTGTTCCATGAGCGCCTCATATAAAAGCTGGGGCAGCCTGTGGAGGGCATGGGTGCCGAATACCAGCGAAACGTGCTTATATTTGCGGCGGATGGTTTCCGCCATATGAGCCTGCTGCATCATGCAGCCGCACAGGCCGATGAGCAGACCGGGACGGCGGCGCTTTTCATGGGACAGCGCGCCGATGTTGCCCAGCACCCGCTGTTCGGCGCCCTCACGGACGGCGCAGGTGTTATATAAAATCAAATCGGCCTCTTCCTTAGACTCGGTGAAGGTATAGCCCATGGCAGACAGCATGCCGCGAATCCGCTCCGAGTCATTTTCGTTCTGCTGACAGCCGTAGGTAATCACCAGCGCCTTGGGGGCGCGGTCGGCCAGCAGCGTGCGGACGCGGTCGGAAAAATCAGCCTGTATTTTCTTTTCCTCCGGGGTGATTGTTTTCATGGTTTGCCATGAACTCCTTTCAAAATCTGGTTTGCAGGCAGGGGATATGGATCTCGCCGCCCTTGCCGTGTCAGCTGCCTACAGCGACTGCAAAACCTGCTCTAAAGCGGCCACAAAGCCCTCGCACTGGGCGCGGGTGCCGATGGTGACGCGCAGATAGCCGGGCAGACCCAGCACGTGGCCGCCCTTGACAATATAGCCCAGCGCCAGCAGCCGTTCGTACACGGTTTTTGCGTCATGACCTGTGTCCACGGCGATGAAATTGGTTGCGCTTTTAATATAAGAAAGCCCCAAACGGGTAAAAGCCTGCTCCAGATATTCTTTATTGGCCTGATTTTCCGCAAGGGACCGGGCCACAAACGCCTGATCGGCCAAAGCAGCGGCGGCCGCCGCCTGTGCAGGCGCGCAGACGTTAAAGGGCGGCCGCGCTTTTTCCAGCTGGGCAATGACCGCGGGGCTTGCTATGCCGTACCCCACCCGCAGACCGGCCAGCCCGTAAACCTTAGAAAAGGTGCGGAGAATCAAAATATTTTTTCTGCTTTGCAGCAGTGCAAGACTGTTGGGAAAATCCGGACAGCCGCAGGCATATTCATAATAGGCCTCGTCAATCACCACCAGAATATCCTCCGGCAGAGCGTCAAAAAAGGCCAGCTGTTCCTTTTCTGTATACATGCCGCCTGTGGGATTGTTGGGGTTGCAGAGCCAGATGACCTTGGTTTTCGGCGTGACGCAGAGCAATAGATCTGTCGGGCGGTAGTACCGGTTATCCGTCAGAGCAACCTTCCGGGGCGTGGCACCGGCGGCCAGAACGTTTAACTCATACAGCGAAAAGGAGGGGTGAGGCATAATGCTCTCATCGCCCTCTGCGAGAAAGGTTTTGCAGACAAGGTCAATCAGACCGTCGCTGCCTGTGCCGAAAATCAGGCTTTCCGATGGCATCCCTAAATGGGCAGCCAGCGTTTGGCGAAGGGCGTAGGCATCCGGGTCAGGGTATAGAAAAACATCCTCCGCGCTGCGGCGCACAGCCTCCCGGGCCAGCGGAGAAGCCCCCAGCGGATTTTCGTTGGAGGCCAGCTTGGTCACCTGCGTCAGACCGAACTGCCGCTTAATTTCGTCAATGGGGCGGCCGGGGGCATAGGGCGCCGCGCCCGCCAGTGTCTTTTTGGCTTGAATCATGGATGTTTCCCCCTAGCCCAGCAAACGTTTTAAAACTTCCTGATAGGCGTCCTCAACGCCGCCCATATCCCGGCGGAACCGATCCTTATCCAGCTTTTCGCCGGTTTTGCTGTCCCAGAAGCGGCAGGTATCGGGGCTGATTTCGTCAGCCAGAATAATGGAACCGTGATAGCGGCCGAATTCCAGCTTAAAATCAATCAGCTCAATGCCGGATTCCTTTAAATAATCCCCCAGAATTTCGTTAATGCGGAAGGACATGTCCGCAATCGTCTTTAATTCCTCCTGGGTTGCCAGGTTCATTGCCAGGGCATGATAGTCGTTAATCATGGGATCGCCCAGCTCATCATTTTTATAGCAAAATTCCAGCACGGTTTTGGAAAGCTTTGTGCCCTCAGGTAGCCCCAGCCGCTTAGACAGGCTGCCGGCGGCAATGTTGCGCACAATGACCTCAATGGGAACGATTTCCACTCGCTTGACAATGGTTTCCCGGTCGCTGATTTCCTCCACCAGATGGGTGGGGATGCCCTTTGTTTCCAAAAGCTTAAACAGATGATTGGACACGCGGTTGTTAACGATGCCCTTTTCTAAAATCGTGCCGCGTTTTTCGCCGTTAAAGGCCGTGGCATCGTCCTTATAATCCACAATGTAGCAATCAGGATCCTCGGTTTTAAATACCTTTTTTGCCTTTCCCTCATAAAGTAAATCCAGTTTTTTCATATGTATCTTCCTTTCCGCCGCCGCTGCGGCCTTCATTAACAATGTTTTACAGGGCGGCCGCCTCGCTGCGGATGGCCCGATCCTTTGCCTCAACCTCGGCTGCCATTTCTGCCTTGAACTGCTCAAGCAGCGGTGCAATCTGCTCGTATTTCAGTGCCAGAATCTGCGCGGCTAAAATACCGGCGTTATCCGCGCCGTCAACAGCAACGGTGGCCACAGGAATGCCCTTGGGCATCTGCACCACGGAAAGTAGAGAGTCCAGTCCGTCTAAGGTTGAGGATTTCATGGGAATACCGATTACCGGCAGCGTGGTAAAGGCCGCCAGAACACCGGCCAGATGGGCGGCCTTGCCGGCCGCGGCAATGATGATATCCACGCCGTTTTCCCGCGCCGCTTTCGCGTAGCGTGCGGCAGCGTCCGGCGTCCGGTGAGCGGAAATCACCCGCACATCTGCCTCAATGCCAAAGCGCTTTAGCATGGCAATGCATTTTTTAACCACCGGAAAATCAGAATCGCTGCCCATAATCACGGCAGCCTTCGGTGTTTTGCTCATGATAATCATCCTTTCCTTTGTCGTATATCTGTCATATTTTACGGGATTTTCCGTATCAATCAATTTTAGAGGATTTGCAGCATCAGCCAATACAGGCCGGGCAGGGTCACAAGGCTCAGCACTGTGGTGATGAACACACATTCCGCCGCATATTGGTAATCCGAGCCAAATTCGTTGGCTACAATGGTTAAAACGGTCTGCACAGGCATGGCCGCCTCCAAAACAAAAACACCCAGCAGGGTTTTATCCAGCGGCAGGCGGGATAAAAGCAAAATCAGCAGCACCGGCACGGCCAGCATTTTAAACAGGACAATCAAATAGATGCTAAACCGTTTGTAAATACCCTTTAAATCAATGGTCCCCAGAGTCATGCCGATAAACAGCATGGACAGGCAGGTGGTCATGGAGCCCACGGAGGCCAGGGTTTCGTGCAGCATATCCGGCAGGCGCAGGCCGAAGGCCAGCATACAGAGGGCAATGATAAAGGTCAGTGTGTTGGGGTTAATCAGCTTTTTAAGTCCTGCCCTTGTGTTGCCGCCGCCGGATTTTGCAATCAGGAACACACCCATTGTCCAAACGATGCCGTCGTTAATCAGAGCATATACAATTGCGTAAAAAAGCCCCTCCTGACCGTATAGCGCGGTCACCAGCGGATAGCCCAGAAAAATAACGTTGCCAAAGGCGCTCATGCAGGTGTGAATCACCCGGGCCGGCGGCGGCAGACGGAACAGCCTGGCGCCCAGCGAGCCGATGAGCAATAGCAAGAGGATGACACAGATTTCAACGGCAATGATAATGCCGGCATTTCTCAGCATTTCCGGCCGCAGAGTCTGGGCTGTGATGGCAGTCAGGTTTAAAAGCGGGAGCGTGATGCGCAGCACCAGCTTGGAAATACCGTCCTTAAGTCCCGGCTCTAAATACTTCGTTTTCACGCCGACAAAGCCCAGCAGCATAATGACAGCCAGCATGGCGATCTGCCGTGCGATAACATCAAAGCCCATATTATTGTAAGCCTCCTTTGGTTGTGCGCTGATTGACAGCTTGTAACTTATTTATTTTATCACAAAACGCAAAAAAAAACAATTGTTTTTTCACAATACAATTGTTTCAGATGTAGGTTTACAATAGATGTGTTACATTCCGTAATATTTTTTTACGAGATAAAC
>CAYUUO010000019.1:0-30078 GCA_964447945.1 uncultured Oscillospiraceae bacterium
TTGTTCGTTCTGCATCTAAATCCGTTCAGCCTCAAAAGTGGCTGTCGACTTAATGTGACAGCCACTTTTTAGACTGTCAAAATAGTTTTTTTCTGCAAAATAGTGTTAATTTTTTAGCCGGGCCCCGTTCCGCCCGCCGAGCCCGGGCGGTCCTTCGCTTGCCTTCGGGAAACTCATGCAAAAGGGCTCTGCCCCTTTGAAACCCCGTAATCAGGCCATGTAGGCAGGTTCGGATTCATATCGTTTGCCTAGCCGCGACCGGAAAAAGATTATTTTGACTTGATATTATAAAACATTCTGCCATACATTGGCAGGTTGCTTTGAAACCATTACTTATCTTCCGCGCAGCGGAGCGGTTTTTTTGCGGTCTAAAGCCGCCGCTACGCCGTTTTGCGCCGTTTTTGTGCCCGCGGCTATTCAAAATAAAATACCGCCTTGTGCTGCCGGCCGTCGTCCGTCAGCAAAATCCAGTCCTCCGGCCGCGTCTTGCCGTCCAGCACCGGCTTGCCGCTGCCCCGTTTGGCGGTGATTTCATAAACGGCACAGCCCTCGTGCCAAACAATCGTAAATTCTGTCCAGTCCCCCGGAACGCAGGGCGCAAGCCGCAGTCGGGCGCCCTCCTTTTGAACGCCAAGGATATTTTCCAGCCCCACACGATAGAGCCAGCCGGCCGCACCGGTGTACCAGGTCCAGCCGCCGCGCCCCTCGTGTGGCGGTGCGCCGTATACGTCGGCGGCCACCGCGTAGGGCTCCGTTTTATAGCAATCTGCCTTTGCCTTCGTATCGCTGTGGGTCATCGGCGCAATCATTTCAAACAGCCGGAGCGCCTCGTCCCCCCGACCCTGCAGGGCGGCGGCCATCACCACCCAAACAGCGGCGTGGGTATATTGCCCGCCGTTTTCCCGCACGCCTGCCAGATAGCTTTTGATATAGCCCGGCTCCAGATTCCCTGCGCCAAAGGGCGGGGTTAAAAGCCGGATAATTCCATGCTCTTCGTCAATCAGCTTTTCCCGCACTGCGTCCATGGCGGCGCGTGCCTTGTCCCCGTCGCCACAGCCGGAGATCACCGCCCAGCTCTGGGAGATGGAATCAATCTCACATTCCGCGCTCTCCCGGGTGCCCAGGGGTGTGCCGTCATCGAAATAAGCCCGGCGGTACCAGCCGCCGTCCCAGGCGTTTTCGTTTAGACTGCAAACCAGCGCCTTCCGATATTCCGTCAGACGCGCTGCCGCCTCTCGATCCCCCCGGGCCTCAGCCAGCGGCAGAAAGCCTTCAATTACCGCGCACAAAAACCAGCCCAGCCAAACGCTTTCTCCCTGTCCACCGTTGCCCACGGTATTCATGCCATCGTTCCAGTCGCCGCTGCCCATCAGTGGCAAGCCGTGGGCGCCGCAGGTCATGGAGCATTGAAGCGCCCTCAAGCCGTGCTCATATACGGTGGATTTCTCCGCCGTCACGGACGCGGCGCTGTATCGCTCATCCTCGCCCTCTTTAAGGGGCGGCGCGTCCAGCCAGGGCACCTTTTCCTCCAAAATATCCACATTGCCGGTCACGGCCACATACCGCCCCAAGGCATAGGGCAGCCACAGCCTGTCATCGGAAAATCGGCTGCGGATGCCCTTGCCGCCGCCATTGTCCTCGTGCCACCAGTGCTGTACATCCCCCTCCCGGAACTGATGGGCGGCGTGACGCAGAATCTGGCGGCGGGTCATGGCGGGGTCGGCATACAGAAGCGCCAGCGCGTCCTGCAGCTGATCCCGATAGCCAAAGGCGCCGCCTGCCTGATAGAAGCCTGTCCGCGCCATCAGACGGCAGGCGCAGGTTTGATACAGCAGCCAGCTGTTCAGCAACAGATCCATGACCTTTGAGGGCGTTTTAACCTGTACTGTGCCGCAGAGCGCCGCCCAATAGTCGGCGGTTTTTTTCATGGCCTTTTCCGCTGCGCCGGGCTTTGCATAGGTCTCGCAAAGGGACAAGGTTTCCTCCCGGTGGCGGGCGGCGCCCAGCAGGAAGGACAGCGCCTTTGTCTCACCGGGCGCCAGCTCTATCCTGCGGGCAAGGGCCAGACAGGGGTCGTAAAGGGCGCCGGTACGACAATCCAGCTCTGGCTCTGTCAGGGCGGCGGGGATGCCCGCCGCGTTGGGCGCAAAGCCGCGGCCGTTGCCGGTATAGCTGCTGATTTTGCCGTCTGTCCCGATGAACATCAACCCCGGCTCGCCGCTGAATACATTTTCTGCCGTCAGGATTCCGTTTTCCCGACGGCTGACCAGCGTATGCGCTGTCCGGCTGGCCGCCGCTCCCAGAACCGGCCGGACATAATAAAAGACCGTCAGCCGTTTGGGCGTATTCAGCTCATTAGTAACCGAAAGCTGAGAAAGCTTCACGCTGCCGTAGACCGGCACAGACTGCGTAAGGGTCAGCAGCAAACCCTGCCCCTTATGCCGATACACGCACCGTCCCGGTTCATACCGGATTTCATAATCGCCGCCGTCCCGCAAAACACCGGCAACGGGGGACAGCAGGGCGCCGCTTTCCTCATCCCGCAGATAAAAGCACTCATCGTCCGGATCGCCGGCCGGATCGTTGCTCCAGCGGGTCAGCTTGTTTTCCCGGGCATTATCTGCCCAGACATAGCCGCCGCCCCGCTCTGTGGTCAGAAACCCAAAGGCCGGATTGGCGACAATGTGCGCCCAGGGCAGCGGCGGCAGAGCCGTGCCGGACAAACGGATGATATAGCTGCCGTCTGCCGCAAAGCCGCCGTAGCCGTTTGCAAAGGACAGGGGCTCTGCCGGTGGCAGGAACGCCGGCGGAACGTCCCCGGGGGATGCGGACGATGTTTGAAGAAACGCGTCGGGGTAGAGCTGCTCTGCCAGCGGGCGGCGGCTGTCGAACAGCAGACGGGCGGCCGTCATCAAAAGCCGCTTATCCGCCTGGCCGGCCTTGTCCGCAGACAGCAGGAATACCCCGCCCGGCTGCCCGGCAAGGCCATCCATCCCCAGCGCCACAAGAGCCGCCCGCACCCGGTTCTGCACATGCTCATGGTAGCCGCCGCGGCTTTCGTCCCACAGCACCAAATCCAGCATAATATGCCGCCGGCGCAGATATAAACACCCCAGCAATAGCGTTTTGATGTCCGCTTCTGAAACATCCTCGTGCATCAGATACAAAATCACCGGCACGTCGCCGGATATGCCGAACCGCCACAGCCCCGGCTGCCCTTCGGTGGGTTCGGTCAGATATTCGTCGAAGGGGCGTTTTTGACAGGTGGGATAAAACAGCGCAGACAGCCACCGGCCGTAGAGCCCCTCCATTTGGGGCGTGATCCCTCTGGCTCGGCACCAGTCCGCATTTTCGGCGGCCAGATGTTTCATGGCATCGGGTACGCTAAAGCTCTTCAGAGCGTGGACACGCTCCAGCGCCGCCTCCCGGCTGTCTGCCAGCACGGTGATAAAGAGAAACCGCGCCGTTTCCCCCTTTTTCAGCGTTTTTTGTGACCGGAGCGCCATGGCCGGATCTAAAACGGCACCAGTGGTGCCGGACAGCGTTTCCTGCCGGAAAAAGGCGGGATCGGCAGCTGAACCGCCCCGGCCCAGCAGCTGAAGCCGGTCGCTCTCAAAGGACAGACGTTCACCGCCGGAAAGAGAAAAAGCCAGAAAGCAGGGCTTCTGTCCGCGCCCTCTGGGGCGGCGGCGCGCCAGCAGCACGCCCTCCTCCGGGCAAAACGCCGTTTCCACAAACAGGCCGGAAAAGGCCGGATGGGCTTCATCGGCGGCATAATCTGTCAGCGTTGCTTCAAAAAAGCCTGCCGCGTCGACGCAGGTTTCGGCGCCCGGATTTTGAACCGTCAGCTCATGCAGAACCGCGCCGCCCGACGGCGCCAATGTGACCCGCAACCGGGCGGAAAGACCGCAGGGACGGCTGTGGAAAATCGCGCCGCCTGCCGTTAGCTCCGCGCTGTGGCCGGCGGCCTGCAGCGGCATATAGGTCGCGCCGCCCCAGACGCCGTTTGCCTTGATATAGATATAAAATCCATGGGGATGCCGGGTCAGGCTGGCATCGAACCGATTGGCCCGGACGCCTGCCGATTCAAAAAAGCCTGCACCCCTGTCGTTAATATATAGCATGGATTCACCGGCGGAAACGGCCAGCGAACGGGGCACGGCGGCAAACCGGGTGACGGACTCTGCGAAATATTCCTCTGTGCAGCTGTCCGGGCGTGCTTCTTTCCGGGATGCCTCCCGGTCAGCCAACAGACTCTCCCGGCCGGGCGTCCGTGCGCCGGCGGCCTCGTTGTATAAATAGGTGCAGGCCGCCGTTTCCGGCGCGGCGGCAAACCGCTTTTGCATCACGCCGCCGGACAGAAGGTTGGCAATGGCCAGCAGGCTCATGCCCAGATGGTGCACCATGTAGGTCTTAACGATTTCATAGTCCCTGTCCTTGCCCACATGGTTCTTTGTAAAGTCCACAGACTCATAAAAGCCGTAAGTGCCCACAGCACCCAGCGTCTCTAATCGCCGCAGATTTCGCAGTGCTTTTTTCGGCCAGACAGACAGTGCCAGAAAAGAGGCATAGGGTGCGGCCACATAGTCCCGGTGTTTTTCCCGAGACAGAGCCAAAGACGGCACACCCATGGCACGGTAGCGGTAAGACAGGGAGGCATCGAAGCCGAAATAGGCACACTCCGAGATGCCCCAAACGGGCTTTTGCTTTTTGGCGGCATAGTGGATTTGCGCCCGCACGGCGGCTCGGTAACTGTCATATAGCAGGGTGCCGGGATGGCTTTTCATGAGCAAGGCCGGCATTAAATATTCAAACATGGTGCCACTCCAGGAAAGCAGTGCGCCGCGGCCATCGCGCCCTGCCCGAGGACGGTCAAGGCTTTGCCAGTGGGATGGCGGCACCTGATTTTTACAAATGGCAATAAAGCCCGTCTGCCGCGCCTCTGTGGCCAGCAGGTCATAATAGGCATCCGTCTGGACGCCGCGGTCTGCGTCATAGCCCACGGAAAAAATCCGGCGGCGGCTGTTATATAAAAAGCGGAAGTCACAATCCTTCATAAAGCCGTCCAGTCGGCGGATCAGCTCTGTCGCCTGCTCCCTGGCCGCGGCGGCCGTCAGCTCTGCTGTCTCCTGTCCGGTGCCCTCTGCCGTGTCTGCCGCCCGGCATCGTTCTAAAAACACTTCGGGCCTATCTGCCAGCTCCTGCAAAGCCTGCCGGGCGGTCAGCATCAGACAAATCAGATTGCCGCTGTCCACTGTGGAAATAAACCGGGGCGCCAGCGGGGCTAAGGTCTGTGTGTCATACCAGTTTAAAAGGTGGCCGTGTACCTTTTCCAGCTCATCCAGGGTGTCCATCGTCCCCGCCAGACGGGAAAGCGCCTCCCGAACGGAAAGAAAGCCGAAGTCCATACCACAGCAAAGAGCCGTCAGCAAAAGGCCGATGTTGGTGGGGGAGGTGCGGTGCGCCAACCCCCCCCGGGGCGCTTCCTGAAAATTATCCGGAGGCAGAAAGTGCTCCTGTTCGCCGCAAAAATCATAATAATAACGGAAAATTTTCTTTGCGCATTCCAGCAGATATGCCCGATCCGCCTCAGGCGGCCTGTAGGCCTGCCGCGGACGGCTGACAAAATAGGCGGCGGCAGGTGCCAGCGCCCACAGCACTAAAAAAAACAGCGCCAGCGGCAGGAGGGCGGGGGTGAAAAAGAGAGAAAAGCCGATGGCTGTCACGCCGGAAATCAGCTGCGCCGTCAGCATGGTCTTAAAGGTTTTGCCCGGCGTGGCGGCGCCGGCGGCCTCTGCCTCCTGGGAGGTGACCCATTCCAGACGCTTTTTGCGGCTGATCGCCATGCGCCACAGCGCCTTCAGTATGGCGTGACCGGCGGTATAGGCGCCGTAGGGCAAAAACAAAAACCGCATACAAAGGCTTAAGGCCGCCTTGGCAGGCATCCGCGGCTCTTTATGCAACAGGCCGGACAGCACAGCCAGAAAAAGCTCCGAAAGCGGCACGGCCAGCGCCGTCCCCAGAGGCAGCAAAAACCAGAAGCCATCCAGCAAAAAAGCGTATTTAAACAACACCAGCACACTGAGCTCATACAGCGAGCGGCGCAGATTATTAAAAATTTTAAACCGGGTTAAAAGGCTCAGCGAATTTTTTTCTTTGTGCCCCGCCTGATTTTTAATATGGGGGCAAAGATAGGGCAGCAGCTGCCAATCCCCGCGAATCCAGCGGCCGCGGCGGCACTGATCGGCAAGATAGCTGCCGGGAAAGCCGTCAGACAGGGGCGGCGCCGCGGGAATGCCCGTTCGCAGAAAGCCGCCCTCTAATAGATCGTGGCTCAGCACGCGGTTTTCCGGGATTTTGTCATTCAGGATTTTTTGATACAGAGCCAGATCAAAAACACCCTTGCCGCAAAAGCTTCCCTCTGCAAAGGCGTTAAAGTAAAAATCGGCGTGGCCGCCCTGATAGCCGTCAGACAGCCCGGGCGAAAAAACCCGGCTGTAGAGCGTGGCCGCGGCGCTTGCGCTGTCGGCGCAGATGGTTGGCTGCAAAAGACCGTAGCCTGCGGTAACGCGTCCTGATTTTTCATCAAACACCGGCTGATTTAAGGGGTGGAGCATGGCGCCCAGCAGCGCTAAAACGCCGTTTTTAACCGTTTTTGTGTCACTGTCCAGCGTGCAGATATAGCTGACGGAGGGCAGCGCCTCCTTAGGGCACGACAGGATATCGCAGGTGGTTTCCTGCCCCGCCAGCAGCCGGGTCAGCTCCAGCAGAGCGCCGCGCTTGCGTTCGTAGCCTGTATATCGCTTGTCCCGCCGGTTTAATACTCGCCGCCGACCGATATAGTAAAAGCGATTGCCATAGACCCGGTTTAAGGCACCGACGGCGGACAGCGCCGCGTTGTGTATGGCCGCGTCGCCGGGCAGCGTTTGCGACCCGGCATCCTTTACATCGCCCAAAAGGGCAAAGAAAAGCTGTTCAGAGCGGTTAGCCAGATACAAAATTTCCAGTTTTTTAACCAGCTTTTCTGCCGCCTGGGGAGAGGTCAGCAATGCCGGAACCACAACCAAACAGGCCCCCGATTCCGGCACGCGATCTAAAGCAAGTGCCGGCATCGGCCGGGGCTCGGTAAAAAAGCCGCCCAGCTGTCCGGCCAGACGAAGCACATATTCCGACAGGGGAATCAGGGAAAACAGCAGCAAAAAGGCCGCCGACCATCGGCTGTAGCCATGACGGAAGGCCAAAACGCCTGTAATGACAAGATACAGAGCCGTGACGCCGCCGACTGCCCACAGATAGCGGCGGCATTTCATGGAATCCGTTGCCGCCGGTTTGGCCGGGCGGCCTGTCAGCTGCTCCTTGAGGCGGGGTTTGCCCTCCGCGATCAGGTAACAGCCGATGTGACGGCGGCGGGTGCTCCGGCTTAAGGGATGCCGGGCCAGGGCAAGAGCCCCTTCCGCCACCGCCGTTTCCGTTGTACCGCACTGCCGCGCCAGCCGCTCCACGGCCGCGCGATAGCTTTCCTTAGAGGCCGCGTCCATATTGCGGTAGGTATTGGTGGGATCCTGGAGCAAAATCTGTTCGGCAGGACTTGTCAGCTCAAAGACGCTTTCCCAGTTAATGGCGCGGATACGCGTCAGGCTGACCACCGCGTTTTTCATGTCCCGCCCGGCGGCCTCATCCGTTAGTCCGTTTCGGCACAACTTGTCGATTTTTTCAATAATTGCTATCTTTAAAAACAGAGAAAAGCAGCGGATATCGGCATTTTGCAGGGCTTCTTTACCGGACAGGGCAGCCATCACGGCCTCCTCGCGGACCGCCTCGTCCCCGGCTGTCAGCCTGCGGGCAACGGCCAGCGCTGCCGGAACGCCGTCCTGCAGGGTCAGCGTCCTGAGCAGACGGCGATTCAGGCCGTTTTCAATGTCCTCCCTGGCGCGCCGTACCATATAAAAATTATCCAAAAGCCACTCCTCGCCGGGAGATAGGCTCCTGTCAGCTGCGGCGTCTGCCTGCAAAGCAGAAACCGTGCCGCGGATGGCACGATATTGCTCCGCGGTTTCCGAAACAAGCCGCCCCCTGCAGCCCCTCCCGCTATGTAGAAGGAAGGTAAGCAGCATAAGAACGATACAGAGAATCAGCATATAATCAGTCCTTTCGTCCGTTTATTTTGCCGCAAAACAGGGATTTTATGCAATTTTTACCGGTATGTTTCACGGGAAACCACGGAGGCTTCCGGCGGGCAGAACGTTTGCCGCAGCTTGTTTCAATTATGTAAACACTTTTTGGAAAACAGTTGAATTTTAATGTTTTATGTGATACAATTAAATTGGCGTTTTGCCGGAAAGGAAAAGAAGATTATGAGTGAAAATAAATGCCATATGACAAGCATTGGCGGCCAGGCCGTTATTGAGGGCGTGATGATGCGCGGCCCGAAGGACATCGCCGTGGCCGTCCGTACCCCCGACGGCGAAATTGTCGTGGATAAAAAGCCAATCGCCTCGATTTTGCAAAAAAACAAGCTGTTAAAGCTGCCGATTATCCGCGGTGTGATTTCCTTTTTCGAATCTCTGGTCATCGGGACAAAGGCGCTGATGTATTCCGCGGAGTTCTTTGATGTTGAAGAGGAGGAGGACAAAGCGAAAAAAGCGGCCATGACCGAGGCGGAGCGCAAGGCGGCCGAGGCAAAGGAGAGCAAGATGAAAAATGCCGCCATTTATGGCTCCGTGATCGTTGCGCTGGTGTTCGGCATCGGGTTTTTTATGCTGCTCCCCACCGTTTTGGTCGGCTTTGTTAAGGAACACATCAGTAGTGGTGTGTTGGCGACTCTAACGGAGGGCGTCATCCGCATTGCCCTCTTTTTGGCTTATATCTCTTTAGTGTCTCAGATGAAGGATATCCGCCGCGTGTTTGAATATCATGGCGCGGAGCATAAAACTATTTTTTGCTACGAAAGCGGCGAAGAACTAACGGTGGAAAACGCGCGGAAATTTTCCCGTCTGCATCCTCGGTGCGGCACCAGCTTTTTGCTGATTGTGATGGTGGTCAGTATTATTCTGTTTTCCTTCATCTCCTGGGATAACCCCTGGACGCGGCTGGGCATCCGGCTTTTGCTGCTGCCGGTGGTGGCCGGTCTGTCCTATGAAATTATTAAGCTGGCAGGCCGCAGCAAAAGCAAAATCATGCGGGCGGTCAGCATGCCCGGCATGTGGCTCCAGAAAATTACCACCCGCGAGCCGGACGACAGTCAGCTGGAGGTGGCCATTGCGTCTTTAAGCGCGGTGCTGACCGGTAACCGGGAGGACGACAAGTGGTAATCGGCACACTGCTCACAGAGGGCACGGACGCACTGCGGCAGGCAGGCGTTGAATCGCCCCGGCTCGACGCCGAGGTGCTGCTTGCCCATCTTTTGCAAACGGAGCGGCTATATTTGTCTTTACACCGCACAGAAACGGTTTTGCCGGAGATCGGCCGGGCGTTCCGGGGTCTGATAGCCCGCCGGGCAGCCCATGAGCCGATAGCCTACCTGACCGGGCATAAGGAGTTTATGTCCCTTGATTTTCAGGTGGGGCCGGGCGTTCTGATTCCCCGGCCGGATACGGAAACACTGGTGGAGCTTGTCATTGCGGCCTTTGAAAAGAAAAAAAACATATCCGTTTTAGACCTCTGCACAGGCTCCGGCGCCATTGCCGTGAGTCTGGCTTATTATCTGCCGGAAAGCAGGGTCACCGCCTATGACATCAGTTCAATCTGCGTGGAAACCGCACGGCATAACGCGGCGTTAAACGGCGTCGGCAATCGTGTTATGGTTGAAAAAAAGGACGTCCTGCAGCCCCTTGAGGCCGGAACATCCTATGATTGCGTGGTATCCAATCCGCCCTATATTCCGGCCGAAACCGTGGCATCCCTGGCGACGGACGTGCGGGACTATGAACCCAGATCCGCTTTAGACGGCGGCGCCGACGGTCTGCTGTTTTATCGGCATTTTGCCGCGGCGGCGGGCCCATTGCTGGTAACCGGCGGACTGCTGGCTCTCGAAACCGGACACGACCAGGCGGCGGCCGTGGCGGCTCTGCTTAAGGAAACCGGCTGTTTTGGTGAAATCGGCATCCACCGGGATTTAGCCGGGATTGACCGGGTCGTCTGCGGGAAAAGACTGTAAAAAGCCCTGCCGCCCTTTGGCGGCTTACGCTTCATCGGGCAGAGCCGGATTGCGCTTGATTTTTAAAATTTCATACTGTTCAAAACCGCTGAGCAGGACGCACCGCCGGGCCGAGCGGCGGGTTTCAAACCGTTTGGCAAAGGCAGGGTCGTGAACAAGGGTACGCTGGTTAAACGCATAGCGGACGCCGGCCTCCGTCACAACGCGGACAATAAAATAATAGTCAAGCTCACTGTCATAATAGCTTAAATCCTTGCTGTTCAAATTCATCACCCCTTCAAGATTAGCACACCTGACCGCAAAAGTCAACATATTTTGCAATTTTTTACAAATAATGAAAATATTGTATGATGCCGCCGCGTTTTAAAAGGATAACGGCGGCTTGTTTTTTGCCTAGGCAGACAGATAGACAGGCGGTTTACCCTTTACAGAGGGCGTATATTTTTGCCAAATTATAAAAAAATTAATATGGCCTTGACGTGATTTAATGAATATGATAAAATAGTTTTAAATACTAGATAGTATAATTTATTGAACAAAAGACTTTTGAGATTGAAAAATATAGGCCTGCCGGCGCGGCGGGCGGAATGGAGCTATGTATGAGTTATGTAATTGTAACGGATTCCAGCGCAAATTTGCCGGAGGGGCTGATTGAACAGTGCGGCATATCCGTTGTGCCCCTGTCCTTTCATGCGGGGGGCAAGGAACTGAAGAGCTATGAAAAGGGCAAGGTTACAGATTTTAAACAATTTTACGATATGATGCGCAACAAGGAAGTCATCACGACCAGTCTGGTGAGCCCGGAGCAGTTTTCGGACTTTTTCACGGATATTCTGACCGGGGGGCAGGATATTTTATATATCGGCTTTTCCTCCGGCTTAAGCGGCACCTATCAGTCGTCGACCATTGCGGCGGCGGATATGCGGACGGCCTTTCCCGAACGGAAAATCATCACGGTGGATTCCTTAGCCGCCTGCGGCGGTCAGGGGCTTTTGGTTTACTATGCCGCCAAGCTGCGCGATGAAGGGAAATCCATTGAGGAAACGGCGGCCTGGGTGGAGGAAAACCGCCTGCGGATGGCTCATTGGTTTACCTGTGACGATTTGTTCTTCTTAAAGCGGGGCGGCCGGCTCAACACAGCTACGGCGCTACTTGGCTCCCTTTTGCAGGTCAAGCCGGTGATGCATACAGATGACGAGGGAAAGCTGGCGGTTGTGAGCAAGGCCCGGGGCCGTAAGCAGGCGCTGCAGGCGCTTGTGGCTCACATGGAGCAAACGGTGGAGGCGCCGCAGAAGCAAACGATTTTCATTGCCCATGGCGACTGTGAGCAGGATGCTTTCTATGTACGGGATTTGGTTTTGAACAAATTTACGGTGAAGGATACTATTATTCACTACATCGACCCGGTTATCGGCGCACATGCCGGGCCCGGCACACTGGCGCTTTTCTATCTGGGCGCACATCGGAACTAGAGCGGGGCGCACGAAGGCCGGGCAAAGCAGATGAGTCTGTTCAAACGGCGCGGACGGTGGTGCCGATTACGAACAATAAAAATTCAGGGGCTGCGGCAATCCGATTAACAAATCGTTTTGCTGCAGCCCCATATTTATTTGTCAAAATCCTGTGGGGTTTAAAAATCCAACAACATATCTTTAATTTCAAAGCTCTTACCGTCCACGGCCTTCAGGACGTCAACCGGCGACCGAAAGGCAAAGGTAATTTTGCAGGCGCAAAGAGCCTGATAGGCAAAGACCTTATCCGGGGGCGCACCGTACTTGGTGTCGCCCACCAGCGGATGTCCCGCCGCGGCCAGCTGTACCCGGATCTGATGCTTGCGCCCGGTCAGCAGCGTAACCAGCAAAAGACTGCGGTCGTTCTGGGTTTGCAAAACCTCATATTCAAGGAGTGCCAGCTTGGCGCCCGGCGTCCCCGGTCGCGCCGCCGTAACGCGGTTTTCGGTTTGGCTGACGGACAACCAGTTTTCCAGCCGCCCCTTAAGATGGCGGAAAGTGCCGTGCACCAGACAGCGGTATTGCTTTGTAATCTCCCCGGCTTTAATTTTTTCATTCAGCGCCCGCTGGGCTCGGGCATTTTTCGCCGCCAGCACAAGGCCGCGTGTGTTCCGATCCAATCGGTTAGACAGGGCGGGCGTGAAGCTGTGCTCCTTCGCCGGATCATAGACGCCCTTATGATATAAATAGCTCTGTATCTGCGCCAGCAGAGAATCGTCTCCGCCGTGAGAGGCCTGTCCTGCCGGCTTGTCGGCAATTAAAAGGTTTTCATCCTCATAAACCAGGCAAAGCCCCGTAAAATCGCCCCGGGGCGCCGGGCGCTCGCCGAAAAACTCGTCACAGATATATAAATACAGCTCATCGCCCTTTTGCAGAATATCCTGAGCGGATAGCGGCTTTTTATTCCGCTTGACCCGCTTTTTCCGCAGCTGCTTATACAGCAGGCTTTTGGGCATGGCGGGCAGATATTTCATTAAAAACTTATCTACTCGCTGGCCGCTGTCATTTTCATTGATTTTCACAATCCTCATTGGCGATTCCTCCCGGCCGGCTCCGGCTACATAAGCGGCGCAAACAGCCGGAACAGGTTCTGAATCAGCTTTTTCAGCGGGCTGATCCGGCATTTTTCCAACGTAATTTCCTCACAATTCTCCAGTGCTTCCATAAAATCCTGACGGATATCCGGCACAACGCGGCTGCCGCAAAGCCAAACGCCGCACTCAAAATGCAGATACAGGCTCCGGCAGTCCATGTTGATGGTGCCGACGGTGGCGGCCTCATCGTCGACGGCCAGCACCTTGGAGTGAATAAAGCCCGGCGTGTATTCATAAATTTTAACGCCGCCGGTAATCAGCTCGCGATAATAGGAGCGGGTGGTCATGTGGACATACCATTTATCCGGAATGTGCGGCGTAATAATCCGCACGTCCACGCCGTTTTTGGCGGCCAGAATCAAGGCAGACGTCATGGTGTCGTCAATAATGAGATAGGGCGTTTGTATGTATAAATATTGTTTAGCGCCGTTAATCAGATTCATATACACCTGTTCGCTTACATATTCATCATCAATGGGGCTGTCGCAGAAGGGGATGATAAAGCCGTCCGGTGCCGCCGGCGGCGGTGTTGGGGGCAGAAAGGCCTCTATGTCGTCCCGTTCGCCTGTCAGCGCCTGCCACATCTCAAGAAACATCAGGGTCAGGCTGTTTACCCCCTGCCCGGTAATCTGGACGGCGGCGTCCTTCCAATGGCCGTGCTTTTCATAGGCGTTAATATATTCGTCCGCCAGATTCACACCGCCGGTAAAGGCAATCCGGCCGTCGATGACTGCAATTTTTCTGTGATCCCGGTTGTTTTGCAGTGTGCTGAGCACCGGCCGGAACTTGTTAAAGACAACACAGCGGATGCCCATAGACGCCAGTGTCTTCTGATAGTCTATAGGCAGCAGGAAAAAGCAGCCCATATCGTCGTAAATCAGCCGGACGTCCACCCCCTGGGCGGCCTTTTTTTTCAGGATTTCCAGAATGGAGTTCCAGACACGCCCCTCCTCAATAATAAAATATTCCAGAAAAATGAACCGCTCCGCCGACTCTAAAGCAGCCAGCAGCCGCTCAAAGTGCACCTCGCCGGGGGAAAGATAGTCCGTCTTTTCATTATAAAAAGCCCGAAAGCCGCAGTTTTGCGTTAAAAACCGGCACTGATTGCTGTAAGCGGGCAGGGCGGCGTCCAGCGCTGCCGTCACGCTGCCATCCTGTGCATAAAAGGGGCGGGCACTGTCCTCCGCGGCCTGCAGACGGCGGCGGAAGGCCATGTTCACGCCCTGCAGCCGAATCAAAAGATACAAAAGGCCGCCGAATAGAGGAAACAGCAGAATCATCACAGACCACAAAAGCTTATAGGAGGATCGGCCGCCGGCGGTGATGATGTGCAGCACCACGCACAGGCTGACAACATATAAAAGATTATATATCCACCGATAGGTAAGGCTGGCGTTAAAGACTGTCAGAGCCATTAACGCAGCCTGTAACAGCAGCAATAGGATAACCAGCACCCGCCGCCGGAACAGGATTCTGACCCATTTCTTATGCATACAATCACCTCATTTATGAATCCGTCGGAGTTTTGTACTTTTTATATAAAACAAAGGAGATCAGCAGCAAAGCCACAGTTAATCCCGCGGCAATCAAAAATTCCGGGGATTTAGGGTCGGTTACATTGGCACCCAGAAACGTTACAATCAGCAGGGTGGGCAGCATGCCCAAAAGCGAACCGGCCAGATAGTTTTTAAAGGGCAGGCGGGAAGAGCCCATCATCATACTGGTGAGGTCAACGGAAAAAATCCCGATGAGCCGAATCATATAAATCATGAAGAAATTATGCTTTTCCTTAAAATCTGCCACCGCCTTGGCCTTCGGATATTTCTCCAGAATGTACCGGTGCAGCTCCGTACCGGCCAAACGCCCCAGCCCATAGGGCAGCATCAGCTCAACCGTCAGCCCCGCCAGATTCACAGCCATGGCGGCCGGGGTGGGGAACAGCGTGCCCACCACCGCATATAAAACCGGCACGGGGAACACCACCGTTAAGGATTTAACGCCGTAGATCACTAAAATCGCCATAATGCCCCAAAAAATATTATTTTGCACATAATCACCCAGCTGATCCAGACGGATGTGGGTAAAAACCAAAACCGCGCCCAAAATCAGGAGCAGGGCAAAGGCCGGGGGAAGTATTTTCATGGCCAGAACCGTCATGTTCGTCAGACGCTTTTGCAGCCGTTCCTTCATAAAATGCCGCCTCCATTACAAAAATTCGCAAAAAACAGTGTTAGAAACATCAATGCCGCGCTCTGTCAGCCGCAGCCTGTCGCCGTCATCCTCCAAAAGCCCCAGGGCGCACAGCTTCTGAATCGGTGCGGCATAGACGGCGTCCACTCCGGTGCCGAAGGCTGTGAAAAAGTCTTGCCGCAAAACGCCGCGTTCTGTCATGCGCAGACCCAGAAACATAAATTCTGCCATGGCCTCTGTCCGGGTCACCCTTGCGCCTTCCCGATCCTGTTCGCCGCGGACAACGCGGTAATAGGCAGAAAGCTGCGGTGGATTTTCAAACCGCCGTCCCCCATAAAAGGAGTGAGCCGCCGCCCCCAGCCCAATGTAAGGCGATCTGCTCCAATATTTGACGTTATGCCGGGACAGGCAGCCGGGCTTTGCAAAGTTGGATATTTCATACCGGCTGTAGCCCTTTTCGTGCAGGGTGTTGCAGAGCATGGCATACAGCGCCCGGTCAGTATCGTCATCAGGCAGGGTCACGCGGCCGTTTTCTACCGCCGCATGCAGGGGCGTCCCCTCACACAGGGTCAGGCCGTAGCAGGAAATATGGCTTGGCTCAAGAGCCGCTGCCTGCTCCAAACTATAGGCAAGATGCGCCAGGGTCTGGCCGGGCAGGGAAAACATCAGGTCAAGGCTGATGTTAACAATCCCGGCGCGGCGGGCGTCTACCACCGCCTCTTTTGTCTGGGCGGCGGTGTGAATCCGCCCCAGCGCGGTTAGCTCCTCGCTAAGGAAGGACTGCGCGCCCAGACTGATCCGGTTCACACCGGCCGCGGCCAGCCGGGCAAAACCCTCCGCACTGCAGGTGCCGGGATTGGCCTCCACGGTGATTTCCCTGTCATCAGCCAGAGAAAAGCAGTCCCGCACCCCGTCCAGCAGCCGCACAAGCAAATGAGGCGGAAGCGCTGTAGGCGTCCCGCCTCCGATATACACCGTATCGGCACCCACGCCGCGATAGGCCTCCATTTCAAGGAGCAGGGCGTCCACATAGGCCTCCGCCTCACCGAGCCGGTTTTCATAGGACACAAAATCGCAGTAGGCGCATTTTTTTATGCAAAAGGGAATGTGCACATAAATCCCGTTCATTGCCTCATTCATCCAGCTTTAAAACGGACATAAACGCCTCCTGGGGCACCTCCACGCTGCCCACCTGACGCATCCGCTTTTTGCCCTCCTTCTGTTTTTCCAGCAGCTTTTTCTTTCGGGTGATATCGCCGCCGTAGCATTTAGCCAGAACGTCCTTGCGCATGGCCTTCACGGTTTCCCGGGCAATAATTTTATTGCCCACGGCGGCCTGAATGGGAATTTCAAACAGCTGGCGGGGAATGGCCGCCTTCAGCTTTTCCGCAATCTTCCGGCCCCGGGCATAGGCCTTTGTACTGTGGACGATAAAGGACAGGGCGTCCACCATTTCGCCGTTTAACAGAATATCCAGCTTCACCAGATCGGATTTTTCGTAGCCTGCCAGTTCATAGTCAAAGCTGGCATATCCCCGGGTGCGGGATTTTAAGGCGTCAAAAAAGTCATAGATAATTTCATTCAGGGGCAGGTCATAGTGCAGCTGCGCCCGGTCGGTGTCGATATAGGTCATGTTGTGATAAACGCCCCGACGTTCCTGGCACAGCTCCATCACGCCGCCCACAAACTCGGTGGGGGTCATAATATCTGCCTTCACCATGGGCTCCTCCATATACAGGATCTCGCTGCCGGAGGGCATGTTGGTGGGGTTGGATATGGCAAGCTCCTCGCCGCTCGTCTTTTTCACGCGATATACAACGCTGGGGGCGGTGGTAACCAAATCCAGATTATATTCCCGCTCCAGACGCTCCTGGATAATCTCCATGTGCAGAAGCCCCAAAAAGCCGCAGCGAAAGCCAAAGCCCAGCGCCACGGAGGTTTCCGGCTCAAAGGAAAGGGACGCATCGTTCAGCTGGAGCTTGGCCAGCGCGTCCCGCAAATCGTCATACCGGGCGCCGTCTGCCGGGTAAACACCGCAGAACACCATGGGATTCACCTGCTTATAGCCGGCAAGGGGCTTGTCGGCCGGCCGGGACGCCAGCGTTATGGTGTCGCCTACCCGGGTGTCCGACACGTTTTTAATGGAGGCGGTGAGATAGCCCACCTCTCCGGCAGAGAGCGAATCGCACCGTAAAAAGCCGTTGGGGTGCAGATAGCCCAGCTCCACCACGTCAAATTCCTTTTCCGTGGCCATCAGACGGATGGTGTCGCCGGTTTTCAGGGTTCCGTCCATAATTCTGAAATAGATAATAACACCCTTATAAGGGTCGTAAAAGCTGTCAAAAATCAGAGCGGACAGGGGCGCGGCCGGATCGCCGGAGGGTGGGGGAATCAGGTCAACAATCTGTTCCAGCACAGCCTCAATGCCAATGCCGTTTTTAGCGGAAATCTGCGGCGCGTCCTCTGCGGGAATCCCGATGATATTTTCGATTTCCTGAATCACGACCTCCGGCTGTGCCGCAGGCAGGTCAATTTTGTTAATCACAGGCATGATTTCCAAATCGTGATCCAGAGCCAGATAGGTGTTCGCCAGCGTCTGGGCCTCAATGCCCTGGGCCGCGTCCACCACCAGCAGCGCGCCCTCACAGGCGGCCAGGCTCCGGGACACCTCATAGTTAAAATCCACATGGCCGGGGGTGTCGATCAGATTCAAGACATAGGCTTCCCCGTCCTTTGCCTGATACAAAAGGCGGACGGCCCGCGCCTTGATGGTGATGCCGCGCTCCCGCTCTAAATCCATGTTGTCCAGCACCTGCGCTTCCATTTCGCGCTCGGTCAGCAGGCCGGTTTTCTCTAACAGCCGGTCCGCCAGCGTGGATTTTCCATGGTCAATGTGGGCAATAATTGAAAAATTCCTGATATGATCCTGATTTATCATAAACGCCTCCGATGCTATAGCCTTTCAAGCATGGCGCAAATCAGCGCCGTAAAATGTTCAATGGCCACCTTGGTAAAATCTAAATGCTTAATCTCCTTGCAGATACCGGCAGCCATGTTGGTGCAGAAGGACAGCCCGAACACCTCCATGCCGGCATGGGCGGCGCAGAGCACCTCCGGCACGGTGGACATGCCCACCACGTCGGCGCCTAGAATGCCCAGCATCCGGATTTCTGCCGGGGTTTCATAGCTGGGGCCGGGCATGTAGGCATAAACGCCCTCCCGCAGCGGGATGTGCAGCGTTTCGGCCAGCTCGGCGGCCAGCGCCCGCAAACGCCCGGTATAAGCGTCTGACATATCGTTGAACCGGGGGCCAAAGGCGTCGATATTCTTCCCCCGCAGGGGTGAATCGTTAAAAAATTTAATATGATCGGTAATCATCATCAAATCGCCGACCTGAAAATCCGAATTTATGGCGCCGACAGCATTGGTGACGAACAGGGTTTTCACGCCCAAAAGCTTCAGCACCCGGATGGGGAACACCACCTGCTCCATGGTGTAGCCCTCGTAATAATGAATCCGTCCCTGCAGGATAATCACGGATTTTCCCGCAACGGTTCCCGCCACCAGCTGCCCCTTGTGATAGGGCGCGGTGCTGACGGGGAAATGGGGAATATCCCCATAGGGGATGGTGACTGTATCTTTTAAAAGGTTGGCAAAGCCGCCCAGACCGGTACCTAAAATCAGCCCGATGTCCGGCTGACCGGGCAGGCGGTCACGCAGATATTCCGCGGCGCATGCCAGCTGCTGCATTAACATAAGCAGCCCTCCGTTTTTTTAAAATAATCTGTATAGCGGCCGGTTTTTGCCGCTTCCTCATCTGAAATACTGTACGCCGGCCAGGAAAATTTTCTGATCCTGCTGCCCGCAAATATTTTTGGCGATGTCCTCGCCCCGCCGCTCCGAATGAGCCATTTTGCCCAAAATGCGGCCGTCCGGGCTTGTGATACCCTCAATGGCGCAGACAGAGCCGTTGGGATTAAAGGCGGTTTCATAGGTGGGTGTGCCGGACAAATCCACATACTGTGTGGCAATCTGCCCATTTTCCGCCAGGCGGTTGATCCATGCCGCATCGGCCACAAACCGTCCCTCACCGTGAGATACCGGCACCGCGTGAATATCGCCCACTGCCGACAGGCTCAGCCAGGGAGACAGGCAGGAGGCCACGCGTGTATAGACCATTTGGGACACGTGACGGCCGATGGCGTTATAGGTCAGGGTGGGGGAATCCGCGTCTAAGTCGCGGATTTCGCCGTAGGGCAAAAGCCCCAGCTTAATCAGCGCCTGAAACCCGTTACAAATGCCCAGCATCAGGCCGTCCCGCTGCTTTAAGAGCGCCGTCACCGCGTCGCGGATGGCGGGATTGCGGAACACCGTGGCAATAAATTTGCCGGAGCCCTCCGGCTCATCGCCGGCGGAAAAGCCGCCGGGAATCATAATAATCTGGCTGTTTTGAATCCGTTTTGTCATTTCCGCGGCAGATTCCGTGATGTCGGCCGGGGTCAGATTTTTCAGCACAAACACATCACATTCGGCGCCCGCCTCGCGGAAGGCCTTTTCCGTGTCATATTCACAGTTTGTCCCGGGGAATACGGGAATAAACACACGGGGTCTTGCAAATTTGGACTTGGCTACAACAGGGCAAGCGGCTGCGCCGCTATAGGCCGGAATTTCGCCCGATCCGGCAGCAGCCTTGGTGGGGAACACGCCCTCTAAAGGCGCCTGCCAGACGGCGAGCAGCTCATTAAGGGGCAGCACGGTATCGCCGATTGTGATGGAGGCTTCCCGGCAGGTTTGGCCGATTCGGGTGCCGAAGGGCACCGCCGTATCTGCAGCGGTTTCAATCACAATCGCGCCTAAATCCGGCAGGAACAGCCGCTCCTGCACAGAATCGGAAAGAACCGCACCGATTTTGCTGCCAAAGGCCATTTTGCTGACAGCCGCCGCCACGCCGCCCTCGGAAACGGTATAGGCCGCGCGCACCAGGCCCGCGGTAATCAGCTCATGGAGCTGGTCGTATTTTTCCATCATATCCGCAAAATCCGGCAGACCGTCCGCCTGCCGCTTGGGAGCAATCAGCCACAGGCTGCTGTCTGTTTTCTTCAGAGCACCGGAGGTCACAGTTTTAGCCGAAACTGGTGCCACTGCAAAGGAAACCAGAGTGGGTGGTACATCTAAGTCGTTAAAGGAGCCGGACATGGAGTCCTTGCCGCCGATGGCACCAATTTTAAGTGCCGTTTGGGCACGGTAGGCACCCAGCAGCGCAGCAAAGGGCAATCCCCAGCGCGCGGGGTCTGTCCCCGGACGGGGGAAATATTCCTGAAAGGTGAGATAAACCTCCCGCCGGTCACCGCCGCCGGCAACAATTTTAGCCAGTGACTCCACAACCGCATAGACAGCACCGTCGAAGGGGCTTTCTTTGGCCAGACGAGGCTGATAGCCGAAGGACATCAGGGTGGCGGCGTCCGTATACCCCGGTGTGGGGATTTTGGCCGCCATGCAGATCTCCGGCGTCAACTGATATTGGCCGCCAAAGGGCATCAGCACGGTGCCGCTGCCGATGGAGGCGTCGAACCGCTCTGCCAGCCCCTTCTGGGAGCAGACGTTCAGCGACTGCAGCATGGAAAGCCATGCCGCCTTTATATCGTCTGTCGGCTCGCTTTTGAAATAGGCAGGGGTCTGGGGCGCGGACAGGGCAATGTCCGTATGCTTAGCCGCGCCGTTTGTATTTAAAAATTCCCGGGAAATATCGCAAATCAACCGGCCGCGCCACTGCATTTTCAGACGCGGCTCCTCTGTGACAACCGCCACGCGGGTGGCCTCCAGATTTTCCTCGGCGGCCAGAGCGAAAAAGGCGCTCTCGTCAGCCGGATCAATCACAACGGCCATACGCTCCTGGGATTCGCTGATGGCCAGCTCTGTGCCGTCTAAGCCCTCATATTTTTTCGGCACCTTGTCAAGGTCGATAAACAGGCCGTCTGCCAGTTCGCCAACAGCGACGGAAACGCCCCCGGCGCCGAAATCGTTGCACCGCTTAATCAGCCGTGCCGCCGCCTCCTTGCGGAACAGGCGCTGGAGCTTTCTCTCCACCGGGGCGTTACCCTTTTGCACCTCTGCACCGCAGGATTCTAAGGAATGGTCGTCATGAGCCTTAGAGGAGCCGGTGGCACCGCCGCAGCCGTCCCGGCCGGTACGGCCGCCCAGCAGAATCACCAAATCGCCGGGCACAGGACGCTCGCGCACTACGTTTTTCTTAGGCGCCGCTGCAATCACCGCGCCGATTTCCATGCGCTTGGCCACATAGCCCTCGTCGTAAATCTCCGTGACCTGGCCGGTGGCAAGGCCGATCTGGTTTCCGTAGGAGCTGTAGCCCGCCGCCGCCCCGGTGGTGATTTTCCGCTGCATCAGCTTGCCCGGCAGGGTTTCAGCTAAAGACTTGCGCGGATCCCCGGAGCCGGTGACGCGCATCGCCTGATATACATAAGCCCGCCCGGACAGGGGATCGCGGATGGCACCGCCCAGACAGGTGGCCGCCCCGCCGAAGGGCTCAATTTCCGTGGGATGGTTGTGGGTTTCGTTTTTAAACATAATGAGCCAGGGCTCTTTTTTACCGTCAATATCCACCTCGACCTCAATGCTGCAGGCATTGATTTCCTCCGACTGATCCAGACGGGCGAGATACCCCTCCTTTTTCAGCTGCTTGGCCGCGATGGTGGCTAAATCCATCAGACACAGGGTTTTGTTCCGGCCTTGATACAGCACCTGCCGCGCTGCCTGATAGTCTGAAAGAGCGGCCTTAACCCGCTCCGGCGCACCGGACAGGTCAATATGCTCAATCTCTGTTGAAAAGGTGGTATGCCGGCAATGATCCGACCAATAGGTATCAATCATGCGCAGCTCAGTTAACGAAGGATCGCGCTGCTCCGTATGCTTAAAATAATCGCGGCAGAACCGCAGGTCATCGTTGTCCATGGCAAAGCCGTATTGCTGCAAAAGCGCGGAAAGCGCATCGTCTGCCATGGTGATAAAGCCGGTCACAATCGGCACGTCGGCCGGTACATCGGCAGAAGCATCCAGACTTTCCGGCTTGTCCGCAGACACCTCCTGCGCCTCCACCGGGTTGATATAATACTTTTTCACAGCTGAAAATTCCGCATCGGTCACCGTGCCCTCCAGCACAATCACCCGGGCGGCCCGGACGGCCGGCCGTTCCTTTTGGGTCAGAAGCTGGACACATTCTGCGGCGGAATCTGCCCGCTGGTCATACTGACCGGGCAGCAGCGCCGTGATAAAATACCGGGCGCCGGGGTCTAAGGGGCAAACCTCGTCATACACCGCGTCTACCGGCGGTTCGCTGAAAATGGAGGTACGGGCGGCGGCAAAGGCCTCGTCTGAAACGCCCTGTACATCATAGCGCTGCAGGATCCGGACGCCGGTCAGTCCGGTCAGGTTCAGGTTTTCCTTTAAATCGTGAAAAAGGTGGTTCGCCTCAACGTCGAACCCCTTCTTTTTTTCTACAAAAATTCGTCTGACAGTGTTCATGATTTGCTCCTTACCTCAGTTTTCTAAATTTCGTTAAATGCCGTTAAAACGGCGTAAGCGTTTTCATCCAGCTGCAGGCGGCAAATGCTGCCTGTGTTCACCTGAAACCGCCAGGAGCCCTCAAGGCCCATGCCTAAAAGGTGCGCCAGGATATTGCGGATGCAGCCCAGGTGGGTCACAAGGATCAGGGTGCCGTCCGTGTGCCGCTTAATCAAATCGTCAACCAGCCGGGCGTTGCGCTCATAAACTGCCCGGGCACTTTCGCCGCCGGGAATTACATAATCCGCCAAATCCTGCTCCCAGGCGGCATATTCCTCGCTGTGAGCCGAACGGATTTCATCCACCGGGAGATTTTCCCAAACGCCGAAATGACGCTCGGATAAATCCAACATGGTTTCCACCATCATATGGTGCTGGCGTGCGATGGCCTCCGCCGTGTCCGCCGCCCGCTTTAAGGGGCTTGCATAAATGGCCTCCGGCTTTTTCAGGGCAAAAACCCGCGCCAGGGAATGAGCCTGGCGGCGCCCCCGCTCCGTTAAAGGCAGATCGGTCGACCCCAGCGCTGTGGGCCGCAGATTGCCTGCCGTTTCGCCGTGTCTGATTAAAACCAGCTCCAGCATGTGTAACGCCTCCTTATAAATGATTTATATATAGGCATTTTTGTATGGTATATGAACCGCATCGGCCGGCGCACGCTAAGCCCGACAAGCCAAAAGGCTCAGCCGGCAGCCGCCGCGCCGTCCCGAATTTTTCGGCTTTCCTTGTCAATCCATGGTATTATATCATCATATCATATTTTAGCCGAAACTGCAAGACTCCGGCCGCGGATTTTTAGGATTTTACTCCTTGCCATAGCTCAGCAGCACGACGGATGCCAGGATCAGCACAATGCCGCAAACGGAGGATATCCCCAGTGATTCATGAAACAGCACCACGCTTAAAATGGTGGCGGTCATCGGCTCAACGGCGCCCAGCGCCGAGGCTGTGCCGGCGGGCAGCTTTTTAAGCGCCAGCGTATATAGAAAGTAGGGCAGTGCGCAGGTGGTCACGCCCAGAGCGATGACAAGAGGCAGCACCGGCATAAGATTGGCCGACGAAAGCCGCACAATCCCGGCTGGGTCGGAAACCGCCACAGAAACCAGAGCCGCAATTAAAAAACAGTAGGCCGAGGCGGTTATCGGATGATTGCCCCGCCGCATTTCCACCTTGACGCAGATGTTATAGGCGGCATAGGAAACGCCGGACAAAAAGCCTGTCAAAATCCCCATAGGGCTGAACTTAAGACCGCCGACAATGCCGGTTACCAGTCCGCAGCCCAGCAGCATACAAACAACCGCCGCCGCCTTGAGCCAGGTGAGTTTCTCGCCTAAAAAGGCCACGGAAACAGCCATTACCATCACCGGCGCCGTGTACATTAAAATGACGGCCGTGGAAAGGGAGGAGGTTGCCATAGACGTATAGTAAAAGCTGGAGGTCATGAAAATCAAGATGCCGCTGGCGGCAAACAGCAAAAGCTCCCGCAGCTTTGTTTTAAAAAGCCGTCTGTCCCGAATCAGCACAACGATACAAATGACAAGAGCCGCTACTATGCTGCGCATGGCCGAAAGCTGAATGGAGGAAAAACCAAAGGGCCTTAAAACGGTAAAGAAAACACCCGAGGTGCCCCACATCATGCCTGCGACGATAATATAAAATAAAGATAGTTTCCTCATTGTAATCTGTAATCCCTTCGAAATATACTGTCAAATTTATTGGTAAAAGCTTCTGCGAATCTGCTGCCGGCGCTGTTCCCGGGCCAAGCGCTGTTTTTTGGCCTCATGCATGGAGCGCAGAATTAAAATCAGGACAACAACGGCCAGAGGCGTAATCACCCAAACGTTGAAAATCAGGTTCCAGAGCGTTCCGAAAATCATTTTAAAATAGCTTCTCGGCACGTCCCGGGACGCAACCAGATCCACGCTGCCAACGGAAACACCGTCATAGAAATATTCCATACGGCCTAATATATCGCCCTTTTTCACCGGCGCCACAATATGTTCCTCCGTCGTATTCTCCACGGTCAGCTTCTCCTTATCATAGGCATTGGGCAGGAGAACTGCCAGCGGCTCCTTGGCATACAGAATCGCCTGCTCGTCGCCCTTGCCCCATTTCACCTCGCGGGTGGCAACAATCTCATTGGCGTCGGAAACGGTTTTCAGGGAAAAGTCATTAAAGCCATAGTCAAAGAGTGCAATGGAATCTAAAAAGGAATAGTTGCCGGTGGATTCAACCGGCGCATTTAAGGTTACGCAATAATAGGCAAGCCCTTTGCGCTCTGCGTAGGACACCAGACAGGAGCCCGCATTGCTTGTGTGGCCGGTTTTAATCCCGGCAGCGCCGCTGTAAACATAGCGGCGTTCGCGCATGGGGTTAATCAATGAATTATTGTTGGATAAAATCCGCGGTTCTTTATATTTGTTGGTGGGCGGGATTTCATAGGTAGCCGTAGCGACTATGGTGCGGAACAGGGGATTTCCCATGGCGCAGGACGCCAGCTTCAGCATATCCCGGGCGGTGGTGTAATGCTCCTCGTCGTGATAGCCGTGGGCGTTAACAAAATGCGTTCCTGTCATGCCCAGCTCTGCGGCCCGGGCGTTCATCTGATCCACAAAGGCGGCAATATCGCCGGCAACGGCCTCGGCCAGCACGTTGGCCGCATCGTTGGCGGAATGAACCAGCAGACCGTATAAGAGCTGCTCGACTGTCAGCACCTCATCCTTTAAAAGACCCATGTTGCTGCCGTCCCGATCAATCTGGATGGCGGTTTCGCTGACGGTGAGCGTCGCTGCCGGATCCAGGTTTTCAATGGCCAGAAGTGCCGTCATAATTTTGGTTGTACTGGCAGGATAGGCCTTTGCGTCCGCGTCCTTTTCGAACATAATGCGGCCGGTATCGGCCTGCATCAAAATGGCCGAAGCGGACTTGATCTCCGGCCCGCCCTCTTTCGCCGCCGCTCCATAGCCGGTCGAAAGAAGAAGGATGAAAAACAGTAATAACACGGTAATTTTTCGCACAGCATATCCCCCTGTCTGCAATCGTAATAAAATTTATCTGACGCAAGCCGCCGCTTTGCCGGTGCGGCTTATACCACCATCGAAAAATTAAGTGGAATCCGCCGCCAAAGTGGCGGGTGACATCTTCATTTCATTAATATATTCATTGTATCATACGCGGGGGACTCTGTCAACAGAACATAGCTTGTGTTTTTGTCGAAAAAAGTTAAGAATTGCGGAGGATTATCGCATATGCACCGGGGGTCGTTGTATAATTTATACAAAAGTTTTTTAATTCTTTTGTTAATTTTATTAAATGCGTGTATTGAAAAAAAAGTCGAATTATGGTATCATAATAATACACCACAACAAACACAACAACCAAAACTTTTTCATTTTCCCTCCTTTATAATAATAAAGGAACCTTACAAGAAAAAGAGCTGCCTGGGCAGCTCTTTTTTCTTGTAAACAGACAGAAAATGCTTGTAAGCAGAGCCCCGAATCAGTCCCGCAAAATTCTTGTGATTGACTTCCGGGCGCCGGACTGATATAATCAATTTGTCTGAACAGATGACAGATCTATACTTAGCAAGCGGAGGGTTTAACCATGAAGCAGGACAACAAGCTTTTTATCACCGTTGCAGCGGCGGCACTGCTGCCCTATCTTTTATACGGCTTTCGGTATTTCCCCATTTTAGACGACTATATTCAGTATTGGTGCTATCCGGCGCACCATGACCTGTCCCACATTTACCTGACCATCGGCACACTGTCCACCCGGCCGCTGGCCAGCCTGCTGGATCCGGCCTTTTGGGGGCAGATGTGGAGTTTTATGTGGTTGGCGCTTTTGCTGATTACAGCCATGCATATTCTGTCCGGCGTTTTGCTTTGCAAAACCCTGCAGCGGTACGGCGCGGCGGTCAGCCCCTTGTTTTTGCTGATTTATCTGCTGCTGCCGCTGGGCATGGAAGGGCGGTTCTGGCTTTCGGCCTCATCGCGGCTTGTGACAGGCCTGTTTTTCGCGTCCCTGTCCCTGTATATACTCAGCGGCTTTTTGCAGGAGAAAAGAACAGTCGGACGGTTTCTTTTGTTTGCACTGCTGCAGTTGATTTCCTGCGGATTTTATGAGTCGGTGTCCATTTTCTCCGTCGGTGCGGCGATTCTTTTATTCTGCCTGAGCTTTTATGAAAACCGTCAAAAAATACTGCTGCTGGTGCCGGCGGTTTCTGTCATTAATTTGGGGCTGATGTTTGCTTATTACCGCGTATTTGCCAATTTAGGGCTCCAGGGCAGCCGCGCCGGTGGGATCGATATCCGGTCGCTGCCTGCCAAAACGGTGGAGATGTTCCGTCAGCTGGGCGAGGTGTTTTCGCAGTTCTATGCGGCCATTGTTAAGGGCTGTGCGGCCGGGGTGAAGGTTTTATGCACAAACGGCCTGTGGGGCATTGTCATTCTGCTGCTTATTGCGGCGGTGAGCATTCTGCTCTGCCGCTTTGCAGGGCGGGGCAGCCGGCAGAGCAAGGTACGGGTGCTGCTGTTTGAGCTGGCGGGACTGATGCTGTTTTTTGCGCCGCTGGCTCCTAATGTACTGGCCGCAGATGTGTGGATTACCAACCGGAGCATGTTCGTATCCATCATCGGGCTGGCACTGATGGCCGAGCCGCTGTTCGGGCTGCTGCGCGGCCGTTGGCGGCAGGCGGTGCTCTTTGCCGTTACCTTTTTGTTTATGACCGCCGCTGTGAATGAATACGATGTATATCGCCGGGTGAACGAGCAGGACGGGCGGCTGCTGGATCAGATTATTGAGAAGATGGACGCAGATTCCAGAGCCGGACGGCAGAACACCCGCGTGGTGCTGCCAAAGCCGGTGGAAACGGAGCAAAACGCCTTTTACAAGGATCACGTGAAAAGTGTTTTCGACTCAGACTGGGCGCTGACCGGCGCCGTCCGGGCCAGAATGAAGAGTCTGGGGCCTCAGTATGTGCAGCCGGTGCTGCCAAATGAATCCTATGAAACGGAAAATTCTCAAATTATCTTTCTGCAATTTGACTAGGCAGAAACATAAAAAGATTGTTAATTAATTGTCATATTATCGGCATATAAGGATTGACTGTCAAAAAAAAGTGTGATAGAATGAATAGGACGGAATTGAATACGATCATACTATAGAAAGGGAGAGGTTGACATGAAGATAACCAAGGATATTCAATATATAGGCGTAAACGATCATGAGATCGACCTGTTTGAGGGGCAGTATGCAGTGCCAAACGGCATGGCTTATAATTCCTACGCCATTATGGACGACGCCGTGGCTGTTATGGACACGGTAGATGCCCGGTTTACCCACCAATGGCTGGATAATCTGGAGGCGGTTCTCGGCGGACGCAAGCCGGATTATTTGATTGTTCAGCACATGGAGCCGGATCACTCGGCCAACATCGCCAGCTTTATGAATGTATATCAAGATGCAAAAATTGTTTCCAGTGCCAAGGGCTTTAAAATGATTAAGCAATTTTTCGGCACGGATTACGCGGATCGTCAAGTGGTGGTGGGCGAGGGGGATACCCTGTCCTTAGGCCGGCACACCCTGACCTTTGTCACCGCGCCCATGGTGCACTGGCCGGAGGTTATTGTGACCTATGACAGCTATGATAAGGTGCTGTTTTCCGCTGACGGCTTCGGCAAATTCGGCGCGCTGGACGCAGAAGAGGATTGGGCCTGCGAGGCGCGGCGGTATTACTTCGGCATTGTGGGGAAATACGGTGCGCAGGTACAGGCGCTGCTTAAGAAGGCCGCGGGGCTGGATATTCAGACGATCTGTCCGCTGCACGGCCCCGTTTTAAAGGAAAATCTGGGATATTACCTAAATTTATATAACACATGGTCCTCCTACGGTGTGGAAACCGAGGGCGTTGTCATTGCCTACACCTCCGTATATGGCAACACCAAAAAGGCGGTTGAAATGCTGGCGGAAAAGCTGAAGGCTAAGGGCTGCCCCAAGGTGGTCATTAACGATTTGGCCCGGTGCGATATGGCCGAGGCTGTGGAGGACGCCTTCCGCTACAGCAAGCTGGTGCTGGCCACCACCACCTATAACGCAGATATTTTCCCCTTTATGCGGGAATTTATCAACCATCTGACCGAGCGAACCTATCGCAACCGGACGGTTGCCCTCATGGAAAACGGCTCCTGGGCGCCGCTGGCCGCCAAAACCATGCGGAGCATGCTGGAGCCCTGCCAGAACATTACCTACACGGACACCACCGTTCGGATTCACTCCGCGCTGGACGAGGACAGCACGGCGCAGCTGGACGCGCTGGCTGAGGAGCTTTGTCAGGATTATTTGGCGCAGCACAGCGAAACGGCCAACAAAAATGATCTGACGGCGCTGTTCAACATCGGTTACGGGTTGTATGTGGTAACCTCCAATGACGGCAAAAAGGACAACGGCTTGATTGTGAACACCATCACCCAGGTGACCAACACCCCCAACCGGATTGCTGTTACCATTAATAAGGATAATTATTCCCATCACGTTATCCGCCAGAGCGGCATTATGAACGTGAACTGTCTGTCTGTGGAGGCGCCTTTTTCCGTATTTGAAACCTTTGGCTTCCAAAGCGGCCGGGCAGTGAATAAATTTGAAGGCTGCGAGCCCCTGCGCTCTGATAACGGTCTGGTCTTTCTGCCCCGGTACATTAATTCCTTTATGTCTTTGAAGGTGGAGCAGTATGTGGATCTGGACACCCACGGCATGTTTATCTGCAGCATTACGGAGTCCCGGGTGATGTCTCAGATGGAAACCATGACCTATACCTATTATCAGAACAACGTGAAGCCCAAGCCGCAAACCGAGGGCAAAAAGGGCTTTGTGTGCAAAATCTGCGGCTATGTTTACGAGGGCGACACGCTGCCGGAGGATTATGTCTGCCCCCTGTGCAAGCACGGCGCAACAGATTTTGAGCCGATTGTCTGATTTTTTAAAAAAACGGACGGCGCATATCCGCTAAAAACTCCCGATGGCAGAATAACCGCTCCCTGAAAAGCGCATGCTAAGACATAGGGGGTCGAACACCAATGGTTTTCGGCTCTTTGTGCAAAGGAGATGGTCATATGCCTAAGAAAATTCCCAAAACAACACCGCCGGAAAAGGACGTGAAAAGAGCAGAGCTAAGTGATGAATATGATAAGTTCGAGCTGTGCAACGCCTGTTCATCCACGGACTGCACCGGCCTGATTCCCACACCGCCGCTGACGGAGGAAGAAATGGAATCCTATATGGATATCTACGATTATCAGCCGCCGAACGTGACGGAGCGGGAGGACAAAAGCAAATAAGCAAGACAAGGGGCTGGCGCATTTAGCGCAGACCGCTTTAAGGCAAAGCATGCCGTTAAAACGTCGGGTAAAGAAAATAAAAAGTATTTTTGAGGTTGGAATTCATTTTTTTAAATGAATTCCTTCTTTATTTATGCCTTAAAGCTACGAACAAACTTCGCCTCTCGGCGTACCTATGGCAAAGGGAACTCGAACCCCTGTTGGTTTTAACAGATCAA
>CAYUUO010000020.1:0-29835 GCA_964447945.1 uncultured Oscillospiraceae bacterium
TCGAACCTGTGACCCTCTGCTTGTAAGGCAGATGCTCTCCCAGCTGAGCTATGCGCCCAATGAGTTTTTCATCCATCGCTTAGCGACAGATAGTATTATACACGAATCCAAACCGTTTGTCAAGAGAAATTTTCATTTTTTTTATAAATTTTGCAAAAATATATAGAACCGGGCCCAAAAGGGCCTTTCCGGGGGATGAAAAGAGCCTTATATGGGAAAAACATATGAACATTTTATTAATTTGTTTAATAATTTATATAATTAACTTGACAAATTATATAAAATGGTTTAAAATGATGATAACGGAAAAGGAAGTGAGTGCATGAAAAAAAGTGTATATAGTTTGGTTCTGACAGATTCCGTGGTGGAGGCGGCCGACAGGCTGGCTTATCGGAAGGGAATGAGCCGTTCCGCATTGATTGACGAGCTTTTGGCCCAGGCGCTGTCCTGCATGACCCCTGAGATGCGGATGCGGGATATTTTTGTTTCGCTGGAGGACTGGATGCGGGATGACGGTATTTTTAAGCTGCAGAACCGCGCCTCCGACAGCATGTTGTCGCTTCTCAGTGCCATCCGATATAAATATAAGCCGACCATTCGGTATAGCGTGGAGCTATACCGACAGTTCCGGAACGACGCCTTCGGCGAGCTGAAAATTCAGTCCCGCACCCAGAACGCGCAGCTGATGGAGGAGCTGGAAACCTTTTACCGGTTGTGGATTGAAGCGGAGCAGGAAACGGAAGGCAGCCGGCCGGCGGAATATTATCTGAGCGAGGGACGTCTGAGCCGTCGGCTCACCCTGCCGCCAGAAGTGGAGCGTTGTTCGGAAACGGCGCTGGGGGAGGCCATCGGCGGCTATATCCAAAGCTTTGATAAAGCCATGAAGCTATATTTTGACCACTTGCCCGACCGGCGGCTGGCTCTGGAGAAGATCCGAGCGGTTTATGCCGACTATGTAAAAGAAAACCCAATGTTGATATAGGCCGTGTGCCTGGAAAGGAGTGTATATTATGAATGCACAGAAATTTACACAAAAATCATTAACCGCCATTTCTGAGGCGCAGAATCTGGCGGTGGAATACAGCAGTCCGCAGATTGAAGCAATTCATCTGCTGTATGCCCTGCTTTCGGACGGTGAGGGTCTGATCCCGCAGCTGCTGCAAAAGATGGGTGTGGAGCCGCAAAATGCGCGCCGTGAGACGGAGGCAGAAATCAATCGTATGCCTAAGGTCACGGGCGGCAGTCGGGAGGCCGGTAAAATTTACGTTTCGGCCGAGGTGGATGGGCTTCTGACCGAGGCAGAACGCAAGGCAGCGCATATGAAGGACGAATATGTGTCCGTGGAACATCTCATGCTGGCTATACTGGACAAACCCGGCCAGCTTAAGCCGCTGCTGACGCGGCTGGGCATTAAAAAGAATGAGTTCATGAACGCACTGCAGGCGGTGCGGGGCAACACCCGCGTTACCTCCGATTCTCCGGAGGACACCTATGATGTTTTGAAAAAATATGGCACCGATCTGGTGGAGCTGGCAAAAAACAACAAGCTGGATCCGGTCATTGGCCGGGATCAGGAGATTCGTAACGTGATTCGGATTCTGTCCCGGAAAACAAAGAATAATCCGGTGCTGATCGGTGAACCGGGTGTTGGTAAAACGGCGATTGCCGAAGGTTTGGCTCTGCGGATTGTCCGGGGCGACGTGCCGGAGGGGCTGAAGGAACGGAAAATTTTCAATCTGGACATGGGCGCCCTCATTGCCGGTGCAAAATTCCGGGGCGAGTTTGAGGAGCGGTTGAAGGCGGTTTTGGAGGAGGTTAAAAAAAGCGAGGGTAAAATCATCCTCTTTATCGATGAGCTGCACACCATTGTGGGCGCCGGCAAAACCGACGGCGCCATGGACGCCGGCAACCTGTTAAAGCCGCTGCTGGCCCGGGGCGAGCTGCACTGCATCGGCGCTACCACCTTAAACGAATACCGCCAGTATGTGGAAAAGGACGCGGCGCTGGAGCGGCGGTTCCAGCCGGTGATGGTCGCCGAGCCCACCGTGGAGGATACCATTACCATCCTCCGGGGCTTAAAGGAGCGCTACGAGGTGTTCCACGGCGTGAAGATTCAGGATCAGGCGCTGATTTCTGCGGCGGTGCTGTCTAACCGGTATATATCCGACCGTTTCCTGCCGGATAAGGCCATTGATCTGGTGGATGAGGCCTGCGCCATGGTGCGTACGGAAATTGATTCCATGCCTACGGAGCTGGACGATATTGCCCGGAAGATTATGCAGCATGAGATTGAAGAGGCGGCCTTGAAAAAGGAGACAGATGCCCTGTCTCAGGAGCGGCTGAACAATATCCGCAAGACGCTGGCGGAGCTCCGTGCGGAGTTTAAGGAAATGAAGGCGAAGCTGGAAAACGAAAAGCAGGCGATTGGCCGCGTGCAGAAGCTGCGGGGCGAGATTGAGCAAATTAACGCTGAGATTGAGCGGGCAGAGCGCGGCTACGACCTGAACAAAGCGGCAGAGCTGAAATATGGCCGTCTGCCTAAGCTGCAGCAGGAGCTTGCGGCCGCCGAGGCAGAAAACGAAAAGAACCATACGGCCAGCCGCCTGCTCCGGGATCGGGTGACCGAAGAGGAAATTGCCCGGATCATCGGACGCTGGACGGGGATTCCTGTGTCGCGGCTGATGGAAAGCGAGCGGCAGAAGCTTTTGGCACTGGACGAAACCCTGCATAAGCGCGTGATTGGTCAGGATGAGGCGGTGCAGCTGGTATCCGACGCCATTCTGCGGTCGCGGGCGGGGATTCAGGATCCCAACCGTCCGATCGGTTCCTTCCTGTTTTTAGGCCCCACCGGCGTGGGTAAAACGGAGCTGGCCAAAACTCTGGCTGAGGCCATGTTTGACGATGAACACAATCTGGTGCGGATTGATATGACAGAGTATATGGAAAAATATTCAGTGTCCCGCTTAATCGGCGCACCTCCGGGATATGTCGGCTATGAGGAGGGCGGCCAGCTGACGGAGGCCGTGCGGCGCAAGCCCTATTCCGTGGTGTTGTTTGATGAGGTGGAGAAGGCGCATCCCGATGTGTTCAATGTGCTCCTGCAGGTGCTGGACGACGGCCGGATTACCGACTCCCAGGGGCGGACGGTTGACTTTAAAAACACGGTGATTATTCTGACTTCAAATCTGGGCTCGGAATATATTCTGGATGGGATTGATGAAAACGGAACCATCCGCGAGGAGGTGCGGGAACAGGTGAACGGCCTGTTAAAGCACAGCTTCCGGCCGGAATTTTTAAACCGTCTGGATGAAATCGTGTTCTACAAGCCACTGACCAAGCCGGAAATCACCTCCATCGTGGAACTGATGGTGGCGGATTTGCGCCAGCGTCTGTCTGACAAGCAGCTGGATCTGGAGCTCACCGAGGCGGCCATGCAGTATATCATTGATACGGGCTACGACCCTGTTTATGGTGCCCGTCCTCTGCGTCGGCTGCTGCAGAGCAAGGTGGAAACCCTGCTGGCACGGAAAATGATTGAAACGGATTTACAGCCGGGAACCAAGCTGACGGTGGATTATCAGGACGGCCAGCTGACCATTTCATGACTGTTTCCCGTATAAGTTATCCTTAACGAGGGGGGGCACGTTAAGCGCCCCCCTTTTTGAGAGTAAACAGATTTAGATGCAGAACAAACAAACTGTGTCCCGGCGGCAAGCCATAGGCTGCTGAGTTTTTGGCGGCAGGCTTCATTCCGGCTTGGTTTTTTCTGCAATATTTTCCAAGTATTCCGCTACCACGGTGACCTCAACGGTGTCCTCGTCCAGAATTTCATAGCTGCTATGGCTGTCCTTCAGCCGGGCGTCCGGCGCGGCGGCTTCGTCGATGGCGGCTAAAAGCTCTAAGGCGCCGCTCTGTGCCGTGCTGTCCGCCGTCATTTTTTCGTAGACGGTGACTTGCTCCGTAAATTCCGTACAGGTCACTCCCAGCCCCAGATAGCGGCCGAAGAGAGCCGCCTCATGTTCCCGGGTTTCGCTTTTATACTCAGAAAATTTTGTGTCGGCATGCCGGAACAGGTTTACATGCCAGCCGAACAGATGGAGCGTGTACTTTTTTTCTTGGCGGCCGGTTTCGTTTCTTTTGGGACTCCAAAGCGAGAAGGCCTTGGTCTTTTCATACCAAACCCGGGCGTAAATTTCCCCCTCTGACTGCACCTGCCGCGGCTCCACGCCCTTTTCGCTGAGAATCAGGCCGCTGACCAGCAGATCGCCCTTTCGCACGGTATCCCCCAGGGACGCCATGGGGACGCCGTTTTTGATAATCATGGAATCAATCACGCCATCCTTGGCGGCTACAATATTGCAGTAAGCATTTGCATCATAGATTTCCGGCGGCATTACCCGTTCCTTAACCTGTACCGTTACCTTTGACCCGCTTTTATCCACCCAGAGCCAAGAAAGCTCCGGAATCCGGATCAGCATCTGGTTCTGGAGCTTTTTTTCGTCGAGAAAGGGGCGGAAGGCGCCCACCGTCAGCCCACATTCTGACAGCTGCTCTGTGATATAGGCGGCGGACACGGTTTCGCAGCCGGTAATCTCCAGCTTCCAGATAAACTGATTTAACAGAATCATCAGCGTCAGACAGGCGCCGAGGCCGGCCAGAAACCACTTTCTTTTCCGGCAGCGGAGGAGCAGCATGGGCAATCCGCGCTTTTCAATGATTTTAACGTGTACACCTGTTTTCCGCGCCACCGGCGGCAGCAGGCGAAAGCCGCGGATGCTGACACAGCATTTTAAAACGCTGGAGGAGCAGGGGAACACGTCCCATATCAAAATATGCCGGTTGGCGCACACATTTAAAAATCGCTCCGGATAGCGCCCGGCAATGGTGATGACCAGGTAGCCCCGCAGATAGTAAAACAGTCTGGCAAAAAGCATAGTTTAACCCCTTTCAGACAAGCGACAGGCCGTGAATTTCGCCTCGCACCAAAATTTCTTCGTCCGTAATGGCAACGATCTGCAGCCCGCGGCCGGTGATAGTGATCCGGTAGCTTTTGCTGCGCAGCCGGATTTCCTCCGGCTCATAGCCCTCAATGCTTTTATAGTTTTCCACCGTCAGTTCCCGGTTGTCGTTTAAGGTCATGCGCGGGACATCGGCCACCATGTCCAGGGGGATATCCAGAAACCCGGATAATCGCTGGGAACCGGTCTTTTTTGGGGGCTCATTTTTTTTTGCGGTTCTTTTTTTCACGGTAAACCACCTCGTATGTTATTTTTATGCGGCATTTTTCATATTCATTACTAAAGGACATCTTTCGATGATATAGAAAGCAGTGAAAGCATGATGATGGCAAAAGGATATTATATTATTAGAGGCAAAAAGGCGTTGTTTTACGGAACGACGTTGGGACTGCTGCTGTTGCTGGCTCTCCGGTCCGGCCCGGCAATCAGTGCTGTGCGGGAGGCACTGGTTTTGTGTTACCAGACGGTGATTCCCTCCCTGTTTCCCTTTTTCGTCCTGTCCGGGCTTTTGATTTCCGGCGGGTTTGCCGGACTTTGCGCACGGTGGCTGTCGCCGGTTATGCGGCCCCTGTTCCGCGTGGGCGGTGCCGGGGCCCTGGCTCTTGTAATTGGGCTGATCAGCGGCTATCCCATGGGTGCAAAAATTACGGCGGAGCTGTATCAAAACGGTCAGATCAGCCGCCGGGAGGCAGAACGGTTGCTGCCCTGCTGTAACAATTCCGGGCCGCTGTTTATTATTGGTGCGGTAGGGACGGGGATGCTGGGCAGCGCAGAGGACGGATTGCTTCTCTATGGTGTGCATGCGGTCTGCGCTCTGCTGGTGGGGTTCTGCTTTCGATTTTATCGCGGTACCCACCGGGAAACATCTCCTGCCGCTGCCTATATGCCGACTGTCTCCCGTCAAACGGCAGCCGGGGGGCAGACATCGCTGCTGCAGGCCTTTTCCGCATCGGTCTCCGGCGGCGTGAGTACCCTGCTGCAGGTATGCGGCTTTATTCTTTTATTTGCAGCGGCCATTGCCTGTGCCGCGCCGGTTCTGGAGCGGCTATTGCCGCCTGCCGCCGTGCTTTGGATCAAGTGCCTTTCCGAGGTGACAAACGGTGCCTATTTATTATCCCGGGCGGGACTGCCCCGGCGGCTTACGCTGACCTGTCTGGCCTTTTGTATCGGCACAGGCGGCCTGTGCGTTATGATGCAGGCGGCGGGTCTGTTGTCCGGCAGCGGCATTAGCCTGAAAACCTATGCCGCAGGCAAGCTCCTGCACGGCGTTCTTTCTGCTGCTGTGATGTTCTGCCTGTATCCGCTGACAGAGAGAGCCGGCCAACCTGTTTTTGCACCGCTGTCGGCACCGGCCTGCTCTGTGCCGGTTCTTTCCGGCGTTAGCCTTTTGTGTAACGTCGCGGCGTTGGTGCTGTGTTTGTGGCTGTGTATCCGGCGCCCGAACAAGAAAAAATAACGAACCGCGTTCGGAGCGTCCTGTCGGGATTTTTTGCGATTCTGCTTTACAGAACTTTTTCTGTCCCTTTACATAATTTTAATTGACATGGTTCAGAATTTATGCTACACTGAAGATAGAACCTTATTCTTTCTTATATTTATTATATGTGAACCATTGGCGGTGTTTCTGGATTTTTTTCGTTTGCGATGTTGGCAGGCTGGGTATAATTTCGGCCATTCCTGCATACATATATATTTGTGTGTGTTTTACGAAAATAAAGGACGATGGTGACATGACAGAAACTAAAGAAGCATATTCACGCCCGGAATTTCAGGTATCACAGGCATTTGATTCGTTTCACAAGGGAGAAAATTTTCATGCCTATCGACTTATGGGCGCGCACAAAACCGGGGCGGACAGTTATGTGTTCCGGGTTTGGGCGCCTTGCGCCAAAAGTGTTTCGCTGGTGGGCGATTTTAACGGCTGGGACAGAAGCACCCATCCTATGCGCCGGATTACGGAGGGCGGCATTTGGGAATGTACAGCCTGCGGTCTTAAAGAATTTGATCTGTATAAATATTCGGTGGAAACGGCCGCCGGTGACATCCGCCTAAAGGCCGATCCCTACGGTTTTCATTTTGAAACCCGCCCCGGCACGGCCACGAAGCTATATGACCTGTCCGGCTTTGTCTGGACAGACGAGGCCTATCGGCGGCAGCGGCGCGGCCAAAATCCGCTGGAACAGCCCATGAACATCTATGAGGTGCACGTCGGCTCCTGGAAGCAGTATGCAGACGGCGCCTGCTTTAATTATCAAAAGCTGGCGGAGGAACTGGTTCCCTATGTGAAGGAAATGGGCTTTACGCATATTGAGCTTTTGCCTGTCAGCGAATATCCCTACGACGGCTCCTGGGGCTATCAGGTCACAGGCTATTTCGCCCCGACCTCGCGGTATGGCACACCCCACGATTTTATGCAATTTGTGGATATTTGCCACAGGGCGGGTATCGGCGTGATCATCGACTGGGTGGCGGCTCATTTCCCCAAGGACGCCATGGGGCTTTATGAATTTGACGGCAGCTGCTGCTATGAATATGCCGATCCGCTTATGAACGAGCACCCCGACTGGGGGACCCGGATTTTCGACTATGAAAAGGGGGAGGTACAGTCCTTCCTCATATCGAACGCTTTGTTTTTTCTGGATATGTATCACGTTGACGGTATTCGCGTGGACGCGGTGGCTTCCATGCTGTATTTAGATTACGGACGGCGGGATCGCGGCTGGCGGCCGAACCGATATGGCGGCCGGGAAAATCTGGGCGCCGTGGCCTTTCTGCAGAAGCTGAACCGGGCGGCCTATCGGTTCGATCCCGCGGTTTTAATGATTGCCGAGGAGTCCACAGCCTGGCCCATGGTCACCAAGCCGCCGGAGGACGGCGGTCTGGGCTTTTTGTTCAAATGGAATATGGGGTGGATGAACGATGTGCTGTCCTATATGTCCAAGGATCCCTATTTTCGCAGCGGCATACACAACCAGCTGACCTTTTCCATGACCTATGCCTTTTCGGAAAACTATATTTTGCCCCTGTCTCATGATGAAATTGTCCATGGCAAATGCTCCCTGATTAATAAAATGCCCGGCGCCTATGAGCAGAAGTTTGCCAATCTGCGGGCCTTTTTGGGCTATCAGCTGGCGCATCCCGGGAAAAAGCTGTTGTTTATGGGGGGCGAGTTTGCTCAGTTTATTGAGTGGGATTATCACAAGGAATTGGACTGGCTGTTGCTGGATTATGAATATCACAAAAAATTCAAGGACTGCGTCCGGGATATGAATCATTTCTATCTGACGCACCCGCCCCTTTGGGAAATTGATGATGACTGGGCCGGCTTTTTGTGGCTGGTGCCGGATGACAACCATCAAAACATTCTGGCCTTTATAAGGCGGGATAAAAAGGAGCGGGAATTGTTGTGCGTGTTTAATTTTTCGCCTGTGCTTCGGGAAAACTATCGGCTGGGGCTGCCCCATCCCTCGAAAATCCGGCGGCTGTTGTCAACCGATGATAAAAAATACGGCGGTGAGGGCACCAAACAGAAACAGACCGAAACGGAGGCGGTTCCGTTTCACGGCTTTGACCAAAGTGCGGTGATTACGGTGGCCCCTATGTCCGCTGCGTTTTATGAGATAAAGCATTTAAAAACGGAAAAACGG
Organism: uncultured Oscillospiraceae bacterium; assembly: GCA_964447945.1. GTDB lineage: Bacteria > Bacillota > Clostridia > UBA1381 > UBA9506 > UMGS755. The sequence continues at coordinate 8,666 of CAYUUO010000020.1, forward strand.
GCAGAACATTCGAAAAAAGAAAGGAAGGAGCTGAAGCATATAAAATGAGCGGAAAAAAATGTATTGCCATGCTGCTTGCCGGCGGTCAAGGCAGCCGGCTGGGGACGCTGACGCGGCACATTGCCAAGCCTGCCGTGCCCTTTGGCGGTAAATATAGAATCATTGATTTTACGCTGTCTAACTGTGTTAATTCCGGCATCGATACGGTGGGTGTTTTAACGCAGTATAAGCCTCTGGAGCTAAATGATTACATCGGGAACGGCCAGCCCTGGGGTCTAGACAGAAACCGGGGCGGTGTGCATATCCTGCAGCCCTATACAAAAATCAACTCCAAATCCTGGTATGAGGGGACGGCCAATGCCATTTTCCAGAACATTCCTTTTATCGAGCGGTATGCGCCGGATTATGTGGTCGTTTTGTCCGGCGACCATATTTACAAAATGGATTACGGCACCCTGGTGTCCTTCCACGAGGAAAAAAAGGCCGACTGTACCATTGCGGTGATTGATGTGCCGCTGGCGGAGGCCTCCCGCTTCGGCATTATGAACACAGAGGCGGACGGTCGGATTACGGAATTTGAGGAAAAGCCCAAAAAGCCCAAAAGCACCAAGGCCTCCATGGGCGTCTATGTGTTCAGCTGGGAGGTTTTGAAAAAATATCTGACTGAGGACGAAAAGGCGGAAAAATCCGCTCACGACTTTGGTAAAAACGTGATTCCGGCCATGCTTGCAGACGGCAGGCGGCTGTTTGCCTGGTCCTTTTCCGGCTACTGGAAGGATGTGGGCACCACCGAAAGTCTGTGGGAGGCCAATATGGACATGCTGAACCCGGCCTGCGGCCTGTATTCCGATGATAACGATCTGCGCGTTTATGCCCGGAATTACGACAGTCCCCCTACCTTTGTGGCCGAGGGTGCGGTTTTATCCGACTCAATTGTGACCAAGGGCTGCTATATCGGCGGCCGGGTGGTGTCCTCCGTCATTTCCAGCGACTGCTTGATTGAAGAGGGGGCGGTGGTGACGGACTCGGTGCTGCTCCCCGGCGTGACGGTTCAAAGGGGCGCCAGTGTGCAGTATGCCATTGTGGGACAGAACGCGGTGATTGAAAGCGGCGCCGTGGTGGGGCTTGCACCTGAAAACGGTGTGCGGCCCGAGATTACCGTGGTGCCCGAAAAAAAGAAAATAACAGGTAAAACGGCCTAGAAAGGAGGCGGCAGCCATGAATATGATGGGCATGATTTTTTCAAATATCTATGACGAACGGCTGGGGGAGATCACCAGCCACAGAACACTGGCGTCGCTGCCCTTCGGCGGCCGTTACCGGCTGATTGACTTCGTGCTTTCCAACATGGTCAATGCCGGTATCACCAACGTGGGCGTGATTACCAAACAGAATTATCAGTCGCTGATGGATCATCTGGGCAGCGGCAAGGAATGGGACTTGGACAGAAAGGTAGACGGTTTGTTCATTCTGCCTCCCTTTGGCTCCGGACAAAAAAGCGTTTACCGCGGCAAGCTGGAGGCCCTGTGGGGCACACGGCGTTTTTTGGAGCGCTCCAACGAGGAATATGTGCTGCTGGCCGACGCGAACATCATCTGTAATGTGGACTACCAGGCAATGCTGAAACAGCACATCGAATCCGGGGCGCAAATCAGCATGATTACCAAGCGCGAGCAAATCACCGGCCATGACGACGCTCGGGATTTGGTGGTGCGCTGCGATTTACACGGAAAAGTCGTGGATGTTCTGATGCACTATGGCGTGCCGGGCGTGGCAAGCTGTGGCATCGGCATGTACATCATGAAGCGTACCTTTTTGCTGGAACTGCTGAACGAGGCTAATTCCTATAATCTGGTGGATTTTGAGCGGGAAATCATTCAGGCCAAATGCGGCCTTTTGCATATCAACAATTTGGATTTTGGCGGACGGATTCTGCGGATTGACTGCGTGAACCGATATTTCAGCGCGAATATGGCGCTGCTTGAGAAGGACATTCGGGATGAAATCTTTTTTCGTTACGGCGCGATTTATACAAAAATCCGCGATGAGGTACCCACCCGTTATGCAGACGGCTGCAGCCTGAAAAACTGCCTGATTGCCGATGGCTGCGAAATTTACGGCGAGGTGGAAAATTCCGTGCTCTTCCGCGGCGTTACCGTGGGACGGGGCGCTAAGGTTAAAAATTGTATTCTGATGCAGGACACGAAAATTGAAGATAATGTGGAGCTTGAATATACCATATGCGACAAGGATGTGACCGTGACCGGCGGCCGGATTTTAATGGGTGCGCCGGCCCATCAGATTATTATTACAAAGGGTAAGGTTGTGTAGGCAGACGAAGGAGGACAATGGATTTGAAAATCTTATTTGCGGCCGCGGAGGCCGCGCCGTATATTAAAATAGGCGGGCTGGGCGACGTGGCCTACGCCCTGCCCAAGGAGCTGGCGGCACAGGGGGCGGAGGTGGCTGTGGTTCTGCCTCTGTATAAAAGCATTAAGGAGCGCTGGGGGAGCAGTTTGGAATTTATCAGCGCCTTTAATGTCCCGCTGGCCTGGCGCCAGCTGTATTGCGGGGTGTTCCGTCAGTGCCAGGGCAGCGTGACCTATTATTTTATTGACAATGAATATTATTTTCTGCGGGACAGCGTCTACGGTGACTATGACGACGGGGAGCGTTACGCCTATTTTTGCAAGGCGGTGCTGGAGATGCTGCAGCATATTGACTTCATCCCCGACGTGATTCATGCCAACGACTGGCAATGTGCTCTGATTCCGCTGTTTTTAAAGACCTTTTATCAGGGTATCCCCGCCTATCGCCCCATTAAAACTATGTTTACCATACATAACATAGAATATCAGGGGCAAACGCCTTTTTCCTTTGCCGACGAGGTGTTGGGGCTCCCCCGGGAGCGTATGCCGGACGTGGTGTTCGGCGGCTGCCTGAATTTTATGTTTTCTGCCATTTGCATGGCGGACAAGGTAACAACCGTTTCTCAAAGCTACGCGGAGGAACTGAAAACAGCCTATTACGGCGGAGAGCTCAGCCAGGTGCTGGCCGGTGTGTCCTATAAATTCTGCGGCGTCACCAACGGCATCGACACGGAGCTTTTCAATCCGCATACCGATTCCCATTTGTTTCACCGGTATGATGTGAAAACCATGGCGGGCAAAAAAATCGGCAAGCGCCGGCTGCGGGAGCATCTGGGGCTTGAAAATGACGAGGAGGCGCCGGTTATCTCCATGATCAGCCGTCTGGTGGGGCACAAGGGACTGGATCTTGTGCAGTATGTGCGCCATGAGCTGTTGAAGCGGCGGATGCAGCTGGTTGTTCTGGGCACCGGCGATGCGGCCTATGAAAACATGTTCCGGGAGCTGGCCTGGCAATATCCCGGCCGTGTCAGCGCCAACATCCGGTTCGATTCCGATTTGGCCAGCAAGATTTATGCCGGCTCTGACTTGTTTTTAATGCCCTCTAAAAGCGAGCCCTGCGGTCTTTCGCAAATGATCGCCATGCGCTACGGCACTATTCCCATCGTCCGGGAAACAGGCGGTCTGCGGGACACCGTATGGCCCATTGACCCGAATACGGGCGCAGGCCGGGGCTTTACCTTTAAAAGCTACAATGCACATGATATGCTGGACGCGGTGGATCGCGCCCTGTGGTTCTACTATGAGAAAAAGCCGGAGCTTAAGCAGGTGATCCGTGCAGATATGGAAACGGATTTTAGTTGGAAAAACGCCGCCATGCAGTATCTGGCTATCTACCATTCAATGTAAAACCGGCGGCAACAGCCATCAGGCTGCCACCGGGCAGAACGTGCCTGCTTTATGCTAACAAGCAGCGGGCGCAAAGCTGCCGTTTACGCTCTGTCTGCCCGCAGGCAGGAGTCAGCGTAAGCCAATTACTTTTTTGCGGGCAGAAAGGCTATGGAACTTTGTATGGCGGAATTAAACAAAAACATGTTGAAAAAACAAATCACGGAGGTTATGCTACGCCGGTTTGGCTGTGAGCCGGAGGAGGCCACGCAAATACAGTTTTACAAGGCTGTGTGCGAGGTCATCCGAGATATGCTGTCGGAAAAAAGGAGTGCCTTTGCGGCTGCCAGGAAAAAACAGCAGGCCAAGCAGGTATATTATATGTCCATGGAGTTTTTAACCGGCCCCTCCCTGAAAAATAACGCGTTTCATTTGGGGCTGACAGAGCCCTTGCGCGCGGCACTGGCCGATTATCAGGTGTCTTTTGACGCGCTCTGCGAAATGGATCCGGATGCGGGTCTGGGGAACGGCGGTCTGGGCCGTCTGGCGTCCTGCTATTTAGACGCGATGACTACCCAGGGCTATCCCTGCACCGGTTTTTCTATCCGGTATGAGTTCGGCATTTTCAAGCAGAAAATCGTAGACGGCTGGCAGATGGAATTTCCCGATAACTGGCTGGAGCTGGGTGACGCGTGGCTGATTCCCCGGAAGGAGGATGAAATCCGCGTCCATTTCGGCGGCAGGGTGGTGGAAAGCTGGCAGAACGGCAGAAACATAGTCTCCTATCAGGACGCCGGCACAGTGGTGGCCGTCCCCTACGATATGCTGATTTCCGGCTATCAGACCGAGGCGGCCAACCGTTTGGTGCTGTGGGGCGCCAAATCGGAGGACAGTCTGGACATGGACTTGTTTTCCCGGGGGGAATATGCCAAGGCGATGGAGCAGAATTCCATGGCGGAGGCCATATCCAAGGTGCTCTATCCGGCCGATGACCACTACAAGGGGAAGGAGCTGCGCTTAAAGCAGCAGTATCTTTTAGTCAGCGCTTCGGTGCAGAGCATTTTAAAGGATTTCTTTAAGGAATATGACGATATCAGTCTGCTGCCGGACAAGGTGGCAATCCACATCAACGATACGCACCCCTCCCTGTGTGTGCCGGAGCTTATGCGGATATTGCTGGACGAGCAGGGCCTTTCCTGGGAGACGGCCTGGGATATTACCGCCCGGACGCTGAGCTATACCAATCACACCATTATGAGCGAGGCCTTAGAGGTCTGGCCGGTGTCTCTGTTTTCCAGCCTGCTGCCCCGGATTTATCAGATTGTCTGCGAAATCGACCGTCGGTTTTTGATCTTTTTAAACGAGCAGTACGGCGGTGACACAGGCAAAATCAATTATATGAAAATTTTAGAGAACGACCGGGTCAAAATGGCTAATCTCTGCCTAGCCTGCTGCCACAAGGTCAACGGCGTGTCTGCGCTGCACACAAAAATTTTAAAGGAGGATGTGTTCCGCGACTTCCATCAGGTAATGCCGGGCAAGTTCATTAATGTGACCAACGGGATTGCCTACCGCCGGTGGCTGTGTCAGTCCAATCCGGAGCTGACGGCCTTTTTGCAGGAGCTGATCGGCGATGGCTTTTTAAAGGACGCCCGGGAGCTGGAAAAGCTGAAGGCCTATCACGATGACCCGGCTGTTTTGGACGCCCTGCAGAAGATTAAGCTGAAAAACAAGCTGCGGCTTGTTTCCTATATTGAGGAGCACAACGGTGTGCATGTGGATCCGGCCTCCCTGTTCGATGTGCAGGTTAAGCGGCTTCATGAATATAAGCGGCAGCTGTTAAACGCCCTGCATATTCTGTCCTTGTATCACAGCCTGCTGGAGCATCCGGAGCAGAACTTCCAGCCCCGCACCTTTATTTTTGGCGCTAAGGCCTCGGCAGGGTATGTGATGGCGAAGCAGATTATCCGGCTGATTAACTGCATTGCCGCGGAGGTGAACGCCAACCCCCTGACAAGAGACAGGCTGAAGGTTATTTTTATTGAGGATTACCGGGTTTCGCTGGCCGAGCTGATTATCCCGGCGGCTGAAATTTCAGAGCAGATTTCCGTGGCCGGGAAGGAGGCCTCCGGCACGGGCAACATGAAGCTGATGATTAACGGTGCGGTCACCCTGGGCACCTTAGACGGCGCCAATGTGGAAATCCGGGAGGCCGTGGGGGACGACAATATATTCCTGTTCGGCATGACGGCAGAAGAGGTGCAGGAAAGAAAGCGTGCGGGCTACGATCCCGGTCAGGTTCTGGAAACCGATCCGCTGGCGCGGCAGGCAATCAGCTATTTGCAGCAGGGCGTGGGCGGCGCTGACTTTTCCGAACTGGTGTGGTCGCTTACCGGCCGCGGACAGGATACCTATATGGCCCTGGCCGATTTTTCCGATTACTGCCGTGCCCAAAGCATGGTGCAGGCGGTGTATGCAGACCGTCAGCGGTTTAATCGGATGTCTTTGTATAATATTGCCGGTGCGGGCATTTTCTCCTCAGACCGGAGTGTGCAGGAATACTGTGAGAATATTTGGCACGTCAAAAGCGTGACGGGAGGCGCAGGGGGACGATGAACATTCTGTTTGACAGCCGGAGCCGCCAGTTCAAGGAGCCCTTTGGCTGCATTGAAGAAAACGGATTTTTGTCGCTTACGCTTTATGTGAGGGACGCCGGGGAAACCGGCGTCCTTTTCCTGCTTGAAAGGGACGGGGAGGCAGCGGCGGCCTATCCCATGGTGTATGCCGGCACCCGGGACGGCTACCGGATTTACAGCCGGTGCATGGCAATTGCGGAGCCGGGGCTTTATTTTTACAGCTTTCGGCTGACAGGCGGCGCGGGTGACCGTGAGGTTTTGCGGGATGAACAGAATCGCCCCTGCTGCGGCGGGGGAACAAAATGGCAGCTGACCTGCTTCAGGCGGGCCTATCAGCCGCCCGAAAGCTTTTACGGTCAGGTGTTTTATCAAATTTTTCCCGACCGCTTTAACCGGGCGGGGCAATGCGACATAAGTGACAAGCTGACGCCCTTTTACCTGCATGAAAACCTGTCCGACACGCCGGCCTTTCAGCCGGATGCTGGCGGTGAAATTTTAAATAATGATTTTTTTGGCGGCAATCTGGCCGGTATTGCGGAAAAACTGCCGTATCTGCACCGGCTGGGCGTTCGTGTTTTGTACTTAAATCCGATTTTTATGGCCTTTTCCAACCATAGGTACGATACGGCGGACTATCTGCGGGTGGATCCCATGCTGGGGACCAACGAGGATTTTAAAGCCCTGTGCGATGCGGCGCACGCGCTGGGGATGCGGGTGCTGCTGGACGGCGTGTTTTCTCACACCGGCAGCGACAGCCGCTATTTTGATATTAAAAACCGTTTCGGCGGCGGCGCCTATCATGACCCGGCGTCACCCTATAGGGACTGGTACCAGTTTCAGTCCTACCCGGAGACCTACACCAGCTGGTGGGGAATTCAAACCCTGCCCTGTGTGGATGAAGAAAACCCCGATTTTAAGCGATTTGTGCTGTCATCTGATGACAGCGTGGTGAAATACTGGCTGCGGCAGGGCGCCGACGGCTGGCGGCTGGATGTGGCGGATGAACTGCCGGACGGGTTTTTGTCGGATCTCTATGCAACGGTTAAAGGGGAAAAGCCGGAGAGCCTGGTTTTGGGTGAGGTTTGGGAGGATGCTTCCAATAAAATCAGCTATGGCGAGCGGCGGAAATATTTGCAGGGCGGCAGTTTAGACAGCGTGATGAACTATGTGTGGCGGGATGCGGTGATTCGTTTTGTCCGGGGCGAGCTGTCCGGCGGGGCGCTCAGCGAAACGGTGATGTCGCTTTGCGAGCATTATCCGGCCGGGGCACTCCACACCATGATGAACCTGCTGTCAACCCACGATACCCCCCGGATTCTGACGGCGCTGGCTGCCGGAGCGCCTCCGGAGCAGCGTGAAGAACGCGCCTGCAGCAGGCTCTCCGGCGCGGAGCTGGCGCTGGCTAAAAACAGACTGTTTGCGGCGGCGTTTCTGCTGTTTACACTGCCGGGCTGCCCCTGTATATATTATGGGGATGAAATCGGTATGCAGGGCTTTGAGGATCCCTTTAACCGGGGCTATATGGGCGACCGGACGGGGGATGAAGAGCTTCTGGCATGCTATGGGGCACTGGCGGCAATGCGAAATGAAAGTGCTGCCCTGCAAAAAGGGCGGCTGGAGCCGACCTTTTGTGACGAGGGTGTGTATGCCTTTTATCGGATTTGGCAGACGGAACAGATTTTGTGCGTCGTTAACGTTTCGGCGGCACCGAAAGCCATTTATCTGCCCAACAGCCGGACGGTCTATGAAAAAAATACATGGACAAAGGAAAACGAGCTGCTGCTTTTGCCCTATGGCAGCGTGGCGGTGCGGTTGAAGGGAGATTTGTCATAAAGGAAGAGGGCTCCGCGCTGATATATTCCGTTGCGGTAGGCACAAAATTAAAAAAATTGCATAGAATGGTATAAAGCTCTGTCTGAAGGGAGAGGTGCCATGTGCGGCTGGGTGCAAAACGGCGGATTTATATCCGGAGCAGCCGGGTGAGCCGGAAAAAAATATCCGGGTTTCTGGTTTTGATGCTGTTTGTTGCCATGGTTATGGCCGGTACTCTGTATTTCCTGAAGCTTGTCCGCCCTTTGCTGATAGACCTGGCGGAAAATCAGACGAAGGTTATTGCCGAACAGGCCGCACAGCGAGCGGTGAACCAGCTGTTTTTAAGCACGAGTTATAAGGATTTTATCACCCTGTCCCGCTTAGAGGACGGCACGGTCAGTGCCGTGGAATCGGATATGGCCGGTGTGAACCGGCTGAAGGCTGAAGCGGCCATCGCCATTCAGGAGGCCATCGACGAAGTCGGTGAAACCGAAATTTCCATCCCGCTGGGCAGTGTTACCGGCTGCGCGCTTTTTGCAGGCTTGGGCCCGCGTCTGCCGGTTAAGCTGGTGCCCTATGGCCGGACTGTGGTGGAGTTTTCCAGTGAGTTCACGGAGGCGGGCATTAACCAGACCCATCTGGAAATTAGCCTGATGGCCAAAAGCTATGTAAATATCATCATGCCGGGCAGCCGCGTTGCCAGTGAAATCGAAACGGAGCTGCCGGTGGTACAGACCATTATTCTGGGTAAGATACCGGAAAACTATGTGAATATCGACCGGTATGGCGAGGAATATGAAGGCGATGTGCTGGATATCATTGGCTGACGGCCGCCGTGCCTACATAGGTAGTTCTTTGACTGTCATACGGCGAAGGCAGTGCGGAAAAATCGGAAAAAGTGCTTGCCAATGGCCACGGCCTGTGCTATAATATGTGCGTTAGGCAATGGAGAGTCGAACCCTATTGCCTAATGCATCATAACGAGAGATTAAGGAAGTGGCTGCATGGAATTTACACAGATTGTTCACGAAATCGGCCTGGAGCAGGAGGCGGTTATCACGGTTTCGTCCTTGTATGACCGATTAAAGAATAACCCTGCTTTCAAGCGTTGGACAGAAGCGTTGGCAGAACCTGTGTCCTTTTTGACTCTTCAGGAAGAAATAGCGGCCTTTTCGGCGGAAAACGGCCTGTGTGAGCGGACAGTGCGTCTGGTTCTGCTTTGCGCCACGACCGGATATGTCGAGGAAGGGTATCGGCGGATGGGAGTGAAAGACGATATATTTCGAGCCTTCCTGCGGGATATTCTCTGCAAGACCAGAGAATGTAAAACCGTTTACGGCGTTTGGGGCATAGATTCCTTTATCTGGTATCAGGGCTTTTATCAGATCAGCCGTTTTTCCCTTGGCAGACTGCAGTTTGAGGAACTGAGATTTGATCTGGAGTCATACTCTGACGGCACGACAACCGTATCAAAGGGGGATATTCTGATTAATGTACACATCCCCTCTGACGGCAAGCTGGACATGGAGCAGGTTCGGGCGTCCTTTGATAAGGCTTGCCGGTTTTTTGATAAAACCTACGACGGCAAAATGTTTTTTATCTGCACATCCTGGCTGCTGTACCCACCCTATTTGCAGGTCTTTCAGCCCGGCTCCAATTTGCGCCGGTTTGTGGAGCTGTTTGATGTTTTCGCTGTGAAAAAACTGGAGAGCTTTTCAGATGGGTGGCGGGTTTTCGGCACAAATGACATGTCGGATATTGCAGCCCTTCCCGCAGATACGTCGCTGCGGCGCAGGTTTAAGGAATATATGCGCACAACGCCTGACTTTGGCAAGGGCTGCGGCATGATTGTGATGCCGGTGCGTGCCGCACGGTAGAAAAAATTATCACTGAATTAAAATGTCGGGGCTGCCGCTCGTGATTTTTCTCACTTGCGACAGCCCCTTTTTAGGTGACGGTGATATAGATCCCTATGGTCGCCGGCGGCTTTTGACCCATTCAGATTATTTCCAAAGCCCTTCACCGGGTTTTGGCGTCCTTAGTGGCCGGGTTATTAATCAATGTGCCGTCCTGCTCAAAGCGGGAGCCGTGGCAGGGACAATCCCAGGAGTGCTCATCGGGATTCCATTTCAGGGCGCAGCCCATGTGAGGGCAGCGCCGGGGGAGGGGGGTCAGCAAATTGGCAACCGCCTCAAGGCCGTTAACGGGCAGCTGGCGGGTCATCATGCTCCGCGCCGGGTCAAAAAGAGCGGCATAGTCGTTTTTGCGGCCGGTGATGATGTCGCTTAACACCTGTGCGGCGACCATGGAGCCGGTCATGCCCCATTTGTTAAAGCCAGAGGCGGCGTACAGCCCCGGCGTATGCCTGCCGTATGAACCAATGTAGGGCATGCCGTCCAGACTCATGCAATCCTGGGTTGCCCAGCTGTACGCGATGCGGCTGTCCGGATAATGGGTTTCAGCAAAGCGGCGGAGCGGATCCCAACCGCCGCTCTTCTTTCCGGTGCGGTGTCCGCCGCCGCCTAAAAGCAAATAGTCCTGATAATTTCGGAAGGATAGCCCCGTTTTCGCCTCGTCGACATACATGCCGTTCACATCCGGTGCGTTTTCCAGAGCCAGCACGTAGGAGCGGTGCTGATAGAGCTTGATAAAGTAAGCCCCGTGACGGTTGATAAAAGGGAAATGGGTTGCGACGATGATTTGATCGGCTGTGACGGTGCCGTGATCCGTTAAGGCTTTGCGGCCTTGCACGGCCCGCACGGGAGTGTGCTCATACACGGTCAGATTTTTTGCTATCCCGGCCATCAGCTTCAGGGGATGGCACTGGGCCTGACCGGTAAACCGCACGGCGCCCTCGGTTGCAAAGGGCAGGGGCAGCGCGTCTGCAAAATCGGCCTGTATGCCCAGTGACGAGGCGGCACGCACCTCATCCTCAATTTTCCGGCGATCCGTCAGGGTGTAGGTGTAGGCGTCCTTTTCTTCAAAATCGAAGGCGATTTCCGCGGCCAGCGCCCGATAGGCGGCCACGGCCTGCCGGTTGGCATCGGCATATAGCTGCGCGGCGTCCCGGCCGGCCTTGCGGATTAGTTTGTCATAAAAAAGTCCGTGCTGTGCGGTGATTTTAGCGGTGGTGTTTTGCGTTACGCCGCTGCCTAAACAGTCAGCCTCGACCACAACGCAGTCGGCGCCCTTCTGCTTTAAAAAATGGGCGCACAGCACGCCGCATAAGCCGCCGCCGATGATTAAAACATCGGTTTTACTGTCCTCTTTCAGGGCTGGAAAGGCGGGGAGCGGGACGCCGGTCGTCCAAATAGATTTTGTCATGCTGCTTCTCCTGTTTTTTTAGTCCTGTTGTTTAGCATATACAGATAGCGCAGCTTTATGCAAAATTCAGGGGGCGCATGCAAAATGCTCTGTGTGATCCGCAAAATTTGTGTCCATCCCCCAAAAAAATGGGGTTGTAGTTTCGCTACAACCCATCAGACTGTCAAAACAGTTTTTTTCTACAAAATAGTGTTAGTTTTTTTGCCAGGCCCTATTCCGCCCTCTTAATCAGCTGCGGCTATTCCCGCGGCTTACAAACATCAACCCAACCGGCAGAATTGGCATATTGCTCCAATTGGGGAATGGTGAGCCCAATGGCGCTGTTGGCGCTGCCGCAGGCCGGATAGACAAGGTCAAACCGCCGCAGGGATTGGTCTAAATAGACCGCGGCGCCGTCTTTTACCACAAAAGGACAAACACCGCCAACCGGGTGGCCGGTCAGGGTCAGCACCTCCTCCGGCGTCAGCATTTTAGCCTTGGTTCCGAACTGAGCCTTATATTTTCCGTTATCAATTTTCATGTCGCCGGCGGTGACGATTAAAATCGGCCCATCCTGCCCCATAAAGGAAAGGGTTTTGGCGATCCGGTTTTCTTCACAGCCCAGCGCCTTGGCCGCCAGCGCGACCGTAGCACTGGAAACCTCAAATTCCTGAATTTTATCCTCCATGCCATATTGCTTAAAAAAGTCTCTGACCTGTTCAATTGCCATGCTTCTGTCTCCTTATCACACTGTTTTTATTAAAACTTCCTCCAGAGCGCGCTTGGGTACCTGCAGGGTACCGTCTGCTCCGATGTAATACTTAATGTTGTCCTGCTCGACTGCCACCTCCTGCGGCGACTCCGCCGGATACCCCAGCGCGACCACACACAAAAGCCGCAGGGGCTCGCCGATGCCCAGCAGCTCGCTGATTTTGGGGTAATCCACAGCGCCCATCCAACAGGCGCCCACGCCGTCGGCTAAGGCCGCCAGAATCAGATTTTCCACCGCCGCGCCCATGTCCGCCTCATAGCCTGTCTGACGGATGGCGGTATCTGCGCAGACCGCTACATAGGCTGTGGGACGCTCGCCGCTACCGGGGTTATAATCCGGCGCCAGATAGCCTGCCCAGCGCACCAGCGGGAACAGCTTGTCCGCCATTTCTGCGCTTTGCACCGCGATATATTTTAGCGGCTGCAGATTAGCGCCGGAGGGGGCCACGCGGGCTGCGTCAATGTATCCGGCCAGCTGTGCCGGTGACAGCGGACGCTGCTGAAATTTGCGGATGGTGCGCCTGCTTTTTAACAATGTATTCAAATCCATGGCCATTTCCTTTCTTTTTAACTTCTTATTTATTTAATTCCATGGGGCTGCAGAAAAACTACGCCCCCTATTTGCTTTCTGTGTTTATTATACTGCAAAAAACCAATTTTGCCAATACCCTTTGGTAAAAATTTGTCTGCCTCCGGTGGTTGATTTTAGAGCGGTTTTGTTATATGATAATATCATAGCAGGAGGTGCATATAACATGGAACGAAAAAGCGGTGTGCTGATGCATATCAGCTCCTTGCCCGGCGACTATTCCATCGGCGGGTTTTCAGATCATGCCCGGTACTTCATTGATTTTTTAGCTGACTGCGGCTTTACCTATTGGCAGGTTCTGCCCCTGTGCATGGTGGACGCCTGCAACTCACCCTACAAGTCTTATTCCGCCTTTGCCGGCAATCCGTATTTTATTGACCCGGAGACCTTGCGGCGCAAGGGTTTGGTGACCGGGGAGGAGCTGGAAGCCTATCGCCAGCAAACGCCCTACAGCTGTGAATATGGCCGGTTGTATCACACAAGGCAGCAGCTGCTTATGACTGCGGCCCGTCGCGCAGGCAATCGGGAAGAAATCCGGCGGTTTATCCGGGAGAATCCTTACCTGGACAGCTTCTGCCGGTTCATGGCCTTGAAGGCGGCAAACGGTCAGAAATGCTGGGCAGACTGGGCCTGCGAGACCATTGATGAGGATATTTTGTTTATGTGGCAGTTTATTGAATATGAATTTTTCAGCCAGTGGGCAGAAATCAGACAATATGCCAATCAGCGGGGCATCCGCATCATTGGGGATATGCCCTTTTACGTTTCCTATGACAGTGTGGATGTTTGGGGCGAAAAGGAGCTGTTTCAGCTGGATGCTTCGGGACGGCCTGCCAGTGTGGCCGGGGTGCCGCCGGATTATTTTGCTGCCGACGGTCAGCTGTGGGGCAATCCACTGTATGATTGGGACAAAATGAAGGCGGACGGCTTCCGCTGGTGGCGGGATCGTCTGCGGCATATGCTGTCTCTGTTTGACGGCGTCAGAATCGACCATTTTCGCGCCGCTGAGTCCTATTTCAGCATTCCCGCCGGTGCGGCGACTGCACGGGAGGGACATTGGCGGCCGGGGCCGGGACGCAGCTTTGTTGACATGCTGAATGAAAACCGGGGCGACGGACTGATTATTGCCGAGGATTTGGGCGAAATTACGGATGCGGTGCGAGAATTGGTGGATTACAGCGGCTTTCCCGGCATGCGGATTTTTCAGTTTGGCTTTCTGGACGGCAGTGACAATCCCCACCTGCCGCACAACTATCCCCATAACTGTGTGGCCTACACCGGCACTCACGACAATAACACGCTTCTGGGCTATGTCTGGGAGCTGGAGGATGCCCGGCGGCGAGATATGCTGGCCTATTGCGGCTATGAGGATCCGGACTGGAACAGCGGCTATGACAGCATTCTGCGCACTCTGTTCATGAGCCATGCCGGCACGGTGATTCTGCCAATTCAGGATCTTTTGGGCTATGGATCGGATACGCGGCTGAACATCCCCGGCAAGGCCGACGGCAACTGGCAGTTCCGGGTTACCAAAGAGCAGCTGGACAGCATCGACCGTGAAAAATTCAGACGGCTGAATCATTTGTATCGGCGATGAACGGCTGAAGAGGCAAGGGGTCGCAGACAAAACCGGCGCTTTCGGCGCATTTTGCTGCGGCCCCTTAATTAATGACTGCTGAACAATTATGAAACGCAGCCGCATAGCGGTTTGCATGCGTTTCATAATTGTTCAGGTGCAAGGTTTTTGTACTTTTCTTGTCAAAAACCTTGCACTTTGTGTCGGCTGTCGTCTCCCGATAGCCGACACAAACAGTAAGTCAATCAATGTCTTGAACCTAAAAATAGCATTTTAATGCTGTTTTTAGGTGTGAAATTGTAAATTTCACACAAATGGTTTCGCAAAACCATTTGTTCAGTAGACATTAATTATGCCCTGACCAGATAGAGCAGCATGTTCAGGTTGTCATGGTATATCTTGTCAAACTGGTTAAGGGGCAGGGGATTTTCACCCAGGCCTGCTTCAATGGTAAAGGCCGGCAGATAAAATTCATTAATCACCCAGTCCTTGTAGCCGGAATAGCTGGCCATGCCTTCGGTCTGATCCAGCTCATAGCCGCTGATTTCCGCCATGGCCGCCGCCATTTGACGGCCCCGCTCTGTAGCCTTAGACTCAAAATCGTAGTAAATAATTTCCCCTTGGGTGTGATAAGCTACGGCGATGTCCGGCAAAAAGGCTCGGGTGAAATCTGCAACAGCATGGCTTTCCGGCTCACTTTCCGGCGCGGGGCCGCTGTAGCGGGTGGGGCCGGGGCCGTAAATGCCCAGCTTATGCTGGTAGAAAACACCCTTTTCAAAGGCAGCGTCATAATTATGATTTAAGTCCACACCGTTTAGGTTGGCCTGCCATTTGGAGAAATCCGTGCTGCCGCCGTTATAGGACTTCAAGCGGGTTTTGGTAATCACCGGCAAATCCTCCGTCAGCCCGTTAATGGCAAGGTCAACGCCGTCCGGATTCACCATGGGGCAGAACACAAGGGTCACCTCCTGAAACAGCGCGCCGAATTGGACACTGCCGATGCTGGTTCGGCCGCGGTACTGGTGGCAAAATTCCTCCAACAGACGCATGAGTAAAAGCGAGGTAATCCATTCCATGCCGTGATGGGCACCGTTTAAAAACAGCCGTTTTTCTCCTGTGCCCCAGCTGACGGCAGTCAGCGCCCGACCCCGGACAGACTGCCCCAGAGAAAAGGATTTTAAAAAGGTGTATTCACTGCAAAGTGCGGCCAGATCCTGCTGCATGGCTTCGTAGGTATAGGCTTTTTCAGCGTTGACAATATACAAAAAAACACCACCCTATATACTTGATAATATTAGTATATAAAGGTGGTGCTTTTTTTAGAATTTGTACAACAGAAGACTATTCGGCCGGCTCAAAAACATCCTTGCCGAGACCGCATAAGGGGCAGACCCAGTCCTCCGGCAAATCAGCAAAAGCTGTGCCGGGTGCAATGCCGTTATCCGGATCGCCCACTGCCGGATCATACACATAACCGCAGGCTGTGCATTCATATTTTTCCATGGTAAAAACCTCCTTATTTTTTGCTCATTCTTATTATATCAATTTTTTGGGAAAAAAGCAATATATTTATTGACTTTGCTATTATTTCCTTGTCATGGACGTTTCATACTTAATTGTTTTACAATTTTTTGCATAAATCCTTCCTGAGGCGGCAAAATAAGGATATCGTTTAGCTGATGAGGAGGAACACCATGAGAAAAGGAAGTAAAAAGAACGCACGTAAGGAAAACCGGGGAGCGGGTACAATGAAAAAAGCGTCCTACATAGGCGCGGGGGTGGCCGCTGTTGTAGGATTAATTGGACTGGTGACGGTTTTGCGAATGTCGGATATCACCCTGACCCTGGAGGAAAATCCGCCCTTGACGCTGCCGTCGCCCTCGCCCCTGGCGGCGCTGCCCCGGACGTCGGTTCCCACAGCAGCGCCTGCTCCGGCGGCAGCGGCAGAAGCCGTGCCCACGGCGGCGCCGGAAACAGCGGCACCCGCCGCTGCCGCTGTCGCCGCACAGCCGGAGCCACCAAGCCTTGTGCTGCCGGCAGAGGGAGAGGTGATCACGCCGTTTTCTGCCGATCAGCTGGTTAAATCCAAAACCATGGGTGATTGGCGGGTGCACAGCGGTATTGATATCCGGGCGGCGGCCGGCGCGGAGGTTAAGGCCGCGGCAGACGGCGTGGTGGAAAGCGCCTATCAGGACCCGCAAATGGGGTATACAATTATCCTGGCCCATGACGGTGAGTTTAAAACCGTGTATCAGAATCTGGCCTCGGTGGAAATGGTGAAGGCGGGCGATACGCTGGTGCAGGGTCAGGGGATTGCGGCAGTGGGTGACAGCGCGGCGGCGGAGATGCTGGAGGAATCCCATCTGCACTTTGCGGTGCTGGAGGGAACAAGCTATCGGAATCCTATGGATTATATCCAATAAAGTTGGAGCGGCAGTTTACAGTTCGGTTGACTGAAAACTGCCGCTTTTCTTTTGAGTTGCGTAAATGCACATTTTTTGTTTTTCCTGCAATTTTATTGACATTTTGAGGAAAATAATGTACAATATTTTTATTAGTTACATTTAGGAGGAGAAAAATGGCTTATACATTGGCGCAAAAGATCATCAAGGAGCATTTGGTCAGCGGTGACATGAAGGCCGGCAATGAAATCTCTATCCGGATCGACCAGACCCTGACCCAGGATTCCACCGGCACCATGGCATATCTGCAATTTGAGGCTATGGGCATCGATCGGGTGAAAACAAAAAAATCTGTGGCCTATATCGACCATAACACCATTCAGTCCGGCTTTGAAAATGCGGACGATCATAAATATATTCAAACGGTGACAAGCAAACACGGTATTTATTTTTCACGGCCCGGCAACGGCATCTGCCATCAGGTGCAGCTGGAGCGCTTCGGCGTGCCCGGCATGACCCTTTTGGGCTCTGACAGTCACACACCGACCGGCGGCGGGCTGGGCATGCTGGCTATCGGTGCCGGCGGCCTGGACGTGGCCGTGGCTATGGGCGGCGGCGCGTATTATATCACCATGCCGAAAATTTTAAATGTGCGCCTGACAGGCCGTCTGCGCCCCTGGGTAACCGCTAAGGATGTCATTCTGACGGTGCTCAGGATGCTGTCGGTTAAGGGCGGCGTGGGTAAAATTTTAGAATATACCGGTGAGGGTGTGGCAACCCTGTCCGTCCCCGAACGGGCCACCATCACCAACATGGGCGCGGAGCTGGGTGCCACCACATCGATTTTCCCCAGCGACGAGGCCACCCGGGCCTTTTTGAAGGCTCAGGGCAGAGAACAGGATTACACGCCCCTGTCGGCGGATGCAGACTGCGTATATGATGAGGAAATCACGGTGGATTTATCGGCCATTGAGCCGCTGGCGGCACAGCCCCACAGCCCGGATAATGTGCTGGAGGTCGGGAAAATCGGCAAGATTAAGGTTGACCAGGTTGCCATCGGCAGCTGCACCAATTCTTCCTATGCGGACATGATGAAGGTGGCGGCCATTTTAAAGGGCAAAACCGTTCATCCTGATGTGAGCCTTGTGATTGCGCCGGGCTCCAAGCAGGTGCTGACGATGCTGGCGCAGAACGGTGCGCTGGCAGATATGGTGGCGGCAGGCGCCCGGATTCTGGAATCGGCCTGCGGTCCCTGCATCGGTATGGGTCAGTCGCCGAAAACAAACGCTGTGTCACTCCGTACCTTTAACCGTAACTTTGAAGGCCGCAGCGGCACCGTTTCCGCCCAGGTCTATCTGGTCAGCCCGGAGACAGCGGCAGTCAGCGCCATTACAGGCGTGCTGACCGATCCCAGAGAGCAGGGCGAGGCGCCGGTGGTTACCGTGCCGGAGCAGTTTTTGGCGCGGGATAACATGGTGATTGCGCCGGCAGAGGATGGTGCGGCGGTAGAGGTTGTGAGAGGCCCAAACATCAAGCCCTTCCCCCTGAATCAGAAATTGCCCGAAACCGTAAACGGCAAGGCACTGATTAAGGTGGAGGACAACATCACCACCGACCATATTATGCCCTCCAACGCAAAGCTTTTGCCCTTCCGTTCCAACATCCCCCATTTGGCAGAGTTTTGCCTGACGCCCTGCGATCCGGACTTCCCCAAACGGGCGAAGGAAAACGGCGGCGGATTCATTATCGGCGGCGTGAACTATGGTCAGGGCTCCAGCCGTGAGCATGCGGCTTTAGCGCCCCTGTATCTGGGCATAAAGGGCGTTTTGGCTAAATCCTTTGCCCGGATTCACATGGCGAATCTGATTAATTCCGGCATTCTGCCGCTGGTGTTTAAAAACGAAGCGGATTACGATGATATCGATATGGCCGATCAGCTGACAATTGAAAACGCCCCGGCGCAAATTGCCGCCGGTGAAGAAATTGTCGTGAAGAACTTGACAAAAGGGACAAAATATGTTACAATCTTAACTGCGTCTGATCGCCAGAAGGAAATGTTATATGCCGGCGGCCTGATTAATTATATAAAAATGCAGAATCAGTAGGCGCTGGTTGGGCGAAGGAGAGAAAAGTATGGCAGAAGCAATTCATGAAGCGTCTGAGCGTTTTGCTCAAATAATTGAAAAGCAGCTTGCGCGCATTGAAAATATGAAGGCGCAAAAGGACTTTATTGATTACGGAAAGCTTGACACGATTATCATCGGCGTTTGCGGCGGCGACGGTATCGGTCCGGCGATTACAAGGGCGGCTCAGCGTATTTTGGAATATTTGTTAAAGGACGAGGTGGAAAAAGGTCGGGTTCAGTTCCGTCAGATCGATGGTTTGACGATTGAAAACCGAGTTAAGGCCGGCAAGGCGATTCCTGATGATGTTCTGGCGGAGTTGAAAACCTGCCATGTCATTCTGAAGGGCCCCACCACCACCCCCAGGGCCGGTGATCCGTGGCCCAATATTGAAAGCGCCAATGTGGCGATGCGCAAGGAGTTGGATTTGTTTGCCAATGTGCGTCCGGTTAAGGTGCCGGAGCAAGGCATCGACTGGACCTTCTTCCGTGAAAATACCGAGGGTGGTTATGCCCTGGGCAGCGAAGGCATCCATTTTAATGATGATCTGGCAATTGATTTCACCGTTACGACCAAAGAGGGCAGCGAGCGGATTGCCCGCGCCGCCTTTGATTATGCCAAAAAGAACGGCAAAACTAAGGTAACGGCTGTTACCAAGGCCAATGTCATTAAAACTACGGATGGTAAGTTTTTAAACATCTGCAAGCAGGTTGCCGAGGAATATCCCGGTATCGAGCTGGATGATTGGTACATTGATATTATGACCGCCAAGCTGGTGGATGAAAAGAGAAGAACCCAGTTCCAGGTTCTGGTTTTGCCCAATCTGTATGGCGATATCCTGACCGATGAAGCCGCAGAATTTCAGGGCGGCGTCGGTACCGCCGGCAGTGCAAATCTGGGTAAGCGCTATGCCATGTTTGAGGCGATTCACGGCTCCGCGCCCCGTATGGTAGCGGAGGGTCGAGATAAATATGCAGATCCTTGCAGCATGATTCGGGCGGCAGTTATGCTCCTTTCTCACATTGGCTACGGTGAATTGGCTGATAAGCTTGAAAAGGCTTTGGATATTTGTATGTATCAGGAAAAGAAGCTGGTGATTACCGGCCGTGATACAGGTGCCACCGGCGAAGAATTTGCCGAGTATGTCATGGAGACCATTGCGGCCCTTTAAAAGGAAGAAGGCATATGAAAGAAGATAAGAGAGATGTCCCCATTGTCGTTGTGAAGCGTTTGCCGCGGTATTATCGGTATTTAGGTGAGCTGCTGCGGCAGGGCATTACCCGGATTTCCTCCGGGGAGCTCAGCGAGAGAATGGGTGTAACGGCTTCGCAAATCCGCCAGGATTTCAACTGTTTTGGCGGTTTTGGCCAGCAGGGCTATGGGTATAACATTGAAAAGCTGTATAATGAAATTGCTGAGATTTTAGGCTTGTCTAATGGCTATAAAACCATTATTATCGGTGCCGGTAATTTGGGGCATGCCTTGGCTAACCACTCTAATTTTGCTAAGCGTGGCTTTGAGCTGGTTGGTATTTTCGATAAAAACCCGGATCTGGTGGGGACCGTTATTCATGACTTGCCGGTGCGGGCCATGGAGGAGCTGGAGGATTTCTGCACGGCAAATCAGGTGGATATTGCCATTCTGGCGTTGCCTAAGTCGGCGATTGAAATGGTTGTGCCCCGGCTGGTTCAGCTGAAGATTAAGGGGCTGTGGAACTTTTCCTATACAGATATTGCCGTACCGGATGACGTGGCAGTGGAAAACGTACATTTGAGCGACGGATTGATGACACTTTCTTATAAAATTACACAAGCACACAAAACCGGGGACTGACCGTCCCCTGTATATGCGCCTGTAGCTCAGTGGATAGAGCACCGGCCTCCGGAGCCGGGAGCGTAGGTTCGACTCCTATCAGGCGTACCACGTCGGAACAAGTTTCGCTTGTTCCGATTTTTTTGATTCAGGCAGCATTATGAAAATTTAAAAGACCCAAACAAAACGGTGGTGGGTGATTGGTATTGGTCAATTCCCGAAGTCCCCTTGCAGCAGCTGCTTAACAGAAGGGTTACAACCTATCGGGGCGATTCTTTTGAAGAGGGCATTTTAACCTTTTATGATGACGGCACTTATTTATATTAATGACTGCTGAACAATTATGAAACGCAGCCGCATAGCGGCTTACAAGCGTTTCATAATTGTTCAG
>CAYUUO010000021.1:0-25090 GCA_964447945.1 uncultured Oscillospiraceae bacterium
GGCTCGGCGGGCGGAACGGGGCCCGGCTAAAAAAATTAACACTATTTTGCAGAAATAACTTTTTCGACAGTCTGAGATTTTTTTTAAAAATTGTACGAATTTTTTAAAAATAAGGTTTTTGGTGCGGTATTGGTGCTGTTTATATGTTATAATATAGTAACACAGTAATAAACAGATAAAGAAATGAGGGAGGTGAAAGCATGAGAATTATGATTGTTGATGACGAAAAATATGCTATGAAACAGCTATGCTCCGTTGTGGAGCAAGCAGCTCCCGGCGCGGAGATTATATGCTTTGACGAATGTGATAATGCTGTGGCGGAAGCAAAGCATAAAAACTACGATGTAGCATTCCTTGATATTCAGATGCCGGAAAAGGACGGACTTGCGCTGGCAAAGGAATTAAAGGATATTTATAAGGATATAAACATTGTTTTTGTAACGGGATATTCCCAATATGCACTGGATGCACTCAGGCTGCACTGCAGTGGATATGTTTTAAAGCCTGCACAAAAAGAGGATATAGAGGACGCTCTTGCAAACCTGCGCACACCCATTAAATATAATGACAATAAGCTGCGTGTACAATGCTTCGGAAGCTTTGAGGTATTTTATAACAACAAGCCTGTTGATTTCGAAAGAAACAAAGCAAAGGAAATATTTGCATACCTCATTGACCGCAAGGGCGCCGCCGCAACCACGGGTGAACTGTGTGGCATACTATGGGAAGAAAAAAGCGCCGACGAGTCAAGCAAACATTACTTTAGAAATCTGATTGCCAGTTTAAAAAAATCGCTTAAAATCTGCGGCGCAGAAGCTGTCTTTATATGCAAACGCAATTATTTTGCCGTTAATGTGGAAAATATAGAGTGTGATTACTACAAATATCTTGAGCGTGACGCAGCGGCAGTCAACAGCTATAAGGGCGAATATATGGCACAGTACAGCTGGGCGGAAATGACGCTTGCAGAGCTCGAAAAAAAACGAATATAAACAAATCCATGTAACGCTTATTCTCCGTTACATGGATTTGTTTTATGAGACTTATTTGGGAATTTTAATAACTGCATCTGTTCCTTGATCCGGCACGCTGTTTATCATTAACTCTCCGCCGCACATCATTTTAAGCCTTTGTTGTACATTCTTTATGCCTACATGGGATTTTTCATCGTTTTTAAATGCATTGACATCAAAGCCCCTGCCATCGTCATTTATTTCAACATAGTAATTATCCCCATCCGAATATGTTCTGATTGTGACAGTCAATTGTTTGTTTTTTCTCATGCCGTGTTTTACGGCATTTTCAATTATTGGCTGGATTGTAAGGGAAGGGAGCATAAAATTATTTTCCTGTATATCATATATAGCTCTTATTTTGTCCCCGAAACGCTTTTCCTCTAATGACCAGTATGTTTTTACATGGTTCAGCTCTGTTTCAAACTGTATACACTGTTTTAGTGTGAGAGAATCCATGTTAGTTCTCAAATAATGCGCGAACTGCCCTACGGTCTTCTCAGCTTCCTCCGGATCGGTTCGGCACATATACATAATCGTCGTCAGCATGTTATGCAGGAAGTGCGGCTGTATCTGACTTAGCATAATTGAAATACGGCTGTCCGCAAGCTGCCTTTCTTTCTCAAAAAGCTGACGTGTGATTTCACCGTGAAACAGGACATACATTACAATCAGTGATAATGTTACTGCCATGTACTGAGGCACCGGCTCCCAGAACCGCTGCAGTGTCATAGCCAGCATCGGAAGTACACCAAACGAAAGCAGGAAAATCCTTTCACGCATTGTCAGCATTCTGCGATAGCACTGAACAAGTAATATTGCTATGATGATTGATATCAGATCAAATGCTCTGACAAGAATATACATCGGACCGCAAACAAAATATCCGTTATCATCGAACGAGAATAACATACCGTTAAAAAGCGATATAACCGAAAGCAGTATGTAGATGATGCATATTGCCAGAATAATATAATTAGGAATGAGGGATACCCTTTTTCTTTCACATACAAATTCTGTCAAGCAGTAGGCGTAGGCGGAGATTAACACATAACTGAATACTAACGACATCACTGCGGAAATATTAAGCAGAACAATATTCTCCGGTTTCCCTGCAAAAAACCATATTCCTGCTTCACCAAGCTGCATAATGATATTGGAAATCAGCAACATAATAAAGCTGCTCATAAACCTGCTTTTCCTGTTCATATCCGTAATGGCTCCTATCAGCAAAAAAAGTGTAACCAACGCAGAAAACAAAAGTAAACATACATTAAGCAGGTTCATTTCATTAAAATTCGGCATCTCTGTTTCCCCTCCATTTCGTAAAAGAAAGATGTCATATACTCAATATTCATTATGTTTTACCTCCGTAAATTCCAATCTATCGTTTAGATTGCTTTGTTAAATCGTAACTGTCAATAATCATCGCCTTAATATCCTCCTCCGGAACACTGCCGTCAAGAATAATGGAATTCCAATGCGCCTTGTTCATGTGATATGCCGGCACTACAGCTTCGAAGCTGCTTCGCCACATATATGTAAGATTCGGATCGCATTTTACATTGATCCATATGTTACCCTGATGCTCATAAATGGCGGCAAACATTTTTTGATTTTCCTGATGCCGCATAACCGTCCAGTTAGAGTCATGAAAGGGATAATCCTCATACACATTTTTAAGCGTCATACAAAACTCTATGGTTTCCTGCCTTGTTGTCATATTCATTCCGCCTTTTTTTCAGGAAGGACTTCCATGATATCGCCGATATCGCATTGCAGAAAATGACAAATATTCACGAGAACAGAAAGAGCAACCAATTCATTCTTATTCAGCTTGGTAAGCGTTGCCGGGGAAAAGTCCGCGCCCTTTCTCAAATCCATTTTTGTTTTTCCTTGTTCAATAAGTCTTATCCACAGCTTTTTATAGCTGACGCTCATGATTATCACTCCAAAATATATATTTCGAATTTACTAATATATTTTAACATAATTTTTCAGCAAATTCAATATTTTCTCATGATTTCTCACGATTAAATTAAAACTTCTCCATATTGAACAAATACTCAGTTCGTATGCAAGTGGGGAAAGCCAATTAAGAGCCGCTTGGGGTCTTACGGAATTGTAATTTGTTTCAATATACGCAAATATATCGGCTTGGGCTTCATCTTTGGTTTTGTAATTCTTCCGTTTGGTGTTATACCGGTTGATAGAATGATTAATTTCATCTATAAAACATTTCGTTCTTTAATCTGCCGAAAAACCCTTGACGTTGTTGTAAATATGTGTTATAATATGGATTATATTGGAGGTATAAGGAAATGTTTGCAAAAGAAAGACAGGATAAAATCTATGATATGCTTCAAAAAAACGGAGCAGTCACCACCGCAAGCCTGGTGGAGGTCTTTGCGGTATCCATTGAAACAATCCGCAGAGATTTATTGAATATGGAACAGCAGGGACGGCTTTTAAGGGTTCACGGCGGCGCGGTTGCAAACGGTGATATGAAGCCGTTTTTGGCACTTACAGAACGAAACGAAATTTATGGCAGTCAGAAACAAAATCTTGCACGCAAGGCGACAGAATTGATTTGTGAGGGCGACATCATCGGCATTGATTCCGGCAGCACGGCAAACGCTCTGGCCGAAGCCTTAAAAGAAAAATTTGCAAGGCTGACCGTTATTACGCACTCTCTGGATGTTTTTCATATTTTGCGCGACTGTTTTTCCGTGATTCTGTGCGGCGGGCAGTATATGCCGCAGGAAAACTCTTTCCACGGCTCTCTGACCTTGGACATGCTGAAAAATCTGCATATGCAGAAGGTATTTCTGTGCCCCAGCGCCGTTTCGCTGAAATACGGAATTTGTGATTATCAGGATGATTTATATCTGGTGCAGAAGCAGCTGCTGCAATCCGCCGACGAAATTTTTATTCTGGCGGACAGCAGTAAATTTGAGCAAAAAGCGTTACTGAAGCTGGCGGATATGAAACAGGAATACAGCTACGTTACGGACAATGAGCTGACGGACGAAATTAAAAAATTGTACAAAGAAAACGATATAAAATTGTATATAGGAGGCAAACAAAAATGAGCGTTGTATTAATATTAGTCGATGGGATGAGACCCGACGCCTTGGCAGGTGTTCCGGCAGCGCAGAAAATCATGAAGCAATCCGCTGCGGCGATGGATGCAATCACCGTGATGCCCTCGGTCACGCTGCCGTGCCATATGTCGCTGTTTCACAGTGTTGACCCTGCAAGACACGGCACGACCACAAATACTTATGCGCCGCAGGTACGGCCGATAAAGGGCTTGTGCGAGGTGCTGGCAGAAAACAATAAAAGAAACGCTTTCTTTTATAACTGGCAAGAGCTTCGCGATTTGTCAAGACCCGGCCAACTGACCTTTTCCTATTTCTGCACGGGGATAACGATCGGCTATGCACAGGCAAATGCTGCCGTTACCGATGCGGCCATAAAGCATTTAACAGGCAGCCGTGTGGATTTTGCTTTTATCTATTTAGGCTATGCAGATGAAGCCGGTCATCAATACGGCTGGATGAGCCAGGAATATCTGCACGCCGTAAACGACAGCTGGGAAAGTATTGAAAAAATCCTCAACGTTCTGTCCGATGATGATACTGTCATCATAACGGCCGATCACGGCGGACACGACAGAATACACGGCACGGAGCTGCCTGAAGACATGACCATACCGCTGATGATTAAGGGAAAAGACTTTGTGGCGGGAACAAAAATTGAAAATGCAAATATCAAGGATATTGCGCCGACGATTGCCGCGTTGCTGGGCGTTGTCCCCGATAAAGAATGGGAGGGCAAGAGCCTGCTATGATGCAATTGGAAAAGAAAAAGGACGTCAATCTGTTGGCGCTCCTTTTTTCCGTTACCTATATGATCAGCTATATCACGCGAATCAATTACAGCGCCATCATATCGGAAATGGAATCTGCAACTCACTTTTCCAGAAGCCTGCTGTCAATGGCACTGACAGGCAGTTTTATCACCTACGGCGTCGGGCAGATTGTCAGCGGAATCTGCGGTGATTGGTTTTCGCCGAAAAAACTGGTCACCTGCGGACTAACGGTAACGGTGCTGATGAATCTGCTGATTCCCCTCTGCAAAAATCCCGGTCAGATGCTTGCGGTATGGTGTATCAACGGCTTTGCGCAAAGCTTTCTGTGGCCGCCACTTGTCAGACTGATGACGGCGCTTTTGTCGGAAAAGGATTATCAGCAGACAGTAACCAAGGTTTCATGGGGAAGCAGTTTCGGCACGATTGCTGTGTACCTTCTGTCGCCGCTTCTGATAGCTTTTTGGGGATGGCAGTCCGTATTTTTTGTCTCTGCCTTCTGCGGCATTGTTATGATTTTCCTGTGGAATCGGTATTGCCGTGATGTAGAACCTGTACGGAAAAAGGAAAAGTTTCACGCTGAAAAGAGGCATAACAACTCCCTGTGGAACGCGCTCATGCTGGGCATTATGGCGGCTATTGTTCTGCAGGGAATGTTAAGAGACGGCGTCACCACCTGGATGCCTTCCTATATATCGGAAACGTACCGCATGAGCAATATCACATCCATTTTAACAGGCGTGGTTCTGCCCTTGTTCGGAATCCTTTGTTTTCAGCTTGCGACAAAACTGCACATGAAGAAATTGACCAATCCTCTGCTGTGCGCCGGTGTCTTTTTTGCCGCCGGGACATTCTCCGCGCTGGCATTATTCTGTTCCACGGGGCACAGTGCCGCCCTCTCTGTGTTGTTTTCCGCAATGCTGACAGGCTGCATGCACGGCGTGAATCTAATCCTGATTTGCATGATTCCTCCTTTTTTTCGGAGTCAGGACAATGTATCCACCGTTGCGGGCATTTTAAATTCCTGCACATATATCGGCAGCGCCGTATCCACCTACGGCATTGCCGTCCTGTCGGAGCGTTTCGGCTGGCGCTGCACCCTATTGTTATGGCTTTTCATTGCCGTTTTGGGTACGGCCCTATGCCTGATTTGCGTAAAACCGTGGCAGAAAAAGCAAACAGACTTCGCGGACAGCACAGACGCATGATATCCTGAACACCGCGGTTGTTCAGATCCTTGAGCACCCCCGGCCGGGATTTCATCACTTGCGCTGCATAATTGCTTAACGCCGTTTGGAGGTGTACTGAAAAAGCGAACAAATATGATTATGTCCATCAATTTTTTGTACACATCCAAACGGCGTTTTTTAAGAGGCTCTATGATGTTTAATAGCAGAAGCTGCCGTCTTGCAGCGCAGTCAAAATATTGTTCACAACTGTTTCAACGGTTTTTTTACCGGCTTCTACGGACATCTCTTTTGCGTTCTGCGCAAACCAATCGTCACAGCCGTCCAGCCGTTCTAATTTAACAGAGCCGGGGAACAGTGCTTCTAACATAGCACACTCGTGCTTGCCGGCATGGTCGCCTTCATATTCGTTTGGAATCCGAGCGCCGTTAAACACGCGAATCCAATTCCAGGGGCTGTCCTTTGCCGCCAGATTTTCATAAAAATCAGCGTTTTTATTGTCGCCCCACCAGCCGATGCCTTCGGTTTCTTCCATATATTCAAAGATCAGCTTTTTAGCTGCTTTCATGCAAGCCAGCGCCGTTGGCAAAAAGTCCTCTGTCTGGTGGAAAATCAGAATGCATATGTTTCTGGTGAAGCCGCTTTTAAAGAGCGATTTTAAAATGTTGTAAATATAGGCCTCGAGCACGTCAATGTCCATGTTAATGGTATTTTTCTCCGGTCCGCCTACCGCATAGCTTGCCACGCCATACCAAACCGGCGGCAGAAGCATACAATCTCTTTTTTTGGCCAACGCCTCGGCAATGCCGACGGAAACCAGGGTATCGCAGCCATAGGGACAATGGACCGAATGATATTCCATGGTGCCCACCGGTAAAATCACCGGCCACTGTTCTTTTTTTGCCTGTTCAACTTCTTTTGGGTAAGAGGTTGCCATATGAAAACTCACTGAAATCATCCTTTCTGCTTAACTTTGACAAACCAATTATAATATGATATAATCCAATTTACAAGCGCTATCTGCACCAAAAACTTGTTAAAAACAAGCATCTTTTCGGAGGAGTTTTCATGACAGAGCTGCAAGAGATTTTTTTAACAAATTTGAATGGCGTCTGCAATCTGGGCGGGCATTTTAAAGCAAAACGGGACACGCTCTGGGCAGAAGGCGAACATTGTTTTGCCCAAAACAAATTTTACTTCATCATAAAGGGGCGTTGCCGTCTCGTTATCCGCGGGCGGGAATATATTGCAAAGGCGGGCGACTGGTTTTTAATCCCGCCAAACACACCGCACAGCTACTCAACCGTTGGCGAGCCCTTTGAAAAATATTGGATGCATTTTGATGTATATCCGAATGCGGATTTGTTTCACGTCCTGAACCTGCCCTATTGCATTAACGTTATCGGCAACAAAAAGATTCTCCGTCTTTTTTCTC
This sequence comes from uncultured Oscillospiraceae bacterium, assembly GCA_964447945.1. Lineage (GTDB taxonomy): Bacteria > Bacillota > Clostridia > UBA1381 > UBA9506 > UMGS755. The sequence continues at coordinate 7,507 of CAYUUO010000021.1, forward strand.
AGTTTGCTAAAGCATATAAAAGCAACGAACTCACAAGCCGCATCCGGGTCAAGGCGCTGCTCCTCTCTCTGATTGCCGAATACATTGCCATCGCCTGTCCCGACGGTGTGGCGGTTAAAAGCAACAGTGACAGCCGTATTGATGAAATTCTGCGGTATATCCACAGCAATTTGGAAAAGTCGCTGACAAACCGGGAGCTTGCGGAACAGTTCCACCTTCACGCTAACCATTTCATTCGCTTTTTCAAAAATAAAACCGGACAAACACCGGCCCGCTATGTTAAAATTAAGAAAATGGAAACGGCCAAACAGCTTTTAGAAAATTCTGATTTATATATTAACGAGATTATGGAAAAAATCGGCGAGGATGATCTCAGCAGCTTTTCAAGACAATTTAAAAGCCTGTATAATCAATCCCCGAGAAAATATCGGAAATACTTCCTCTCTGAAAACAGGTAGAAAAAAGCCGGCGCAAAACAATGCATCGGCCTTATAAACAAGGGCGTCCCTCCTGTCCTTGAGGCTGAACGGATTTAGATGCAGAACGAACAAACTGAGTCCCGACGGCGTACGAGGGTACGCCGAGCGGCGAAGTTTGTTTGTAGCTTTAAGGCATAAAAAAAGAAGGAATTCATTCAGAAAAATGAATTCCAACCTCAAAAAATACTTTTTATTTTCTTTATCCGGCGTTTTAACGGGATTCTTTGCCTTAAAGTGGTCTGCGCTAAATGCGACAGCCTCATTTAATGTAATGATTATTCCTCCTCCGGCAACAGCTCCGCCAGCCGGTTGGCTTTGCGATACGTAGGCAGCGTACAGGTGAGTTCATAGTCAATCTGCCGCAGTTTCCAGCGCAAACCGTCTTCGTCTGTTGTATATTCCATACTGGGCTCCCAACCCAGGCGGGAATCCACCTGCACCAGCGGGATGGTATCCTCTGCATTTTTCCGTTCCCGAAGAAGCAGGGCTTCCATCTCGTCAATCAGCGTTTCGGCATTTTGGGTTGTTCCGGCAAGACTCAGCTTCTGACGCAGAATATACAATTCCTTGATATGGATCCCGGAAACGACAGTGTTATGCATAAACCGAGCCAAATTTAAAAGCCGCAGCAGATTGTCGTTGGGATGCGGACAGAATTCCAGGATTTCAATGCCCTGCTGCATCAAGTCTCTCATTTTTTTAACAGATTCCAGTTCAACAAAGATTCTCACGCCCGGCAGAGAATTTAAAGGCAAGCTGCCATGGGCGGCACAGGAGGGCGCATATTCACTTGTATAAATTCCGTTACCAAACATGGCATGCCTTTGAGCCGGTTTTTTCCCGGAAGAACCCGGGTTTTCAACCCAGAACGGATAAGACGGGCCGATGCGGAACGCGCCATACTGGTCGTTAGCTGTTATTGAATAGTAGTGAACGGCCTCGCTGAAACATTCCATGGCCCTTCCCGCGCGCGCAGCATCTTCTTCAAAATCTCTCTCCAACAAAATGTCAAGCACCTCATTAAGCGGCCTGCAAGGTGAGAAAAACGCCCATTTTTCCAAATCGCCGATAATGGAAGGATGAAAGCCATAGTGAATATTTTCTACCATACCGGCCAAGCCCCATTCGCTATGCGCTTTTTGCAGCCCCTCAAACCGTTTAATCCAACAGGTTGACATCGGCTCATAAGGAACAACGCCAAAGTCCCAGGTGCGGCCGGATGCATTGGTTATGGAATAGAGTTTGATGCCCCTCTTTTGCGCGGCAATGGCTTCACTGGCGAAATATTCACCGGGGCCTGCAAATTGCAGCGAATAATCTGCAATGTGAAAAACAGCCTCACCGCGACGGAATTGGTGGAACATATCCCAGGTGGGAAGCAGACTGATGTCCGTCGGCAGCGCCTCAATGAGCTTGATTCTGTCTTCTTCCGGCGCAAAACCCCAGTTATAGGTACTCACAATGATATCGGCTGTCGGCTGAACCTTGCGTACTGCTTTTTTAATCATGTCCACTAACGCAGGAAAATCGGAGCAGGGCCACCAGCCGGGGGCAACCTTGCCGGTGGGGATTTCCTCATCAAAGTTGGCCGTATAGGGCGTTCTCCCAACCCTTGGGTCGCGGCTCTGGAACTGATTTGCCTCGCCTACCAGCGTAATACCTGCCAGCTTTGGGCAGTTTTTAAACAATGTGCCATACAGATTGTCGTAAAATTCCTGAGAACCCTCATCGTCGGGATGCATGGTATGAAGGGCATATAGCTCCGCATACACCTGAATACCGAATTTTTCAGCGCGCTCACAAAGCAGCTGTAAATCAATAAAATCACCGCGCAGCGTTGTGCAATCATCCTTAATCCACAAGTCAATGACATTATAACCCCTATGCGCGATGAGAGCAAGGGCTTCGTCGGGATATTCAAACATGCCGAAGGGCGACTGCGTCAGCCGCATATCAAACAAGGCCTTGCGCTTTTGCGTACCATATTCCAGGAAGGGCGCTTTTCTGATGTTCATTAAATCCTCCAGAAAATACAGCCCCTGGGCAACGCCAACCGCATCATAGCCTGTTACGGAAATCCCCTGCTCATCCACCGTGATGGCATAGCCCATGTAACCGTTTGCCTCTTCCCCTAAGTTCTGAGACAGAGAAAGGCGCACGGCCTTGCAATCAGCGGGGCAGGCTTTCACCAGCATGGCAGGGACGCCCATAGACACAAACAAATAATCAATAAAGTCCTTAGCGGCCGTTTCGATTACAATATTTTCCTCTTGGGGTAAAACAATCCGGATGCCCTCGGTGATTTCAAACTCATTGGCCGCGGGCTTACGCGAAAAATCTCTCACATTTTTTTTGTGTACCTGCAATAATTCCTTTTTAAATGCAAAGGGTGCTTCTTTTTTCAACATACTAAAATCATCCTTTCTGATTTTAAACTTATTTGCATACATTTTTTACATATTGGGTATGCAACGACATCATTATACAACGGCTACACGCAATTTAAAAGTGAAATTTGCAACGAAAACTTGTTAAAAACAAACATGTTTTTTGACCAAAAAAAGAGCAGGATGATTCGAATAAAAAGCATAAAAAGGGGCTGTCACATTAAGTCGACAGTCCCTTTTGAGGCTGAACGGATTTAGATGCAGAACGAACAAACTGAGTCCCGACGGCGTAGGCAAAGGGAACTTGAATCCCTATTGCCTGTCGGCGGCAATTTTCTGAGCCTTTTGGCTTGTCGGGCTTAGCGGGCGTCAGCCCGCCTGCGCCCTGCCGCACCAAAATTCTCTATTAAATTTCTCGCCGACAGGTGCAGGCAGTTTTAACAGCGGCAATTTTTCTTGAAGCAAGGAAAAGACCGCAGCGAATACTTGGTGTATTGGCAAGGGCTTTGACACAGCTTCGGGGAAAATTGATCTGTTAAAACCAACAGGGATTCGAGTTCCCTTTGCCATAGGTACGCCGAGCGGCGAAGTTTGTTCGTAGCTTTAAGGCATAAAAAAGAAGGAATTCATTTAGAAAAATGAATTCCAACCTCCAAAAATACTTTTTATTTTCTTTATCCGGCGTTTTAACTGTATTCTTTGCCTTAAAGCGGTCTGCGCTAAATGCGACAGCCTCGTTATCTAGGTTATTTCCACCAATCCTGCTCGCCAATGGTGGATATATCGGCCAGATGGGAATTATCGCCGTCCACCACCACCCGATAGCCTGTTGCATCATGCTCTACCACAGTGATGGCGGCGTTGTCGCACCAGGTAATGTCGTTCAGCTCTGTCAGGGACTTCCCCTTACAGTAGCAGCACAGCACCCGGATGGCCGTTCCGTGGGTGGCAACGCAAATTGTCTGGCCGGCATGGCTTGCCAGCAAGGCCTCTGTTCCCTGCCGGAGCCGCTCAAAAAAATCCGTCATGCTCTCGCCACCCGGCAGCCGGACGGCATGAGGCTCCCGCAGCCAAACAGCATAGCTGTCCGGAAACAGCACCGGCAGCTCCTCCCAGAGCTCGTTTTCCCACTTGCCGCCGTTAATTTCACGGAACCGGGAGTCAATATCCACCGGCAATCCGTGAAACTCCGCAATTTTTAAAGCCGTTTCGTAAGCGCGCTTTAAGTCACTGGAGCAAATGTAATCAATCGGCTCCGACGCAAGCCGCCGCGCCGCACGCTCCACCTGCCGCCGGCCGTTCTCCGTCAGCTCCGAATTGGTAAAGCCATGGAATATCCTGTCGATATTGCCGCTGGCCTCACCGTGTCGGACAAAAATTAATGTTGTTTTCATAGCAACCCCTATCCAATCATGATCTGCCCCTCGGGATATTGAATGGCCGCACTGCCGGAATGTCGCAGCATAATGGCCAACGCCGTGGTCATCACGCCCACCCGGCCGATATACATCATGAAAATCAGCGCTATTTTAGATACCGACGACAGCTCGGGCGTGATGCCCATACTGACGCCGACAGTGCCAAAAGCAGACACAGCCTCAAAGGCCGCCGCCGACAGCGTTACATGCTCCACCGTTAAAATAATCAGCGTTCCGGTGGAAACAATCAGCAGTCCCAGCATAATGATAACCAGCGATTTAAACACAACGGTCTGGGATATCCGGCGCTGGAACAGATTGACATCGCGGCCGCCCCGCAGAGCCGTCAGAACACTGGCTATAATAATCCCCAGCGTTGTGGTTTTCACGCCGCCCGCCGTGGAGCCCGGCGACCCGCCGATAAACATGAGAAAAATCATAATCAGAACGGAGGAATCCTTCAGCTGCGATATGGGCAGCGTGTTAAAGCCGGCCGTTCTGGCCGTAACGGACTGAAACAGCGACGCCCAAATTTTTTCGCCCACGCCTGCATGCTGCAACGTGTCCGGGTTGCTGCTTTCAAACAGAAAAATCAGCACCGCACCAAACAAAATCAGGCTGCCGCTAACCGTCAGCACAACCTTGGTATGCAGTGACAGGCGTGACCAGCGCCTTTTTTCAAATAAATCACTCCAGACCACAAAGCCGAGACCACCGGCAACAATCAGCGCCATCACCGTCAAATTGACAAGGGGATCGTCGATAAAGCTGGTCAGGCTGGAATAGGCCTGTTCCCCGCCCATCAAATCAAAGCCGGCGTTACAAAAGGCGGATATCGAATGAAAAATGCTGAAATAAAGTCCCTTCCAAGGGCCGAACCGGGGCACAAACCGAAAAGACAGCGCCACAGCGCCGATGCCCTCGGCTGCCAGCGTCCCCTGCAAAATCCGCCGTTCCAGACGCACAACACCCTGCAGCCGTCCGCTGCTTAAGGTTTCACTTAAAAGCATCCGTTCCTGCATACTGATGGTTCGTTTCAGCAGCATGGAAAACAGCGTCATAACGCTCATAAAGCCCAAACCGCCGATTTGAATCAGCATCAAAATCACCAGCTGGCCGCCCAGCGTCCAATGCGTGTAGGTATCTGTCACCACCAGCCCGGTCACACAGGTGGCACTGGCCGAGGTGAACAGCGCGTCTAAAAAGCCGATGCTTTGGCCGTCCTTTGAGGCGGCGGGCAGATTCAGCAGACAGGCGCCCAGCAGGATAATCACCAAAAAAACCAGTACAATCCACTGCACCGGCCTTAGCTTAATGGGTTCCAGAAATCGTTTCATAGCTTGTTACCTTCCGCGTCGATTCCATGCAGAGCCGACGCCTAAAATCCAATAAAAAAGATGTAAGTCCGAAAAAGGGGCTTTCACTATTTTAATAGCAAAAACCCTCTTTTCACACGCTGTTATGTTGGTTTGTTTATCGGCTGGCCTTCGCCTTTTCCACTAAGGCTGCAAAGGCTTCCTTATCGCTGACAGCGATTTCTGCCAGCATTTTTCTGTTCATGGTGATGCCGGCCTTTTTCAGCCCGTTCATAAAGGTTGAATAGTTCATGCCGTTAACCTTGGCCTGGGCGCTGATTCTGGTGATCCACAAACGGCGGAAGTCGCGTTTCTTCTGCTTTCTGCCCGTATATGCATAGGACAGGGATTTCATAACCGCCTGTTTGGCTGTTCTGAACAGCTTGCTTTTGCCGCCTCTGTAGCCCTTAGCCAGCTTAAGAATTCGTTTATGTCTTTTGCGCGTATTCAAAGCGCCTTTTACTCTTGCCATTTTTCTTACCTCCTGAAATTTCTCAAATCGTGATTATTTGTAAGGGATCAGCTTTTTAATGACCTTAGCATTCGCATCGCAAGCATAGGCGCCCTTTCTTAACAGACGCTTTCTCTTGGTGGATTTCTTCGTCAGAATGTGGCTTTTAAAAGCGTGTTTCATTTTAATTTTTCCGTTTTTGGTCACCTTGAACCGTTTTGCTGAAGCCCTGTGTGTTTTAATCTTAGGCATAATTTGGTACTCCTTCCACTCTATAAATAATAATGTACAAACAAAGACTGTTTCAGTCCTTTTTCGCCGTGGGCGAAATAATCAGGCTCATGCTTCTGCCCTCAAGCTTCGGCGGCTTGTCGGACGTGCCGTAATCAGAAAGCGCATCCCGAAACCGCTCCAGACTTTTCGCGCCCAGGGCGGAATGATGAATCTCTCTGCCCCGGAACCGGATAGAAACCTTAACCTTATCACCGTCCTGCAAAAACCTTTTGGCATGATTAACTTTTGTATCAAAATCATGCTCGTCAATTGAGGAGGAAATACGCAGTTCCTTCACATTGACGGTTTTTTGATTTTTGCGCGCTTCCTTGTCCCGCTTAGCCAGCTCAAATTTGTATTTCCCGTAATCCATGACTTTACAAACCGGCGGCTCAGCCTTCGGCGCGATTAAAACCAAATCCAGATTTTTCTGATACGCAAGATCAAGAGCTGCAGAAGTCTGCATAATACCCATCTGCTCCCCATCCGGCCCGACCAGACGGACCTGACTGACTCTGATCTCCTCATTAATCTTCATTTCCTGCTTACTAATGTTCAAAGCACCTCCATCAAGTTTTTTCAGGGATGATCCCACGGATAAAAAAAGCGGACAGGCAAAACCTATCCGCAAATACACTCGTTAAAAAAGCATATTGACCATTTAGGCTTGGCCTGATGGTGGAAAACAACCGTTTCCGCTTACTCATTCGCATGTAGTATATCATATCTGATGAACTTTGTCAAGATATTTTTTCATTTCCTGTACCGAAAATTTATTCAACCGATCATGGGGATGATATATTTGGTCACAAGACTATAGCCATAGGTATGCTCCGGCGCCCACTTGTTGCCCAACTCCTCCACGGTTGTAACCGTGCCGGCCCAGGCTGTGCGGCAGGCTGTATAATACCGGCCGTGGGGTTCGCCCACCGGCTCTTTACCCAGATAGGCGCACATGTGGTTAAAATGAGCCCGCACGCCATCGTCCGGCGTGGCAAAGGTTTCGTGATCCTCTGTGGCATCGCCGGTGGCCGTGGCGGTTTTAATTCCCGCCCAGTTGTTCTGCTCCGGCTGGACACGGCCTGTATATTTCCCGTAGCCCGTTTCCTTGGCCGCCTGCGCATACAGCACCTCCGGTCGGATGCCGGTAATTTCACCGTATTTCCAATAAATATCCGCTATATCAATAAACCGCTGATGGGCACCGCGCTCCGCTGCCCATTCCTTGGCGCGCTCCAGCGTCACCTGACTTTCACCCACAATCGGCGTACTGGTCACAAAGGAAATTTCCCCCTTCCCCTCGCGGATTAACAGCATTCTGTGGATAAACACCGCAGCCTCGGCACGAGTCACCGGTGCGTTTGGCCGCAGCAGTCCGTCGGCGCCCCGGAGGATGCCCCGCTCCACTGCAACGATGACCTGGGTTTTAATGGCACTGCTCACCTCACCGCTGTCGGTAAACAGGGTGTCCAGAACCGCCTTGTTAAATACATTCGATTCGGCGGAAAGACCCATGCCGTTTACGATTGTTGCGGCCACCTCCTGACGCAGGAAGGGTCGTTCCGGCGCAAACTCGTTAATCGGCCGGTTTTCCTCTAAAGGAAAATAAGACCTGACCGCTTCAATGTAAGGGAAGGACCACCGGTCACCCGCCACATCGGTATAGCTTTGCGCCGCGCCGGGATCAGTCTCGACCGACAGAGCCAGTGCCAGCATTTTGGCAAACTGCTCCTTGGTGACCTGCTGGTCGGGCGCAAACACCCCGTCGCCCATGCCGGTCAGAATCCCCTCGGCCGTCAGGGCGTCGATGGCTTCTTTGGCCCATTCATGATTGGCCGTGACGTCACTGAAGTCCACCGCCTGTTCCGGCAGAACCCCCGCCGTATTGGTTGCTAAAAACACAGCGATCACCGCCGCTAAAAAAACAATTTTTTTAAACATAGTCATCCTCCTCGACCTGTTTCAGCCACATAAGCCCAGCCCATGCCGGCAGGCCCGTTCATCCGGCGCTCTGCGCCGCCGTTCATCACTTTGGTAAATTGCAGAACCGCCGCAAAAGCAAAGGAAAACCGCCGCAAAAGTGGCATGGTTCTCCTGCTTTTTGTACTATTCTATGAGGACTTGTACAGTTTTATGTCTGCCGGATGCGACCGGCATGCCATAGCTCCGTTTGTCCCGCCGTCGTCTGTCGCTGCCTATTTCAGCTGCAGCGTGCCCAGACTGGCGCCCTTTAAATAGGCATTGATGAAGGGATCCAGATCGCCGTCCATCACCGCGCCGATGTTGCCGGTTTCCCAGCCCGTCCGATGATCCTTCACCATACTGTAGGGATGAAAGACATAGGAACGAATCTGGCTGCCCCAGGCAATTTCCTTCATATCTCCCTTTAAATCATCAATTTTTTCCTTGTGGGCCCGCTCAGCCATTTCCACCAGCTTGGCCTTTAACATTTTCATGGCCGTTTCCTTGTTCTGGTGCTGGGATCGCTCGTTCTGGCAGGACACCACCACACCGGTGGGAATGTGGGTGATCCGAATGGCCGAGTCTGTTTTATTCACGTGCTGGCCGCCGGCACCGCCGGAGCGAAAGGTATCGATTTTCAAATCGTCGGGGTTAATCTGCACATCGATATCATCGCTAATTTCAGGCATGACATCCACCGAAGCAAAGGAAGTATGCCGCCGTCCCGACGCGTCAAAGGGCGAAATTCGCACCAGTCGGTGTACGCCCTTTTCTCCCTTGGCATAGCCATAGGCATTGTCACCGGTGATCTGAATGGTCACGCTTTTCACGCCGGCCTCATCGCCCGCCAGATAGTCAAGGGTTTCCACGGCAAAGCCCCGGCGTTCCGCCCAGTGCTGATACATTCTGAGCAGCATTTCCGCCCAGTCCTGGGCCTCTGTGCCGCCGGCACCGGGGTGCAGGGATAAAATAGCGTTATTCGCATCGTATTTGCCGGACAGCAGCGTGTCCAGCCGCAAGGCCTCCATGTCGCTCTCCAATGCCTTATAGGCCGCCTCCAGTTCCGGCAGCAAGCTGTCGTCATTTTCCTCAATGGCCAGTTCGCAAAGGGTGGTGGCGTCCTCCCAGGCGGCATACAGCCCCTGATAGCGCCCCACCTTGGCCTTAAGCTGTTTCAGCCGCTGCAGCACCTTTTGGGAGGCGTCCATGTCGTTCCAGAAGTCCGCGTCGGCAGACTGAGCCTCCAGCGCTTTTATTTCCTCTTCATTTTTAGCGACCTCAAAGTGAATCCCTCAGTTCTAAAATAACATCCTTCATAGCGTGAAGGTCAAGACGATACTGATCGTACTCTATCATGTTTTCAGTCCTTTCTCAAAAGAGCGTTTTGTGTCCTTGCGGCCTGTCATGGCCGCAGGGAAAAGGCTACCGGCAAAACGATTGCACCCGACAAAAGCCGCCATTGCCGCACCTCATTGTACATGTCCTTTTTTATTCCTCGGCACCGTTTTATTCCTCGGCACCGCAGCATTTTTTATATTTTTTTCCCGAACCGCAGGGGCAGGGGTCGTTCCGGCCAACCTTTTCCGTTTTTTGCACCGGCTTTTTCTCCTCCTCGCCGGCCAGTCCCGCCCGGATGGGCTCCGCGGCCATTTTTCGCTCCGGCGGCGCCTCGATGCGGGCATGGAACAGATATTTAATGGTATCCTCCCGGATGGCGGCAATCATTTCCTCAAACATGTTGTAGCCCTCAAACTTGAACTCCACAACCGGATCTCGCTGGGCATAGGCCCGCAGGTTGATGCCGTTCCGCAGCTGATCCATATCATCGATATGATCCATCCACTTGCTGTCCACGGTTTTTAATAAAATCACCCGCTCCAGCTCCCGCATATTTGCAGGCGTAAACTCCGCCTCCTTCTGCTCATAAAGACGGACGCCTGCGTCAAAGAGCTTTTCCTTCAGCTCCTCCTTGGTGATATACTCCATATCCTCTCGGGACAGGGTTACCGTACCTGCCGGCAGATACACCGTCTCCAGATATTCCATCAGACCGGTCAGATTCCAATCCGCCGCGTCCTCTGCGCTGCCGGTGTAGCGATCCACAATTTCACCGATCAATTCCTCCAGCATGTTCAGAATGTTCTCCTTCATGCTGTCGCCGTTTAAGACCTTCTGCCGCTGAGCATAAATAATCTCGCGCTGCTGATTCATCACATCGTCATACTGCAAGACATGCTTTCTGATTTGGAAGTTCCGGCCCTCAACCCGCTTCTGGGCGTTTTCAATGGCGCCGGACAGCATTTTGTGCTCAATCGGCTGATCCTCCTCCAGCCCCAAAGCATTCACCATGCCGGTCATGCGCTCTGAGCCGAAGAGACGCATTAAATCATCCTCCAGGGAAATGAAGAACCGAGAGGTACCCGGATCACCCTGACGGCCGGCACGACCGCGCAGCTGGTTATCGATACGGCGGGATTCATGCCGCTCCGTACCGATGATAAACAGGCCGCCGGCGGCGCGCACCTTTTCTGCCTCCGGTGCAATTTCCTTTTTATATTTATCCAAAAGCTCAGAAAACAGCGCGCGAGCCTCCTTGATTTCTTCGTCCTCCGTATCGGAAAAGCCCATGGCCTCAGAAATCAGCTCGTCAGACATGCCGCGGCGCTTCATTTCGTGCTTTGCCATAAACTCCGCGTTGCCGCCCAGCATAATATCCGTACCGCGGCCGGCCATGTTGGTGGCAATGGTCACGGCGCCCAGCTTACCGGCCTGGGCAATGATTTCCGCTTCCTTCTCGTGGTATTTGGCGTTCAGCACCTCATGCTTAATGCCCCGGCGTTTCAGCATGCCGGATAACAGCTCGGATTTTTCGATGGTAACCGTACCCACCAGCACGGGCTGTCCCTTTTCGTGACAGGCAACCACCTGTTCCACCACCGCATTCAGCTTGCCCTTTTCCGTTTTGTAGACGGAATCCGGCATATCACGCCGAATCATATCCCGGTTGGTGGGGACAACGATAACATCCAGCTTGTAAATATCCTGAAATTCCACTTCCTCCGTCTGGGCGGTACCGGTCATGCCGGACAGCTTGGTATATAGACGGAAATAGTTCTGGAAGGTAATGGTAGCCAGGGTTTTGCTTTCCCGCTCCACCTTCACGCCTTCCTTGGCTTCAATGGCCTGATGCAGACCGTCGGAATACCGGCGGCCCAGCATAAGACGGCCCGTAAACTCATCCACAATGATGATTTCGCCATCTTTATTGACATAGTCCTTATCCAGATGCATAATCCCGTGGGCGCGAATCGCCTGATTGATGTGATGCTGCAGGGTCATATTCTCCGGATCAGAGAAGTTCTCCAGATGAAAGGCCTGCTCCGCCTTTTGAATCCCCTGCTTGGTCAGGGTGGCCGTGTGGGCCTTTTCATCTACAATATAATCCGCCTGAATATCATCATCCAGCGCCTTATCGTCGCTTTCCGCCACCCGGTGACAGGTCAGGCTTCTGGCAAACCGGTCGGCTATGTGATACAGCTCGGTTGATTTATCCCCCATGCCGGAAATAATCAAAGGGGTTCTGGCCTCATCAATTAAAATGGAGTCCACCTCGTCCACAATGGCATAATGCTGGCCGCGCTGTACCATCTGCTCCTTGTAAATCACCATGTTGTCCCGCAGATAATCAAAGCCGAACTCGTTGTTGGTACCGTAGGTGATATCTGCCTCATAGTTGGCTTTCCGCTCCTCAGGCGGAATGTCGTGAATAATCAGACCGACTGTCAGTCCCAAAAACTTAAAGACCTTGCCCATCCATTCGCTGTCACGCTTGGCCAGATAGTCATTAACGGTTACAATGTGAACGCCCTTGCCCTCCAGTGCGTTTAAATAGGCCGGCAGGGTGGATACCAGGGTTTTACCTTCACCGGTTTTCATCTCGGCGATCCGGCCCTGATGCAGCACAATGCCGCCCAGCACCTGCACGTAAAAATGCTTCATCCCCAGCACGCGCCAGGCCGCCTCCCGAACGGTTGCAAAAGCCTCCGGCAGGAGCTGATCCAGCGTTTCTCCTTCAGCCAGCCGTTTTTTAAACCGGGGCGTTTGAGCCTTAAGCTCCGCATCGGACAGCGCCGCAAATTCTGGTTCCAGCGCCATAACACGGTCGGCAATGGGGCGAATCCGCTTCAGTTCACGGTCGCTGTAATTGCCGATGATTTTTTCCAAAAGCTTTTTCATCTATTGTCATTCCTTTCAAGTAGTCCTTCCCATCCCGTCAGGCCTGTTCCGGCCTAACGGTTCAATCCGCGGCGGCCGCCGCCAACGGATGAGCCCCATCAGGCTACAGTAATCTATGTTATAGTATATCACAAAATTCCCATAAGGTAAAGCTATTTTGCAATAAAATCCTTGATTTTCCATAAAAAGTACGATATACTAATATTATGCGGCTGTTGTGCCGTTAAAATGCGCATGTGAGGATTTCCACCACAGACGCACGAATCGACTTTTACGTCCTACCTGCCCACAGGTAGGCGGAACGTAAATTCTAATAATTTTTGTGGGCAGAAAGGCAATGGAATGAATATGAGCAAAGTCAGAACACGGTTTGCCCCCAGTCCCACCGGCTATATGCACATCGGGAATCTGCGGACGGCGCTGTACGCTTTTTTAATCGCCAAGCGCAGCGGCGGCGATTTTGTACTCAGAATTGAGGATACCGATCAGGAGCGCTACGTTGAGGGCGCTGTGGATTTAATATACAGAACCCTGGCCGAAACCGGTCTTGTGCACGACGAAGGGCCGGATATCGGCGGCCCCTACGGACCCTATATCCAGAGCGAGCGGCTGGGGCTGTATCAGGAATATGCCAAAAAGCTTGTGGAGGCAGGCGGCGCCTATTACTGCTTCTGCGACAAGGAGCGGCTGGACGCCCTCCGCGCGCAGCAGGAGGCGGCTAAGCTCATGCCGAAATATGACGGTCACTGCGCCCGTCTGTCCAAGGAAGAAATTGAGGAAAAGCTGGCAAGCGGCGTGCCCTACGTGATTCGGCAAAAGATTCCGCGCCGGGGCAACACCAGCTTTTATGATGAAATTTACGGTAAAATCACCGTGGATAACGCCTCGTTAGACGATAATATTTTGCTGAAGTCCGATGGCTACCCCACCTATAATTTTGCTAACGTTATCGACGATCATCTGATGCATATTACCCATATTATCCGGGGCAGCGAATATCTTTCCTCCACGCCGAAATATAATCTGCTCTATGAGGCCTTCGGCTGGGAAATTCCCACCTATATTCACGTGTCCCCCGTGATGCGGGACGCCCACAAAAAGCTGAGCAAGCGTGAGGGCGACGCCTCCTACGAGGATTTTATCAACAAGGGCTATTTAAAGGAAGCCGTCCTAAACTACATTGCCCTGCTGGGCTGGAGCCCGGGCGGCGAGCAGGAAATTTTCACGCTGGAGGAAATGATAAAGGCCTTTGATATTAAAGGCATCAGCAAATCCCCTGCCATTTTTGACCCGAAAAAGCTGGACTGGCTCAACGGCGAATATATCCGCCGTCTGTCCCCTGAGGCATTTTATGAAAAGGCGCTGCCCTATATACGGCAGGCTGTGAAAAGCCAGCAGGTTGACCTTGCCAAGGTTGCCCGTCTGCTCCACGACCGCTGCGAAAAGCTGACGGATATTCCGGAGCAGCTGGACTTTATCGATGCGCTGCCCGACTATGAGCCGGCTCTTTACTGTCACAAAAAGATGAAAACCAACGAGGAAAATTCTCTGACCTCTCTGCGGGAAATCCTGCCGGTTTTGGAGGGTGTTTCCGACTGGCAGTATGACGCACTGCACGAGGCGCTGTTTGCGCTGATTGAGCGTTTGGGTGTGAAAAACGGTCTGATTCTCTGGCCCCTGCGTGTGGCCGTATCCGGTAAGGCCTTCACCCCCGGCGGCGGACTGGAGCTGGCCGAGATTCTGGGCAAGGAAGAAACCCTGGCCCGGGTGAAAAAAGGAATTGCGCTTTTAGAAAAATAAAAATCGATTTTCTTCTGCCGCCGGTCAGGATTTTGGGCAGAACGGCAGACTGATTTCCATATGATAAGCAAAGGGGCAGCGGCAAACAAATTGTTTGTCGCAGCCCCTTTCAGACTGTCAAAAAAGTTTTTTGCTGCAAAATACTGTTAATTTTTTAGCCAGGCCCTGTTCCGCCCGCCGAGCCCGGGCGGTCCTTCGTTCCCCTTCGGGGAACTTGGCCAAAGGGGCTCTGCCCCTTTGAAACCCCGTAACGGGCCGGGTAGGCAGGGTTCGGCAAGAGAATGTGAATTTTAATGCATGGTTTATCGACATGTTAAAAGAGGCAGCGGCAAACAAATTGTTTGCCGCTGCCTCTTGTTATGACCCACAGGTATCGCCTGCAGGTCGTTTGCTGTCAAACACGATTATTTAATCAGCGTGATGTGAGAGAACACACTGGACAGCGTGTTGGCCACTGTGGACATGGTCTTGATGAAGATATCCAGCGCAACGCCTACAACGTCCTTTCTCGTGTCACCGATGGTATCGCCGGTAACCGCCGCCTTGTGTGCCGCAGAGCCCTTACCGTGACCCTTCAAAAAGCCGCCTTCAATATATTTTTTCGCATTGTCAAAGGCGCCGCCGGAGTTACCCATGAAGATAGCCCGGGGAATGGCCACAATCGTGGCACCAATCAGGATACCGCCCACAAACTCAACACCGAACAAAAAGCCGCCGGCAACCGGAATCAAAAGAGCCAGCAGAGAAGGCAGCAGCATTTTGCGCAGTGCCTGCTTAGCCGCCATTTCAATACATTTGTTGTAATCCGGCTTAACCTTTCCTTCCAGCACACCGGGAACAGAGAGCTGGCGGTCACCCTCGTCCGCCATGAACCGGGCGGATTCAATGGTGTTGTCCGTCAGGAGCGCCGAGAAATATTCAATTAGGGCACCGCCGATAATACCGCCCGCCACAACGACGAAGCTGGCCATGTTCAACACACCGTTCATAGAAGGCAGACCCTCTACATAAGCCGCAATCAGAGAAACGGTTGCAAAGGCGGCCGCGCCGATGGCAAAGCCCTTGCCGATGGCCGCTGTTGTGTTACCCACAGAATCCAGCTTGTCCGTAATGGTGCGAACCTCTGACAGCAGATGGCAGGATTCTGCCAGACCGCCTGCATTGTCGGCGATGGGGCCGAAAGCATCGATGGATACCGTTGCGCCTACAAAGGCCAGCATACCCAGAGCGGAAAGGGCAATGCCATAGGTTCCGCACAGCTTGCCGGAAACAAACAGCGCTACGCCGATCACCAGAATGGGCAGCAGGCAGGACCGGGAGCCGATAGCGTCGCCCTTTGTCACAACAAAGGCCTCGCCCTCCCTGGCCAAATCTGCCAGACCGCGGGTCGGCTTAAAGTCAGAGCTTGTGTAATACTCCGTAATCGAACCGATGGCAATACCGCTGACAATACCCAAAACGGAAGAAATCCAGGGAGACAGCCAGCCGCAGAGAAAATCGCTGTATAGAGGAACATCCTTAAAAAATATGTAGGACGCAGCCAAGCCCAGAATCATGGTCAGGCCGGCAGAAATCCAGGTGGCCAGATTCAGCTCCCGGGAGGGGTTGTCACCCATTCTGCGAACGGCTGCATAGCCCAGACCGATCAGGCAGCTGAGGAGACCGCAGCCCGCCAGAACAACGGGGAATTTATACATAGCCTGAAAGGTGCCTTCTGTAATCAGGGAGCCGGTTTGAGCCGTCGCGCCCTTAAACATGGTAATCGCAATCATAATCGCCGCCGCCATGGTGGCCACAAAGCTCTCCAGCAAATCGGAGCAGTTACCGGCAATATCGTTTACATTGTCGCCGATAAAGTCTGCGATAACGTTCGGCACGCGGCTGTCGTCCTCTGGCATATCGTGACGCAGCTTGGCCAGAATATCAGAGGAAATATCCGCGGCCTTGGTATAGTTACCGCCGGCAACACGGTTAAACATCGCCACAATGGAGCAACCCAGCGAATACGTGGTAATCCGCATGATGGAAGGATTGCAGGTGAGATTTGCCAGAAAACCGCTGCCGGTGGCTTCAAAATCGATTCCCCAAATCATCAGCACAATTAAAAGACCCAAAATGCCCAGCGCCTGTACCGCCAAGCCGCTGATGCTGCCGCCGCAGAGAGCTACCTTAACCGTTTCGCCCACGGAAAGGGTTTCTCTGGCCTTGTTGGCCGTCCGTACATTGGCATAGGTTGCACTCCGCATGCCCAAAACGCAGACCGCGCTGCTCATGCAGGCGCCCAGCAGGAAGGTGATGCCGCTGGTTTTTTCAACAAACAAGCTGAAAATCAGGGCCACTACCACAACCACCAGGAAAATCATTTTAAATTCCGTTCTTAAAAAGGTTGCCGCACCGCTGCGGATAATACCGGCCATTTCGGCCATTTCGGCTGTTCCTTCATTCATACGCTTGATTCGGAAATAGTTGAAGCAAACGTACGCAAGCGCCAGAACAATAACGCTTAAAATGCCGTACCATACCATGAGTTTTGCCTCCCTGTTGTATTAAATATTGCATATAATAAAGTATATATGAAAATATATATATTACTGCCAAAATCCTCAAATTCCTCTAATTATATCATACAGCAAAAATTCACAAAAGTCAACAAATTTTTTTAATTTTTTCCTATATTTTTCGTTATTTTTTTATCAAATACAATGTTTGTCCGTACAGGGTAAAAACAGACGGCAGACTCAGTTCATACCGATGACCCCGGACATAAAAAAGGAGCTGCAGCAAAAGACTTGGTTTGCTGCAGCTCCTGTAGGGCGGATTGAAAACAGCATAAATTTGACAAGCTGAGTCTGCCGTCACTCTTTTGGGAGACAATAGGCTTCGATTGCAGGCCGCTCCTCTGACACAGGCAGAAAACCGAACAGCTGCTTTTTTCAGGCAAAGGAAAAACCATCAAAACCTTAATGGTTTCATAGCTTGCAGAAATGTTCCTGCCTCTCCGCCATTATGCAAATACACTTTTTGCGGAATTGAAGTGTATCAAAGTTAGAGGATGTTGTTTGAGCAATCAGGCAGCATCCTCATTCTCTTTCTGCAGAAGATTCTTGATGAATCTGTATTCAATTCTTATCTGCTGTGTTACCGGCTTTTGACCTTTATCTTTTTCATAAACCGTCACACTGTCAACCAGACCGCACACAATCTCACGGTCAAGTTCTGTAAT
>CAYUUO010000022.1:0-24817 GCA_964447945.1 uncultured Oscillospiraceae bacterium
TCGGCTGTCGGGAGACGACAGCCGACACAAAGTGCAAGGTTTTTGACAAGAAAGGCACAAAAACCTTGCACCTGAACAATTATGAAACGCTTGCAAGCCGCTATGCGGCTGCGTTTCATAATTGTTCAGCAGTTATTAATTAACGAAATTAAATCTGCCGGCGTTTTGGCTAAAAGCTTTGCGCCGCCCTGCAGCAGCTGTTCTTCGGATCGAAAACCCCAGAGAACGCCGATGGGCGTCATACCTGCATTCAGCCCTGTTTGAATATCCACGTTGCTGTCACCGATAAAGGCCATCTCCGCAGGCAAAAGACTAAGCTGCTCTGCAATGGCAAGCGCCGCTTTTGGATCAGGCTTTCGGGGCATGCCCGGCCGTTCGCCGAACACAAAGGACAGCGGATAATCGGAAAACCAGCTGGTGACCAATGCCCTTGTGGCCTCGTCGGGCTTGTTGGATAACACATTGATTTTGATATTAGCCGCCGTCAAAAAGGCCATTACCTCGGTAATGCCGTCATAGGGTCTGGTTTTTTCGTTGGCATGCGTCTGATATTCCGTCACGTACGCAGCCAGACATGCATCAACTTTTGCTTCATCAGCAGCCGCCTCCGGCGGCATACAGGTTTTAACATAGTGTCTGGCGCCGTAACCCAGTGCCTGCTTCTGATATTCCAAATCCGTCCGCAGCGGATAGCCGAAGCCTGCCAGCATCCGGTTCATAGCCGCAGCCAGATCGTCTAACGTGTTTAAAATTGTGCCGTCTAAATCAAATATAACGCCTTTGATCAACAAAATACGCCTCCAGTTACTTTTTGTCCTCAAACACCGGTTCATCCGCAGGTTGCTCGGCAGGAATCTGTGACATCATGTACTTGTTCATGACATGCCAAACGTAGTAGTTAATGGTATAGCCCGTCCAGGCAATCAGAACAAGCCCCATCAGCAAAACCCACACGACAGGCAGATACCACATCAGCAGAATGTGCACAGCGGCGATAATGACTAAAAAGAATAAATTCTGGGGCAGCTTGGCCATGGAAAAAATCCAGGCATTTTTGATGATATCCTTCAGCTTCATGTCAAAAGTAACGACCATGGGATACGTATAAAAGCTCATGGTAAGCAGCATAACGCTGAGAACCAATGCAATAGACAAAATGACGGACGAAGGCAGCCCCTGTTTTAAGTAAAAAATCACGGCCGTCAGGAACAGATAGGTAATCACCGTGCTCAAAACGCTCAGAATCAGTCCCTGTTTCCAGTTCTTTTTCGTATGCTCAAAAAAGTCCGATACCAAAAACGCATGCTCCTGCCGCGACCAATTCCGCAGCACATAGGTCAGCCCGGCAATGAAGGGCCCCATAAACATAAACGGTATAAAGGGCAGGGGCGGCAGCAAAATGTTGGGCTGCCGGAGGATGCTGTCGATAACCGTTTCTATATTCAAAAGATAAGGCAGCGCCAGCAGCACCGCCGCGCCGATGAAAATGATATTACAAAGGACAAATAAAAGGTTCAGCTTAACCAAATCCCAGAAATGCCGGCCCAAAATGTCGAAATAGTTCCGACGGGCGGCCTCCTCCTTGCTGATTCCCTTGCCGGGCTTTGAATAGCCCCCTCCAAAAATACCCATGTTATTGCCTCCTCACACAATTAATCCTTTCTTTTTCTTAAAAGCGACATTGGCGGCAGCGATCGCCCGATATTCAGCCGCAGTGCCTGCTGCGCATGGGGCGCTGCATCCAGTGGATTGCCTTCAGCGTCCCGCAGGTCATCTGCCGTAAAAGCAAAGCTGTCGGAAAAGGGCACGACCGCCTCCAGCTCGTCGCCGCGGAAAAACCGATTCCGTTGTTCTAACAGCAAATCACCGGTTTCAGAATCGTACCCGGTGACCGTGGCCACCACGTCATAGGTGCGCACATAGGCGCTGGTTTCATAATTCTGTGCCGCGCTGTCCGGCCGACCGGTGTAAAACCCGGTGGTATAGTGCCGGTTGCTGACCTTAGAAAGCTCCTCCAGCCAGCGAGGGTCTGTTTGATAGGTGTCCGGATTATCAAAATACCGATCCAGTGCCTCCCGGTAGGTTTTAACCACAGTGGCCACATAATATTCGGTTTTAACCCGCCCCTCTAGCTTGAAGCTGTCAATGCCGCATTGCACCAGCTGCGGGATATATTCAATCATGCATAGATCCTTCGAATTAAAAATAAATGTGCCGCGTTCATTTTCATAGACCGGATAATACTCACCCGGCCTCTGCTCCTCCATCAGGCTGTAATTCCAGCGGCAGGGATGGGCACAGCTGCCCTGATTGGAGTCCCGGCCGGTCATATAGCCGGAAAGCAAGCAACGCCCGGAATAGGAAATGCACATAGCGCCGTGTACAAAGGCTTCCAGCTCCAGCGTTTCAGGCACCTGATCGCGAATGTCCCGGATTTCCTCAAAGGAAAGCTCCCGGGCACACACCACCCGGCTGGCGCCCAGCCGATGCCAGGCGGCAAAGGTTTGCGCATTGGTATTGTTGGCCTGGGTGCTGATGTGCAGCGGCACACGCGGCGCAAGTTGACGCGCCATGGAAAATACGCCTAAATCCGATACAATCAGCCCGTCCGGCGAAAGGTCGGCAAGCTCCTCTAAATAAGCAGCCAGTGCCTCCAAATCCCGGTTGTGCGGGATAATATTCACCGTAATATACAATTTTTTGTTTTTCGCAAGAGTCAGCTCTCTGCCGCGCTTTAAATCCTCTGACGAAAAATTTTTTGCCGCGCTCCGCATGGAAAAGGCCTCACCGCCCGCGTAAACAGCATCAGCCCCAAAGGCTATGGCTGTTTCAAGGCGACTGAGCGTCCCGGCGGGCGCTAAAAGTTCCGGCTTTCGCATCCTTGTTCTCCTGACTCAATTGTTTTAAAACATCTGCGGCTATGGTGTCCTTATCCAGACCGCACAGCCGATACAGTAAATCTCTGGCACCCTGGGGCACAATCCCGTTTTCATGAGCCTTAATCAGAACCCGGGCAGCGTCCCCTGTGCAGGACAGAATTTTTTCACCGATACCGCCGCTTTTCACGCCGTCCTCCAGCGTAACCAACAGGCGGTGCTCAGCCGCCAGCAACTGCAGTGCATCTGTCGGCAATGGCCAAAGCGTACGCAGGTTAACCACCGCAACAGACAGCCCTGCCTGTTCTAAAAGAACTTTAGCGCCTAAGGCCGTATCCAGCATATGCCCGGCGGACAGCAAACAGACGTCCCGCCCCCTGCACAGCACATCCGGTTGGCCGGGAGCAAAGGGTGTGCCGTCATAGTCTGCCCGGCAGCCGCCCCGGGGATATCGGATGGCCACCGGCCCCCGATGCCGGCTGACCGCATAGGCCAGCATATCCTCAAGCTCTGTAAAATTGGCAGGCGCCAGAATTGTCATATTCGGCATCTGTGACAAATAAGCCAAATCATAAATTCCCTGATGGGTTTCACCGTCCTCGCCCACCAGCCCGGCGCGGTCAATACAAAACACCACGTCCAGATTCTGCAAACACACATCGTGCAGCACCTGATCATAGGCTCGCTGCAAAAAGGAGGAATACACTGCCACAACCGGCCGCAAGCCGCGTTTGGCAAGTCCGGCGGCAAAGGTAACGGCATGCTGCTCCGCAATGCCCACGTCAAAGCACCGCTCCGGATAGAGCCGACTGAATTGACCCAGTCCTGTCCCGTCCGGCATGGCGGCCGTAACGGCACACAAACGGTCGTCTTGCTTTGCCAGTTCGGCAAGCGTCCGGCCGAATACGGCGGAATAGGATTCACCACCGCCGTCCCGTTCACCGGTTTCAACGGCAAAGGAGCCAACGCCGTGGAAGGCCGTGGGTTTATCCTCAGCAAATTTATAGCCCTTCCCTTTTTTGGTTTTAACGTGAATCAAAACCGGTGCACTGATCCCCTTGGCCCGCTCCAGCACCTGACATAAAAAGGGCAGATCGTGGCCGTCTATCGGCCCCAAATAGGTAAAGCCAAAATCCTCAAAGACGGTCGTGGCCGTCAACAAATGTCTGAAGGAATCCTTAATTTTTTTCAGCGCCAGCACCGTCGGCTGACCGATTTTGGGAATCCGGCCGACACCGTGCTCCAGCTGGGATTTCAGCCGGAAATAAAAGGGCCGGGTTCTGATTCGGGTCAAATATCGGGACAAGCCACCGACGTTTTCGGCAATGGACATTTCATTATCATTCAAAATAACAATAAAATTCTTTTTGTAGGTTCCGGCGTCGTTTAAGGCCTCAAAGGCCATACCGCCGGTGAGGGCGCCGTCTCCGATAACCGCCACGGCCCGCCGTTTCTCCCCCAAAAGCTCAGAAGCGCGGGTCATGCCCAGCGCCGCGGAAATCGACGTGGAGGAATGGCCGGTGTTAAACGCATCATATTCACTTTCGCTGCTTTTCGGAAATCCGCTGAGTCCGCCGAAACGCCGCAGGGTTGAAAACTGCTCCATGCGTCCGGTCAGCAGCTTATGTACATAGGATTGATGCCCCACATCCCAGATAATGCTGTCCGCCGGCAGATCCAAAGTTTTAAATAACGCCAGCGTCAGCTCCACAACGCCGAGATTGGAGGCCAGATGGCCGCCGGTTTTGGAAACCGACTGAATCAAATAGTCACGGATTTCCCCGGCCAGCATTTCCAGTGCCTGAAAGCTCAGCTCTTTAACATCCCGCGGCGACCGAATCCTATTCAAAATTTGGTACATACTTCTCACTCTTTACTTACGAACTCTGCCCTGTCGATGGGATGTCCCGCAAAATCCGGCCGACCGCTATGATAATCGGATTCCTTATCCTGCAAAGGATCATCCCTCTCGACGCTGAACTGAATATCAGTCAATTGACAACATACATAAGTAATCATATCATATTTTTGCCTTTTGGTAAAGAGGAAAACCTATTTTTCCTTATCTTTTTTTGATTTTTTGTCCTTTTTGAGAATTTCAAAGCCGCCCATGGCCAGAAGAAAGATGCCAAACAGCCGCCGCAGCAGCCCGGCTTTTAACACGCCGGCCAGACAGGCGCCGCCGATGGCGCCCGCAAGGCCGAACAAAATGATCGGCCAGGCGATTTTAAAATTGACAGACTTGTTTTTAATATGCACCCACAGCGATACTGCCGCCGTGGGAAGAAAATATAACAAATTCACGCCCTGTGCCTCATGCTGCCCCACATGCAAAAAAATTGCCAGAGCGGGGATTAAAATTGTGCCGCCGCCGATGCCCATGCCGCTGATGACACCGGATAAAAGACCCGCTATAATTGCCGCCGCCATCAACCCACCACCATTCTCAAAGCCGCCAGAATCATAAAGGCGCCGAAAATTTTGCGAATGACATTACCGGACAGCTTTTTTAAAAGCTTGGCACCGATGAGCCCCCCAAGCACGCCGCCGACCGAAACCTTAAGAGCCAGCATATAGTCAAGATGGCTGCGCCAGCCATAAAAAAACAGGCTGACAACAGTAAAACATAAAATAATCAGAATGGCCGTTGCATGGGAGGTGTGCTCATCCTGATCCAGAAATTCTTCCAAAAACGGTACAATAACCGTGCCGCCGCCGGAGCCGAACAAGCCGTTTAAAAATCCGGCTATCAGGCCACCGACGGCGGAAATCCACATAGTATGCTTTTTGAGCCGCTTCATGTAACCACTCCGTTTCTTCCGGGCAAGCCCCGTGTACAGAGTTAGTATATACAATAAACGGCAGATTTAAACAAATCAGGCCTCAATTTCCTCAAGATTCAGCTCCAGGAGCTTGGAAACGCCCTTTTCCTGCATGGTTACGCCGTAAATCACGTCGGCACATTCCATGGTGCCCCGGCGGTGCGTTACCAAAATGAATTGGGTACGGCGGCTGAACCGCTTGATAAATTCCGCATACCGATACACATTATTTTCATCCAGCGCCGCCTCAATTTCATCCAAAAAGCAAAAGGGTGTGGGCTTAATCCGCAAAATCGCAAACAGCAAAGCAATGGCGGACAGCGCCCGCTCACCGCCGGATAAGAGCGACAGGCTCTGCAGTTTTTTGCCGGGCGGCTGCACGTTGATATCAATGCCGCAATCCAGCACATTCTCCTCGTCAGCCAGCTGCAGGTTTGCATTGCCGCCGCCGAAGAGCTCGGCAAACGTGGTTTTAAAGTGCTGATTGATTTTATCAAACTGCTCCTTAAACTGCCGTTTCATAATGGTTTGCATTTCGTCGATGATGTGATTCAAATCTCGCTTAGCCTTCTGCAAATCGTCCCGCTGGGCCGTTAGGAACTGATAACGCTCGCTGACTGCCGAAAGCTCCTCAATGGCGTCCACATTCACGTTGCCCAGCTCCCGGATTTTCCCGCGCAAACTGCTGATTTGCCGGGTGATCACGCTGTCAGCACCCAAATCCTGTTTGAGGTGCTCCGCCTCGGAATAGGTGATTTCATATTCATCCCAAAGCCTTGACACAGCCGTCTCGGCTTCCGTTTCCAGCTTTTCCCGCTGAGATTCCAAACGTCCATATTCCGTTTTTAAGTCATACACGGTTTCCCGTGTGTTCTTCGTGTTGCCCTGCAGGCTCCTCAGCTTCTTTTCTGCCTCCTGACGCTGAGCCGTCATATCGGCTATGGACTTGCGCCGTGCCTCGATATCACCGTTTAAGGCTTGATTGTGACGCTCCTTTTCTGCGATGGCGGCTTGGTGGTTCTCATTGGCTGTCCGAATTTCCTCCGTTTCGCGCCGGCGCAGGGCGATATGAGTATCCGCCTGACTGATTTCCTGTTCTAAGGATGTAATTTTTTCACGGCACTGCGCAATGTCCCGCTGACCGGCGGTTTCCTCAAAGCCCTTTTCCAGAATCATATCGTTAATTTTCTGCTTCTGATTGACAAAATCCTCAAAGCGCTGCTCCAAATCGTTAACCGCTGTCCGTTTTTCCTGAATGGACTGCTCCGCCTCTGCCAGCTGCCGCGCCGCTGCCTCCCGCTGGCCGGCAAGACCGGCAATTTCTCCTTCAGCCGCCTCCATATCCTTTTGCAGATCGGCAACTGCCTCCGCAAGTGTAGACAAAAGAACGCCGTGATGCTCCTTATCCCGGCTCAGAATCAGCAGCACTTCCTTGTTTTCCCGATACACCGCATCTGTTTTTTCCAGCTCCTGGGCTGCGTCCAGCAGCTGCGCCTCCAGCGCCTTTTGCTCACGCACAAGATCCGCCGCACGTTTTTCGCAGCGGGCAAGCTCCTTCTCCAGCTCCCGGATTTCCTGTTCACGGCCCAACAGCTGGCTGCCCTTTTGCTGGGAGCCGCCGGCAATGGAGCCGCCGGGATAGAAAATTTCGCCCTCCAGCGTTACAATCCGCAGAGATTGCTTATATTTTTTGGAAATGGCGATGGCCTGATCCACATGCTCCACCACTGCGGTTTTACCCAATAAGCTCTTGACAATGCCGTCATAACGGTTGTCGTAGCTTGTCAGCTGGGAGGCAATACCGATAAAGCCGGGCTCATGCTGCAATCTGCTGATATCCAGAAGTGTACCGGATACCGCTGAAATCGGCATAAAGGTCGCCCGGCCGGCATTCATCTTTTTCAGGCAGGCAATGGCCTGCTTGGCGTCCTCCTCCGTACCCACCACAATATTTTGCAGCGCACCGCCGATGGCGGCGCCAATGGCCGCGGCATAGGACTTATCCACCTGAATCAGCTTGGAAAGGGGGCCGTGAATATCCGCTTTTTGCAGCATCCCGCTTTCGTGCTGCTTCATGATCTCCTTAACGCTTTTATAATAGCCTTCAAAATTCTGTTCCATTTCCGAAAGAAGGTGAAGGCGCGTTTTTTTCTGGTTCACCGTAAGCTGCAGCGCGCCGGCCTGTTTTTTCTTTTCCTCTAAGGCTTCCTCAAGAGCCCGCTCCCGGCTGTGCTGCTCTGCAAGCTGCTGCTCCAGACCTTCAATAAATTCCGCTTTACGGGCATGCTCTGCGTCAAGGCCGCCGCTCCGCTCCTGCTGCTCTGCAAGCTCCTTCTCCCGTTCTGCCAGTTCGGCCGCCAGCTCACGGCGGCGGTTCTGTAAGTTCTGCTCTAAAAGCGACAGATTCGACATTTTGATTTTGCTGTCCGATACCAGGTCAAAGGCTGCGGCAATCTCTTTTTTCAGCGCGTCGATATGCCCGGACTGACTGTCTGCGTTTTCGCCTATACCCGCCAGCTGTCCAGACAGTGCCTCCTTGTCTGCCTGCAGCGCTGCAAGGCTCTCCGCCAGCTGGGAAAGGCGCTGCCGTTCCGCCTGCAGCCCCTGCTCCATGGTCAGCTTGCCGGCAGATAAGTCCGCTGTTTCCTTTTCAATGCGCTCTAATAGGCGCATATTGCCCTCAATGGTGTTTTTTAGCACCTCAATTTCCCGCTGCCCGATGACAATACCTTCCTCAGCGGTCTTCAGCGCTGTCTCCTCCCCGGCCATGGCGCGATCCAGCTCCTCAAAGCGGGTGTAGCACTGCTCCTGCTCCGCGTCCGCCGCCGCCAGCTGCTGCTCGGCGGCCGCCAGCTGCTGCCCCACGGCCTGCAGCTTGTCCGCCAGAACGGTTCCTTGCGTCCGGCTGCGCTCCACCACCCGCAAAGCCAAATTCACATCGTAGGTTTTCAGCTGATCACGCAGATTCAGATATTTCTTTGCCTTTTCCGCCTGCTGCTCCAAGGGGCCCAACTGGGTTTCCAGCTCGCTGATAATATCCGCCACACGATCCAGATTCTCGTCAGTATGCTTAAGCCGCCGCTCTGCCTCCTCTTTGCGGTAGCGGTATTTAGAAATACCTGCAGCCTCTTCAAAAATCTGCCGACGATCCTCTGATTTGCTGGACAAAATCTCGTCAATTTTGCCCTGCCCCACCATGGAATAGCCGTCCCGTCCCAAACCGGTGTCCATAAAAATCTCGTGAATATCCTTTAAACGACAAGGTGTGTCGTTGATAAAATACTGTCCCTCACCGGAGGCAAAAACCTTACGCGTGACGGCGATTTCATCAAAATCCACGTTAAAATGACGGTCGTGATTATCAAGCCGCAGGGTCACCTCCGCAAAGCCCAGCCGTTTCCGGGTTTGGGTGCCGTTAAAGATAACGTCCTCCATTTTGCTGCCGCGGAGGGTTTTGGCGCTTTGCTCGCCCAAAACCCAACGCACCGCATCGGAAATGTTGCTCTTACCGCTGCCGTTTGGCCCCACAATGGCCGTTATCCCATCGCTGAAGTTCAGCTCTATGGTGTCGGCAAAGGACTTAAAGCCCTGCATTTTCAGACCTTTTAAATGCATATATCCTACCAAAACCTTTCTGATAAAACCGAATCGGCCGGTTTATCCAATCTCAGAATGCCGTTACATCAAATTTGCCCCAGGGAATCCTTTGATTTTGTATCACCTGAATCTCCGTCAGTTGAAATTTGTCCGCCAGCCGCCGGAGATTTTGCTTTTTCTGTCCCTGTAAAACGGACAAATACCGCGGGTTGACCGATATCCGCACCCGCTTGCCCGCAAAGCCCTGCAGCCGCCGGGAAAGCTGCTCATAACACACAGCGCTCAGCACCAGCTCTCCAAAGGCGGGATGATAGGGGCCGGCCGTCAAATCCTCAGGCGCTATCTGTAAAAGTCCCATGCGAATGACATCAATATGCCGCTCCGTAAAATACCGATACAAACGGCAGCAGCGCGCTACTGCCTCATCAACAGTCAGCGGTGTGTACGCGCCTGCCTGATAAAGCCCATCCAGTCCTGTGCCGCGGATGACCAGCGTGGGATATATTCTGACGCAGACCGGCTCCAGCACTGCAAAGGCCTCAGCTGTTTTCATAGTGATCGCCTGCGTGTCTTTCGGCAGACCGATCATCATCTGCAGTCCCAGCTGCAGGCCGCGATCATGAATCAACCGGGCTGCCTGCCGCGTTTGCTCCGCCGTATGCCCCCGGCGGCTGGCATTCAGCACACCGTCATCCATGGACTGGGCGCCCAGCTCCACCGTTGTCACACCAAAGCGCAACAGCCTGTCCAATACCGAATTATTAATATAGTCCGGCCGGGTGGACAGCCGTATGCCGTCAGCCAGACCGGCCGCAACCGCCTCCTGTGCCAAGGCCAAAAGCGCCTCCTGCTGCTTGGCCGGAATGCCGGTAAAGCTCCCGCCGAAAAAGCCGATTTCCAGATGCTCTCCCGGCCGGCGGCGGCCGACGCCGGCTTTAATAATCGCCGCTGCCCGCTCAGGCGTCATATCCTCCCGCAGACCTGTAATCCGTTTCTGATCGCAGAACAGGCAGTCCCCCGGACAGCCCCAGTGCGGCACAAAAATCGGGATGGTTTTATGCTTATTTTCCACCGTCCGCACCCAGCTTTGACAAAGCGTCATGAGCCGCCATCTGCTCCGCGCTCTTTTTGCTTTTCCCTTCGCCCATGCCCATGACCTCGCCGTTCACCGCAACATGAACCAAAAAGGATTTTCTGTGGTCAGGGCCGGATTCATCCACCACCTCATAGTGAATGTTGGCGGCGCCGTGGGACTGTACCCGCTCCTGTAAAGCGGTTTTATAATCTGTAAAGGTTTTTCCCTTCACGGCATTTAGGATGGTATCGTAAAGCTGCCCCAGCAGCCATTCCCGCACAACGGCAATGCCGCCGTCTAAATAAATAGCCGCAATCAGCGCCTCATAGGCGTCGGCTAAAATGGATACCCGGGTTCTGCCGCCGGTCTGCTCCTCACCTTTTCCTAAAATCAGAAAATTGCCCATTTCAATGGCAACGGCACATTCCCAAAGGGACCGTTCGCAAACGATGGTGGCCCGCGCCTTGGTCAGGTCACCCTCCGGAAGCTTCTGATAGTTTTCAAACAAATAGTTGCTGACAATTAAACTCAGCACAGAATCGCCCAAAAACTCCAGCCGTTCATTAAAAAGGATATGCTTGCCTCTGTTTTCGTTGGCAAAAGAGCTGTGCGTCAGCGCGGTTTTCAGCAGCTCCTTGTTATTAAATTTATAGCCGATGATTTCTTCAAATGCTTTCAGCTTGTTCATTGTCCTGTCCGTACCTTTCTGCCAATCCGTCATTAAAAGCCAGAAGGCTTCTGAATTTTAATGGTGTATCGGCGCATTAGAAATAAGATTAAAAAGCCCCGCCTGAGCGGGGCTTTTTAATCAGGAATGTGCCTTGATGTAATCCACAACATCCCCTACTGTTTTAATATTCTCAGCCTCGCCGTCAGCGATTTCCATATCGAATTCCTCTTCAAGTGCCATAATCAATTCGACTACGTCCAGAGAATCTGCACCCAGATCATCAACGAAGGATGTGTCCATGGAAATCGAACTTTCATCCGTTCCCAACTGTGCCATAATGATTTCCTTAACCTTTTCAAACTCCATTTTTTTCACCTCCAAATGAATATCGGCTCACCGGATCGGTAAAAGCATTGAACGGCAAATGGTGTTCAACACCTGTATGCCTGAGAGCCGTTTGCCAATAGTTCATATTATCACGAATTTTACAACGTAAAATCCAGAATAATAACTGCATTATGTATTCTCTGCGCCGCTTTCTGTCTGAGCAGCCGCAACGAGCGTCTTAATCTTTTCGTTAATGCCGGCTGCCGCATAGGCTTGCGCAGCGCAAATGGCATTGGCAAAAGCCACGGCGTCAGAGCTGCCGTGAGCCTTAAATACAACGCCGTCGATACCCAAAAAGGGAGCGCCGCCGTATTCTGAATAATCCACCTTAGCCTTCACCGTTTTGAGACCGGGCTTTAAAACCCCGGCGGCCAGCTTGGTGCACAGGTTCTTATAAAACACCTGCTTCAGCATGGAAAACAGCGTGGAAGCCGTTCCCTCAATCAGCTTAATGACAACATTGCCGGTGAATCCGTCACAAACAACCACGTCCGCGCTGCCGGATAAAATATCCCGGGGTTCGATATTCCCCACAAAGTTCAGCGGCTCTGCCTTTAAAAGCCGGTGGGCTTCCTTGGTCAGCGCGTTGCCTTTAGCTTCCTCCGCACCAATATTCAAAAGCGCAACTCTGGGATTTTCAAGCTGCAGAACGTGCCCGGCATAAATAGAGCCCATTTGCGCAAACTGCACCAGCTGCTCAGGACGGCAGTCTGCATTGGCACCGATATCCAGAAGAATACCGGGATGACTGCCCACAGTAGGCATCACCGTGGTGAGAGCCGGGCGCTTCACGCCCTTAATCCGCCCCAGAACACGGAACGCGCCTGCCAGATAGGCGCCGGTATTACCCGCGGACACCACCGCGTCCGCTTCGCCGTTTTTCACCATGGAAAGCGCCACCATCAGCGAGGAATCCTTTTTTTCGCGAATCGACTCTACGGGGGACTCGCCGGTACCGATTACCTCGCTGGCATTGCGGATGGATATCCGTCCCGCCGGCACCGCTTCGCCCTGCAAAATTTCAGCTATTTCCTTTTCCCGGCCGACTAAAATAATCTCGTCAGGCAGAACGTTTGCTGCCCGGACGGCACCTTTAACAATTTCCAGCGGTGCATGATCACCGCCGAACGCATCTACCGCAATTCTCAAAACTGACACCTGCCTATTCCTTACTATCAAGAAGTATATTATAAAACGGAAAAAATTTCAAGATGTTTTGTGAAAAAAGTTGTAAATATTTTGTGAAACCCGCTGAGATAGCCCCGGAACTGCCTGTAAAGCGTCCAAATCTGCCTCTTTTATCGCATTAACGCTCTTAAAGTGACGAATCAGCTTTTTGCGTGTTTCAGCGCCCACACCCTCGATTTCCTCCAGCACCGAGCCTGTGACATGCTTTTTGCGCAGCTTTTTGTGATAATCAATGGCAAAGCGGTGAACCTCCTCCTGAACGGCAGAGAGCAACCGGAAGGATTCTGAGGTTTTCAGAAAGTTAATCTCCTCTCCGGCGGCCGAAATCAGCCCGCGGGTTCTGTGGTGTTCGTCCTTAACCATGCCAAAGAGCGGGATATCCGCGTCTAAAAGCTCCAGCAGAGGGGCAACCGCGTTTACCTGCCCTTTTCCGCCATCCAGCAAAATCAGATCCGGCAACGGTAAAAATTTTGATGTTTCCAGAGTGCCTGCTTCCAGGGCGGCCGCTTCATCCCGTGCGTGCCGGAAACGGCGGTAAATGGCCTCGGACATACTTTGATAATCGTCGCCGCCGCGGGCGGTTTCAATTTTAAAACGGCGGTAGCAGCTGCGGGCAGATTTGCCGTCGCAAAACACCACCATGGAGGCCACCGGATCACTGCCCGCGGTATGGGAAATATCATAGGCTTCAATCCGTTTCGGCAGCGCAGGCAGACCCAGCTTTTCCTTCAGCTCCAAAACGGCCTTTGGAACGTTCCGTCCGCTGTCCCGCAAGAGATGATCCACAGCATTTTGCCGGGCATTTTTACAGGCCATCTCCGTCAGCTTTTTTTTCTCGCCCCGCTGCGGACATTTCACCTGCGTTTTCCGCCCGCTTTTCTGGGTCAGCCAGTCTGCAATCAGAGCCTGATCCTCACTTTCATAGCAGGTGTAAACCGTCCGGGGGATATCGCCGCTTTCTGCGTAAAACTGCTTTAAAAACTCACTGCAAAGCACGCCGTCCTCCGTATCGCCGGTTTTATCCAGCACGGTGCTGTGCCGGCCGATCAGGCGGCCGCGGCGGATAAAAAACACCTCGCCATAGGTCTTATTCCCCTGCCGGTAAAAGCCCACCACATCTTCATCCGCCTGTTTTTCCGAAATAATCTTCTGCCGTTCGTCCAGCCGCCGTATGGCGTTGATTTTATCACGCAGCAGTGCCGCCCGCTCGAACTCCAGTGCCTCCGACGCCGCTGCCATATCCGCCTCCAGCTCCTTCAGAATATCCTCATGATTCCCCTCCAAAAAGCTGCAGGCCCGGGCAATCAGCCGCCGATACGTCTCCCGGCTCACGGGCCTTACACAGGGCGCGATACACTGTTCAATATGGGCATTTAAGCACTCCCGCCGCCGCCCCATATCCTCCGGCATTTTCAGGCTGCAGGTTGGCAGGCGGTAAAGCTTGCTCACCATGTCAATGGCCTCCCGAACCGCGGCGCTGCTGATATAAGGGCCGTAATATTTAGCGCCGTCCTTCACCATTTTCCGCGCCAGAAAGATGCGGGGGAAATCGTCGCGGATTGTCACCTTAATGTATGGATAGTGCTTATCATCCTTTAAAAGAATGTTGTAATAGGGCTTATGCTTTTTAATCAGATTACATTCCAAAATCAGCGCTTCTATTTCACTGTCTGTAATGATGTATTCAAAGCTTGCAATGTTGGAAACCATAGCCCGCACCTTCGGCGTATGATTTTCCACCGCGGTAAAATACTGCTTCAGCCGGTTCTTCAGAATTTTCGCCTTGCCCACGTAAATAATCCGATTTTCCTTGTCCTTCATCAGATACACGCCGGGCTCCTCCGGCAGATTTAACAGATGCTCCTTATCCAGTTCAATGCACCTCCCTTACTCAAAAGCGTTTGCAACCCTGCGTTTTGCTCGGCTGCGCCACCGTCGCAAAAGGGGGCTGCAGCAACCCGATTTGCAAAATCGTTTCACTACAGCCCCCTGTCTTTTTTTATCACACTAAAACGAAACACCGCTGTGATCGGTTACTCTTCCTCGTCATCAAGGTCGGCCCCAATCAAAACAGACAGCGCCTCCAGTGCCTCCTGCTCATCAGTGCCGTCAGCAATAACGGTAATTTTGGTTCCCTTCGTAATACCCAGAGAGAGAACACCCAGAAGACTTTTCGCATTCACACGACGGTCATTCTTCTCAACCCAGATGCCTGACTTAAATTCATTCGATTTTTGTATAAAAAATGTGGCAGGTCTGGCATGAAGACCGACTTGGTTCTGCACTACAACCTCTCTTGATAACATGATTACCGCTCCTTCTCTGAATCACTACTGCAAACAAAAAATAGTCTTACTATTAGAATACTAAATTTTCTGCCTTCTGTCAATACAAAATTCAAAATTTGTTCATAAATGAACGCCATTCATCCGGCAAAAACAGCCGCTTACTCCGGCTTGGTTAAAACCGCAGCCGTTCCTCCAGATAAGCCGCCACATCTTCAATTTTAACGGTAACCTGCTCCATAGTATCGCGCTCGCGGATGGTAACGGTGCCCTTTTCCGGACTGTCAAAGTCATAGGTAATACAGAAGGGTGTTCCAATTTCGTCCTGACGGCGATACCGCTTGCCGATGCTGCCGGCCTCGTCAAATTCACAGACAAAACGGCCTGCCAGCTCTTGATACAGCGCCATGGCGCCCTCTGAAAGCTTTTTAGAAAGCGGCAGCACGGCAGCCTTAACCGGCGCAATGGCCGGATGGAAATGCATCACCACACGGGTATCGTTGTCGCCAACCTGCTCCTCATCATAAGCATCCGTTAAAAAGGCCAGCGTCATGCGGTCTGCACCCAGAGACGGCTCAATACAATACGGAATATATTTTTCACCGCTAACGGGATCTGTATACTCAAAATTTTCGCCGGAATGAGAGGCATGCTGCTTTAAGTCAAAGTCAGTACGGTCCGCAATACCCCAAAGCTCGCCCCAGCCGAAGGGGAACATGAACTCAATATCTGTTGTTGCATTGCTGTAATGAGAAAGCTCCTCCGGTGAATGATCGCGGAATTTCAGGCTTTCCAGACGGATGCCCAAGGAAAGAAGCCAGTTTTTGCAAAATTCCTTCCAGTATTCAAACCATTTCAAATCCTCACCGGGTGCACAGAAGAACTCCAGCTCCATCTGTTCAAATTCGCGGATACGGAAAATAAAGTTACCGGGCGTAATTTCGTTACGGAAGGATTTTCCCACCTGGCCGATACCGAAGGGGATTTTTTTCCGGGTTGTTCTCTGCACATTCTTAAAGTTAACAAAAATACCCTGTGCAGTTTCCGGACGAAGATACAGTTCAGAGGCACTGTCCTCTGTCACGCCCTGAAAGGTTTTAAACATCAGGTTAAACTTACGGATATCGGTAAAATTCTTTTTGCCGCATTTGGGGCAAAGGATATCATGCTCGTTAATGAACGCAAGCATTTTTTCATTGCTCCAGCCGTCAACAGTTGCCGACTCACCCTGAGCTTTTAAATAATCTTCAATCAAATTATCTGCACGATACCGCGCTTTACATTCGCGGCAATCCATCAACGGGTCAGAAAACCCGCCCACGTGGCCGGAGGCTACCCACGTCTGGGAATTCATTAAAATCGCGGCGTCCAGCCCCACGTTATAAGGCGATTCCTGCACGAATTTTTTCCACCAGGCGCGCTTTACGTTGTTCTTGAGCTCCACGCCCAGCGGGCCGTAATCCCAGGCATTGGCCAAACCGCCGTAAATCTCTGAACCGGGATACACAAAGCCCCTGCCCTTACAAAGAGCCACGATTTTATCCATTGTCTTTTCCGTATTGTTCATAGGTACCTCCGTGTTGTATTCAAAAAATGAAAATCAAAAGTCTATGAATATAATATTAGCTGTTTCCGTCTGATTTGTCAAGTATTTCGCCGTAAAAAATGAGAAAAGAACGATAAAATATAACGAAATTAAGACGTCCCTGCCTCTTACACGGCGGGTTCCGCTTAATTTTTTCAGCGGAGGATACAAAATCCCCCGCTGAAAACGTCAAATGACGGCGCTATGCGCCTTATCGGACACCAAGATGCCCCGGTGTTACGTTTGTAAGCAATCCTATAAGCCGAGTTTTGTATTTGATGATCATCTATCTAGACCGCATATTACTATACGGTTCAAGCCACCGCCAAGTATAGGCATGCCGGGCCGACTCAGCCTATACGAGCCAATACGGTGTTGCTTCGGATGGGGTTTACAGAGCCGCAACGTCTCCGCTGCGCTGGTGAGCTCTTACCTCACCTTTCCACCATCGCCGGAAAAACCGGCAGTCTATTTCTGTTGCACTTTCCTTAGAGTCGCCTCCACCGGGAGTTACCCGGCACCCTGCCCTGCGAAGCTCGGACTTTCCTCACGGACGCAAAGCGCCCCCGCGACCATCTGGATTACTTACTGTAAGTATATCATAAAATACCGTTTTTGTCAAGAATAGGCGCTGTGCCCACCGCCGCAAGCATCCCGGCTTCCATAAGACCCTTTATACCGCCATGCAGTCCTACGGCGTTACTTGCACAGCTTCCACAAAAGATAAACAAAGTCCGCCGTCTACGAAGCGGGGGACATTTTGCTTCCGGTTATAAATTCGCGCGCCTTTAAAATGCCGATTACCGTTTTGGCATCCTCCAGCTGATTGTTCATAATCATATCCATCAGCGTTTCCAGCGGCAGTTTTTCCACCTCTAAAAATTCGTCCGGATCCAGATGCGCCTGCCCGGCTGACAAATCCCGCGCCAGATAGATGTGAATCCACTCCCGGCAAAAGCCCGGTGAAAGCATAAACGCGCCCAGATAATCAAATTGGCCGGCTGTCAGCCCTGTTTCCTCCTGCAGTTCCCGGACGCAGCAGTCAAAAGGATCCTCATTCTGATCCAGCTTCCCCGCCGGAATTTCCAGAATCACCTGTTCAAAAGGATGACGGTACTGCCGCACCATATAAACACAGTTGTCCTGATCCAGCGCCACAACCGCCACACCGCCGGGATGCTCCACAATTTCCCGGGTTGACAGGCCGCCGTTTGGCAGCTTTACCGTATCGCGCCGGACTTTGATGATTTGTCCCTCAAAGATTTCTTCAGAAGCGACTGTTTTTTCCAAAAGCTCCATTTGATTCCCTCCTTGATTTTCTGTCTGCAAAAACTGTGCGGCCAGCTGCCGCTCATCGTCTGTCAAAACCGCCTGCTCTAAAAGCTCCGGCCGTTTCCGGCACGTCCGGCGGATGGATTCCGTCCGGCGCCAGGCATTAATATTTTCATGATGGCCGGACAAAAGCACCGGCGGCACGGCGCGGTCTAAAAAAACCGGCGGCCGGGTATATTGGGGATATTCCAGCAGGCCGTTAAAGAGTGATTCCTCGCTGTAGGCATCCTCCGAGGGCAAAACCCCCGGCACCATCCGCGCCACCGCGTCAATCACGGCCAGGGCCGGAATTTCTCCCCCGGTCAGCACATAATCGCCGATGGACAGCTCCTCGTCCACAATCTCCTCTAAAATTCGCTCGTCCACACCCTCGTAATGGCCGCACAGAAAGACCAGATGCGACTCCTCTGCCAGTTCCTTTGCAATGGACTGATTAAAAATCCGTCCCTGGGGCGACATGTAAATCACCCGCGGCCGACTTGAGGCCGTGTGCAGAACGGATTGAAAAGCACGATAAATCGGCTCTGCCTGCATCACCATACCCATACCGCCGCCGTAGGGCGCATCATCCACGCGATTGTGCTTATTGCAGGCAAAATCGCGAATATTTATGTAACGAATATCCAAAAGACCCGCCTTCACGGCCCGGCCGATAATACTTTCCGTCAGAACCGACCGAAGCATATCCGGAAACAGCGTCAGACAGTCAATACGCATAACCATTCATCCTTTTTTCTGGTTGTTAAAGCCAAATCATCAGTCCAGCAGGCCTTCGGGTATCTCGACACGCATATAGCCCGCCGGAATGTTAATTTCCAGAATGACCTGTTTAACCGCCGGCAGATAAACAGGCTTTCCCGCACCCCGCACCTCGTAAACGTCATTGGCGCCGGTTTGGAAAACGTCGGTCACCTTGCCCAGCTCGCCTGCGTCCGTCAGCACCCTAAGACCAATCAGATCGGCAATGTAATACCGGCCCTCCGGCAGCGTTTCCGCCCGCTCCACATAAAGGACACGGCCGCGGAAGGTTTCTGCCGTCTGCATGTCATCAATCCCCGCAGCCTTAATAATGGCGCAGTTTTTGTGAATACGCAGCCGCTCAACCTGCAAAGGGACAGTCCGGCTGCCGTCCCGATAGTAAAACACTTCCGTTTCAGTCAGAGCCTCTAAACTGTCCGTCCATGGGTTCATCTTAATTTCACCGCGGACGCCATGGGTGTTGACCACCTGGCCGATTTCAATCAAGTTCATGGCAGCTTTCTCCTTGTGTAAAGATTAAGTCAACAAAGCCGTAAGCAAATAGAGACTGTCGCATTTAGCGCAGACCGCTTTAAGGCAAATAAGACAGTTAAAACGCCAGAAAAAGAGGATAAAAAGTATTTTGGGGGGATGAAATTCATTTTTTAAATAAATTCCTTCTTTTTTATGCCTTAAAGCTACAAACAAACTTCGCCGCTTGGCGTACCTTTGTACGCCGTCGGGACTCAGTTTGTTTGTTCTGCATCTAAATCCGTTCAGCCTCAAAAGGGGATATCGCTTAACGCGACACCCCCATGATTTAGGATACCGATTCATTTAAAGCCTTTTGCTTTGTTTTTTTCTCTTTATAAATCACATCCGGCTTAGCCTTACCGGCTACGCAGGCCTTGGTGATCACGCACTTCGCCACGTTTTCCTCAGAGGGCAGGGCATACATAATATCCCGCAGCGTTTCCTCCATAATGGAACGCAAGCCCCGGGCGCCGGTTTTTCGCTCCAGTGCCTTTTTGGCAATGGCGGAAACCGCCTCATCCTCCACCTCCAGCTTCACACCATCCAGCTCAAAGAGCTTTTTATACTGCTTTAAAAGCGCATTTTTGGGTTCACATATAATGCTCACCAACGCGTTTTCATCCAGCATATCCAATGTGGTAATCACCGGCAGACGACCTACCAGTTCCGGAATCAGACCAAATTTCAAAAGATCCTGTGGCTCCAGCATCGACAAGATTTCGCCGATATTCCGGCTGTTTTTTGAAAGCACTTCTCCACCAAAGCCCAGTGTTTTGGTGCCGGTCCGGCGTTCAATAATTTTTTCGATGCCCTCAAAGGCACCGCCGCAGATAAACAGAATATTTGTGGTATCAATCTGTAAAAATTCCTGATGGGGGTGTTTCCGGCCGCCAGTTGGCGGAACGGAGGCAACCGTTCCTTCTAAAATTTTCAAAAGTGCCTGCTGCACGCCCTCGCCGCTGACGTCGCGGGTGATGGAGGTATTCTCCGACTTGCGGGTTATCTTATCAATTTCATCAATATAAATAATGCCCCGCTGAGCCTCTTCGATGGAGCCGTCAGCCGCCTGAATCAGCTTCAGCAGGATGTTTTCCACATCCTCGCCCACATAGCCGGCCTCTGTCAGGGTGGTGGCGTCCGCTATGGCAAAGGGCACATTCAAAATTCTGGCCAGTGTCTGCGCCAACAGCGTTTTGCCGGAGCCTGTGGGGCCAAGGAGCAAAATATTAGATTTCTGAATATCCACATCACCGGCCTGCTGCCTGTTTTCAATGCGTTTGTAGTGGTTATACACCGCAACCGCCAGTGTTTTTTTTGCATTCTCCTGACCAATGACGTATTGATCCAGCTGCTCCTTAATATCCCGGGGCTTAGGCAGCCCGGACAGGTTCACATCCGGATCGGTAAAATCAAAATTATTGCCCATGTACCGGTTGCACATGGCGATACATTCGTTGCAGATATTGACGTTCGGCCCTTTAAATAGCTTCAGAACCTGACTTTCATACAGGCCGCAGAAATTGCAGCGCGGCTCGTTCTTGCTGCCTTTGCTTGCCAAAATACGCACCTCTCTTATTTGTTTTCACCGTTTATCTGTGAGCGATCACCTTGTCAATCAGGCCATAATCCATGGCCTCCTGCGCCGTCATGAAATTATCGCGCTCCGTATCTCTTTCGATAACCTCCAGCGGCTTGCCGGTTCTTTCACTCAAGATTTTATTCAAGGTTTCTTTAATTTTAATAATCCGATCGGCATGGATTTTAATGTCCGTTGCCTGCCCCTGCATACCGCCTAAGGGCTGATGAATCATAATTTCGCTGTTGGGCAGGGCAAAACGCTTGCCCGGTGCGCCGGATGCCAGCAAAAACGCACCCATGC
Organism: uncultured Oscillospiraceae bacterium; assembly: GCA_964447945.1. Taxonomy (GTDB): domain Bacteria; phylum Bacillota; class Clostridia; order UBA1381; family UBA9506; genus UMGS755. The sequence continues at coordinate 20,969 of CAYUUO010000022.1, forward strand.
TGGCCGCCATACCGATACAGATGGTTGACACATCGCACTTTATGTATTGCATTGTGTCATAAATTGCCATGCCGCTGGTAATGGAGCCGCCGGGGCTGTTAATGTAAAACTGGATATCCTTGTCCGGATCCTCGCCCTCTAAGAAAAGCATCTGCGCCACAACCAGACTGGCGGTGACATCATTAACCTCCTCAGAAAGGAAGATAATCCGATCCTTTAAAAGTCTTGAAAAAATGTCATAGGAGCGCTCACCGCGATTAGTCTGCTCCACAACAACGGGTACCAAACTCATTCATCTACCTCCGCCTTTTCCTGCTTTTCATCTTTTTTTGCGGCCGATTCAGCCTTTTTGGTTTCTGTTTTCTTCGTTGTCTTAGTCGTTTTGGCAGGCGTTTTTTTAGCTGCTGCCGGCTTTGCGTCGGCAGATTTTGCCGCAGATTTAGCTCTGGGCTTGCTCCACTTAGCGTTATCCACCAAGTAAGCAACCGACTGTTCCATCTTCATATCGGCCTTAATGTTTTCCTTGTCCTGGTCGCGGAGGGTTTCCATCAGCTTATCCGCTTCCATATGGTACATCTCGGCCATTTCTTTAATCTTTTCATTCAGGGCTTCATCAGTGATTTCAAAGGCTTCCTTCTTAACGATTGCCTCCAGAATCAGATTAGCCTTCACTTGCTTTTCGGCATTGGGACGCATCATGTCCTTAAACTGATCAACGGTGCTGCCCATGTAGGACAGATATTGCTCAAAGGTCAGTCCCTGCTGCGCCATGCGCATGTTATTCTCGCGGATAATGGCTTCCACACGGGAATCAATCATGCAAGCCGGTACATCAATTTCCGTATCCTCAACCAGCTTGTCAATAACCGCATTTTCCCGCTCCTGCTTAGCAGTTTTTTCCGCCTGCTCAACTAGTTTTTCCCGAATATCCGCTTTTAATGCATCCAAGGTATCAAATTCGCTGACATCCTTTGCAAATTCATCATCAAGAGCAGGCAGCTCTTTATATTGTATGCTGTTTACCTTCACTTTGAACACAGCAGGCTTGCCCTTTAAATCCTCTGCGTGATATTCCTCAGGGAAGGTAACGGCCACGTCAAACTCATCGCCGGCAGATTTGCCGACAATCTGTTCCTCAAAGCCGGGGATGAACTGGCCGCTGCCGATGGTCAGGTCATAGTTTTCGCCCTTGCCGCCGGGGAACGCCTTGTCCTCAACAAAGCCTTCAAAATTAATATTGGCAATATCGCCCTCCTGAACGGGCCGATCCTCAATGGTAACCAGCCGCGCGTTGCGCTCCTGCTTCTGAGACAGTTCCCGTTCAACGTCCTCATCGGATACAGTATGTACAATTTCATCCAGCTTTATACCTTTATATTCACCCAACTCAAATTCAGGCTTCACGGTCACGCTGACTGTCATCACCAGATCCTTGCCGGCTCCGATTTCCTTAACGTCCAGCTTAGGAACGTCCACCGGCTCTAAAGCCAGCTCTGCAATGGCCGCCTCATATTCGGCAGGGAAAACAAAATCTATCGCATCATCATAAAAAATTGCCTCACCATAGGTCTTTTCAATCAGCTTTCTGGGAGCCTTGCCCTTTCTGAAGCCGGGCATGGTGATGTTCTTCACATTCTTCCGGAAGGACCGGTCAAGGGCTTCCTGAAAGGTCTCCGCTGAAACCGTCATGGTGAAGTCAACGGTGTTTTTTTCCTTTTTGTCTAATACACTACTCATCTTTCTTTCGTCCTCCTACTATTTCCTCAAATTGGCCTCTTAAGAAGCCGAGGGCATGGCTATATTACAGCCATATTTGGATAATATACCAATATAGGCAAGCCCAGCGGACCTGCTTCAGGTATCAGAATGCATAAAAAAGCGACAGGCTTTTTTACCCATACTCATGTATTATATCATAAATGATATGACTTTTTCAATAGGAAAAGCTGAATAATTTAATAAAAAATCATAAACAGCACTTTATTCAATTTGACAAGCGCCCTTTACCACAGGCCGTCCTCCCCAAAACCATAGGAAAAAACCACCTCCATCTCCTTGCAGCGCGAAAGATCATAGGGCGTGACCAGCCAGCCGCCGTCAGAGTCCAGGTCGATTCCACCCTGCCGGTAGGACTGCCAGATCAAATGGGCGCAATGGGTGCCGTCAATAACCGACATGTCGGATTTATCCTTTTTAACCACGCCGGTCAGCAGCCGATAGGGCACGTCAATCAGCCTTTGGCGGGCAAAAGCCACGGCCCTCTCCGACGTTTCCGCCGCTTCTGCCTGCGGGCGCAAAACCAGCAGCGTTGGATAAGACAGCCAACTGTCTATGTTGAGAAGGGCCGACCGCGTCCCCACCATCATGGCTTCGGCAACAGTGCCGCTGTCTGGGTTCAGCACCAACGCGCAGTGACCGTGACGGTACAGGAGGGTTTTCGTAGACCGAGTAATCAGAATATCGCCGCTGCGCAAAGGCGGCAGCTGCAAGGCGCGCTGATTGCCTGCTTCGTCTTTTAGCACCTCCGCCGTGGTGGTGGGGAAAAACATAAAAATCTGCCGGTAGTGCACCGGCTCCTGAAGCTGTGCCTGAAAATTCTTGACCGCACCGGCAAAATCCGCCGTTTGGGCCCGCAAATCCTCCACTGCCGCCCGACCCAGCCCCGTCTGGGAAAAGATAAGGCGGTAATCATCGTCAGTCAGGATTGTTTTTTCCAAAACGGCGGACAAATCTACGAAATCCGGTCGCGCAGGCTCAGCCGCATGGTAAAAATCATAAACAACCCAAAAAGCGCATATTAAAATCAGCGCTGAAAACATAAAAAAAATTTTTTTGCGCATAAGGTTCGCTCCTATTGCTCATCTTTCATTTCATTGTACTAAAATTCAGAGAAAAAGGCAAGCAAAATGAATAAATTTTATGTATTTTTCAAATAATATGACCGAAAGGCAGAAATAAGTCTGAAATATGTATGGCATTTTTGAAAAACGCTGCCCGTCGCCAGTGTCATGAGGCTAATCAAGCGGCGGTGCGGTTGAAATAACAGGTTGTATGCAAGGCGGCGCACATGCCGCCGCGGGAAAGGTGGTTATAACCATGAAAATGAAAATGCTTCGCTTTGGTGTGCTCTGCATGATGCTGGCTATGCTATGCGCCGGCGCTGTATTTCAATACAGAACAGCCGACCAGAACCAGCGGACAAATGCGGTTTTAGTCATGGCGCATTGCACGCGTTAACACACAAACCGACAGAAAGGGAACAAACAATGGAAAAAATGACAAAACAGGAATACCAGAAATATATTGATAAAAAAACGCCCAACTCCACCCTGTGGAAGGACATGTTCTTTGCCTTTGTTATCGGCGGGCTGATTTGCGTCATCGGTCAGCTGATTCTGGACGGCTTTCGCCTTCTGGGCGCAGGAACTGAAACCGCGTCGTCGGCAACTTCGGTTGTTATGGTGTTTTTGGGCGCTTTTTTAACAGGCATCGGCGTGTACGACAGAATTGCTAAGGTTGCCGGGGCCGGCACCATTGTCCCCATTACCGGCTTTGCCAACTCCGTGGTATCCCCCGCCATGGAATTCAGAAGCGAGGGGCTGGTGCTGGGACTTGCCGCCAAAATGTTTATTATCTCAGGTCCGGTGCTGGTTTACGGTATTCTTTCCTCTGTCGTAGTGGGGATTATCTATTATATTATGTCTTTTTTCTAAAGAACCCCCAATGTGCAAGAAGATAGGGGCTGTCGCATTTTGCTGCAGCCCCCAGCGTGTCGATAAACCTTTTATTATGCATAAATATTCACATTTTCTTGCCGAACCCAATTGCGCCGGCCAGACCCCGGCGCCG
>CAYUUO010000023.1:0-23089 GCA_964447945.1 uncultured Oscillospiraceae bacterium
AAAACAGCATTAAAATGCTATTTTTAGGTTCACGACATTGATTGACTTACTGTTTGTGTCGGCTGTCGGGAAACGACACCCGACACAAAGTGCAAGGTTTTTGACAAAAAAAGCACAAAAACCTTGCACCTGAATAATTCTGAAACGCTTGCAAGCCGCTATGCGGCTGCGTTTCATAATTGTTCAGCAGTCATTAAATAAGAAATTATACTGCGAAGATGCCATCCGCGTTGTGTCCAAGGCGGCGCGGAGCGGCTGAATGGAGATTGAAATAAAAGATGAGTGATCGCATGGATTATGACGTAATCGTCATCGGCGGCGGCCCGGCAGGCATGATGGCAGCCGGCACGGCGGCGGCCGGTGGCGCTCGCGTCCTACTTCTCGAACGGAATGAACGGCTGGGAAAGAAGCTTTTAATCACCGGCAAGGGCCGCTGTAACGTAACGAACGCCGCAGCGATTTCTGATTTTATGGAACAGCTGCCCACCGGCGGCCGGTTTTTATATAGCGCCTTTGCTGCATTTAATAATGAAGATTTACGGACATTTTTACATAGGAACGGCGTGGAAACCAAGGTGGAGCGCGGCGGCCGCGTTTTCCCCGTCAGCGACAAGGCAGCGGACGTTGCCCGGGTGCTTGCCGCTTATGCCGGCCGATCCGTCCGTCTGCAAAGCCGGGTGAATCGCCTTCTTATGGAAAAGGGTGCCGCTCTCGGTGTGGTGCTTGAAAACGGCCGACAACTAACCGCCGGCCGTGTGATTATCGCCACCGGCGGCCTAAGCTATCCGCAAACAGGCTCCGACGGCGATGGCTATCGCTTTGCCCGGCAGGCCGGCCACACCGTCACGCCCCCAAAGCCCTCTCTGGTTCCGCTGGAAACGGCAGAACGCTGGCCGCGGGAGGCTATGGGGCTTTCCCTGAAAAACGTGCGGCTCCAAGCGCTGGATCAAAATGATAAGCTTTTATTTGACGAGCAAGGCGAACTGCTGTTTACACATTTCGGTCTGTCCGGCCCGCTGGTGCTGTCCGCCAGCGCCCACATGCGGGACTTTGGCAACAACCGCTACCGGATTCAGATCGACTTAAAGCCCGCGCTGGAGCCCAGCCGTCTGGACAGCCGGATCCTACGGGATTTTGCGGCTGAAACCAACAAGGATTTTATCAACAGTCTGGACAAACTGCTGCCCAAAAAGCTGATTCCCGTGATCGTCCGGCTGTCGGGTATCGACCCCCGGAAAAAGGTCAATGAAATTACCCGGATAGAGCGACAGCGGCTTGTACAGCTTTTAAAGCGGCTGACCCTGACCGTCACCCGCCCCCGTCCCATTGCTGAGGCCATTATAACCGCCGGCGGCGTGGTCACCGGAGAGCTTTCGCCCAAAACCATGGAATCCCGGCTGGTACAGGGGCTGTATTTTGCCGGTGAGGTGATTGATCTGGACGCTTATACCGGGGGCTATAATCTGCAAATTGCCTTTTCCACAGGCTATCTGGCAGGCAAAAGCGCCGCAGAATCCCTGTGGACACAGTGATTGGAAAGGAGCAAAACCCAATGGCTTTATCAGAAACCGGAGAAAAACAAGAGCGGGCCATTCTGGCCGGCGTACACACCGGCAGCGGCGACCCCCTGCAGGATACAACGGAAGAATCTGTAAGTGAGCTGGAGCGGCTGGCCGATACGGCCGGTGCCGAAACCGTCGGCACCCTGATTCAGAACCGTCCCAGCCCCGAAAACGCCACCTATCTGGGCGAGGGAAAGCTGGAGGAGCTGCGTCTTGCCTGCGAGACCCTGAACGCTAATCTGGTCATTTTCGACAGTGAGCTGTCACCCATTCAGCTGAAAAATCTGGAGAAAACGTTGGGGCTGCGGGTAATCGACCGCAGCATGCTGATTCTGGATATTTTCGCCCGCCACGCCTTAAGCCGTGAGGGCAAAATTCAGGTGGAGCTGGCACAGCTCCGCTATATGCTGCCGCGGCTCACCGGCATTGGCTCACAGCTGTCCAGGCTGGGGGCAGGCATCGGTACCCGCGGCCCCGGTGAAACACGGCTGGAAACGGACCGGCGGCATATCCGCCGGCGGATTCATCACCTGCAGGCGGAGCTTGCCGAGGTCAGAAAACACCGGGAATTATTGCGTTCCGGGCGAAAACAGGAGCAGACCGTAACCGTGGCGCTGGCCGGCTATACCAACGCCGGAAAATCCACCCTGTTAAACGCTCTGACCGGCGCGGGCGTCTATGCGGAGGATAAGCTCTTTGCCACCTTAGACCCCACTGTCCGCGGTTTTAGCTTAGAGGACGGCCGCAATATCCTGCTGATTGATACCGTCGGCTTTATCCGCAAGCTGCCCCACCACCTAATCGAAGCCTTTAAATCCACGCTGGAGGAAATTTCGCTGGCCGATGTGATTCTCCATGTTGCAGACGGCGCCAGTCCGGAATATATGCAGCATATTCAGGTTGTCAGCCGGATTCTCAGCGAGCTGGGCGCCGGCGGCAAGCCGGTGGTGCTGGCCTTTAACAAGGCCGATCTGGCACCGGCTGACAGCAGTCTGCCCGCCTCTCTGCCCGGCGCCGACCGGGTGGTGCAGATCAGCGCCAAAACCGGCGACGGCTTTGATGCGCTGGTGGCGGCCATCGGCGACGTTGCCCCCGGCAAAAAACAGGCCGTTTTGCTGAAAATTCCTTATACGGCAGGGGCTGTTCTCTCAGAGCTGCACGAAGCGCACCCGGTTTTGCAGGAAAGCTACGAGGCGGACGGCACCCGGATTGAGGTTTTGCTGGACGCCAAGTCCTACAGCCGTTTTAAACAATATTTGGCGGAATAACAGGAGGGGCAATCATGATAAAAAAGGACTACAGAACTGTCAAACAGCCCGGACGGGCTGAATACATAGAAAAAAAATCTCGTTTCATCGCCACCGTCCGGCCGGTACAGACAGAAGAAGCGGCACTGGCGCTGATCAGCGATATGCGCAGGGAATTTTCCGACGCCGGTCATAACGTTTATGCTTACATGATCCGCGAGAATAACATTGCGCGCTATTCCGACGACGGTGAGCCGGGCGGCACGGCCGGTATGCCTGTTATGGAGGTTTTGAAGCAGGAAAATCTCACAGATGTGGCCGTGGTGGTGACCCGCTATTTCGGCGGTACTCTGCTGGGGGCCGGCGGTCTGGTCAGAGCCTATTCCAAAACCGCCAAGCTGGGGATTGACGCGGGGGTTATCGCCGTTATGACCGACTGCACCCTGCTGCAAATCCAAATCAGCTACGATTTATATGGTCGACTGCAGTATCTGCTGGAGCAGGAGGGACTGCCGCCGGAGTCCGCCGATTTTGGCCAGGCGGTTTCTGTGACCGTCTGTGTCCGTTCTGCCCTGTTGGAGGCACTGCAAAAAAAAATTACGGAGACAACCGTCGGCCGCGCCGTTTGTACCGTACTGGGAACCGAATACCGGCCCCTGGCCGTGGAATAATTAGACGTTTCAGGCGGCTGACTTATGCCTCCTGACCGGCTGATGGGGCAGTTATTAACATGATAACGAAAAGAGGCTGTCGACTTAATGCGACAGCCCCTTTCAGTGTGTTGATAAACCTGTTATTCTGCGTAAATATTCACATTTTTTTGCCGAACCCTATTACGCCGGCCTGATTACGGGGTTTCAAAGGGGCAGAGCCCCTTTGCCTGAGTTCCCCGAAGGGGAACGAAGGACCGCCCGGGCTCGGCGGGCGGAACGGGGCCTGGCTAAAAAATTAACAGTATTTTGCAGAAAAAACTTTTTTGACAGTCTGAAAGGGGCTGTAGTTTTGCGACAGCCCCTTTTTCGTTAGGCCGAAACCGACAGGTCTTGCAAACCGTATGCAAGCCCCACGACTACGGTTATCCTCTTGCTTCCCCGGCCGGTACATAACCATGGCTGTGCAGCCAGCCCATGGTTTCCTTAAAATTCTCGTTAATTGTCATCCATACATCGCGTGTTTTCCCGTTAGGCTGCTCCAGCGCAACCTGCAGAGAGCGGATCTCCACCCGATCGTCCGACAAGTCCTTTGTCTCCAAATACTCCTTTTCGCTTAAAATTTCAGCATTTTCCTCTTCGCTCAGACCCGCGGCATCGTCAAGAGAATAGCGGTCAGTAATTTGTTCATAGCGCAGCGCATCCAAATCCGCCCGCACACAGGCAATCAGCGCCTCCTTTTCCGCGCCATACAGCTCCTGGCCGGTATCCGGCAGCTCAATGAACCGGATTTTTTCCGGGTGCAGACGGAAGTTGGGAAACATGCTGTCCTTGGCCGCATCGGTGCTGAATAAATCAAAAAGCCGCCTAACGTCCACCTCATAAACCCGCGTCACGCAGCGGCCGGAGGAGAGCTCATAGGAAAAATAGACCTCCTGCATGATGGCGTTGTCCCTTTCTGTCGCAGACCGGTCGCCATTGATGGTGTCCCGGTGTAGGCTTCGTACCGCGTCAATGCTGTCACGGTCCTTAAAAATCGCCGCGCCGGTGGTGCCGGAGGAAAAATCTTCTTGCTGCCAGTTGATGTCAAGGTAATCGCCCACATAGACCATTTGAATTTTATCCGCAGCCGGCACGGATTTGCCGAAGCCCATAATGTTGGAATCTACCGCAAAGAAGGACAGCAGTATCAGCACCGCGAACACCACATAGCCTTTATAATAAGGAAGAATCCGGAAGGATTTCGTCAGCAGTATCTTGGCCACCGCATAGCCCAGCAGGGCAAACAGCAGCAAAACAAAGACATTGGGCGCATGGCCGCTGCGAGCGCTGATTTCCTGCACAAAGCTGGTGCCTGCCAGCATAGCGCAGAAGCTGACGCCGTATAGGAACACCGGCCGGATCCAGGAAAAGGCCACCACGTCCCCCGCCCGCTCCGTGTGACGTTTGTGATACAGAAACAGGCCTAAACCGGCGAACAGCAGAATATACACACCCTCCAGCACCGGAATCCACCAAATTGCATTTTGCTGCGTTAAAAACTGGGGATAAAATATCGGTGTGATTTCCAGCAAGAATTCCTGTATTGACATAATCCCGCTGGAGGTAAACCCAAACAGCCATCCATCCAACAGCGTTGACAAAAGCGTGACCACACCCACCGGCAGCACACAGAGGAGAAAGGCGAAAATGAACTGTGCCACACTGCTGCCGGTGAGCACACCGACAAAAACACAGAAAAATAAAGTAGCCGTACCGGTAAGCAGTTGGCCGCCGATCCAGTCTAAAATCATAATCGGCGGTAAAATTTGCAGATAGCCGCCGCAAAGGCTCATGAAAAACAAAATCAAACCGTTAGCCAGAATCGGCATTGCCAGCAGAATGAACCCGGAAACCAAGGCGCTTATGTAAAGCTGGGTTCGGGTCACCGGCAGGGCATGGAACAGTGTGGCGCTCCGCACCTCCTGCATATAACGGAACACGCAGACGCCCAGCATAACCGCCATGCCGATCAGCAAAATGAACATGGGTGCGCTGTTCCGTAAAGCATTACCGGCCATGTCGGGGAAACGGGCAATTTGATCCAGCAGGTACTCCTTATCATCGCTCAAAATCAGAAAAGGCACCGTCAGAAACAGCAGCAGCCCATAAACAGCGGACACCCACCAAAAGCGTTTTAACTGATAGCGTATAATGCCGCCCTTAAGAAAGGATGTTTTTGAAGTCATAGCCTTTACCTCCCAATTCATAAATAAATACCTCCTCCAGCGTCAGCGGAATCAAATCGTAAAGCAGCGGATTAAAGGCCGCCACCGTGTCCAGAATTTCCTCCCGGGCGCCCCGCAGAATCAACATGTGCACCCGGCCGGTTTCCGTGTGATTCAAAACCTGCAGCTCCTCTAACAGGGCGTCGGGCAGGCTCTCGGAAAAGGCCACCTGCAGCTTAAAGGTATCGGATTTCATGTCGGAAAGGGCCTTTTGCAACAGCACCTCGCCCTGATGCAGAATCCCCACGTGGTCGCACACGTCCTCCAGCTCCCGCAGATTGTGACTGGATATCAGCACCGTAACCTGCCGCTCCTCCACTTCCTGCAGAATCACGCCCCACACCTTTTTCCGCATCACCGGATCCAGCCCGTCCACCGGCTCGTCCAAAATGATAACCTCCGGCCGACAGCTCATGGACACCCAAAAGGCCACCTGCTTCTGCATGCCTTTGGAAAAACGGGCAATCCGCTTTTTTTCGTCCAGCTGAAACAGCTGCCCCAGCTCCCGGTACCGTTCCCAGGAAAAGGAGGGATACAGACTGCTGTAGAACGTGGCCATATCGCGGGGTGTGAAGGTGGCGGGGAAAAACAAATCATCGGGAATGTAGGCAATCCGTTCCTTTAAAGCCGGATTGTTATACACCGGCGCGCCATCCACCGTAATGCTGCCGCCGTCTGTCAGATATACGCCGCACAGGCACTTAATCAGCGTTGTTTTGCCGGAACCGTTAGGCCCCACCAGCCCGTAAACACTCCCCGGCTCAACCGTTAGATTCACGTGGCTGAGAGCTGTGTGATCATCAAAACGCTTGGTTAGATTTTCAATTTGAATCATGCTTCATGTCCCCCTTCTTTATTTGTTCAATCAGAATTTCCCGGTCAACACCCAAATACAAAAGCTCCGCACTGCAGGCCGTAAACTCCTTTAGGAGTCCTTCAATCCGTTCCGACCGCTCTGCCTCCTGTCTGGGTGAGACAAAATTGCCCCGGCCCTTAACCGAGTAGATAAAGCCCTCGCTTTCCAGCTCCCGGTAGGCCCGCTGAATGGTGTTGGGATTAATGGCCAGAGAGCCTGCGATCTCCCTGACGGAGGGAATTTTTTCATCCTCCTTCAAAACCCCCTTCATAATCAGCTTTTTAAATTCATCCCGCACCTGCTCATAAATCGCCTTCTGACTTCGGTAATCAATTTGAATCATGTCCTCACCGCCTTAAGTGTATTATGTGTTTTAATACAGTTAAATCATACCATGCTTTCCGAACCTTGTCAAGACTTTTTTAGAAAAAATAAAAAAGCTCTTCAAGCTCAGCCCCCCTAACCCCCAATCTTGGGGGGCAAAAAGGATATCTTTTATGATGGGGCTGTCGCATTAAGTCGACAGCCACTTTTGAGGCTGAACGGATTTAGATGCAGAACGAACAAACTGAGTCCCGACGGCGTACGAGGGTACGCCGAGCGGCGAAGTTTGTTCGTAGCTTTAAGGCATAAAAAAGAAGGAATTCATTCAAAAAAAATGAATTCCAACCTCAAAAATACTTTTTATTCTCTTCATCTGGCATTTTAACTGTATTCTTTGCCTTAAAGCGGTCTGCGCTAAATGCGACAGCCTCATTAAAAAAGACATGAAATTGTAATGTTTTATAACGGCTTTTTAATTTTTTTACTTCCGTCCGGCGCCGAAACCCCCTGTGGCACTGCTTTTCGGACGGAAAATATTGTGTTACAAATTTTTAACACACAATATCTTGTATGTTACGCTTTGATTGCAAAAAAATTAAATTTTTTTTGCAAAAACTCTTGCAAAATGAACCAAAATAGAGTAAAATTAAATAAAAAGGGTGGAAAGTGGAGCAAAATGGAGTGAAAAGGGTGCAAAAATGGTAAGAGCCCTTGCAAAGGGTGAAGAAAGCACCGTCATTTTGTTTCTGCTCAGCAGCCTTCTGTTTGGAAAAGGTGGTGAAAGGGCATGTTCATCGGCGAATATCAACACACGTTGGACGCAAAAGGCAGAATGTTTGTGCCGTCCAAATTCCGTGATGAGTTAGGCGATACATTTATCGTAACGCTGGGACTGGACAACTGCCTTTTCGTTTTTCCTCAGGAGGAGTTTGACCGATTAAAGGCCAAGCTGGACGCGGTTTCCATCACCAATAAAGATGCCCGCCGCTTCGCCCGTTTTTTCTTTGCCCGTGCCTGCGAGTGTGAAATGGACAAGCAGGGGCGCATCATGCTTCCCAATAATCTGCGGGATTATGCCGGCTTGACTAAGGATGTAACCGTTGTCGGCGTTTCCAACCGGGTGGAGCTCTGGAACACGGAGAGTTGGGAAACGGAGCACAGCTTTGAAAACTTCAGTCCTGACGAGCTTTCTGAAAAAATGGAGCTGCTGGGCCTATGATAACAGAACAAACGACTGGCTTTCACCATGTTCCCGTTTTGCTGAATGACTGTCTGGAGGCGCTCCGGCTGCGGCCTGACGGCATTTATGCAGACGCCACCTTAGGCGGCGCGGGGCACAGCATTGAAATTGCAAAACGCCTCTTGAGCGGACGGCTCATTGGTTTTGACCGTGACCCCGAGGCCATTGCCGCCTCTGCCGGACGGCTGGCGCCCTACATAGACCGCGTAACTCTGGTCAACCGGAACTATGGGGAGGTCAAGGCGGCACTGACGACACTATCAGTCGATTATTTAGATGGTGCTTTAATGGATTTGGGAGTTTCCTCTCACCAGCTGGACGAGGCCGGCCGCGGTTTTTCCTATATGCAGGACGCACCTCTTGACATGCGGATGAATCCGCAGGATCCCTTAAGCGCTGCGGATATTGTGAACACCTATTCACAGGAGCAGCTGGAAACGATTATTTGGACCTATGGCGAGGAGCGCTGGGCACGGCGGATTGCAGAATTTATCGTGTGTGCCAGAAGCGCGGCGCCGATTCAGACCACCGGCCAGCTGGTGGATATAATAAAAAAAGCCGTGCCGAAGGACGCGCGGCGAGACGGGCCGCATCCTGCCAAACGCACCTTTCAGGCCATCCGTATTGAGGTCAACAACGAGTTGGGCGGTTTGCCCGGAGCACTGCACGATTTTATTGACGTGTTAGCCCCCGGCGGCCGATTGGCCGTGATCACCTTCCATTCCCTGGAGGATCGGATTGTGAAAAATATTTTCCGGGAGCGGGAAAAGGGCTGTACCTGCCCGCCGGAATATCCCGCCTGTATTTGCGGCAAGCAAAGCGTCGGCAGGGTCGTGACCCGAAAACCCATCCTGCCCACCGCAGCAGAAACGGAAGAAAACCCCAGAGCCCGGAGTGCCAAGCTACGCGTGTTTGAAAAAAAGATGTGAAAAACCCTTCATAACAAAAGTCTGAAACGAAAAGCTTTATATATTAATGAAATGATAGGAGTGACCGGTAAGTGAACAGCAGAAGCAATCTGGCTTATGAGCATCACACCGCCATTGAGTATCCCGCGCAGAACCCCCAAAAGCAGTCAAACGTCCGCATCCGCGTTTCAAAAAAGAAACAACAGGCCGCACAAAAGCGTGAACGCGCACTGGGCATTGTAAAAATCCTGCTGGTGGTTAGCTGTGCCTTTGTGGTGTTATACCGCGGCGTTATGATCACGGACAAATGTGCCGCTGTGGATGCGAAAAAAGCAGAGCTGGAGGCGCTGGTTACCTCCAATGAAAAGCTGCAGTTTGAAATTGACCGTTCTCTGGATTTAAAAAATGTAGAAGCCATTGCACAAAACGAGCTGGGCATGCGTCGCGCCGAGAAATATCAGACGGTTTATATCGATCTGGAGCAGGTGGACTATGTGGAAAAAACCGCGAAAAACGAATTTTCCCCCGCCAGCCGTGTCGCTGAATTTTTCACCGGTCTGACAGCGTATTTGGACTGAGCAATTCTTCCGATTTTAGCGCATATTCAGACCGGCTGCCCACTATATATATAATATAGCCTTGAAAAGGAGTCGCGGGCAACCCGCCTATGAATGAGTATGAATAACACAGTTCCCAAACGGAAAATCCGAATCAGAATTTTATATGTTTTTACAGCCTTTGCCGTTCTTTTATTCTTGCTTGGCGTAAGGCTTGTTTTTTTACAGATAATTCAAGGCGGGGAACTGCAAAAAAAGGCTGTGGAACAGCAAACCCGGGATAGTCTGGTGGCCTCCCAGCGTGGCGCAATTTACGACCGGAACCAAAAAAAGCTGGCGCAAAGCTCCACGGCTCAAACCGTGACCGCTAACCCCAACGAAATTCAAAAGGCGAAAAAGGATATCGGCGAAACCGCCGCAAAGCTTGCCGCGGTGCTGGAAATGGACGCCTCGGACATTACCGCCATGCTGGAGAAAAAAACTAACCATGTCACCATCAAGCGCAGAATTGAGGACGAAACAGCAACTGCCGTCCGGGAGTTGGAGCTCACCGGCGTTTATTTGCAGGAGGACGCCAAGCGGTATTATCCCTACGGCAATTTCGCCTCGCATATTCTGGGCTTTGTCGGCGTGGATAATCAGGGATTGGGCGGCATTGAAATGGTGTATGATGAGCAGCTAAAGGGCGTCCCCGGCCGGGTGATTGCCCTGAAAAACGCGCTGGATACCGATATGCCCTTTAAGCAGGAAAAGCATATTGACCCGGAAAACGGCACCAATGTGGTGCTGACCATTGACGAGGTCATTCAACACTTTGCGGAAAAGCATTTGGAAGCGGCTTATTATGAGGAAAAGGTTCAGGCCGGTGCCTCTGCCATTGTGACAGACGTACAGACCGGCGAAATTCTGGCCATGGTGACAAAGCCCGATTTCGACCTGAACAACCCCTTCACCCTGCCGGAAGCCACAAGCGCGCAAATTAGCTCCATAACCGACAAAGACGAACAAGCGCAGGCCCGTTCAAACGCACTGCAAAAAATGTGGCGCAACAAGGCCGTTGTGGACTCCTACGAGCCCGGCTCCTGCTTTAAAATCATTACCGGCTGCATGGCCTTAGAGGAGGGCTTGATTACCCCGGAAACACCCTTCTTCTGCTCCGGCTCCAAAAAGGTGGAAAACCGCACCATCAGCTGTTCTCACCATGAGGGTCACGGCGCCCAGACCTTTGCCGACGCAGTGAAAAATTCCTGTAATCCGGCCTTTATTGAGGTTGGCCTGTTAGTCGGCAAGGAAAAATTTAAAGAATATTACAAGGCCTTCGGCTTTTTGGATACCACCGGCTTTGATCTGCCCGGCGAGGCCAAGGGTGTGTTTTACTCAGACCAGAACTATAACACCGTGGAGCTGGCCACCGCCTCCTTCGGTCAGGGGCCTGTTGTGACGCCGCTGCAGCTGATTTCGGCCGTAGGCGCGGTTGCCAACGGCGGTAAGCTGATGAAGCCCTTTTTAGTCAAGGAGCTCTTAGATGATGAGGGCAACGTGGTGAAGAAAACCGAGCCCACCGTGGTGCGGCAGGTTATTTCGCAAAAAACCTCCGAGCAAATGTGCGCCATGCTGGAAAACACCGTGTCGAACGGGACCGGACAAAATGCCTACATTAAG
Source organism: uncultured Oscillospiraceae bacterium (assembly GCA_964447945.1). GTDB lineage: Bacteria > Bacillota > Clostridia > UBA1381 > UBA9506 > UMGS755. Next base: position 11,274 of record CAYUUO010000023.1, read on the forward strand.
GGCTACCGCGTGGCCGGCAAAACCGGCACCTCGGAAAAGCTGCCCCGCGGCAACGGGAAATATATTTCCTCCTTCATCGCCTTTGCACCGGCTAACGACCCCAAGGTGGCCTGTCTGGTGGTGCTGGATGAGCCCTCAAACGGTCAGTATTACGGCGGCGCCATTGCAGCGCCCGTGGTGGCAAAGATTCTGGAGGACACCCTGCGCTATATGGGCGTTGAACCGCAATATACCGAAGAGGAAAAGGAAAGCCTGGAGGTTTACGTGCCGGATGTCAAGGGCTTATCCAGAGATAACGCCATTAAAAATCTGAAAAACGAGGATTTGAACTACAGAATCGTTGGCGAGGGTGAAACCGTTAAAAACCAAACGCCGAAAACCGGCTCCATGCTGTCTGCCGGCTCTGTGGTCATTCTATACACCGAGGACAGCACTTCACAAAAGGTCACCGTGCCCGATGTGACAAACCTGTCCCTTGCTGAAGCACAGGCGCGTCTTGCCGAGCACCGGCTGAACATGGCCGTGACCGGCGCAGGCGCCACCGGCAATTCCTCCAACCTGACAGTGGCCAACAGCCAGACGCCTCCGGCCGGTGCCGAGGTCGATGAAGGCGCTGTCATAGAAGTGGAATTCCGATATCTGGACGTAGATTAGACAAAAAGAATTTGAAAGGAGTTATGACCATGAAGCTAAGTCAGCTGCTGGAGGGCGTCACACTGCACCGTCCTCTTGAACAAGATATGGACATCACAAATATTGCCTACGATTCCCGGCGTGTTACACCCGGCAGTCTGTTCGTTTGTATTAAGGGCTATCAGACCGATGGTCACCGGTATATTGACAGTGCCGTTAAAAACGGTGCCGCAGCCGTTCTGGTACAGGACGCGGTCACGGCGGTTTCTGTCCCTTGCCTACAGGCAGCCGATACGCGCAAAGCGCTGGCGCAGGCAGCGGCTAACTTTTACGGTCATCCTGAGCAAAAGCTAAAGGTCGTGGCCGTGACCGGCACCAACGGCAAAACAACCGTCACAACGCTGATTAAAAGTGTTTTGGAATTTTCCGGCAAAACCGTAGGGCTAATCGGCACCAACGCCAACATGATCGGCAGCACGGTACTGCCCGCTGAGCGCACCACGCCGGAATCCTTAGAGCTCTTTGAGCTGTTTGCCCAAATGGTCGACGCCGGTGTGGAATATGTGGTGATGGAGGTTTCCTCCCACTCTCTCTATCTGCACAGAGTATTCGGCATTCAGTTTGCCACGGCTGTTTTCACCAATCTGACCCAGGATCACCTGGATTTTCACAAAACCATGGAAAACTATTATCTGGCCAAGCGGATGCTGTTCGATGTTTGCGACCGAGGCGTGGTGAACCTTGACGATGCCGCCGGACAGCGCATCGCCGGAGACGCCCCCTGCCCGCTTGTGACCTATTCCATCGATGCGGAATCTGATTTTCAGGCGCAGGCGCTGCGCATTTCGCCCCGCGGTGTAATTTTCGACCTGCACACGGCCGAAAAAACGCTGTCCGTCCGTTTGGGCATTCCCGGTAAATTTTCCGTTTATAATGCGCTGGCCGCTTTTGCCGCCTGTGTGTCGCTGGGGATTGAACCGGAAAAAATTGTTGACGCCCTGCTGGTTGCCAAGGGCGTTAAGGGGCGCGCGGAAACCGTATATACCCGAACAGATTATACCATCATTATTGATTACGCCCACACACCGGACGGTCTTGAGAACATTGTCAAAACGGTTAAGGGTTTCGCCCAGGGACGGGTTGTAACCCTGTTCGGCTGCGGCGGCGACCGGGATCCGGTCAAGCGGCCGATTATGGGCGAGATTGCCGGCCAGCTGTCCGATTTTTGTATTATCACCTCCGACAACCCGCGCACAGAGGAGCCTATGAGCATTATCCGTCAGATTGAGGCGGGCATGAAACAGACGTCCTGCGCATATACTGTCATAGAAAACCGCCGCGAAGCCATCCGCTTTGCCATCGAAACGGCAAAGCCCGGCGACTGTATCATTTTAGCCGGTAAGGGGCATGAAACCTATCAGATTATCGGCACAGAAAAGCGCCATTTTGACGAACGCGAGGTCATCCACGATATCCTGGCCGAGGCGGCCGGGAAGGAAAAGCACGAAAACTGAGAAGTCACGAAGGGATTGACGTCTGTATGAACCCCATGAAAATCGGCGATATTGTCAAGGCAACCGGCGGCACGCTGCTCTGCGGCGATCCGGAAACCGCCGTGACCGCTATCTGCACCGACACCCGCCAAATCACGCCGGGTGCGTTGTTCGTCCCCATTGCCGGCGAGCATTTTGACGCCCACGATTTTATTCCGGCGGCGCTGTCAGGCGGCTGCGCAGCCTCCCTCACAGCACACCCGGCCGTGGCCGGTGATAAGCCCCTGATTACCGTGGCGGACACCCGCCGGGCACTGGGCGACCTGGCTGCTTTTTACCGGCAGCAATTTCACATTCCCGTGCTGGCCGTTGTCGGCAGCGTGGGCAAAACCACGGTGAAGGAGCTGACCGCCGCTGCCCTGTCCCGTCGGCTGCGGGTCTTGAAAACTACAGGCAACTTAAATAACGAAATCGGTCTGCCCCTGACGCTTTTTCGGTTAGACAACAGCCACCAGGCTGCCATTGCGGAAATGGGCATGAGCGGTTTTGGCGAAATTGATGCGTTGGCACGCATCGCCGCCCCCGACATTGGCATTGTGACCAATATTGGTCTTTCGCATATTGAAATGCTGGGCTCCCAGGAAAATATTTACCGGGCAAAATCGGAGCTGTTTGCTCACATCAGTCCCGGCGGTACTGTCATTATAAACGGTGACGATCCGATTCTTGCTGCTCACCGGCAGGACATCGGCCACAAGGTCATCACAGTAGGGCTGACTCCCGGAAATGACCTGACGGCAACGGATATCCGCTCCGGGCAGGACTGCGTGTCCTTCACGGCGATTTATGGCAGTCAACAAGCGGCCGTCAATCTGCAGTTTCCCGGTGAGCATAACGTGATAAATGCACTTTTGGCCTGTGCCGCGGCACTGTGTCTGGGAATTCCCTTATCTGAGGCCGCCTGCGGCCTGGAGGCTTACAGACCCGACGACAAGCGTATGCAGTTGATTGACTGCGGCGGCATAACTATTATCAACGATTGCTACAATGCGGCACCTGCTTCCGTTGCGGCGGCTCTGAAGGTGCTGTGTGCCCGCCCCGGCCGGAAAATTGCGGTACTGGGTGATATTAAGGAACTGGGCAGCTTTGCAGAGTCTGCGCATCGCGCCATTGGCCAGCAGGCCGCGGCGCTGGGGGTCGATGCCGTGTTTGCCTACGGCGAAAACGCAAGGTGGATTGCCCGCGCCGCCGAAGAGGAAATCACAGTCCTTCATTTTGAGGAGATTGCAGTCCTTAACGAGGCGTTAGCCGCCTATATCCGCCCCGGTGACACGGTGCTGGTGAAGGCCTCCCGTGCCATGCGCTTAGAGCGTGTAACGGAGTTTTTGATGAACACCCTAACAAAGCAGCAGTGATTCTACAAAGGAGTTGAGATCGTGAGCAGCATTCTGATTGCCGCAGCCATATCCACCATCATTTGTTTACTGATAACGCCTGTTTTAATTCCCTTTCTGCGGCGTTTAAAATTCGGCCAGAGCATCCGGGAGGAGGGCCCCAGCTGGCACCGGGTGAAAAGCGGTACGCCCACCATGGGCGGCATTGGCTTTATCATCGCCGCACTGGCAGCAACGCTTGCGGTCACGCTGACCCGGTACGGTCTGCGCTATGATTTGCTCATCCCGCTGCTGACCGCCCTGGCTTACGGCGGCGTTGGCTTTATCGATGACTTCATTAAGGTTGTGAAAAAACGGAATCTGGGGCTGTCGGCCAGAAATAAGTTTTCGGCACAGCTTCTGGTGGCCGTTTTGAGCACCCTGTCCATGAATTATATGGGCTATATAAACGGCGAGCTGATTATCCCCTTCCTGCCCTTTACGGTAGACATTGGTCTGTGGATTGTGCCGCTCACCATTTTGGTGCAGCTTTCCGTTGTCAACAGCGTGAACCTGACCGATGGCTTAGACGGTCTGGCTGCCAGCGTAACCCTGATTGTCAGCCTGTTCTTTGTCCTGATGTCTGTCCTATTCAATTCCGCCGCAGGCATCTTCATTGGTGCTGTGGCAGGCGGTTGTCTGGCCTTTTTGCTCTTTAACGCGCATCCGGCCAAGGTCTTTATGGGCGATACCGGCTCCCTGTTTCTGGGCGGTGCTGTCGCCGTAACGGCCACCATGCTGAAAATGCCCATTGTTCTGATTATTGTGGGCGGCGTATATTTAATTGAAACATTGTCGGTCATTTTGCAGGTTACCTCCTTTAAGCTGACCGGCAAGCGGATTTTTAAAATGAGTCCGATCCATCACCATTTTGAAATGTGCGGCTATCGTGAGACGCAGATTGTGCTGCTCTTTAGCACCGCAACGCTGATTTTGTGTATAATCGGCTATTTTTGTGTTATGAACTTATTCTAGCTTAGGACGGTGATCGCCGGTGAACGCGCAGCCCGCCAGAAAACGGGGTTCACAAAAACAACTAACCAGAACAAGGCTGACCAAAACCGGCTTTGATTTTGGCTTTTTGCTGACAGTGATTTTATTGCTGGCTCTGGGACTTCTGATGGTTTTTTCCTCCAGCTATCCCTATGCCTACTACTATTTTAATGACGGACTTTACTTTATTAAAAAGCAATTGATGTGGGCGGCTTTGGGCACGGTTGCCATGATTTTTACCGCCAATTTTGACTACCGGAACTATAAAAAGCTGGCCGTACCGATTTTAGCCGTCAGCTTTCTTTTGCTGGTTGCCGTTTTGATTGTCGGCACGGACGTAAAGGGTGCCAAGCGCTGGATCGGCGTCGGCGGTCTGAGCTTTCAGCCCTCCGAAATTGCCAAGCTGGGGCTGATTATCTATTTCGCTGCCAGCTTGTCACAGATAAAAACCAAAATCAAGGAATTTAAATATTTGGTGCGCTATCTGATTTTAATGGTTGCGTTCATGGGGCTGCTCTTGCTGGAGCCGCATTTTTCCATTTGTATCATCATCGGCCTGACGCTTGTGATTATGCTGCTGGTGGCCGGTGCGCGGCTGCGGTACTTTGTCCTGATGTCCGTGCCGGCGGTTTTTGCCGGTATTTTAATTGTGGTGCTGGAGCCCTACCGCTTAAAGCGTCTGACCACCTTCCTAGACCCCTTTTCCGACGCGCTGGGCGCCGGGTGGCAGATTATACAGTCGCTGTATGCCATTGGCTCCGGCGGTTTGTTCGGCTTGGGCTTCGGTAATTCCCGGCAGAAATTTTTGTATGTATCCGAGCCGCAGAACGATTTTATTTTTTCCATAATCTGCGAAGAGCTGGGATTGGTGGGCGCCGTGGCCATTTTAGTCATTTTTGCCCTGCTTTTGTGGCGGGGCATGAAAATTGCGGTGAGCGCGCCGGATACCTTCGGCAGTCTGCTGGTCACCGGCATTGTGGCGCTGGTGGGCGTTCAGGTGGTTTTAAACATTGCCGTTGTCACCTCCTCCATCCCCACCACCGGGATTCCCCTGCCCTTCTTTTCCGCAGGCGGCTCCTCGCTGCTGTTTTTAATGGCGGCCATGGGGATTATACTAAACGTTTCAAAATTTAAAAAGCAAACTATTTAAAGGATTTGAGCATATGAAGGTTCTGTTATCCGGCGGCGGCACGGCCGGCCATATCAATCCCGCCCTGGCCGCGGCCAGCCATCTGGCTCGTGAAAAGGGCGCCGATATTTTGTTTATCGGCACAAAAAAGGGTCTGGAAAGCAAGCTGGTCCCTGACGCCGGCTGGCCCATCCGATATATTGAGGTGTCCGGCCTGATCCGGCGGCTGACGCTGAAAAATCTGACGGTTGCCCGGCAGTTCGTCACCGCCATCGGCCATGCCAAAAAAATGATCAGGGAATTTGGACCCGATGTTGTCATCGGTACCGGCGGCTACGTTTGTGCGCCGGTGCTTTTTGCCGCCCACGCCCTGAAAATTCCCACTGTGATTCATGAGCAGAACGTCATTCCTGGCGTTACCGTGAAGATGGCCGCCGGTCTGTCGGACAGTATCTGTATCAGTTTTCCGGAAACCACCGGCTATTTAAAGCCTGCCTGCGCAAAAAAATGCGTACTGACCGGCAACCCCATCCGGGAGGAAATGCTGCAGATCGACCGCAGCGCGGCACGCCGCCGACTGGGACTGGATGAACGGCCTTTTATTGTGGCCTTCGGCGGCAGCCTGGGCGCCAGCCGATTAAATGACGCGGTGGTCGGTCTATTAAACACTGCCGATACCGGCCGCTTTCAGTTTATGCTGGGAACCGGCCAGCGATTTTATGCACAGGTGTGCGGACAGATTAAAAAGCAGGACGACGCCATCCGCATCGTCCCCTATATTGAGCATATGGATCTTGTGATGGCCGCCGCCGATGTGGTCATCGGCCGCGCCGGTGCACTGACCGTCAGCGAGCTTTGCGCTCTGGGCAAGCCGGCCATTCTGATTCCCTCGCCCAACGTGGCCCATGACCACCAGACCTACAACGCCAAAAGCATGGAAAAGGCCGGCGGCGCTTTGGTGATCCCGGACGGTGAGCTAAACGAAAAACGGCTGTATGATGCCATCCTTTCCATCATTGAGCATCCGGCGCGGGCCGCTGTAATGGCAGAAAAAGCAAAAAGCGCCGGCATAACCGACGGCGCCAAGCGAATTTGCGACGCTGCTCTTTCCCTGCTGCCGTAGCAGTCGCTGACTTTCCCATCCCCTTCTGTGTTTTGTAGCAATCTGCCGGGCTGCGCATACTATGATATTGTAATAGTTTTCGGCTTGGCGACAGCGCAGACTTCTGCCGTTTGTGCGCCGACTACAATATCAGGAGGTGTAAGGATATGAGCAGGCTGGTGATAGAAGGAGGCACGCCCTTAAGCGGCAGTATCTCCGTTCACGGCGCAAAAAATGCTGTACTGCCCATACTGGCCGCATCGGTTTTATGCGATGACGGCGTGAATGTAATCCACAACTGCCCTGACCTCAGGGACGTCACAATTACCATAGAAATCCTACAATATCTGGGTGCCAAGGTAACCCGAACGGGTCACACCCTGACCATTGATGCCCGGAAACGTTTGGGCAGCCATATTCCGGAATATCTCATGCAGCAGCTGCGCTCCTCCATTATTTTTATGGGAGCCATTGCGGCCCGGAATCACAAGGCAAAAATCTCTATGCCGGGCGGCTGTGAGCTGGGACCCCGCCCCATTGATTTACATATGAAGGCCCTGCAGGAATTGGGCTGCGAAATCAAGGAAAAAAGCGGCTATCTGCACGTCCGCGCCCGAAAGCTGAAAAGCACGGTGCTAACCCTCGCCTTCCCCAGCGTGGGCGCTACGGAAAATATCATGCTGGCCGCCTGCCGAACCCCGGGTATAACCATTGTGGAAAACGCGGCCCAGGAGCCGGAAATCACAGATTTAGCCAGTTTTTTGAATGCGATGGGTGCCTGTGTTTGCGGTGCAGGCACATCACGGATCGAAATCCACGGTGTCCGCCGTCTCCACGCTGCAGATTACACCGTGATGCCCGACCGGATCGCGGCAATTACCTATCTTTGCTGCGCCGCCGCAACCGGCGGCAGCATTACACTGACCGGTACCGTGCCGACCCATCTGGAGACCTCCCTGTCGGAGCTGGCTAAATGTGGTTGTCTGGTGGAGGCAGAGGGCAGCACAATCAGCCTAAAGGCGCCCGAACGACTGAAGGCATTGCCCGAAATAACCACAGCACCCTATCCGGGCTTTCCGACAGACGCCCAATCATTGTTTTTGGCGCTTCTGACTCTGGCCGACGGTACCAGCCGGATTAACGAAACCATTTTCAAAAGCCGGTTCAAGCCGGCCGGTGAGCTGATTAAAATGGGCGCCTCCATTGTTGTCCGCGAAAATCAGGCACTGATTACCGGCGTGCCGCAGCTTCACGGCACCTGTGTGTCCGCCTCGGATCTGCGCGGCGGTGCAGCTTTAGTGATTGCGGCCTTAGCAGCGCACGGAACAACGGAAATCGAAAACGTTTGCTATATCGACAGAGGATATGACAGTCTGGTGACAAATTTAACCCGTTTGGGCGCCAGCGTGAAACGAATCTAGAAAGGTCTTGTTACCAATGACAAAGCAAGTGTCAGCCAAACAGAAAAAAAAGCGTAAGCGTGCTATCCGCCGGAGGCGTGTACTGCTTTTGCTGCTCCTCGCTTCGGCGGTGATCAGCATCTGCTTGTTCACGCCTTTGTTCAACGTGAAAACCGTGGAGGTCACCGGCAACGAGCTTATCAGCGCGGAACAGATTCTCCAAACGGCCGCCGTGCCGCAGGAAATCAATATCTTTAAAATAAGCAAGAAAAATATAAAGAAGGCCGTTTTGCAAATTCCGGAAATTGAAACGGTTCGCGTCCGCCGTCGGCTGCCCGCCAAAATCCGGCTGGAGGTTACAGAAACCCGGCCGACAATGTATTTTCCCTATATGACGGGCTTCGCCGTGACCAACGAAAACGGCCGGGTTATGGCGCTTGCTGACGATGCCGCCGGGCTGGATTTACTATATATAACAGGATTGGAAATAAAAAACGCAAAAATTTGTGAAAAAATATCTGTACAAGACACGGTTAAGTTTGATATAATATTAGATACCATCCGTGTGCTTCGGGATGCCGGTCTTCTTTCGGAGATCCGTTCCTGCCATTTTGACAGCGTGACGGAATTTTATCTGTATCTCACCGACGGGACAAAGGTGATTTTCGGCAAGACCACGGATATGGCGTATAAAATATCGGTGCTTTCCAATATTCTGCCAAAGGTGAATCGAACAGAGGGGAGCTATATTGACCTGACAACCCCCTCCCGCGCTATTTACGGCACGCTGGACGAAGAGCCCCCGGCAGAAACAGCAGCGCCCGAGGACGGTGCGCCGGAAGGCAGCGATGCAGAAGGCAGTGACCCGGAGGCCGGTGAAGCACCGGAATCTGCGGACGGCAAAACGGGAGACAGCGACCCGAACGCGTCCTCTGCCAAGAACGAAGAAGGGACAAATGAACGTGATTAAAAATAACAAAGTGCAGCTGGTGATGGGCATTGTTGTCCTGATTCTGACCTTTTTAATCGCTATTCAGTTTAAAAGCGTGACGGTAAACAATGCGCAGAAACAGCAGCAGAACGTGCGTGTGGACGAGCTGTTAAGCGATTTGAAAAAGGAACGGGAGCAGAACGAGGATTTGCAGAAGCAGCTGGAGGCCTACCAGAACGATATTGCGCAGTATCGTGCCGATGCTGAGCAAAACAGTGACTATTCCATGTTTCTTTCCGAGCAGTTAAAGCGCGCGGAGCTGATGGCGGGCTTTGTGGACGTGAAAGGGCCCGGCATCACCATTACCATGAGTGATATTGATAACCGAAAATCTGCCGAGGCGGTGCTTTCCGCCACGGAAACCCTGATTCACGACGAGGATCTGCGCCGCGTTATTAACGAGCTGTGCGCCGCAGGCGCCGAGGCCATCTGCGTTAACGACAGCCGGATAATCAGCACCAGCGCCGTGCGCTGTGTGGGACCCACCATTTTGGTAAACGACACGAAAATGGCGCCGCCCTATGTGATTAAGGCCATCGGCAAGGCGGATCAGCTGGAGGCGGCCATGAACTTAAACGGCGGTGTGATTGACAATATGAAGGTCTGGGGCTTTTCCATTTCCATTACCAAACAGGAGGAGCTGACGATTCCCAAATACAGCGGTACCGTCAACTTTTCCAGTGCTGTGGCCGCAGACACCGCAAAGGAGGAAAAGAAATGATTATACTGGTCTGTGCCGTCATCGGCATCACGGCAGGCATTCTGTTCCCCTACCACATCCCCACGGCCTACTCGCCCTATGTGGCCATCGTCATTCTGGCTCTGCTTGATTCCGTGTTCGGCGCCATATCTGCCGCCACGCGGAAAAGCTTTGATTTAAATACTTTTATCAGCGGTTTTATCTGCAACGGTATTCTGGCAGCACTGCTCACCTTTATGGGCAAAAAACTGGACGTGGATTTGTATCTGGTGGCTCTGATTGTGTTCGGCACTCGGCTTTTTTCCAATTTTTCCACTATGAGACGCCATTATTTGACACAAATCAGCGCAAAATTGAAAAAAAAGTTTTGTAATTGAAAATTTATACTTGTGTAATCATACTGTAATATGTTATAATAGTATTTGTAGTATAATATTAGCTGTACAGAAGGAAAAAAATCGTCTGCTTTCTGTACCCTCCGGGTAGTATAGCTGCCCGGCTGTCTGAATAATGTAAATGATCGAAATGTCCGCATTTCGTACCAAAGAGGAGGAAATATAAGGTGATTGAATTTGATAACGAGGCGTTAAACAACAACCGAGTGGAGCAAATCAAGGTCATCGGCGTAGGCGGCGGCGGCAACAACGCAGTAAACAGAATGATCGATTACGGTCTTAAGAACGTAGACTTTATAGCTGTCAACACAGATAAACGCGCACTGATGATGTCACAGGCGCCGCTTAAAATTCAGATTGGCGAAAAGCTGACGAAGGGTCTGGGCGCCGGGGCCGATCCCGAAATCGGTCAGAAGGCGGCGGAGGAAAGCCGCGAGGAGGTGGCGCAGGCCATCGCCGGCAGCGACATGGTGTTTGTCACCGCCGGTATGGGCGGCGGCACCGGTACAGGCGCTGCGCCTATGGTGGCGTCTATCGCCAAGGAAATGGGCATTTTAACTGTCGGCATTGTAACCAAGCCCTTTGCCTTTGAGGGCCGCCAGAGAATGGCACGGGCCGAAGAGGGTATTGTGGAGCTGAAAAATGCCGTAGACGCGTTGGTGACCATTCCAAACGACAGGCTGCTGCAGATTTCCAATCAGCACACCACGCTGGTAGACGCGTTTAAAATGGCTGACGATGTGCTGCGGCAGGGTGTACAGGGTATTTCCGATTTGATTTCCGGTCCCGGTTACATAAACCTCGACTTTGCCGATGTGGTTAAGATTATGAAGAACACCGGCGTTGCCCACATGGGCGTTGGCCGTGCATCCGGCGAGAAGCGTGCTGAGGACGCGGTTAAAGCCGCCATCCAGAGCCCGCTCTTAGAGACCTCCATTGATGGCGCAAGAGGTATTCTGATTAACATCACAGGCGGCACCGATCTGGGTCTGTTTGAAATTAACAGCGCCGCAGAGCTGGTGACCGAGGCCGCCGATCCCAACGCAAACATTATCTTCGGTGCTGCGCTTGACGAGTCCCTGCAGGATGAGATTATCATCACCGTCATCGCCACCGGCTTTGAGGGGATTCCCGGCAAGGATGCAAGAGGCACAGGCTTTTTCACCGCTCCCGTCTTTTCCGGCGGACAGACAGCCGGTGCGCCTTCCGTAAAGCCCTTTGCCAAGGCTGACGATCCCGTTTCGCCTGACAAGGCCGGAATTGACATCCCCGTCTGGATGAAGGAAAAGTTTTAAGTTAAAAAAATAGGGGTGCAGCAACCAAATGGATTTGCTGCACCCCTTTATTCAATGTTTTGGCGGCGGATTGTTCCACCGCCAAAAAGGGGCTGTCGACTTAATGCGACAGCCCCTTTTGAGGCTGAACGGATTTAGATGCAGAACGAACAAACTGAGTCCCGACGGCGTACGAGGGTACGCCGAGCGGCGAAGTTTGTTCGTAGCTTTAAGGCATAAAAAAGAAGGAATTCATTCAAAAAAATGAATTCC
>CAYUUO010000024.1:0-20331 GCA_964447945.1 uncultured Oscillospiraceae bacterium
CCCGTAGGAGTCTGGGCCGTGTCTCAGTCCCAATGTGGCCGATCAACCTCTCAGTTCGGCTACCAATCGTCGCCTAGGTGGGCCGTTACCCCGCCTACTAGCTAATTGGACGCGAGTCCATCCATGAGCGATAAATCTTTCATGCTAGAACCATGCGGCATTAGCATAATATGCGGTATTAGCAACCGTTTCCGGTTGTTATCCCCCTCTCATGGGCAGGTTACTCACGCGTTACTCACCCGTCCGCCGCTCTCCACTCGTTTCTTCGGCCGAAGCCTCCGAAACGAGCTTCCCGCTCGACTTGCATGTGTTAGGCACGCCGCCAGCGTTCGTCCTGAGCCAGGATCAAACTCTCTAGTAAGTTTGTATCTTAAACTCCCTCAAGGGGAACTTAAAATCCCAGCCAGTCATCACTGACTTTTTCTCATTATCCAAAACTACTCAAAGTAATTTTTAAAGAGCCTGCTCTGTTCAATTTTCAAGGTTCACGCGCTATCTCAGCGCGGAATTTTATTATAGCACCTTTTCTGCCCTTTGTCAACACTATTTTAAACTTTTTTTGAAAAAACTTTTTAAAGTCAGATTACATCAATGCGATAGGCACCTGATGCCTCCAAAAGCTGCCGGGCTTTTTCCACGTCCTTTGTGTCCAGCGACATAAAAACACTGCCCCGCTCAATTTCCTTCATATAGCTTTTTGTATCTGTATCGGAAAAGCCCATATCCGCCAGTGAACCGATAATCCCGCCGGCAGCCGCACCTGCCAGCAGCGAGGCAACGGGTCCTGCGGCGGCCAACAGCCCCAGCCCCGGCGCAGCAAAGGCGGAAAGCCCCATAATCAGCCCGGTGGCCGCGCCAATCACGCCGCCGGTGGTCATGCCGTCCCGGGCGTTGCCCACCGGCTCATACTGCGGCACATCCTGCCGGGTCAAAACAGACACATCCTCATTTTGCAGTCCGATTTCCGTCAAACGCCGCAGAGCGTCCTCCGCCTGCTGTTCCGTTTCAAAAAATGCTACCATTCGTTTGCTCATGCTACCGATCCTTTCTATTATTAAAATGATGTTTTCTTCGATAGTATGCATAATTTTTCTAAAAATAAACCTATGATTTGACAAAAGCAAAAAATATTGTTACAATAAGCATTGTAAGTATGTAACGGAGGCTGGTGACGGCATGAAAATGACGGCGGCGCAGGCGCTGATTAAAATATTGAAGGCAAACGGCACGGAGATTGTTTTTGGTTATCCCGGCGCGGCTGTTTCGCCTGTTTATCAGGCGCTGAAAAAGGAGCCGCTGCGTCACGTTCTGGCACGGACGGAACAGGGCGCCGCACACATGGCCGCCAGCCTATATCGAACCACGGGAAAAACCGGCGTTTGCCTGGCGACCTCGGGCCCCGGCTCCACCAATCTTTTGACCGCCATCGCCAATGCCTATATGGATTCTGTGCCGCTGGTTGCCATAACGGCGCAGGTTTCTGTTTCCCAAATCGGAACGGACGCCTTTCAGGAGGTCGATACCACCGGTGTGACCGCACCGGTGACAAAGCATAATTATTTGATTAAATCCGCCGAGGATTTGCCCCAAGCCGTCCACGAGGCCTTTTATCTCGCCCGTACCGGACGGCCGGGCCCGGTGGTGATCGATATTCCCTTTGATGTTTTAAACACCCGAATCCAGTGGCAGGAAACCGCCGTCAGTGCTGTGCGGGGTTATCATGTGGCCACAGAGCCGGACAGCGGCGCGCTGAACCGGCTGACACAGGCGGTTGCGGCTGCGAAACGGCCTCTTTTGGTTGTTGGCGGCGGCGTTGTCAGCGCCGGCAGTCAACGGGCGGCGGCCGATTTGATGAAAGCGGCCGGACTGCCCGCCGTGAGCACCATGATGGGACTTTCTGCTCTCCCTACCGATTGCCCCGGATTTTTAGGCATGACCGGTGTGCATGGCGACCCGGCCGCCAATGAGGCCTATGCCCGAGCCGACCTGCTGATTTTTGCCGGTGCCCGCATTACAGAGCGCACAGTTCCCGACCCTGCCCGGCTGGCCGGACGGGCAGTCACCGTCCATATTGATATTGACCCGGCAGAGCTGGGGAAAAACTGTGCCTGTGACATCACCGTTTGTGCCGATGTAAAGGAAACGCTGCTGCAGCTTACAGACCGGCTGCGGGGCTATCGGGCACCGGCCGACTGGTGCTGCGCCCTTGCCGCTTTAAAAGAAGCGGAAAGGGCAGACACCGGCAGCCGGCCTGCCTATGTAGATCCGGCACAGCTGCTCCGGGCTCTGCGCCGGCGACTGACCGCTCCGGCTGTGATTGCGTCAGAAGTGGGCCAGCACCAAATCTGGACCTGCCGCCATTTTCCCTTTAAAGCCGGGGATATTTTTCTGACCTCCGGCGGCTTCGGTGCCATGGGCTACGGTCTGCCCGCGGCCATCGGCGCGAAAATTGCCGCGCCGGATAAAACAGTCATTGCCATCGAGGGGGACGGCAGCTTTCAAATGTCTATGCCGGAGCTGGCTACCATGATGGAAAACCGGGCGGCGGTTAAAATCATTCTGTTTAAAAATAATTGCCTGGGTCTGGTGCGGGAAACCGAGCGGGCCGCCTGTCGCGCCGGACATGTGTACCTGTCCGATTACCCGAATTTCTGCGCGCTGGCCGCGGCCTATGGCATCCCTGCCCGGCGGCTGACCCGAAACGAGGACATCGGCGGCGCGCTGGACGCTTTGCTGGCAGAAGAAGGCGCGTTTTTTCTGGAGGTGCATACCGACCCCAGAGCGCATACATAGTCTGCCCGAGCCGGCGGCGCACGTGGCTGTATAACCACATATAATGAATGGAAAGGATGATTCCTGTGGCAAAGCATATTGTAAACGCAATGGTGGAAAACCATGCGGGTATTCTGTCAAAAATATCGGGGCTGTTCGCCCGCCGGGGCTTTAACATCGACAGCCTGGCCGTGGGCGTCACCCAAAACCCGGATATTTCCGCCATGACCATTGTGGTCAACGGCGACGGTCACACGGTGGATCAGGTCACCAAGCAGCTTTCGAAGCTGGTGGGCGTGCTGGAGGTGCGGGTGCTGGACGAAAACGCCTCTGTCAGCCGGGAGCTGAGCCTGATTAAGGTGTCCTGCAACGCGAAAAACCGCAGCGAGGTGGTGCAGATTGTTCAGATTTTCCGCGCCTCCATTATTGATATTTCTGAAAACGCGGTCATTATTGAGCTGACCGGCACACCCAAAAAAATTGACGCCTTTGAGCGGATGTGCAAGCCCTACGGCATTGAGGATTTATACCGCACCGGTATGATTTCCATGACCCGCTCCATCACAGACTGACGGGAGGTCACGGCCTTGAAAAAGCTTTTTATTTATGACACCACCCTGCGGGACGGCTCTCAGGGGGAGGGAATTTCCTTTTCCGTAGAAGATAAAATCAGGCTGATTCACGTGATGGATCAGCTGGGCGCGGACTATATTGAGGCGGGCAACCCCGGCTCCAACCCCAAGGACAGAAGCCTGTTTGAGCGCATTGGGACATTGTCCCTGCGCCACGCCAAAATTGCGGCCTTTGGCAGCACCTGCAAGCCCAAAGCCCGGCCGGAGGAGGACGAAGGACTGCGGCGGCTGGCAGAGGCCGGAACATCGGTCGTTACCGTTTTCGGCAAGGCCTGGGATTTGCATGTGACGCAGGTGCTGCGCACAAGTCTGAAGGAAAATCTGCGGATGATTCACGACAGCATCCGGTATTTAAAGCAAGCCGGCCGGGAGGTTATTTTTGACGCAGAGCATTTTTTTGACGGCTACAAAAACAATCCGGCCTATGCCCTGCGGGCGATTCGAACGGCTCGGGAGGCAGGGGCGGACACGGTGGTGCTCTGCGATACCAACGGCGCCGCCTTTCCTGATGAAATCACAGCGGCCGTAAAGGAGAGCGCCACGGTTCTAGAGGGCGCAAAAATCGGCATCCACTGCCATAACGACATGGATCTGGCCACAGCCAATTCCATTGCCGCCGTGCTGGCCGGCGCGGTGCACCTGCAGGGAACGCTGAACGGCTTCGGCGAACGATGCGGCAACGCAAATCTGTGCATTTTAATCCCCAATCTGCAGCTTAAGCGGGGCTATGACTGTATCCCGCCGGAGCAGATGCGGACGCTGAAGGCGCAGGCGCGCTATGTGTTTGAGCTGGCAAACTTAGCGCCGGACGAGCAAATGCCCTACATCGGCAACAACGCCTTTGCACACAAGGGTGGGATGCATATTGACGCGGTGCAGAAAAATCCCGTAACCTTTGAACATATCGATCCCGCCGCCGTGGGGAACCGCCGCCGCCTTTTGCTTTCGGAAATGTCGGGGCGTTCCTCGGTGATTTCCGCCATCCGGAAGGTGGATGACAGCATTGTGCGGGATTCAAAGGAAACCGGAGAAATCCTGAGCGAAATTAAAAATCTGGAGCTTGAAGGCTATCAGTTTGAGGGGGCGGAGGGCTCCTTTGCCCTGCTGGTACGCAAAAAGCTGGGAAAATATAAGCCCTTTTTCACCCTGGATCAGTTTCAGGTTGTGACCCATGCGCCAAAGGACGCGCCCTGTGTGTCCACGGCCTCCATCAAAATCACCTCCGGCGGCGTGTCTGAAATTACGGCGGCAGAGGGCGACGGGCCCGTTAATGCGCTGGATAAGGCTTTGAGAAAGGCACTGGGGCGGTTTTATCCAGCTCTTTCCAAAATGCGGCTGGTTGATTTTAAGGTGAGAATTTTAGACGGTAACGATGCGGCCACCGCCTCCCTGACCCGGGTGCTGATTGACTCCACAGACGGCACGGAAACCTGGACAACCATCGGCGTTTCCCGGGATATTGTACAGGCCAGCTGGAAGGCACTGGTAGACTCGGTGGAATATATGCTGGAAAAGGAAGAAAACCGACAGGAAGAATAGGAGGGAGGGCTTTGAGGAAAGTAGCCGCATTTGTATAATCACCTAAAATTTAATTTGTTCGTTCTGCATCTAAAGCCGTTGAGCCTCCAAAGGAGCTGCCGCTAATGCGACAGCCCCTTTGGTAGTATAAGGTCTTAGGATTATCCTAAAATATTAGAATTTGCAATACAAATGCCCTGCTCGTTACAGTAGAGGACACAAATACTAAAAATTCAAACATAGTGATAGTTGTTCGTTCTTTTCAAAATAATTTTTTGCACTATTTAATGGATAATTAACTAACAGTGCTTCCATCATTTGATTGCGATTGGCTTCTTTTGCTCCTATATGATAAAAATGTTCTTTGTTGACCTTCTCGCAAAACCCCCATATAGTATCTATATATTCATTTTTTCTATATTGATTATAATCCCATGTGGAAAGCATAAAAATACTATTATTTCTAAGAAGAACATCCTTCAATCTCTTTTCACTTTCAACATCCCAACTGTCATAATAATCAACATGTCTGCCTATATAAGGCGGATCGCAATAAATAAAGGCATTCTCTGAACAAAAGGTGTTTATGGTATCTTCAAAATCACCACAGACAAACTCCCAATCAGATGAAAAAATCATTTGTTCTGCGTACTTTACTTGATTAACAATTTTTGTAATATATGCTTTTGAAAATCTTTGCGGTTTATGCCCATATGGTACATTGAATTTATAATTTTTGTTAAATCTAATCATGCCATTAAAACAAGAACGATTTAAAAATAAAAAATCAAGAGACGAGTGTCCTTTATTAAATCTCTCTCTAACCTCGTAATAATATTCATCATCATATTTTTCAAGTTTTTTTCCTTCTTCCTCTAAAAACTCACGTACAACATACGAATCAATATTTCTATGTTTTATATTGTTATAAAAACTTATTATATGTGGATTTGTGTCAGCAAAAACCGCTTTTGAAGGTTTAATATTAAATCCTACCACACCCGAACCCATGAAAGGTTCCACCCAGACTGTATCTTTATCTAATAAAACATTAGATTTTATAAATGAAACAAGTTTAGTTTTAATTCCTTGAATTTTTATTGGCGGAACATATATTTTTTCGTTCATTCTCATTTCACCTTATTTCTTGATGCTTTTGGATTGTTAAGTTCAAGAGGTAATCCTCTATAATTGAGATATTCCTCAAAAGAAGATAGGGGTTTTCGTTTACTGTCCGGTCCTATAACTTGTATTTTACCAAAGTTAGCCCAATAATCATCGAAAATTTCTTCACCTGCTTTTGCAAATACTCCGTTTCCGTTTAATATATCTTCAATTTTTTGAATACTTCCAATATTTGCAGTATTACCACTACCCCCTTTATCACTCGCAATTTTCCATTTTTCTTGAGAAAAAAATGTAAAATTACTAATAACAGCAGGAATATCTTTTAGTTGCTCAAGTGTATATTTGTTTAATTCTTCATATTTATTAAGAGCGTTTCTAGAATATATTATACCAAGACAAAAATGTCCACTATATTCATTATATGGATATTGAATATTTTTAGTGCTGTCTCTATTAACGAAATATTCGCCATGAGAGCCTAATGTAAATCCATTACAAAATCCCTCATATTCTTCAAGCCTATATGTAGTTTTTAAATCGACTGCAAATTTAATATTGTCATTAGATTTAGAGATAAATGTCAAATCAGGATACCAATTTTGACAAGTTGCTAATTCAATATTATATCCATTGGCTTCAGCAAAAGATAAAAAATGAGGAAAAAGGTGTATTTCTAATATTTTAGAAATAACCTTTGTGTCAGTTGAAATAGTATATATGTTTTTGAATATGTCAATAAAGCCTCTAATAGTCCATTCATCATTTTGAGAAATAAGCATACATAATTGATTTGAAAAGTCAGATAATTCACTCGCAAATTCTTCTTTTTCTTTATCATATATTTTCATTATAGTTTCCCCTAATATTTTTTGATTTATTGTATCACAAAAATGCAATAAAATCAATATAAAATTACTGTCCTTTAGAACACCCGCCATATGCCCCGCACATTTTTACAGCTGTTTTTTTCGTCTTTTTCATGCTCGTTTTGGACGGGCGCAAAGCAGCGGGCGGCTTACAAACCGAACCCGCAGATAAAACCTCACAAAACAACCGGCACCGAATCTGCTATTTGTATGCTGTCTGCCGTCACAGAACAATCCACAGCCAGCACCCGTACGCCGGCCGCAGCCGCCTGCCGGAGCGCCGCGCCAAAGGCCGGATGGGTATTGTCGTTGGGCGAAAACCGGGTCGCGCCCTTCATCTGCACAATAAACACGGCATAGGCATCATATCCCTCACCCAGGGCAGCGGTCAGCTCCCGCAGATGCTTAACGCCCCGCTCCGTCGGCGCATCGGGAAAGAAAACCGCGCCGTTTTCCTCCAGAGTCACGCCCTTAATTTCCGCGAAAATTTTCCGCCCCGCCGCCTCGATATAAAAATCAAATCGGGAGGCGCCATAGGTCGTTTCCGGCCGCAAAAGCGTTACATCATGAAACAGCCCGCCCTGCTGCACCCATTCGGCAAAAAGTCGGTTGGGGGCCTGGCTGTCAATATTAATCAGGCGGTCGCCCTTATAAACAGATATAAGGTCATACCCTGTTTTTCTCTTCGGATTTTCAGCCTTTGCCACAAAAACCTGCGCCCCCGGCAGCAAAAGTTCCCGGCAGCGGCCGGTGTTCTTAACATGACAAACCTGCTCAGCGCCGCCGATTTCCGCTAAGGCAATGAATCGGTTGGGACGGGCGATAAACCGCGCCGGCAAAACCTGCTTATATTCCATTTTCTATAGCCACCTTTTCTTGGAAAAACCGTTTCCATCTTTTCACATTCATTTTTTTCAGCAAAAACCCCGTTTCACCCCATCAATTTTTTCAAGTTAGGCATAAGGGAATCGAACTCTATTGCCTAAACCGCCTGCTCATGAGCCCAAAGCCTTCCGCGGCGGCAGACCTGTTTCCTTCACACAGGCCTTGTAAAAGGCAGAATAATCGGCAAACCCGGCGCGGGAGGCCGCCTCGCTAAAGGAGTGGCCGCTTTGGTGCAGAGCCTTGGCCGCCAAAATCCGTTTGCGGGTAATATATTGCCACAGAGTCATGCCGGTATATTTTTTAAAAATCCGGCACAAATAATACCTGGACACAAAAAACCGGTCGGCCAGCACATCCAGGGACAAATCCCCCGCCAGATTCCGGTTAATATAGGCCGTGATCCGGCGGACGGTCTCGCTTTGGGGCGTGCTGACGGCCTTGTCCGGCTTCAGTTGATTCAGCGCATATAAAAGCTCAATCGCGGCGCAGCGGGTCACCACCTCGTTACCCTGACCCTGACCGATATAGCGCTCAATCCGGCGGGCGGCGTCCATCACGGCGGAATCGGGTCCGCCGCCGATGCGGATAATGTTTTCCTCACCCGGCTCCCGATCCACAAAAATATTGCGGTAAGCGGCACAGTCATAATTCATAAAGAACGAGTCGGTCACAGACAAAATAATCCGGTCATAGGGCGACCGTGAATGATGATAGATCTGGTGCATTTCGCCGGGACGGGTCACCATGGCGTCCATGGGCGACAGGGGATACTCAGCACCCTCAATGACAAAGCTGGCATCGCCCTCCAAAAAAATCAGCAACTCATAATATTCGTGGGAATGAATTTTAAAATAGGGCAAATTCGGCTCGTCATCCCGCCGGTGGGAGTATTGATAATCCCCGCCCGGAGCCGTTTCCGTTAGCTGCCGCGCACACATATGATCACCTCTTTTTCAGTATAACACGATATGGCAATATTTTCAATGTTTTTAGCAATATTTTTGTAGAAAATTGAAAATCTTAGTGATACGATAGGCGTATAACGATGAAAGGAGCATATATATGGCAAAACAATTTATCATCAGCGGCTTTGCCGATGAAATCAGCAGCAATACCGACGTGCAGTTTGCTCACCTGAACCGGCTGGGCATTTCCTGGTTTGAGCCCCGCGGCGTTGACGGCACAAACGTTGCTAACCTGACCGAACAGGAGGCAAAAGCTTTAAAGCAAAAAATGGACAAGGCGGGGATTCGCGCGTCCTCCGTGGGCTCGCCCATCGGCAAAATTTCTATTACCGATCCCTTTGAACCCCATTTAGAAAAGCTCCGTCACGTCATTGAGCTGGCGGGAATTTTAGACACGCGCTTTATCCGCATTTTCAGCTTTTATATTCCCGAAGGGGACAGCCTGGAGCGCTGGCGCGAACCGGTTTTAGAGCGCATGAGCCGGATGGCGGACATGGCAGCGGCGGCCGGCGTCCAGCTGCTCCACGAAAACGAAGGAAAAATTTACGGCGAATCGCCAGAGGGTTGTCTGGATATTTTGCAGTCGGTTGACTCTCCGGCTCTCGGCTGCGTGTATGATCCGGCGAATTTCACCTATTACGGTTACCCGTCCTATCCGGATGCCTTTTCTCTTTTAAAGGATCGGATTACCTATTTCCACATGAAGGACGCGATACTGAACGGTGAGATTGTGCCGGTGGGTCAGGGCGACGGCGGCGTCGGGGCCATTCTGTCTGAGATGCCGGAACGCAAAGACCCCTATTTCCTCAGCATTGAACCCCATTTGGGTCGCTTTACCGGCCTCGATCAGCTGGAGGCAGACGGACGGCTGAAGCATCTGCCCGACGGCGGCCCGGACGTGTTCGGTCTGGCCTTTAACGCCTTAACCTCGGTTTTAGAAGAAATCGGCGCAAAATGGCAGTAATCCCGAACCGGAGACACCGGGCACTGCTCCTCATTTTTTAATGAAATAAAGAAGATTTAAGGAGGATTTCCATGGATAAAAAAGTTGTACGCTACGGACTTATCGGCTTTGGTAATATCGGCAGCGGCACGCACGCGCCCAATTTAACCTCGGGACGCGTGCCGAACGGCACCCTGGCCGCTATCTGCGACCATGACGAGGCCGTTCTTGAAAAGGCGCGGACGAAATATCCCGACGTGAAGCATTATCTTTCTGCAGAGGAGCTGTTTGCCGATCCCGATGTGGACGCGGTAATCATCGCCGTGCCCCACTACGATCATCCGCCTCTGGCCATTGCGGCTCTGGCGGCCGGCAAGCATGTGATGGTTGAAAAACCGGCAGGCGTCTATGGCAAGCAGGTGCTTGCCATGAACGAGGCGGCGGAAAAATCCGGCCTGGTTTTTGGCATTATGTATAACCAGCGAGTCAATCCTGTTTTCCAAAAGGTGAAGGCACTGATCGAGTCCGGCCAGCTGGGCGGCTTAAAGCGAGTCACCTGGATCATTACCACCTGGTACCGCAAGCAGGCCTATCATGACAGCGCGGCCTGGCGCTCCACTTGGAAGGACGAGGGGGGCGGCACACTGATTAACCAGAACCCCCATCAGCTGGATCTGTGGCAATGGATGTTTGGCATGCCGGATCGGATTCATGCCTTCTGCGAGTTCGGCAAATACTATGATATTGAGGTTGAAGATGAGGTTGTGGCCTATCTGAAATATAACAACGGCCTGACCGGTGTATATATCACCTCCACCGGCGAGGCGCCCGGCAGCAACCGCCTGGAAATTGCCTGCGATATGGGCACCCTGATCGTTGAAAACGGCACAACCATCACCTTTAAGCGAAACGAAATATCCGAGCGTGAATATAACGCCACCTCCAAAAGCAGCTTCGGCATACCGGCGTTCTGGAACTGCGAGATTCCGGTCAAACCGGAAAACGGCAGCGGGCACGCCGCTATTTTAGACAATCATGCCCAGGCGATTTTAAAGGGCACACCGCTGATTGCGCCCGGCGTTGAAGGCATCCGCGGCCTGACAATATCCAACGCCATCCACTACAGCGCGTGGACAGGAAAAACCGCGGACATGGCCAATTTCCCTCACGATGAATTTTATGCGCTGCTGCAGGATAAAATAAAGAAATCGACTGTTAAAAAACGGGTTCGACAAACAGACGGGGACATCAGCCGTTCCTTTTCACAATAAGGAGGAATTACCTATGGACAGAAAAATCGGCGCGCAGCTTTACACGGTTCGTGACTTTTGTAAGACGGAAGCGGACTTCGGCGAAACCCTGACCAAGCTGCAGAAAATTGGTTATAAACGGATTCAGGTCTCCGGTGTGGGGCCCATTTCCGCTGAGGCAATCCGCCAAGCGGCAGACGCCAGCGGCATGGAAATTACCTGTACTCACCGGCCTTTAAATGAATTTTTTGAAGATCTCCCGGCGCTGATTCGCTTTCATCAAACGATGGGCTGCCCCATTGCCGGACTGGGCTCCATGCCGAGGGAAAATTGTGACAGCCTTGATGCGCTCCGGGCCTTCATCGACAAAATAAACGGCGTTGTGGCAGAGCTGAAGAAAAACGGTCTTGTTTTTGCTTATCATAACCATGCCTTTGAGTTTTCCAAGCTAAATGGCAAGTGGATTATGGACTATCTGCTGGAGGAAACGGATCCGGAAGGCTTTTGCTTTATTCCCGATGTGTACTGGATGGCTTATGCCGGCGTTAATCCGGCAGATTACATACGGAAAATGGGTCGCCGCGCCAAGGTGGTACACTTTAAGGATTTGCAGGTTGCAGAATGGACAAAAGTTACCTTTGCCGAGGTGATGGCGGGCAATCTGGATTGGGACGCCATCATCGCCGCCTGCGACGAGGCCGGTGTCGGCTGTGCCATGGTGGAGCAGGACATTTGCCCCGGCAACCCCTTTGACAGTATGCAAATCAGCTATGAAAACTTAAAGACAAAGGGGTTTTGCTGACATGCTGCGCTCTTGTATTGTCGGCTGCGGCGCCATTAGTCCGCTGCACGCCAATGGAATTCAACATGCGCCGGAAGGTGTTTTAGAGGCCGTTTGCGATATCCGCTCCCAGCGGGCGGACGAGGCGGCGGCGCGGTATGGCTGCCGCGCGCTATACAGCTTTGACGATGTTCTGAAGGATCCCCGCATCGACGTTGTGCACGTTTGCACCCCCCATTATCTCCATGCGGATATGACCGTCCGCGCCCTCCGCGCCGGTAAGCAGGTGCTCCAGGAAAAGCCTGTTGCCATTACCCGGCCGGATTTAAAGGCCTTATTGGCCGCAACGGCGGAAACCGGCGGTCACCTTTGCATCTCCCTGCAAAACCGAACCAACGCCTGCATCAGCACACTGGCGGAACGGATTCGGACGGACAGCTCCTTAGGCAAGCTCACCGGCATTTCCGGCTTTTTGGTCTGGCAGCGGGACGAGGCCTATTATGCTCAGGATCCCTGGCGGGGGCACTGGGACACCGAAGGCGGCAGCCTGATGAGCAACCAGGCCATTCATCTGATTGACCTGATGCATCTTTTTGCCGGTCCGGCCCGGCGCGTCCGGGCGCACATTGCCACCAAGCTGCTGGAGGGCGTGATTGAAACGGAGGATACGGCCGACGCGCTCATCGAGTTTGAAAACGGCATTCGCGGTGTGTTTTTCGGCACCAATACATATACATCGTCAAGCCCGATTATGCTGGAGCTGGATTTTGAAAACGCCAGATTTCGGTATGTGGATCAGACGCTGTATATCATCCGGCGGGGCGAGCCGGCAGAATGTCTTGCCTGCGACGCGGCGGCGGAACAGGGCAAGGCCGTTTGGGGCAGCGGCCACCAGCAGATTATCGGTGATTTTTACCGGTTTTTATCCGGCGGCGGCGGAAGCTATCTGTCCCTGGCCGATGTTCTCCCCTCGTCAAAAACCCTGTTGGCGCTGTATGAAAGCGGAAAAGCAGGGAATGTCTGGACAAATGTGTAATCATGGTGTATAATAACAACTATAAGACGCCATAAAAGGAGGAACAACCATGGAAATGACCTTTCGCTGGTACGGTGATTCCGATCCGGTCACGTTGGAAAAAATCCGGCAGATTCCGGGCGTTACCGGCATTGTATCAGCAATTTATGACATCCCCGTGGGCGAGGTCTGGCCTCTGGATAAAATCCGGGAGCTGAAAAGCAAAATCGAAGCGGCGGGCTTGCGCCTGTCTGTCATTGAAAGCGTGCCTGTTCATGAGGATATCAAAACCGGCGACGGCGACCGGGACCGGTATATTGAAAACTATTGCAAGACCCTGCGTAATCTGAGCGAGGCGGGAATCGACTGCGTTTGCTACAACTTTATGCCCGTTTTTGACTGGACGCGCTCCGAGCTGGCCCATCAGCTGCCGGACGGCTCTAATGCCTTGATTTATATTGAGGACACGGTTAAAAATATGAACCCCTTAACCGGCGACCTCTCCCTGCCCGGCTGGGACGCAAGCTATACCAAAGCGGGTATGCAGGCGCTGCTCACAAAGTATCAGTCCATTTCCGAGGAGGATTTGTGGAACAACCTGAAATATTTTCTGGACAGGGTCATTAAGGTGGCGGAGGAGGTCAAAATCAAAATGGCCATCCATCCGGACGATCCGCCATGGGGCATTTTCGGCCTGCCCAGAATCATCACGAACAAAAAAAATCTGGAGCGGTTTTTATCCCTGTATGACAGCCCCTACAACGGCCTGACCCTGTGCAGTGGCTCTCTGGGCGTTGACCCGGACAACGATATTATTGATTTTGTTAAAACCTTTGCCGACCGGATTCACTTTGCCCATATCCGCAACATTAAAATCACCGGCGACCGGTGCTTTGAAGAGGCGGCTCACAAAACGGACTGCGGCTCGCTGGATATTGCCGGCATTGTGAAGGCCTACTATGAAAGCGGCTTCGACGGCTATATCCGTCCCGACCACGGCCGCATGATCTGGGGCGAAACCGGCCGTCCCGGCTACGGTCTTTACGACCGGGCGCTGGGTGCTGTGTATATTAACGGTCTGTGGGAGGGCATGGAAAAAGCCGGTGTGCCCAGAAAGGAGCCCATTAAGCTATGAGAAAATTTATGGACGACAACTTCTTGCTGGAAACCGAAACCGCCCAAAGGCTGTATTTTGACTATGCCAAGGATCAGCCAATTCTGGACTACCACTGCCATCTGAGCATTCGTGAAATCTGTGAGGATAAGCGGTTTTCAGGCATTACGGAGCTGTGGCTGGGCGGCGACCATTACAAGTGGCGCTTTATGCGTTCCATGGGCGTGGACGAGCGGTTCATCACCGGCGACGCCGATGACTACGAAAAGTTTTTAGCCTATGCCAAATGCCTGCAATATGCGGCGGGGAATCCGCTGTATCACTGGTCCCATCTGGAGCTGCAGCGCTATTTCGGCATTTATGAGCCCCTGACGGAAAAAACCGCGGCGTCTATCTATGCCGCAGCCAACGCAAAAATTGCAGAACCGGACTTTTCGGCCCGGCAGCTGATTCTGCGGTCTAACGTGGAGTTTATCGGCACCACCGATGACCCCGCAGACGATTTATGCTTCCATGAGCAGTTGAAGCAGGAGAGCTTCCCGGTGCGGGTTTCGCCCACCTTCCGGCCGGATAAATCCGTGAACATTGAAAAGCCGACCTTCTGTGACTATCTGAAAACCCTGTCCGACCGTGCCGGCGTGGCGATTCAGAGCTATGACGATTTGAAAAAGGCGCTGCTTGCCCGTCTGGACGCCTTCGATGCGGCGGGCTGCCGTTCCTCCGATCACGCGCTGGGCACCGTGCCCTTCTGCCCGGAGGGCGATCCCGCGGCGGTCTTTGCCAAAGCCGTGGCCGGCCAGGCGCTGACGGAGCAGGAAATCCTGTGCTATAAAACCGACCTGCTGCTGTGGCTGGGTGCGGAATATGCCCGCCGGGGCTGGGTGATGCAGCTGCATATCGCCGCCCTGCGTGACAACAATGCCAGAATGTTTAAAAAATTAGGGCCGGACACCGGCTTTGACTCCATTGATGACGGACAGATTGCCTATGACCTGTCCCGTCTGCTGGACGCGCTGGACAGCCGGGATGCGCTGCCGAAAACGATTTTATACAGCTTAAATCCCAAGGATAATTTTGTGCTGGGCACCATGCTGGGCAACTTCCAGCGGGACTGCCGCGGCAAGCTGCAGCTGGGCTCTGCCTGGTGGTTCAACGACCATATCGACGGCATGGAGGAGCAAATGCGCGCCCTGGGCAATTTAGGCGCGCTGGCGGCCTTTGTGGGTATGCTCACAGACTCCCGCAGCTTTTTGTCTTATCCCCGCCATGAATATTTCCGCCGGATTCTGTGCAATCTAATCGGCGGATGGGTTGAACAGGGCGCATTCACCGACGATGCCGATATTTTAAAAACCATCATCTGCGGCATTTGCGCTGACAACGCCCGGACATATTTCGGTTTGGAGGGCTAAACGGGCGGCACAAGCCCGTAAGGCCTGACATAGAAAGGAAAGAGCATCATGAATTTACCGTTTCAAATTGACTTAAAGGATAAGGTCATCGTAATCACCGGCGGCGGCGGTGTGATCTGCGGCGCCTTTGCTAAGGCCGTGGCCGCCTGCGGCGCCAAAACCGCTATTTTAGATTTGCGCAAGGAAAACGCCGATAAGGTGGCGGCGGAAATCGTTGCCCAGGGCGGCACGGCCATGGGTGTTGCCGCCAACGTGCTGGAGGCTGAAAGCCTGCGCAATGCGAAAAAAATTGTGAATGACGCCTATGGCACCTGCGATATTTTAATCAACGGCGCCGGCGGCAATCATCCCAAGGGCACCACCACACTGGAATATTACAACCTCGGCGACGAGGATCAAAAGGATTTGATTTCCTTTTTTGATCTGGATCCGGACGGCGTGTCCTTTGTGTTTAATCTGAACTTTTTAGGAACGCTTCTCCCCACCCAGATTTTTGCCAAGGATTTGCTCGGCAAAAAGGACGCGACAATTTTAAACATATCGTCCATGAATGCTTTTACGCCCCTGACGAAAATCCCGGCCTACAGCGGCGCCAAGGCTGCCGTGTCCAACTTCACCCAGTGGCTGGCCGTGCATTTTTCCAAGGCGGGCATCCGGGTCAACGCCATGGCGCCGGGCTTTTTTGTCACCGACCAGAACCGGGCACTGCTCTTTGACGCAGACGGTAAATATACGGCGCGGTCGGAAAAAATCCTGTCTCAAACGCCAATGAATCGTTTCGGTGAGGTGGATGAGCTGATCGGCACGCTGCTGTGGCTCCTGTGCCCTGCGGCCTCTTCCTTTGTAAACGGTGCGGTTATTCCCATTGACGGCGGTTTTTCTGCCTATAGCGGCGTATAATGAATGTCACTGAACAAATGGTTTTGCAAAACCATTTGTTCAGTAGACATTAATTACGGAGTTTCAAAGGGGCAGAGCCCCTTTGTCTGAGTTCCCCGAAGGGGAACGAAAGACCGCCCGGGCTCGGCGGGCGGAACGGGGCCCGGCTAAAAAAATTAACACTATTTTGCAGAAAAAACTTTTTCGACAGTCTGTGGAATTCATTCTTTCGAATGAATTCCTTCTTTATTTATGCCTTAAAGCAACACCCCACACACGCTGAAAGCCCGGCGTTTGCCGGGCTTTCAGCGTGTCGATAAACTTTTTGTTATGCGTAAATAATTTTAGTCTTTCTCATGATGAGGCTGCCCCTTTCACGATTTCAAAACAACATTTTCCTGCCCCAGCATAGCCGCAAGCTCTGCCATCAGCTCCTCGGAGGGCTCTATCCACAGGGCGCGGGGCGCCATGGCGGTGGATTTGGTTTCCTCAATATGGATGCAAACCGGAACCGGCCCCTTATGGGCGGCCAGAATCGGCTTGATTCTGTCCAGCAGATAGTCCTTACCCAAGCAAAATTTTAAAAACAGCTTGCGCGTTTCCGCCCCTTTGCCGTCTGTCGGCGCCGCAGCCTGCTCCCGCTGCTTTTTTGCTTCTGCCAATGGCTGTGCCTGATTCAGCACCAGCTTGGGCTCCTCGTCCTCCCGCAGGCTGAGCCGTCCCTCCACCGCGACAATGCTGTCCTCAAACAGGCAAGGCTTCAGCAGGGCATAAATTTTGGGAAACACAATACATTCAATGGAACCGGTAATATCCTCTATGGTGACAAAGGCCATCATCTGGCTGTTTTTCGTTACCTTTTCCCGAACATGGGACACAATGCCGCACAGGGTCAGATTGGCGCCGTCCTGCGGCCCGTCCTCCGTTCGGCCTGCCTCGGCCAGCCGGATAATGGGGCAGTCCGACAGCGCGGCGGCGTCCGCGGCATATTCATCCAGCGGATGGCCGGTGAGATAAAAGCCCACGCTTTCCTTTTCCAGTGCCAGCAGCCGCTTGGGGGGAAATTCCGGCTTCCGGGTTGCGACCCGGGGCGCCGCCGGTGCCTCCTCCCCGCCGCCAAAGAGAGACATCTGCCCGGCCACGTTCTGCTTTCTGTCTGCCGCCGCGGCATTGAGCAGCATTTCATATTCCGTCAGCAAGCCGGCGCGGGTTTCACCCAGCGCGTCAAAGGCACCGGCCTTGATTAAGAACTCATGTACCCGCTTGGTCACGTTCAGGGGGGCGGTTCGTTTGACAAAGTCCTCATAGCTCCGAAATGCGCCGCGGGCCTCCCGCTCAGCAACCACCGCGTCAATCACGCCGGCGCCCACGTTTTTGATAACCGCCAGACCAAAACGGATGTCGCCGCCGCTCACCGTAAAGCCGCTGCGGCTTTTGTTGATGTCCGGCGGCAGAATCCGAATCCCCATCCGCTTACACTCTGCGGAATACCGCGCCACCTTGTCCGGCGAATCCAGCACGGAGGACAGCAGCGCCGCCATATATTCCGCGGGATAAAAGCATTTTAAGTAGGCCGTTTGATAGGTAATGGCCGCATAGGCCGCGGCGTGGGATTTGTTAAAGGCATACTGGGCAAAGTCCATCATTTCATCAAAAATGCTGTTGGCCACCGCCTCAGGAACACCCCGGCGCACCGCGCCGTCCACCGCCACGGTGCCGTCCTCATTGCAGATACCGTGGATAAAGTTTTTGCGCTCCTCCGCCATCACGGCGGCCTTTTTCTTGCTCATGGCGCGGCGCACCAAATCGGCGCGACCCAGAGAATAGCCCGCCATTTCCCGAACGATCTGCATGACCTGCTCCTGATACACCATGCAGCCATAGGTCACGTCCAGAATTTTTTCCAGAATGGGATGCTTATATTCTACGCGCTCCGGATGCCTTTTATTCTCAATATAACGGGGAATCTGATCCATGGGCCCCGGCCGGTACAGGGAAATCACCGCGATAATATCCTCAATGCTCCGGGGCTCCAGCTCCTTAATCACCTGCTTCATCCCAGCGGATTCCAGCTGGAAAACGCCCTCGGTTTCCCCCCGGGACAGCATGGCATATACCTCCGGCCTGTCCACGGGAACGGTGTTCATATCGGGCCGCGTGCCGCCGGAGGCCTCAATGATGGACAGAGCCTCGTCAATAATCGACAAATTCCGCAGCCCCAGAAAGTCCATTTTCAAAAAGCCCAGCTCTTCAATGTTGCCCATGGGGAACTGGGTCGTAATAACATCATCGTTTTTCTGAATGGGGATATGGTCGGTGATCACATCCCGGGAAATCACCACACCCGCCGCGTGGGTGCCGGCATTGCGGATGAGCCCCTCCAAGGCCAGCGCCTCCTCTAACAGCTCATGAATCTGCGGATCCTCCTCATATTTTTTCTTCATATCGGGATTTAGGGTCAGTGCCTTTTCCAGAGTCATGCCCAATTCGTTGGGAATCATTTTGGCAACCGCATCCGTTTCCGCATAGCCCACATCCAGCACGCGACCCACGTCCCTAACCGCCGCCCGCGCCTTCATGGCGTTAAAGGTGATAATCTGCGCCACCCGCTCACGGCCGTATTTGGAAACCACGTAGTCAATCACGCGCTGCCGTCCCTCGTTGCAAATGTCTACGTCAATATCCGGCATGCTGACCCGCTCCGGATTCAAAAACCGCTCGAACAGCAGGTTATACCGCAGGGGGTCGATATTGGTGATGCCCAGACAGTAGGCCACCACGCTGCCTGCCGCACTGCCGCGGCCCGGCCCCACAGGAATGCCGTTGTCTTTAGCATATTTGATAAAATCCCACACAATCAGAAAATAGTCCACATAGCCCATGTGACTGATAACGCCCAACTCATAATCCAGACGCTTCTGTGCCTCCGGATTGTCGCCGTAGCGCTCCTTAAGTCCCGCCCGGCACAGGCCGGTCAGATAGGTCAGAGAATCGCCGTCGCCGGGCACTGCATATTTGGGCAAAAGCAGCTTACCGAAGGTGAAATCCACCTGACAGCGTTCGGCGATTTTTGCCGTGTTTGTCAGGCTTTCCGGCACGGCGCCAAAAAGCGTGGCCATCTCTTCCTCACTTTTTAAGTAAAACTCATCGGTTTCAAAGCGCATCCGGTCTTCCTCGGCCACCTTGCGGTTGGTCTGGATGCACATTAAAACATCCTGATGTCTGGCATCCTCCCGGCGGATATAATGGACGTCGTTGGTGGCCACCAGCCCCAGCCCGTATTCCGAAGCCAGCGCAATGAGCCGGGCGTTCACCTTTTTCTGCTCCGGAATCCCATGATCCTGAATTTCCAAAAAGAAATTATCCTTGCCGAACAGCGCCACATATTCCTCAATATACTGCCGGGCCATTTTTTCATCGTTATCCAATAGGGCATGGGGAATATCACCGGCCAGACAGGCAGAGAGAGCGATCAGCCCCTCTGTGTGCTGTGCCAGCAGCGCCTTGTCCACCCGGGGTTTATAGTAAAATCCGTCAATAAAACCGGCGGACACAATCTGCACCAGATTCTGATAGCCGGTCATGTTTTCCGCCAAAAGCACAAGGTGCCCCGTTCGGTTACCGTTCTCGTGCGTTCTGTCGTGCATGCTCACACCGGCGGTATAAATCTCGCAGCCGATAATGGGATGAATCCCGGCCGCCTTTGCCTTTTTATAAAACTCCACCACGCCGTACATGGCACCGTGGTCGGTAATGGCAAGGGCCGTCATGCCCTGCTCCTGGGCCCGGGCCAGCAGATCGTCCAGCCGGCAGAGCCCGTCTAAAAAGCTATATTCGGTATGAACGTGCAAATGTACAAAGCTCATGGTCATGTTCCCTTCCGGTTTTATAAAACCGTGTTTGTGTTTATTATACCATAAATTTCGCAGAAATTTTGGTATAATTGCGCATGTGCGTTTCCGAACGAAGCGAGGAAAAATTCGCACGCGCAATAAATTCCCAGCCGGAGGCGTATAATAAACACGTTTGCGTGTTTATTATACCATATTTTATCACTGCCGTCAACGATAACCCGCCTCGTTCCGCACCCGCCGCAGACAGTAAAACAATTGCAGGCCTGCAAAAAAAAATTACATCTTTTTTATATATGCCGTTGCATAAACGCGAATTT
>CAYUUO010000025.1:0-20222 GCA_964447945.1 uncultured Oscillospiraceae bacterium
AGTTTATCTCGTAAAAAAATATTACGGAATGTAACACATCTATTGTAAACCTACAGCCAGAAAATTACAATTTAAAACATAACTATTGATAAATCAAAGCCAATGTGATATAATGTTTTGTGTTGCATTGGCTTTTTTCTCAACATGAGAAAGGAGCTGAAGTATATGGGCAAAAACCTTAAAGGCAAAGAATGCGGAAAAGGTATCTATCAAAGAAAAGATGGACTGTATAGTGCAAGATTTGTAAACGAACAAGGTAAACGACAGGAAAAATGTTTTTCCACAGTTCAGGAAGCCCGTAATTGGTTAGAAAAAGCAAAATATGAAGATAAACATAGCAAAGTGTTTGTCCCTACTGAAATGACAGTAGATTCATGGTTTGAATATTGGATAAAAAATATCGTGGGTGATTTAGCACCTAATACAACGCGAAATTACCGGGAAAGATATAAACAAAATATTCAACCTGTCATCGGTGGCTTGAGACTCTCCGATGTAAAACCATTGCATTGCAAAATGGTTTTAAACAACATGGAAGATGATTATGCAGGCTCGACTATACGACAGACATTTATTGCAATGGGAACTCTTTTTAAATCGGCTTTGATGAACGATTTAATTGCTAAACATCCTATGAATGGTGTGAGATACACAAAACCAATTCGTGCAGTCAATGACATCAAATTTTTAACTGTAGAAGAACAGAAAAAGTTTTTAGAAACTGCAAAACGATCGCATAATTACAAACAATATGCTTTGATTTTGCAAACAGGACTTCGAACAGGCGAAATGATTGGTCTGACCTGGGATTCAATTGACTTTGAAAAGCGGACGCTGACCGTCAATAAAACATTGGAATACAGACATAAACAAGGTTATTGGCGAGCAGGACCTCCGAAAACTTTGCAAAGTTACAGAACTATTCCTCTTACTAATCAAGCTTACGAGATTCTGAAAGAACTTGAATCAAAAAAAGGCGAACGAAAAGAAGCCCCAAGCCTGTCTCAGACACTTGAGTATATTGACCGAAAAACCGGTCAAAAGAAAAGCTTTGTGATGAGAGATTTGGTTTTTATTAACTGGCGTACCGGCGAGCCTGCCAAAAACAGTTCATACGATACCAATTTGTATAAACTTTGCGATGAGGCAAAAATTAAAAGATTTTGTATGCACGCACTTCGTCATACATATGCAACCCGTGCTATTGAAAGTGGAATGCAACCGAAACTGTTGCAAAAATTACTCGGTCATGCCAGTATAAAAACAACGATGGACAGATATGTTCATGCAACGGAAGATTCACTTACAAAAGCGGTAATGCAATTTGAAGAACATTTTTCGTAAAAATGGCGAAGAAATGGCGAAGTAACTACATATAAAACGCTGAAAATACTGATAAATCAAGGAGATGTGATATATAATGAAACTAGGAATAGTGGGCTTGCCCAACGTTGGCAAGTCTACCTTATTTAATGCGATTACGCAGGCAGGCGCAGAGTCTGCCAATTATCCCTTTTGCACCATCGAGCCCAATGTGGGCGTGGTGCCGGTACCGGACGAGCGGTTAGACGCGCTGGCGGAAATGTATCACCCCCAAAAGGTGACCCATGCGGTCATTGAGTTTGTGGATATTGCAGGGCTTGTGAAGGGCGCCAGCCGCGGCGAGGGTCTGGGCAATAAGTTTTTGTCCCATATCCGCGAGGTGGATGCCATTGTCCACGTGGTGCGCTGCTTTGAGGATGAGAACATTGTGCATGTGGAGGGCTCCGTATCGCCCCTGCGCGATGTGGAAACCATTCAGCTGGAGCTGATTTTTGCTGACCTTGAAATGCTGGACAAGCGTATTGACAGAACGAAGAAGATGATGAAATCCGGCGAGAAGAAATATCAGCAGGAGCTCAGCCTGCTGGAAGAGCTGAAGGCGCTTTTAGAGTCCGGTAAGCCTGCCCGGGCCAAAACGTTTTCCGAGGAGGAGGCGGAGCTTTTAAGGGATCTGCCGCTTTTGACCTTAAAGCCGGTGCTCTATGCGGCCAATGTTTCCGAGGATGATTTTATCGGCGGCATTGAAAACAACGAGATGGTCAAAGAACTGACGGCCATGGCGGAGCAGGAGGGTTCGGAGGTCATGCCCATTTCCGCTAAAATTGAAGAGGATGTGGCGGCGCTGGATGCCGATGAAAAGCTTGAATTTTTGCAGGAACTGGGTATCGCGGAATCCGGCCTTGACCGGCTGGTGAAGAAGAGCTATAAGCTGTTAGGCCTGATCAGCTACCTAACCGCCGGTGAGCCGGAGGTTCGGGCCTGGACCATTACCCGGGGCACCAAGGCGCCGGGGGCGGCGGGCAAAATCCACACGGATTTTGAAAAGGGCTTTATCCGAGCCGAAGTGGTGTCCTATCAGGATTTGATGGACTGCGGCAGCATGGCGGCGGCCAAGGAAAAGGGTCTGGTGCGCTCCGAAGGGAAGGAATATGTCATGGAGGACGGCGACGTGGTGCTGTTCCGGTTTAATGTATAGTGACGGTTATCTAATGTACACCCTGTCTGACGACGGTACCCCGAAGGTTTGGCACCTTTGGCGGTGACGATCGTCCGGCGGGGTCTTTTCTTTTGCTTTTTTGGGGTCAAAACATTTTAGATACGGTCAAAAATGCCTCTGTTTTCTTTTTAAACAAAAACCTTGCATTTACTATTGTTTTGTGGTATAATATAAAAGAAGGCTATTTTTGAATGTGATTCGGCAAAAAGCAACCGGAGGTAGAAATGGAAAATAAAGTAAACACTCAATATGACGAGACCCAAATTCAAGTGCTGGAGGGCCTGGAGGCGGTTCGGAAACGGCCCGGTATGTACATTGGCTCCACCTCGGCCCGCGGCCTGCATCATCTGGTCTACGAAATCGTGGATAACTCCATCGACGAGGCACTGGCCGGATACTGTAAAAATATTTATGTTACCATCAACGGGGATAATTCCATTACCGTTGTGGACGACGGCCGCGGCATTCCCACGGGTATCCACCCCAAAATGGGCATCCCGGCGGTGGAGGTCGTGTTTACGATTCTGCACGCCGGCGGTAAGTTCGGCGGCGGCGGCTACAAGGTGTCCGGCGGCTTGCACGGTGTGGGCGCCAGCGTTGTGAATGCACTGTCCCAGTGGCTGGAGGTGCGGGTGCACGACGGTGAGCATGTCCATATGCAGCGGTATGAGCGGGGCAAGTCCTGCGGCCCGCTGACGGTGATCGGCGAAACAGACAGAACCGGTACGGAGGTTACCTTCCTGCCGGACGATCAGATTTTTGAAACCCTGGAATTTGATTTTGACGTGCTTCTGGTGCGGCTTCGTGAGCAGGCCTTCTTAAACAAGGGTATACACATTGTTTTGGAGGACAAGCGTGCCGAGGAAGAAACCATTGCCGATATGAAATATGACGGCGGTATTCAGGAGTTCGTTCACTTTTTGAATAAGAGTAAAACCGCCCTTCATGACGAGATTATTTATTTTGAAGCGGAAAAAGACGATGTTGTGGTGGAAGCGGCCATGCAGTATAATGATTCCTATTCCGAAACAATCGTAAGCTTTGCCAACAACATTAACACCACGGAGGGCGGCACCCATGAGACGGGCTTTAAGGCCGCACTGACAAAGGTTTTAAATGATTATGCCAAAAGTCACGGCTTTCTTAAGGACAGTGATAAAACCCTGTCCGGTGAGGACGTCCGTGAGGGAATTGCGGCGGTTATTTCCGTTAAGGTCAGGGAGCCGCAGTTCGAAGGGCAGACCAAAACCAAGCTGGGCAACAGTGAGGTGCGTGGCCTGACAGAATCCCTGATGACAGACAAGGTGGGTACCTTTTTAGAGGAAAATCCCGCCTCTGCCAGAACCATCATTGAAAAGGCGCTGACAGCGGCTCGTGCCCGGGACGCGGCGCGCAAGGCGCGGGATCTGACCCGCCGGAAAAACGCGTTAGACAGCACCACCACGCTGCCGGGCAAGCTGGCGGACTGTTCGGACAGAAATCCTGAAAATACGGAGATATATATCGTTGAGGGTGACTCGGCGGGCGGCTCGGCCAAGCAGGGCCGCGACCGTTCCTTCCAGGCCATCCTGCCTCTGTGGGGCAAAATGCTGAACGTTGAAAAGGCGCGGCTTGACAAGGTTTACGGCAACGACAAGCTGATGCCGGTTATCACGGCGCTGGGCGCCGGTATCGGCGATGAATTTAACATTGAAAAGCTTCGGTATCACAAGATTATCATTATGGCCGATGCCGATGTTGACGGTGCCCATATCCGCACCCTGATGCTGACCTTTTTCTTCCGGCACATGCGTCCGTTGGTGGAGCACGGCTATGTATATATCGCCCAGCCGCCCCTTTATAAGGTTTATAAGGGCAAGAAGGAGGCCTATGCATATACCGACCCCGAGCTGCAGACGTTGTTGGCGGAATTTGGCGGCGATGCGAAGGTACAGCGCTATAAGGGTCTTGGTGAAATGAATCCCGAGCAGCTGTGGGAAACCACCATGAACCCCGAAACCCGCACCATGCTCCGGGTACAGCTGGAGGACGCAGTGGCGGCCGATGAAATTTTCACCATATTAATGGGTGATAATGTGGAGCCCCGCCGTGAATTTATTGAAAACAACGCGAAGTTTGTTCAAAATCTGGACATCTAATTTGAGGTATTACGCCTGCTAAAGGAGTTTGCATATGCAAGAATTTGAAAATCAGACAATTATCCCGGTGGAAATCACCAAGGAGATGAAAAAATCCTATATCGATTACTCCATGAGCGTTATCGTGGGGCGTGCCCTGCCGGATGTCCGCGACGGCTTAAAGCCGGTTCACCGGCGGATTCTGTACGCCATGTATGAGGCCAATTTATATCCCGACCGGCCCTATAAAAAGTGTGCCACCACCGTCGGTGATGTGCTGGGTAAATATCATCCCCACGGCGATGCGTCGGTGTATGATGCGCTGGTGCGTCTGGCGCAGGATTTTTCCATGCGTTATCCGCTGGTAGACGGTCACGGTAACTTTGGCTCCGTGGACGGTGACCCACCGGCTGCCTATCGTTATACAGAGGCCAGAATGTCGAAAATATCCATGGACATGCTGACGGAAATCGAAAAGCAGACTGTGGATTTTATGCCGAACTATAATGAAGATCGGGAGGAGCCCACGGTGCTGCCTTCCCGTTTCCCCAATCTGCTGGTTAACGGCTCCTCGGGTATTGCTGTCGGCATGGCCACCAACATCCCCCCCCACAATCTGACGGAGGTCATCAACGGCATAATCGCCCTGATTGACGACCCGGATATTTCCATTGAGGGCCTGTGTGAGCATATTAAGGGCCCGGATTTCCCAACGGCGGGAATTATTATGGGTCTTGGCGGCATCCGCAGCGCCTATGAGACAGGCCGCGGTAAAATCGTTATGCGCGCACGCAGTGAGATTGAGCAGATGGCCAACGACAAGCAGCGGATCGTTGTCACAGAGCTGCCCTATCAGGTCAATAAGGCACGGCTGATTGAAAAAATTGCCGAGCTGGTGAAGGACAAGCGTGTGGAGGGCATTTCCGCCCTGCGGGACGAATCGGACAGGGACGGTATGCGCATGGTGATTGAGTTAAAGCGCGATGTGAACGCCAGTGTGATTTTAAATAAGCTGTATAAATATACTCAGCTGCAGGAAACCTTCAGCATTATTATGCTGGCCATTGTGGGCGGTGTGCCGAAAATTCTGAATTTGAAGGAAATGCTCCGGCACTATCTGGATTTCCAGGAGGATGTCATCACCCGCAGAACCCGCTTCGACCTGAAAAAGGCGGAGGCGCGGGCACACATTTTAGAGGGTCTCCGGATTGCGCTGGATCACATTGATGAAATTATCCGCATTATACGCTCCAGCTATGACGATGCCAAGCCAAAGCTGATGGAAAGCTTTTCTTTGTCTGATGTTCAGGCGCAGGCAATTTTGGATATGCGTCTGGCACGGCTGCAGGGTTTGGAGCGGGAGAAGATTGACGCGGAATATAATGAACTGATGGCGCAGATCAAGTACTTAAAGGAAGTGCTGAGCAGCGAATCCATGGTGCTGGACATCATTAAGGAGGAGCTGACGGCCATTCGTGAAAAATATGGCGATGCCCGCCGCAGTGAAATTACCGCCCATGCCGACGAGATCAACATTGAGGATTTGATTGAGGAGGAGGACGTGGTTGTCACCCTGACCCATTTCGGCTATGTGAAGCGGATGCCGGTGGATACCTATCAGGCGCAGCATAGAGGCGGTAAGGGCATCATGGGCATGACCACCCGCGAGGAGGACTTTGTGGAGCGGCTCTTTGTAACCAGTACCCATAATTACGTGCTGTTCTTCACAAACAAGGGTAAAATGTACCGCCTGAAGGCCTATGAAATCCCGGAGGCTGGACGGCAGGCCAAGGGCACGGCCATTGTGAACCTTTTGCAGCTGGAGGCTGATGAAAAGGTTACGGCGACCATTTGCGTTAAGGAATTTGAGGCGGATAAATATTTGTTCTTTGCAACGCGGAAGGGCGTTGTGAAAAAGACGGACTTCATGGCCTATAACACGGCCAGAAAGGGCGGTTTGGCAGCCATCGTGCTGGAGGAGGACGATGAGCTGATTAACGTGGAGCTGACAGATGGCAAGCAGGATATTCTGCTGGCAACCTATAACGGCATGTGCATCCGCTTTAACGAGACGGATGTCCGCCCGCTGGGCCGTGTATCTCACGGCGTTCGGGGCATCCGGCTGGCCGCGGAAAATGATTATGTGGTCGGCATGGGGATTGCCGCTGAGGACGCGGATCTTTTGGTTGTGACTGAGAACGGCTACGGTAAAAAGACGCCGCTCACGGAATATAAAACCCAGAACCGTGGCGGTCAGGGCGTGAATACCTATCGGTTGTCTGAGGCCACCGGCAGCATCGCCGGCATTATGGTGGTGACAGAAGCCGATGATATTATGCTGATAACCTCCGACGGTACCATTATCCGCATGAAAACCAGAGAGATCAGCCGGATTGGCCGTTTAACCAAGGGCGTGCGGTTAATGCGTCTGGACGGCGTGCAGGTCGTGAGTGTGGCACGAACCGACGAACAGGAGGATGACGGCGAGAGCCCGTCGGACACGGCAGAGGGCGCGGCAGCCGATACGGCGGACATGGAAACGGACGGGACGGACACTGAGGCCTAAAGAGTTCCTATGACTGGAGCGTGATGTGATGAAGCATTATAATGACAGAATCCGGGATTTGCGTGAGGCACGTCGGCTGACCCAACGGCAGGTTGCGGACGTGCTGGGCATCCGGCAGCAGGTTTATTCCAAATATGAGTTAGGGGTCCGGTCCCTGCCTTTGGAGCATTTAATGAAGCTGTGCCGGTTTTACGGCGCCTCTGCCGATTGGATTCTGGGCTTATCCGGCCAAGAGGAAAAGTCGGAGTAGGGGGCGGCAGATTGAAAATCGTATGGTATCTTATCGTGATGGCGGGGGTTACCTACCTGATCCGTGTGCTGCCTTTTACCCTTTGCCGTGAGAAGGTTAAGTCCCCCTTTTTGCAGTACTTTTTTGCCTATATTCCCTATGCGGTTTTGGCAGCTATGACTTTGCCGCACATGCTTTATGACGGCAAAAATCCGGCCTGCGCCGCGGCGGGTCTGGCGGTGGCGGTGCTTCTGGCCCTTTGTAAGCGATCCCTGATCACCGTTGCAACGGGTGCCTGCGTGGCGGCCTTTGCCGTGGGACTGTTATTTTAAGGACAGCGGTTTTTGCCAAAGGGGCATCTTTAAAGACAGAAAAATGAAGTTATTTTGCCAATTGTGGGCACGACAAAGCATTTGAAAAAAGGAGGGTAGTTATGCTGCACCTCCTTTTTTCAATGTATGGGCAACAAAAAAGGGGCTGTCGCATTAAGTCGACAGTCCCTTTTGAGGCTGAACGGATTTAGATGCACTATTTGTGGCAAATTTGTGGTAATTTGAAAAAATAAAATCCCACAAACCGTTTGGTTGTGGGATTTGTAATAGACAATAATTATCTCTTTGAGAACTGAGGTGCGCGACGGGCTGCCTTGAGTCCGTATTTCTTTCTTTCCTTCATTCTGGGGTCACGAGTTAAGAATCCGGCCTTTTTCAGAATGGGACGATAGGTTTCTGCGTCAACCTCTAAGAGCGCTCTGGCAATACCATGACGGATTGCGCCGGCCTGGCCGGTGAAACCGCCGCCGACAACGCTGACAATGACATTATATTTCCCTTCGGTTTTGGTGGCTGCCAACGGCTGCTTTACGATAACCTTCAGGGTTTCCAGACCAAAATAATCATCCAAAGAACGGTTATTTATCGTGATATCGCCCTGACCGGGAACCAGTCTGACTCTGGCGATAGATTTTTTTCTTCTTCCGGTACCATAAAATAATTCTGCCATTTCTCACAATCCTCCTTATTTCATTTCCTGTGTCCAGGCTTCGGGCTTTTGTGCCGCATGCTCATGGGTGTCGCCTGCGTAAACCCGCAGTCTCTTTGCGGCCAGCGCGCCCACGGTGTTGTGGGGCAGCATACCCTTAACAGCCTTGGCCATGGCAAACTCGGGACGCTCGCTCATCAGCTTGTCGTAACGAACGGCCTTGATACCGCCAACATAGCCCGTGTGTCTGTAATAGTGCTTCTGCAGCAGCTTTTTGCCGGTTAAAACAGCCTTTGCCGCATTAATGATAATCACATGGTCACCGCAGTCGCAATGAGGGGTGAACTCGGGCTTATGCTTCCCGCGCAGAATTGCCGCAGCCTGTGCCGCAACCCGGCCCAGAGGCTTGCCGTCTGCATCTATGATATACCATTTTCTTTGCAGTTCATGAGCCTTCGCCATAAATGTACTCATAAATCTTTACCTCCTGTATCTTTCAAACAATATTTCCAAAAAGCAACATCCAATATTATAAAACATGTTTCGGTATTTGTCAAGGGGTTTTTTATAAAAAATTAAAATACTTTTGACAAAGTTCCGTTTTCTTTGTTTTTCTCTTTTTTCCTCACGAATGCTCCAAGTTCATTTTCACTAAATTATAGATTTCCTCGCCGATTTCGGCAATGGAGCGGATTTGACCGTCCCGGGCACAGGACACGATCTGCCAGCCGGTGATGGAGGCGATTTGCATGGCATTTTCATAGGCGCGCTCCAGATACCCCGGATCACTTTCGTGGATATCCTTTTGCGCCCCACCGGTGATTTTGTTGGCACGGCTTTGCATCAGACGGCGCGCACAGGCGGGCGGCATGTCCAGAAACAGCACCAGATCCGGGCGGGGGAGGGTCAGCTTATCATATTCAAGGTCACTGAGCCATCGAATAAATCCGCTTTTATCACCGCTGATTTTAGCGGCCTGGTGCACCAGATTGGAGGTTACATACCTGTCGGCCACCAGAATACCGTCCTCTGCGTAAAAGCTGCCCCAATCCCGCTTAAAGCTGGCATAACGGTCGATGGCATAGAACAGTGAGGCGGCATAAGGATTCACGTCGTCCGCCTGCTTGCCTAAGTCGCCGGCCAGATACCGCTTAATCGGCAGAGAAAAATCGCTATTGTAATCCGGAAAGGAAATTTGACGCACCGGCTTGTTTTCGGCCAGCAGACGTTTATATAACAGTTCTGTCTGTGTGGCCTTTCCGCTGGCATCCACGCCTTCAATGACAATCAGTTTGCCCATGTCCGTCCTCCTTTATATATTGCGCGCGTATGGCGGCAGCCCGGCCGCAGCTCATTTTGCCCTCGGGGCAGGGGCCGGACACACAAGAGGGGCCGGACATGGCAAAGAGGGTGGGCGCCACCTGCCGCACCAGACGGAGCATCTCATTGGCCAGCGCCTGAATCTCCCACTGGGCACGGGAGCAGCAGCGATGATGGAAAAAGTTCATCAGGCTCCGGGCGTTCATGGTGACAATCATTTTGGTTTCACAAGCGTTGGGCAGCACAAAGCGTGCGTCCTCAATGGCCTTTTTTTCCGCCTGCTTCCGGGCCTTTTTCTCCGGCAGGCCTTCTTCTATGTAAGCTGCAAGGTATTTTTCGGATAAAATATCTGCCAGACGGTTGTAGGTCTCCTGGGCGTCCTTCATCGACTGCTGATACAGCCTGTGCGCCTCTTCGTCCGCCGCAATGGCCGGGGGCGTGACAAACTCAAACTGCCCCTCCTTAACATAGCGCTGGGATTTAACTGAATAGCTGGCAATCCGATGACGGGTGATTTGTGCCAGCAGCGAACGGCTCACGCCTTCTATACCGAAGGTAAAGCTCACATGCTCAATGGGACTTTCGTGCCCCAGATCCATGAGCATTGTTAAAAATTTTTGAACACCGGCCTGATCCAGACCGCTTAATATATCCTCCACGCCGACACTGGAATAGCACAGCTTTGCAGCGGCGGATATGATTTTTTCCGGTTCTCCGGTATGTTGCAGCAGTTCAACATGAAGCGCCATTTTGTATCCTCCTTTTTCTTTTGCAGCAGTCCGGCCTGTCTTTA
Source organism: uncultured Oscillospiraceae bacterium (assembly GCA_964447945.1). Lineage (GTDB taxonomy): Bacteria > Bacillota > Clostridia > UBA1381 > UBA9506 > UMGS755. Next base: position 10,546 of record CAYUUO010000025.1, read on the forward strand.
CAACAGCCCGACCAGATACTTAACAATGCCGCTGCCGAAAATCATAATAATCCCGGCAACGATGACCCCCAGCACAATGGACGGCAGTGCGTTTTTCAGGCGCAAATCCATAAGTGCGGCCAGCAGCGAGCCCGTCCAGGCGCCGGTGCCCGGCAGGGGAATAGCCACAAACAGGAACAGTCCCCACACCTCATATTTCACGATCTTGTGGGAGTTTTTTTTCACCTTTTCCTCCAGCCAGTTGCCCAGGGGGCGCAGAGGCTTGGTGCGCAGGCAAAAGTCTACCACGGGCCGGGCACACAGAATAATCAGCGGCACCGGCAGAATGTTGCCGAGAACGGTTAGAGCGAACAGCTCCCACGGATTCATACCCATTAAAAAGCCCAGAGGAATGGCACCGCGCAGTTCAATAATCGGCAGCATGGAAACAATGACAACCACCAGGTCGTCTGAAATGCCCATATTCTGAAAAAAACCAACGATTGCATTTGTCATGTTGTTGCTCCTTCTTGTATATCAATTTGTTCAGGTACAATGCGTATGGTTTACACCGTAATGATTTCGGTGCCGGCCACCGCCTCGGCCACCAGCGTTTCTATATCCAGATGTGCCTCCGAGGCCAGAATCCGATCCAGCTTGGGTTTGGTGTTAGGATGCTTCGGCGTGAAAATGGTACAGCAGTCCTCATAGGGCAGAATGGAGGTTTCAAAGGTGCCGATCTGCCTTGCGATGGTTACAATTTCTTCTTTATCCATGCCAATGACCGGCCGGAACACCGGGATGGACGTGACCTGATTGGTAACGGCCAGTGCCTCCACCGTCTGGCTGGCAACCTGACCGATGCTTTCGCCGGTAACCAGCGCTTTTGCACCGGTTTTGAGGGCAATTTGTTCGGCAATCCGCATCATCAGTCGACGCATAATGATGGTCAGCTGTTCTGCGGGACAATTCTTTTTAATCGCCAGCTGGGCTTCGGTGAAGGGCACAACATGCACATCCAGCCGGGGTGCATATTCCGCCAGTATCTTCGCCAGCGTCAGCACCTTATCTCTGGCCCGCTCGCCGGTATAGGGATAAGAAAAGAAGTGGACGGCGTTCAGCTTCACACCGCGCTTTGCGGTCATGTAGCCCGCCACCGGGCTGTCGATGCCGCCGGAAAGCAGAAGGGTCGCCTTGGAGTTGGAGCCGACAGGCATACCGCCCGCCCCCTTCACCCGGCCGCAATATACATAAGCGTACTGCTCCCGCACCTCAATCATCACCGTTTCCTCCGGGTGGTTCACATCTACGGTCAGATGGGGAAAGGCGTCATGCAGATAGCCGCCTACCTCGCGGCAGATTTCGGGGGAGGTGAGGGAAAATTTCTTATCCGCCCGCTTAGCCTCCACCTTAAAGCTGTGGATGGTGCTTAAAACCGGCTCAAGCACCTGAGCGGCACCCTTTTTAATACCTTCGATATCCTTAGGAAGGACAAAGGCGCGGGTCAGGGAGGTGATGCCAAACACCTTGGTCAGGCGGCGGATGATCTCGTCAATGGCATCGGGATCCTCCGGCTCTACATATACCGTAGCCTGTGCCCGGTGGACTGTGCCCTTGAAATCCTTCGGCAGCGCTGCCTTAATATTTTTCACAAGCGCCTCCTCAAAAAAGGGGCGGTTTAATCCTTTTAAAATAATTTCTCCGTATTTAATTAAAATCAGCTGCTTCAATTCTGCGCCTCCGTCATAACAAGATTTTATTGAAAACTTTTACACTGCAAAATGCTGTTAGTTTTTTGGGCCGGCCCCGGTTCCGCCCGCCGAGCCCGGGCGGTCCTTCGCGTGCCTTCGGAGCACTCAGACAAAGGGGCTCTGCCCCTTTGAAACCCCGTAATCAGGCCGTGTAGCCAGGGGTTTCAGGGGACGTAAGTCCCTTCCCGCAACGCTGCGAGGGGGCATGACAGCGCGGTTAAATTTTTTTCGCTTCATATACAATTCTCTGGGATTCAGCGTCCGGCGGGTTGTTTGTGTAGCCGTCGTAGCGGGCCAGCAGGGTCAGACCGGCAGCGGCCAGCGCCGCGGCCAGCGCGTCGTCTGAATAGGAACGCTGGGTGTGCATTTCGTCAATGCGCCGATAGAGACCGCCTTCTGTTTGCTCAAAAAACGTTAAATATAAATGGCAAAGCGCCGTGTCCGGATCGTATTCGTTTTCCCAGATATAATAAATGGTTTCTGTTTCGTAGGTATAGGTTTCCTGCCCCAGCACCTGCCTGAATTTATATTCAGAGTTCACATCGAAAATCAGCAGGCCGCCGGGATTCAGATAATTAGCGCACAGGCGGAAGGTCTTTGCCAGCGCATCGGGCTCCGTCAGATAATTCACACTGTCCAGCACGCAGACAATGGCGTCCACGGTACCGTATAGCTCAAAGGCCTCCATGGGCTGATTGAGGAACAGAATTTTTTCGGCGCCCTTTTTCTGCCGTGCCACGGCCAGCATGTCCTCCGATGCGTCTGCGCCCAGCATTTCGTAGCCTCGGGCGGCAAGCGCCAGAGTCAGACTGCCGGTGCCACAGGCCAGATCCAGCACAAGGCCGGCGGTCAGGCCGTTTTCCTGCAGGCGCGACCGGATAAAATCAGCGATATTTTCATAGTCCACATCAAAGGTCAGTGCGTCGTATAGATGGGCAAAGCCCTCATAGCTGCTATTCATGGGTTTCATCCTTTTCATGCTTGATGCGCGCCCAGTACTGCCGGATGGCCTGCTCGTTTTTGTTCTCGCCGCCGCGGTAATAGACCTTGTTTTTAATTTTATCCGGCAGATATTGCTGAGGTGTGTAATGGTTCGGAAAATCGTGTGGATATTGGTAGGTCAGGCCGCGTCCCAGTTTCTGCGCGCCGCCGTAGTGGGTATCCCGCAGGTGCATGGGCACGTCACCGGTGTCGGTGTTTTCCACGTCATGCATGGCCGCATCGATGGCCATGATTGCGGAGTTGGTTTTGGGGGCTGTGGCCAGCAGGAGCACCGCCTCGGCCAGCGGAATCCGTGCCTCCGGCAGACCCAGCTGCAGGGCGCAGTCCACACAGGCCTTAACGATTACCACCGCCTGGGGATAGGCCAGGCCGATATCCTCCGCAGCGGTTACCATCAGGCGACGGCAGGCGGTTTGCAAATCGCCGCCGGCAAGCAGTCTGGCCAGATAATGAATCGCCGCATCGGGATCGCTGCCCCGGATCGATTTTTGAAAGGCGCTGATGACGTCATAGTGGCTGTCGCCGTCCTTGTCGTGACGAAAGGCCTTTTTTTGCGTGCATTGCTCTGCCAGTGCAAGAGAAATCTGCAGTCCGTCCGCCGTTAAAGGCGCGGCCTGGGCACAGAGCTCCAGCGCGTTCAGGGCCTTGCGTACATCGCCGGAAGAGGTGCCGGATAAATGAGCAAGAGCCTCCGGCTCCAGCGTAACGGAAACGCCTGTTTCCTCTCCTAAAATGGCAGCGGCCCGCCGGAGCGCACCCTCAATGTCTGATGAGTCCACCGGCTTAAATTCAAAGACGGTGCAGCGGGATAAAATCGCGTTGTAAATATAAAAATACGGGTTCTCCGTTGTGCTGGCAATTAGGGTAATTGAACCGTTTTCAACGAACTCCAAAAGGGATTGCTGCTGCTTTTTATTAAAATTTTGAATCTCGTCTAAGTACAAAAGCACCCCTTCTGCGTTTCCCAGACTGTCCAGCCCGGCGGTGATGGCCTTAATATCAGCAACAGAGGCGTTAGTGGCGTTCAGCTTATACAGGCTTTTGCCGGAAAGACGTGCGGCAATGTTGGCCACAGTGGTTTTGCCGGTGCCGGAGGGGCCGTAGAAAATCATATTGGGGATGTTGCCGGAGGTAATCAACCGGTGTAGAATTTTGCCCTCAGACAACAAATGACGTTGACCGACGCAGTCCTCCAGCGTCTGCGGACGGATTCGGTCTGCCAGGGGACTGGCCATAAGATCACCGCTCTTTCCGTGTAAAGTAAAAGCTGTAAAAAACCCGTCCGGATTTTTTACAGCTCCCAAACCCTCGCGGGTAGTATGCAATTATCCTGCAAACATTCTGTGTGTACATCATCGGCATAAAGAGCCGGAGCCCATATGCCCTAGATTTGTAAGGCTTTGCGTGCGTTCCCGCCGGGACAAGAAAACGAACCCAGCTGGCCCTGTCTTTGTCTGGCGGCAGGCCTTTGCACGTATCACTCTTTACACACAAGCTGTGTTTTATTTCTTTTTCAAGGCAACAACAAGCTTGCGGTAAGGCTCCTCGCCGATGCTATAGGTATCAACCAGCTTGTTGTTCTGCAGCGTGGCATGAATAATCCGACGCTCGTTGGCGCTCATGGGCTCCAGGGTGATCTTCCTCTTATTGGCGATGACGGAATTGGCCAGATTTTCAGCCAGACGCACCAGTGTAACCCGGCGCTTTTCACGATAATTCTCCGTGTCCAGAATAACTTTTACATAGTCACCGTCGCCGCGGTTGACCGCCAGGCTCACCAAATGCTCCAGAGCGTCCAGCGTGTCGCCGCGCTTGCCGATGATAATGCCCATGTTTTCGCCGGACAGCGTAATTTTCATGATTTTGTCTGTGTGGTCGATGTCGATATCCACATGCATACCCATGCAGGCAAACACGTCATCAAGAAAATCCTTGGCACGGGATTCGGGGGTGACGTTCGAGGTAACCATAACCACCGCATCTCTGGCGCCAAGGCCAAACAGGCCCTTTGAGCCCTCCTCAATTACCTCGATGGTGACATCATCTTTAGAAAGCCGCAGCTCAGCTAAGGCAAGATCAATGGCTTCCTGAACGGTTTTAGCCGATTTTTTAACAGATTTACTCATTTCTTTCTCCTTTCAGCCTCGCGCTCTCTGAAATGCTTTTGCGCAGGTACTTCCGGCTTTCCGGCCGGAAAAAACTGATGCATGACATATTGCTGTACGATCTGGATAACGTTGGACAGCGTCCAGTAAAATCCCAGGCCGGCCGGCAGGGAAATAGAGAAAAACACGGTCATAAGCGGGAAAAAGTAGGTCATCATCTGCATGGTGCCTGCTGTGCCCTCCGTGCTGGATGCGGACTGTCCATTCATTTTGTTGGACAGCCAGGAGGTTAAAAAGGTGGTCAGACCCGCCAAAAGCGGGATGATCAGCAGGGGCGACAGAGTGGTCAGGGACGGTGTCTGCGCCAGGTTTAACCCAAAAAACGTAAAGTCAATATGCATCATGTTGACACCGGGGAAAGCGGCCGCCAATCCGTCAGACAGGCGGGTCATTTCCGCGGCGATACCGATCTGGTCGTTAATCTGCACGGTTGAGCCTAAGGCGGTCAGCGCTGTGTGTACCGCTTCAATGGTGGGCAGACCGTGTTTGCCCAACTGTACCACATAAGACAGCGGGCTGCGGATAATATTGTATAAAGCAATCAATAACGGAAACTGAATCAAGAGGGGCAAACAACCGCCCATGGGGTTGATTTTGTTGGCCTGATACAGCTTCATCGTTTCCTGATTCAGCTTTTCTTTGTCATATTGATATTTTTTCTGCAGTTCCTGCAGCCGCGGCTGAATGGCCTGCATTTTATTCATAGATTTTTGCTGCTTGATGGATAAAGGCAGCAGAATGGCCTTGGTGATCACGGTAAACAAAACCAGCGTCCAACCGTAATTCTGCAGTAGTAAGTAAATATAACGGAACAAATATCCCAGCGGGATATTGATAATGTCGAAAATGCCCAATTCGTTGCCTCCTTTTTCGCTGGCAATGCATGTCCCCGGCGGGGACGAACAGTATCGGCCGGCAAACAGACACGGCGATACGGGATGCTTTATTTTGTTATTCCACCGGATCATAGCCGCCTTCGTGGAAGGGATGGCATTTTAAAATCCGGCGCAGAGCAAGCCACGAGCCGCATAGCGCCCCCTTTTTTTCAATAGCCTCCAGGGCATACTGGGAGCAGGTGGGGTAAAACCGGCAGCTTGGCTTTTTCAGCGGCGATATATACCGCTGATATAAACGAATTAAATGGATCAGGATTTTTTTCATACTCAAGCGTCCGTTTCCCTAACGTCCGCTTTGCGGGGACATGCCTTCCCGGCCCCGTTTTGCGGCCCTTTATTTTGCGGCGCACAGACGCCGTGGCGTCCGGCGGGCAGGTTAAACAGGCGTGCGGCGCCGAGCAGGCGTCGCATGGCGTCCATGGTTTCGGCCAGCGAATCGGCGGACAGACAGCCCTCCTTCGCGGCAAAAATCAAATCATATCCCTGCTTGAGCTCCGGCTCGAGCAGCCGGTAGCTTTCCTTGACGAGCCTTCGAATCCGATTGCGTTTCACGGCACCGGCCAGCTTTTTGCCGGCTCTAATGCCAAGCCGGTTGCAGCCAACGCCGTTGGGCAGGTAATATAAAGTAAAATTTTTGTGGTATGACCGTTTTCCTTTTTTATATACCTGCAAAAACAGCTCGTTTTTGTTTAAACTAATAGTCTGCTTCATATACGATACCCGAGGCCACGGGGAATTATGAAATAAAGTCGCTAAAAGCGGGAGCTCTCAGCGACTGGTTTTCATAACTATGCAGACAGAACCTTTCTGCCCTTTAGTCTCCTTCTGGCCAATACCTTTCTGCCGGATCGCGAACTCATTCTGTTTCTGAAGCCATGGTCTTTTTTCCGTTTTCTTCTGTTAGGCTGATATGTTCTAAGCAAGTGCTCCACCTCCTACACGCATACCACTTTTCATATACCTTATTATTATATCCTGCAAAATGAAACTTGTCAATACTTTTGTGCATAAAAAAGTTGTATTTTTTCTGAAACTGTGATAAAATAGAAATAATTCAGTTTTGATTTCTATTAATTTAGGAGGCGGACAATTTGCAGATTGATTTATTATGTCCTGTAGAAAATCAGGGTGTTGTGGTGAAAACCAACTCCAAAACCGGCGAGCCCTATGCGCTGTTTAAGCTGTTTAACCTAAGTGACCGGGTGGTGGAAGCCGTGGCCTTTATGGTGCGTGCCTACGACGCTTATGGCGGTGAGCTGGGTGAAATCCGTGTGGATATTGGGGGCTTAAGCGGCCAGCCCAAGGATTATTTTGCGTCGGCCAAAGCGGTTTCCATGGCGCAGTTTCCGGAGGCTAAGCACATTACAACAGAGTTTTTAGAGGTACATTTCACAGAAGGAGATCCATACATAAAGGAAGGCAATCTGACGGAAATTAAAATCACAGAGCCGGATTATGATGAAAAAGTTCGTCTTATGTCTGCGGCGGGTGAGGACGCGGCGTGCTATGCTAAGGATGAAGGGCCGTACTGGATTTGCGTTTGCGGCCGTCCCAATGTGAGCGGCGCGGAGAGCTGTGTCCGCTGCGGCCGGGAAAAGGCCGAGGTTATGAGCCGTTATTCCTCGCGGGATGCGCTGACGCAGACGCTGGCAGAGATGGAGGAGATCCAGCGGCAGGCTGAGGAAGAGCAGCGGCGGATGGAGGAGCAGGCACGGGCAGAGCGTAATAAAAAAAGGAAGAAAAACGTTTTGATCGGTGCAGGCGCCGTGGTTTCGCTGGCGGTTTTATGCTTTATCGTCTATCTTGCCTATGGCGGTGTTATGACCCTTTTGGGCAGTCGTGCCGAGAAAAAGGGCGATTTCCTGACGGCTTATACGCGCTATGCGGCGGCAGGTAACAGCAGCAAGCTGGCTGCGGTTTCCGAGGAGGTTCGCGGCAACACCAGCGCCAACTTGCTGCAGTCGGGCATTTTGGCCGCGGATGAGGAAAATCTCTACTATCTGGATCCTTCCTGCGCCATTTATAAAGAAAATAAAAAAACCGGTGAAAAAATGCGGCTGAGCGATGCCGAGGGTGTTTTTCTGAACGTGTCGGACGGCTGGGTCTATTATCTGGACGCGGCAACCGGTCAGGCCCTCCACCGCATCAGCGCAGACGGCGCGGTCAAGGAAGTGCTGTTTGAGAGCAAGGATGCCTATTTCGGCAACCTGGCTTTGGTGGGTAACGAGCTGTATTTTGTCCTGCAGGAGCCGCGGGATGATATGACGCCCGAAATGCAGGAACAAATGGCACAGCAGGGCGGTGGCGATACGTATCAGTACCGTCTGTATCGGCTGAGAATCGGTCAGAGAAAGCCCAAGCTGGTGTCCGATCAGGATATTGTGCAGTTTGTGTGCTATCGGGACAGAATTTATTATACGGATCAGACGGAAAAAGCGCTTTACAGCATAAATCGCCGCGGCGGCGATGTGAAAAAGCTGGTCAGTGGCCCGATATATAGCTTTGACGTTTATCAGGACGCCCTGTATTACACAGACGGCACGCAGGATGCAACCACCGGGCAGCCTAAGCTGTCCCTGTCCGTAGCTGCACTGGACGGGACTTATAAGGAAACGGCGGTGGCCGACCGGATGGTGCTTGCCTTTGGCTTCGACGGTGATGAACTGTATTATATAAGCTATACAAACGGCGCTATTCAGCTTTGTAAAAAGTCCGGTGAGACGGATATCGTGGTGACGGAGGGCTGTCAGCTGTTTAACCTGATGGACGGCTATACATTATACGTTAACGGTATGGGTCAGTTTATGAAAACAACCTATGATAAGAGCGGCTTTGAGGAAATCCAGATGGCTCCTCAGGAGCCGGCCGGGGACGTAGCGGAAACGCCGGAGAACAGCGGTGAAGCCGCGCCGGAAGTCACGGCAGAATAACAAGCGTTTGCCGGTGCAGAAGTGTGCAGTGCCTTATCGACGGGCTTTTGTACAATTTATCGGATGTAAATCAAATTTGCTATTTAAAACAGGTATAAGTCAAGGCCCGGAGGGCATACTGATAGTGACCTCACAAAATACATGAATACTTCCTGTGAAGTATGCCCCCTTTATCCGGCAGGCTTGCCTGACCGAAAACCGCCCCACACGTTCGCGTGCGGGGCGGTTTAGTATGTAGGGGAACGTTAGGCTTTCCGGTAGCCGGAGCGGGTCTTTTAGATACGCAGCTTTCTGTTTCATTTCGCTTGCGGCAAAAGGACTGATCATTTCTGTTGCGGATAATCGCAGGCAGGGGAAAACGCGCGTTGAAGGTGCCCGATCGCAAAAGGTTGATAGCAAGCGGAGGCGTTGTGAGTGCGCTTGTAAGCGAACAGCCGTAGTGCAGCGTGATCTTTTGCGAAAAAGGAGGAGCAAGGAAGCGGGCGGCAGACTTATTTTTTGACAAAAAAAATAAGTCGGAGCAAAGCGAACTTTGCAAAGAATTCGCGCCGAAGGCGCCCAATCGCAAAAGGTTGATAGTAAGCGGAGGCGTTGTGAGCGCGCTTGCAAGCGAACAGCCGGAGTGCAGCGTGACCTTTTGCGAAAAAGGAGAAGCAAGGAAGCGGGCGGCAGACTTATTTTTTGACAAAAAAAATAAGTCGGAGCAAAGCGAACTTTGCTCCGACGTGGTGACCCGTGGGGGAATCGAACCCCCGTTTCCGCCGTGAGAGGGCGGCGTCTTAACCGCTTGACCAACAGGCCGTTTTGTGACGCATTATCGCAACACGAACACAACAATCTTATTTTACCACAATTTTTTTAAAATTTCAAGTACTTTTTTAAAAAATATTTATTTTTACATGTAGGTTTACAATAGATGTGTTACATTCCGTAATATTTTTTTACGAGATAAAC
>CAYUUO010000026.1:0-19990 GCA_964447945.1 uncultured Oscillospiraceae bacterium
CTTTGACACAGCTTCGGGGAAAATTGACCTGTTAAAACCAACAGGGGTTCGAGTTTCCTTTGCCATAGGTACGCCGAGCGGCGAAGTTTGTTCGTAGCTTTAAGGCATAAAAAAGAAGGAATTCATTTAAAAAAAATGAATTCCAACCCCAAAAACACTTTTGATTCTCTTTATTTGGTGTTTTAACTGTATTATTTGCCTTAAAGCGGTCTGCGCTAAATGCGACAGCCTCATCTGTTTTTTGTGCAAGATTCGGCAGAAATTTTCTTGATTCTTCAAATTGCTTATGCTATAATAGATACATACTGCATATAAAGCTGTTGCGACAGCATTCAATATTCATTTGCGCCTGCGGGCGCGGATTTATTTTTAACAGTTGGGGGACGCGAAGGAATGAAGGCGCAGCTATCATCAATCTGGTACCAGGCATTAAAGATTTTAAAGGACAAGCCGGAGGTCAGCCAGTCGGCCTATGACCATTGGATTGAGCCCCTTTTGCCCGTCGGCATGACAGAGGAGGCTATTTATTTAAAGGTTCCGACAGAACTGCATTATGAAATCGTAAAATCCATGCATTTAGACGCGATTAAGGAGGCCGTGAACACAGCGGCGGATCGGTTTTATGCAGTGGAGCTTTTGGACTATAACCAGCCGCTGCCGCCGGAACTGGAGCACACCGTGACCTATAGCGGCCGCGGTGACGATGCCACCACCTTAAACCCTAAATATACCTTTTCCTCCTTTGTGGTGGGAGATTCCAACCGTTTGGCTCATGCTGCTTCCCAGGCTGTTTCGGAACGGCCGGCGGAGGCCTTTAACCCGTTGTTTATTTACGGCGGCCCCGGGCTGGGGAAAACCCATCTGGTGCAGGCAATCGGCAACCGGATTAAAGAGAATAACCCGACGGCCAACATTTTATATGTGACCAGCGAAAAATTTACCAACGATTTTATTAATACGCTGATCGATAAAAAAACAGTGGATTTTCGGAACAAATACAGAACCTGCGATGTTCTGATTGTTGACGATATTCAGTTTATTTCCAATAAGGATCAGACCCAGGTGGAATTTTTCCACACCTTTAACACCCTGCACGAGGGCAACAAGCAGATTATCATTACCTCCGACCGTCCGCCCCGGGAAATTAAGGAGCTGGAGGAGCGGATGCGAACACGGTTCGAGTGGGGGCTGATTGTGGATATTAAGCCGCCGGATCTGGAAACTCGGGTGGCCATTTTGAAGAAAAAGGCCAGCGAGGAAAATTTTGAGGTACCGGACGATATTTTGTTTTACATAGCGGAAAATCTGAAGTCCAACATCCGAAATCTGGAGGGCGTTTTAAAGCGGCTGACGGCCTATAATGTTTTAATGGGACGCCCCATTACCATGCAGCTGGCCGATGAGGCCATTAAGGAATTTCTCAATAAGTCGGACGATCCGCACATCAACACGGAGTATATTCTGTCGATTGTGTCGAATTATTTTAATCTGACCTCCGACGAGATTCTGTCCTCCAAGCGAACCCAGGAAATTTCCTATGCCCGGCACATTGCCATGTATCTGATGCGGGAGTTCACCGGCCTGTCCCTGCCAAAAATCGGCAAGGAGCTGGGCGGTCGGAATCATGCTACGATTTTAAACGGCATTAACAACATTAAGCACAGCATGGAAAAAAATGAGGACACCAAAAAAATTGTGGAGGAGCTTGTGACCAATCTGGAAAACAGGCAATAACGGAGAAGGATTATGCAGATAAAAATTGAAACCGAATATATTAAGCTGGATCAGCTGTTAAAGTTTGCCGGCATTTGTCTTTCCGGCAGCGACGCCAAGGAGCTGATTCAAGAAGGTGCGGTCAGCGTGAATGAGGTGCCCTGCACCATGCGCGGCAAGAAGCTGTATCCCGGCGACAGGGTGTTTCTGACCCTGGGTGACGAATATTTGGAGCTGACGGTGGAATAGCCTATGTATATCAAAAGTCTGAGCCTGCAAAATTTTCGCAGCTACGAGGCCCAACACCTTGTTTTTGACGAAACGACCAACGTGTTCTGCGGCGGCAACGCCCAGGGCAAAACCAATCTGCTGGAAGCGCTTTATCTTTTCAGCATGGGTAAATCCTTCCGCACGGCGCAGGATGCGGATTTAATCAGGTTCGGCGCGGAATATACCAAGGCGGCGCTTTGTTTTTGTGACCGGCATCGGGAGCATACGCTGGAAATTATCATTCTGCGGAATAAAAAAAAGCAAATTAAAATCAACGGCGTTACTATCAGCCGGCTCAGCGAGCTTGTGGGCAATTTGAACGTGGTGCTGTTTTATCCCGAGGAGCTGGGACTGGTGAAGGAAGGGCCTTATATCCGCCGGCGGTTTATGGATGTGGCGCTGAGTCAGCTGCGCCCGGCCTATTATCACACGCTGGGGCGGTATCATCGTGTTCTGGAGCAGCGAAACAAGCTGATTAAACGGATTCGCATGTCCGGCTCGGCCACCGGCCTTAAGGAAACGGTTTTTGTCTGGAATGAAAAGCTGGCCGATTACGGCATGGAGCTGATGCAGTATCGGACGGCGTTTATGGAACGACTGGATGCACTGGCGCAAAAGGCGCATTTTGAGGCGTCGGGCGAGACGCTGCGTGTGATATACCGGCCGCGGTTTACGGAACGGGCGGCCTTTTTGGAAAAGCTGGAGGCCGGGTTCGACCGTGAGCTTGAGCAGGGCTATACGCTCTACGGCCCCCACCGGGAGGATTTTGAAATTTTTATTGACGATAAAGACGCCAAAAGCTTTGGCTCTCAGGGGCAGCAGCGGAGCGCTGTGTTGTCCTTAAAGCTGGCGCAGGCGGATTTGTTATATGAAGAATACGGCGAATATCCGGTGCTGCTTCTGGATGATATTATGAGTGAGCTGGATCAAACCCGCCGGGCCTATCTGGCGGGTAAAATCCCGGACAAGCAGGTGTTTATCACCTGTACGGACTTAGACGCGCTGTTGCCTCGCGGCCGTGTGTTCGCCGTTTCCAAGGGAAAAGCGGAATTAACAGAATAAAGAGGGAAGCATATGTTTTTGCATTTAGGCTCTGATGTAGTTGTGAATATGGCGGATATTATTGCAATTTTAGATTTGGACGTCACCAGCACCTCCGGCATCACCCGGGAATTTCTGGCAGTGGCGGAGGACGAGGGCTTTGTGGTGAATGTGTCCGATGATCTGCCGAAATCCTTTATTATCACGGAGATTGATAAAAAAAGCCGCGTGTTTGTCTCGCCGATTTCCACGGCAACCCTGTTAAAACGTGCGAAAAGCAACGGTGGGCTTCAGTAGCCGGCAAACTCAGCTGGTCTGGCCGGTGGGATTTTATGTCTATCTTGAGGGGGTGTAGTAAAACTACACCCCCTCAGACTGTTAAAAAAGCTTTTTTCTGCAAAATACTGTTAATTTTTTTAGCCGGGCCCTGTTCCGCCCGCCGAGCCCGGGCGGTCCTTCGTTCCCCTTCGGGGAACTCAGGCAAAGGGGCTCTGCCCCTTTGAAACCCCGTAATCAGGCCGCACAAGCAGGGGTTTAATGCCATTGTGCCGCAAGGCCAGGAATCGCCAAAAGGTGTTAGCAACAGCGAGCCGCCAGGAGCGCGCTTGTAAGCGAACAGGTGAGCGACGCCGGGGTCTGGCCGGCTGGGTAGGGTTCGGCAAGAAAATGTGAATATTTACGCATAATAAAAGGTATATCGACACGCTAGGTGTGTGTAGCAAAGCTATACCCCCTCTTTCTGTTATTGGACGGCGTCAACGTCATTCGGCTTTCCTTTCTTTTTTCCTGCCCGTCGCCAAAAGAGCAGAAGACCGCCGGCGGACAGAACCAGCAGCACCGCGGCAACCGCCGCGCCCATATAGCTCCGTTTGACCTCATATAAACGGAAGCTGCTGTCTGGCGCCGTAAATTCCAGATAGCTGCCAAAGGCCTTTGCTTTGACCTTTTTCGGCTTGCCGCCGCTTTCAATATAAAGACTGACATTTTTCTTTTCTGATGTGGGCAGATACCGCACGGTATAGTTTTCGGTATAGGTGCCGCTGATTTCGACAGCATAGCCGTCTAAAACGGTTTTATGCCGGAGCTTTTCAGGTCTTTCCGCCTGATTGACCGCGGCAACCCGCGCCGCATCATCAAAGGCGCCGCAAACCAGAAGGACAGACTTTCCGTTTTCACGCTTTGCCGGGGATTCAATCAGCTCAATATCCCGGTAATATTCCGCCGTGATCACAGCATCATAGGTGGCCTCCTCAAAATTGTAGGAACTCCATTTGCCGTAATAGCCGGATTTTTCAGGTACCTTCGGGATGCTTTCTTCAGGAATGGCATCCTTATACCGAAAGGGAACGCGGGCAATTTCCTCATCATCTGCCATAAACAAAAGAGTAAAGGTAATATCAGTGCCAAAGGCAGCGGCGGCAAAGCTGACAAAAGCATTAATATCCGTTTCCTCCGCAATGCCGGTATAGCTGATGTCGTCAATGCCGCCCAGCACATCGCTGACAAAATAACAGCGTTTGACAGAAGCCGTGTCGGCGCTGCCGGCAATGCTGCCGGCACACTCGCCGTATGCAGGGACGTTTACCAGGGCGCGGCAGTCGGCAAGCGTGGCGCCCTGCCCTGCAATGCCGCCGATGTAATCGGTGCCGGACAGGGTGCATTTTGACAGAGAATTTCGAATCACCGTGTCAGACAGACCGGCAATGCCGCCGATGTAATTGCCGTCGCTGGCGGTCACCGAACCGTAATTCTCGCAGGACAAAACGCTGCCTAAGTCCATCCGCCCCACAATACCGCCGGTATAGTTTTTTTTGGCGGTCACGGCGGCCTCGTTCCGACAGCGGCGTACCACGCATTTTGTTTTGTAGGTAAAGCTTAGGGACTTGTCGCCGCTGTTTTTAATATCATCCTCAGGATCAAAATCAAATTCAATGGCCATGGAGCCCACAATGCCGCCGATGTTAATGTCGCCCAGGACGGCCCCCTCATTCACCGAGGATACAATTTTACCGCGGGTATCGCCGGCAGTGTCCTCGTCGGAAATATCCCGGACGAAACCGTCGGCGTCTGCCTGTACATGCTCCTCATAGGCTCCGGACAGAATATCGGTCAGGGCGCGGAGCTCCTGGCTCAGCTGCTCCAAATCGTCTGCGGCGGCGTTCTTTTTATCCCTGACAATATCCTTCACATCGGAAAAAGCGGTTTGCATGTTCCGCAAGCGATTCAGCAGTTCATCAAAATCATTGCCGAAAATGGCCGAGGCAACAGGGAGGGCAGGGGCGCCGCCGGCCGTCAGCTCAGAAACAGCTGCGGAAAGGGTTTCCGTGGCGGCGGTCAAATCCGTCAGGCCGTCCCGGATATACGCAAGACCGTCCCGCAGGCTGTTAATGGCCTGGGTGCCGTGCTCGGACAGGGAATCCACCGCGTCCAGAGCCGTTTCCAGTTCCTCGCCTGCTGCGCGCAGATACGAAAAGGCGTTGCCCAGTGAGGTAAAGCCGCGCTCTAACATGCGGAAGGCTGCGGTAATGGAATAGATGTCAAACCCGCCTGCCAGCGTTAAAACGGCGTCGCCGATATCCGCCAGGGCGGCCGCCATGGCCTTATAGCACTGAGCCAGCTGCTTTGCCTTGTCAATGGCATCGCTGATGCTTCCGGTTATCACGCTTTTTTCCTGCAGAGTCCGAAGGGCGTCGGTTATGTCCGTCAGAGCCGAGGCTGTGCCGCTCAGACCCTTTTGCAGCGTGTCCAGACTGCTCCACAATTCCGTAAAGGCGGCCTCAATATTTTTCTTGTCCGCCAGCGCCTTAGACAGCGCCCGGACAGCCGTTTGCAGCTTTTCGGCGCCCGCTTCCAGCGAATAGGCGCTGTTTTCCAGATCGTCGCAGGCCGAGGCAATCCGCCGCGCGGCGTTTTCCAAAGAATAGCTGGCGTTTGACAGCTGTTCGCCTGCCTTCTCCGCTGCCTCTGCCATGGTCTTGAGGTCGGTCAGCATATCCTTCAGAGCGTTGCCGCTGTCCCGGAAGGCATCGATGCCTTGGGACATCGTATCGGTTGCGGCAGCCACAGAGTCGAAAGCGGCGGTGGAGCGATCCAGAGCGGTATGCAGCCTGTCTGCCGCGTCATTCACACTGTCGGCCATGCTATCGGCATAGGTTTTTGCATCCTTTGAAACGTCGCTGACGGAATCTGCCGCGGCAGACATTTCACGGTCAATGGCGTCTATGCTGTCTGACAGCCGGCTGTCGGCCGACAGGGCGTCATAATCCAAAATGCTTTGCAGCTCCTCCAACACGCCGTCCAGCTGCTGCAGGGCATCCTCTGAGTAGCTCAGCAAAATATAGGGCTCTGCCTGCCCGCAGATGCCGCCAATGTCCTTCCGGCCGTTTATGGTGCCGCGATTTTGACAGCCTGACAAAAAGCCTGCCTGACGGCCGCAGATGCCGCCGGTGTTATAGCCAATGGCGGGATAGCCCACGTTGCCGGTGTTGATGCAGTCAATCACGCGGCCCTTGGAAAAACCGCAGATGCCGCCGGTGTCCGTGGCGGTGTCGATGTTTTCCGGTGTTCGGAGCTTCGAAACATCCAGGTTAATGTCCTGAATGCTTTTAGCGGTTTCCGTATCGGTTGTGTTAATGCTCCCGGTGTTTTCGCAGGCTTCAATCAGGCCGTAATTCTGGCCGCTGATGCCGCCGGTGTAGCTGTTGCCCGTCACGGAGCCGGAAAACCGGCAGCCGATCAGGCGGCCGCTTTCGGCAACAAGGCCGCAAATGCCGCCGACTGTGGCATCGGCAGTCACCGTGCCGCTAAAGCTGCAGTTTTGCAGTGTTCCATAGCTGACGCCGGCAATGCCGCCGATATTTTTCTTTGTCCCGTCGGGGGTTATGCTTCCGGTTACGTTTAAATTTTCAATAACGGCGCCCGCCTGTACATATCGGAACAGCCCCAGATTTGAGCCCTTGGTCTTGATGTCCACGCCCGAAAGGGTATAGCCGTTTCCCAGCAGGGTTCCGCCAAAGGTCGGAACCGGCAGGCAATCGGCGCCGGATAAATCAATGTCAGCGGCTAACACCACGGTTTTTCCCTGTGACCAGGTATCGGTTTTACAGCGGCGCGCAAAAGATGCGAAGTCCTCTGCACTGTGCAGGGTAATCCGGTCGCCTTCTGCAAAAGCGGCAGGCCAGGACGCGCCGAGGGCTGTCGTGAACAGAATCACCAGCAGCCAGGCAACGGCTCTATTTCTCTGTTTCATTTCCGCTTGCCTCCGTTTCTTTGGAAATGGTATCAATCGTCACAATGGCTTCCATATCGCCGCGGACAAGTCCGTGTATTTCCGCGTCGACAAAGCCGTTTATATGGCCGCGCACACGGCCGTTGACCAAAAAGCGGCCGGTTTCCTTTCTGACCAGCTCCGGTTTTTTGAGAGTTACGCCGGATTTTTCAACAATGGTATCACCCAGCAGCAGAATTTCCGGCAGTACGCACATCACCAAAAACATGGAGATCAGCGTGCCGCGGCACAGCGCCAGTCCGATGGATACAATGGATGGCTCTGTGGACAGCTGGCTGATCAGAAATCCGGCGGCGGCCAGAATGCTGCCCGAGGTCAGAATTGTGGGAAAGGCGAAATTCAGCGCGCCTTTCATGGCGTTTTTTATACCCATTTCCTTTTTCAGCTCCAAGTACCGGCTGGAAATCACAATGGCGTAGTCGATGTTGGCGCCCATCTGAATGGAGCTGACAATCAGATAGCTTAAGAAAAACATATTAGAGCCTGTGATGAAGGAAACGGAAAAATTCAGCCATATGCTGCCCTGTATGACCACAATCAAAAGCGCCGGGAGTCCTGCGTTTTTAAAGGTGAAGAACAGGATGATGATGACGAAGAGAATCGACAGCACAGACACGATGATGTTATCTGTAGCAAAGGAATTTGACAAATCATAGCAGCTGGTTGAATCACCTACAAAATAGCAGTGGTCATAATATTTGCCTGTAATTTCGTGCACCGTGTCAATAAAGGCAAAGGTTTCCTCCCCCTCCACCGGCACATTTAAATCAATGAGCATGCGGGCATAGTGGTTGCCTGCCAGCTGCTTTTTTGCTGTGTCCAGCTGCAGATACAGGTTGTCTAAATCGGCTGTCAGCTCATCGTCAAAATGAACATAACCATCTTCCTTTAAATCATAGACAAACTCGAACATATCCAGAATAGGCACGCCAAAATCGTTCAAGTTAGTCATGAGCTTGCTGTAATCCTCGTGATCGGCGGCGTAAACCGTATATAACAGCTTGGCGGTTTCAATGTCAATATCCGTCAGCTCGGAAAACTGCCGGGGCGTTAGCCTGTCGGTCAACACATAGCCGTCCTTTGCCTCCACGCTGGAAAGCGCCGTTACGTCCTTAACCTCCGGGTGCTGCTTCAGTTCCCCGATCAGGTGCTTTTCCTTTTCGTAATCACCGGCCGGAATAAGCAGCGCCGCAAGATTTTTGGAGCCGAAGTATTCCTCAATGGTTTCCTTGGCAATTTGCGTTTCGTTTTGCCGGCTGGTTTTAGACGAGTTGGCATTGTATGTATATAGGCAGTTGGAGGACAGAAAAAAGGCCAGCACCAAAACGCCTGCAAAAACCGGTGGCACAATCATCCGCAGCTTATATACGGCGCTGCCCAGCCAGGCTATATTCGGCAGCAGGCTTTTATGATGGGTTTTGTCGATATATTTGCCGAAAACCATCAGCAGGCAAGGCATTAGGGTAAACACGCAGAGCAGGCTGAACAGAATGGACTTAATCAGGCAAATGCCCATGTCAAAGCCAATCCTGAATTGCATGAACATCAGCGCCATCAGTCCCGATACAGTGGTCAGGGAGCTGGAGAAAATTTCGGGGATGGATCTTGCCAGGGCGTTGATAACCGCCTCCCGGGTTTCATAGGTTTCCCGCTCCTCGCTGTAGTGATGAATCAGGATAATGGCGTAGTCAATGGAAAGCGCCAGCTGCAAAACCGCCGTGACGGAGTTAGATACAAAGGAAATTTCGTCAAAAATAAAATTGGTTCCCTTGTTTAAAACCGCACCTGTAATGAAGGTTATCAGCAGCACGGGGACTTCCATGTAGGTTTTAGAGGTCAAAAGCAGCACAGCCACAATGATAACGGCCGCCACCGCCAGCACGATCGTCATTTCATTGGCCAGGGAGGCCGACATATCAGCATCGCTTTCTGCAATAAAGGTATCGTAGCCGTCCAGCAGCTCACGAATGGCGGCATAGCCCTCCTTAACCACCGCGTCGCCTGCTTCGCCCTTTAGGGTTATGTCGAACAGGGCGCAGGCGTCCTTATAATGTGCCTCCGTGTCGTCAAAGGTCACCATTTCCAGCTGGGGCAGCGCCTTGAGCTGTTCGCAGAAAGTGTCTGCCTCTCCATAGGTAATATTGGCGACCATCACCCGAGCGGTGGCATAGGTGACAAATTCATCCTCCATAATCGTCAGTCCCTGACGGGTTTCCGTATTCTGCGGCAGATAGGCCGTGATATCATTTTCCACCTTGACCCAGCTTTGGGCAACAAGCGAAAAGACAAAGGCTGCTGCATATAACAGCAGCAGGATGTTCCGCTTATCAACAATGAAGGTGGCCAGTCGTTCCAATACTGTTTTATCCTTGTTTTTCGGTTCCATTTATTTCAAAGCCCCCTGCCCTCAGCGCTTGCCATAGTTCACGGCATGGAGCAAAATAAATATGTTTTGCAGTCCGGTGATAATCAGGGTCATTCCCATTAAAACAACAATGGTGACAACACTTTCAAAGGGGCAGAGGATTAAAAGTGTACCGAAGGCAATTAAAATGATGGAGGCCACCAGCAAAATCCACCATTTGGAAAGACCAAACCGCTTGGCGTCCAGGGCGGACTGAATCCGCAGTGCGCCGGAAACCAGCGTAAACATGCCGATGATAACCGGAATCAGGTGGATAACGCCATCAGCGTGCACAATCAGCACACAGCCGGACAAAATCGACGCAATGCCCAGCGCCAAATCAAACTGAAAGGCAATTTTGTATAAATCCTTTGAAAAATATCCTGCCAGCCGCATAATGCCGTGGAGAATACAAACGGCACCGGCCAGAAAGGCCAGCGTGTACATAAAAAATGCCGGGGCAATGAGCATGGCAATGCCCAGTACCACCATCAGGACAGACAGCGCTATGTAGGCGCCCTTAAAGGTTTTTTTCAGCTTCATATTCATTTTCCTTTCCAGCGTAATATCATTTATATTGTACACTTTGTTCGGCAAAGGCGCAACAGGCAAAAAAAGCACCGTGCATAAATTTTATGCACAGTGCTCATTTTGACCGATTTTCAGACAAATTTCTCAAAATGCCTAATGCTCAGCAAACAGCGCAATTGCCTGCCGGATATTGCTTTCAAAGAGGACGCCCGTCTTTTTAATCACGTCGGTGAAATCCTCTTCCATGCCGCTGTCTAACCAATTGCGCAGCAGCCCCATGAGGGTGCAGGTGTAAAAATCCGCCACAAAATTTTGGTTCGTTTCTGAAATGGCCACATCCCGAGCCGCTTGCCGGACAAACCGGCTCACAACATCATACACGACCTTTTGCAGATATTTTTCCAGCTGCGGCCGTTTGGAGGAATTATACAGGTGAAAAACGGCGTTCCGGTTTTGCAGAGCAAAATCGGCCGCCTGCAGGAGTCCTTCGTTCCAGGAATGGCAGGTGCTTTGCATTTCTTCAATTTTACGGACTTCCTCCTGCAGAATTTCATCGACAAGGGCGTAAATATCTTCAAAATTATAATAGAAGGTATTCCGGTTAATGCCGCAGTCATCTACAATGTTTTTCACGGTTATCTTGTCAAAGGAGGTGGTGCTTAAAAGCTTCATAAAGGAGTTCATAATCGCAGCTTTTGTAAATTTCGGCATACCCTCACTCCCTTACCTATATGAGCGTACAGTCTGTTTAAACAATCACAGCCTCGCCCTGCTTTGCCTTAACGGTCTTTATCAGCTGGGCAAGCGGCTGTTTTGCCGCCAGCATTTCATAATAAGCCATGATGCGGCCATATACAGCGTCGCCGGGAGCCAGTCCGGCCACCTCTGTCAGAATGGTTTCCGGCGTCATGGGTTCCTCGCCCTCCCGGGTAAAGAGCAGAGAAGCGGCGATGGCAACCTCCAGATAATCCGTGGGAACATTTTGTTCCATGCAGAGCCGCAGAGCGCCGATCATCCGGTCGTTGGGGGACAGCTTACGCTTAATATCGCCGCCCACCCGGGCGTTGGTATCGCCCAGCTGCTGATTGGAAAAACGATAAATCAAATTTTCTACATGGCTGTTTAAAGCCTGGAAGTCCACGCTGTATTTTTTGCTCATAGCCAGAGCCGAAGCCTGCATGGCCCTTAAAACAATCAACTCAACCTCGGGGCGGCCAATGCTCTCCCAAATGGTCTCGCAGCCCAGATACTGGCCCAGATACGCTGTTGAGGCGTGCCCCATATTATGGACAAAGAGCTTGCGTTCAATATAGTAGGAAAAGGGTGAAAAGGGTACCAGGTTTTCAATGGGCGGAATTTCACCGCGGAAAGCGTCCTTATCCACCGGCAGACGGTCGTAGCGCTCCACGCACACGCGCAGGGGGTTGCCGTCCTTCATGGCGTCGGTCTGAATGGGTACCATGCGGCCGATGGAGGCCTCCACAAAGCCAACCTGATCCAGATAGCCCCGCTCCTCCTCCGTCATCAGATCGGAAATCATGCCCTTTAAAAACGCATCGGCACCGATCAGATTTTCACAAATGATAATATCCAGCGGTTTTTTGGAGCCTTCTGTGAAACGGCGGACAATTCCTTCCTTCACGGGCTTTACAATAAATTTCAGGACGTTCACGCCCACAGCCGTGGCACACAGGTCGGCCTCGGCAATGGCGCGGCTCACCGCATCAATGTCGTTTCCGTCAATGCCGCTGACGTTCTGCACCATCACCTCGTCATAGCTGTCGCCCTTTAAAATCCTGACCGGATACTGCTTTTGGGTGTTCAGGGCAGCCAAAAGCTCCTGGTTCACGTCGACAAAGCTGACCGCATAGCCGGCCTGATACATCAGCTGACCGATAAATCCGCGGCCTATGTTGCCGCCGCCATACATAACTGCTTTCTTCATTTTAATTTCCATAGCCTTTCTGCCCACAAAATATTTAAAATGTTTACGCCTGTTTGTGGGCAGATAAGGCGTAACAGGTAGGCATGTCCCGCGGGGGAGATGCGTCAATCGTTCCGGACGTGTTTGTTCTAAGCTGAACCGATCTCAGCCGGGCTGATTTTCCTTCATAAACTGCTGAATTTCTGCAAAGGACCGAATTCCGGTGGAGGCGCCCACCGCCATAACGCAATGGGTTGCCACCGCGTTGGCCAACTGTGCGCTTTCCGCCATGGTCATGCCATGGGTCAGACCGTAAAGGAAGCCGGAGCAGAAGGAATCGCCGGCGCCTGTGGTGTCCACCGGCTTAAAGCCCAAATAGGTAGGCAGGGTAATCCCCTCAGAATCCTTGGTTTCCCGCACATAGCAGCCGTTCTTGCCAACCTTAATGGCCACATGCTTTGCGCCCAAGTCGAAGAAATAATCTGCAATATCCTTCACATCCTCACGGCCGCCTGCAAACATGCGGGCCTCGTCGATGCTGGGAATGAAATAATCAATATAGGGCATACAGGGGCGCAGCACGTCCATCCAGCGGCCGGTATCGTCCCAGGCACTGTCTAAAACGGTGATTTTGCCCATTTCCTTACATTTTTTCAGTACGCGTGCGCAGGGCTCGCCGTCAAAGTTCGGCATGAGCATGGTGCCGGCCACGAACACCACCTTAGCATCACGGATAACATCGTAATTCACATCGCTGTCCGTAAAGTGGGCGTTGCAGCCAAGAGCATGCAGGAAAGTACGTTCGCCGCCGCCGTCCACCAGCACAGCAGAGGCGGAGGTGGCATAGTCATTGCTGACCTTAATGCCGTCAGTGGGAATCCCGAGCTTTTTTACCTCGCCCAGCATAAAGGAGCCAAAGCCGTCATTGCCGACCATGCCGATCAGCGCTACATCGGCGCCCAGTTTTTTCATGTCTGCGGCGGCATTCATGGCACAGCCGCCGGTGTAGAGGTTCAGGCTGTCGATCAGCCCCAGCTTGCCTCTTTCCGGGATTTTATCAACGGTTTTTGCAATACAGTCTGCCACAAAGATGCCAATACAGGCTACATCATACATAAACAAATCCTCCTGTCTGATTCTTTTTTTTATTATTATACACCTAATTTTTCCTCTGCGCAAGTCCTAAGACATTATTCCGGCAGGGCGGACTAATTATTTTTTTTTCTGTGCGGTCAGCAGTGCCTTGCCGATAGCCAGGGTTAAAATGGCAGCCACGATAGCCTCCGGGACGCCATTAATGCCGATGATGCTCAAAATGAACATATAAATGGTTTCATAAGCCTTTTGATTCGCAGCGGCATACTGACGGCCGAAAAACAAAAGGATCATGTGCATCACCAGCAGGGTATTCGTCAGGCTGCCGGCCAGACCCGCCGCAATCAGTCCCGGCGCCTGTCCCAAACGGTTTTTAAGCCCCCGGTACACATAATGGGGCACAATGCCGACCAGAATCCGGGGTACAAAGCAGATGACCAGGCTCAGCAGATTGCCGCTTACATTGCCCAGACTGTAAAAGGGCGTGAAAACGAAGGAAGTTGCCGTGGGATTGACCGTGTTATTAATCAAACTGGTCAGCCCGAACAGAAACCCTAAAAAGCCGCCACGCAC
This sequence comes from uncultured Oscillospiraceae bacterium, assembly GCA_964447945.1. Taxonomy (GTDB): domain Bacteria; phylum Bacillota; class Clostridia; order UBA1381; family UBA9506; genus UMGS755. The sequence goes on from CAYUUO010000026.1 coordinate 13,840, forward strand.
CGGGCCCAGTACAATGGAGCCGATAATAACGGGAATGTGGATAATGGTGGCCCGGGTGAAGCCCAGCGGAATATAACCGATAAAAGGCGTGAAGGCCAGCAGCAGAATCAGCGCGGAAAACAGCGCCAGCTGCACCATGCTTAATACGTTTGTTTTTTTCATAATAATCTCTCCTTTGTTGTGGGACGCAGGTGCGTGAAAAGACCTGCGTCAGGGTGTTTATATTATTCCTTGTTATCCTCCAAAAGGCTCCATACTGCTTCATCCTTTAAAGGATGCGCAATCCGGTAGGGATCCTTTTCGGGGTCGAAGGCACAGATGGAATGATAGCGGCAATACTGGCAGGGTAGCCCCTGACTGCTCTTGCAGGGGGATATGGCCACACCGCCGCGGAGAATCTCCCGGCCAATGGCGCCGGCCGTCCGCCGGACGTGATCCGACAGCTGCTTAAACTGGGTCAGGGTGGCATAGCTGCCGCCGCTTTCCGACAGGGTGCCGTCCTGCTTCATGCGGGCGGGCAGAATGGCAGAAAAGCCCTGTATCCCCTGATCCATGGCCCGCACAATGTCTGCGTCCTTAAGCAGCAGGCCGCTCATTTTAAATTGCTTCAAAAGGGCGTCCTCGGCGGCTTGCGCGGCGGCATCCACCGTCCGGTCGGCCAGCCGGAAATAAAACATACCGGCTGGGCGTGGCTGCGCGCCGAAAAGCGCTTCGCCGCCTTCTGTCGCCGCCATGAGGTACACGGCCAGCTGCAACGACAGACGGTTATACACATCGCTAAGCCGAAAGCTTTTGCTGCCGGTTTTGTAATCGATGATTTTAATATATACAGAAGCGCCCTGCCTCAGGGTGTCAATGCGGTCAATCCGGCCGGTGAGGGTAACCGTTTCGCCGGTGGGCAGGGGAATGGTCACCGGCGGCAGGCGGCCGTCCTCGCCAAAGGCAATCTCGAAGGCACAGGGCTCAAACGCCCCCCGAGCTACATGAGCGCCGATTACCAGCAGCATTTTGGCTGTCAGCGTTTTCAGCCGCCGGATCAGGGCGGCCAGCCGGTTTTCTGCGTATAGCCGGGTAATAAACAAATCGGAAAACAGCTCGGTTACGGTTTCGTCCGCCAGCTGCGCGGCGGCTTCCTCATTCAGGTCGCCAAAGCTGCGATGCGCCCGGGTCAGCCGCCGGGAGGCCAGCTCAACCAGCTTGTGGAGCAGGCTGCCCACGTCCGGCGCATCAATTTTCAAAATTTTCCGCTCCTTTGCCTTTAAGCCGTATTGTAGAAAATAGGAAAAGGGGCAGCTGCTGTAGGTCTCCAGCTGGGTGACACTGCCGTGGAGCTCCGTTCCGTACAGTGCGCGGGCCACAGGCGGGGACAGATCCCGCACCCGGTTGGTGTATTGGGCGCTGCGCAGCATGGCGGCATATGCCTCCTTGTAGGCAGGGTCATGCTCAAACAAGGCCTTTAACGCTAAAACAGCGGCGGTGTCCTCGTGGAAATGCTCCAGCATATACTGCCAGGCGGAGGCCTTGCCGGCAATCATCCGCTCCGGCTCCGGCGGATTTGTCAGATTGTCGGTCACCGTCAGCTTGGGGAATATTTTCCGTAGGCGACGGATCAGGGGTGAGGGACGCAGCCCCTTTCCCTCGTGGTCAGCCACCGGATAGCTGACGTATAAGCTGCCGCTGCTGATGTTCAGGGCGTTATACACCAGGTATTGATTATGAAAGACGATTTTTTTGCCGTCTGGCCCCAAATCCACACCCTTTTCTGCCAACAGGCGGCGTTCTTCATCCTTAAGCAGCCCTTCCTTAGGCGGCGGCGCCGGAAAAGCACTGTCACCGGCGCCAATCACAAAGAGAGCCTTCACGTTTTTAATTAATGAACGGCCCACATCGCCGAAAAACACCTGATCGCTGCCCGGCGGAATGGTGGAAATTTCGCATTGTGACAGACCGGCGGATATAATGGTGCGCAAACGATCCATGCCGATTTTTTCATCGCCCAGACAGAGCACCAGCTCGTCCAGCAGGGTGATCAGCAGGTTATAAATTTCGCCGTGCTCCCGGGCCTTTTGCAGTTCGCCCCGCGCCTTAAACGAGTCCAGCTCGGCCTGCACCGTTTGATACAGTGCCACATCCTCAAAAAAGGCGAATAGGGCGGCGGCTCGGTCGGCCACCCGGCGGCTTTCCGACAGGGCGGCATGCAGCGTTGTAAGCGGCGTCAGGAGGCGGTTGCGCAGGGCAAGCAGGGACGCCGCATCGGCGGCATCGGCCTCTTCATAGCTTTCCGTCCGGTAAAAAACAGAATCCGCCCGCTGCAAAAAGCGGCTGTCGTCCAGCCAGTCCTGCCGCTTCAGCCGTCCGGCCAGAGCAAAGTTTTCCAGCCTGTCCGTCTCCTCGCGGGTCAGGCCGCTGTAGCCGGTTTTGCAGTAGGAAAGCAGTGTTTCGGTTTCAAGACCGTCGGTCATCAGATCCAGCAGGGAAAAAAGCATCACAATAATAGGATGCGACAGCAAAGGACGCTTTTGGTCAATGAAAACCGGGATATTGTATATCGGAAACACCGTTTTAACCAGATCGGCATACAATTCAGGATCGCCGGCAATCACGGCAACATCCCGGTAGCGCAGCCCAGCCTCGCTGACAGCGCGGCAAATGGCTGCGGCCAGCGCCTGCACCTCTGTATATAGATCCGGTGCTATATATAAGGAAACGTTTCGTGTCGGTTCAGAATATACCCTCGGCGGATAATGATGATATTCCGCCTCAAAATGGGCCAGCTCCGGGGTGTGGATAAACCGGTACTTTTCCTTTAAATATACAGGCGGGTTCATGGGGATGCCCGCCTCCCTTGCCAAGCGGGTCAGCTGCAGCGCGGTGGCCTGTACCGGTTCGAAGATTCCCGCGGCGTTGGCATCGGCGGCACCCAGGGTGACCCAAACGGCGGCGCCGGCACGGCAAAAGGCGCGGATGCAGTCCAGCTCTGTCGGCGTAAAGCGGAAAAATTCATCAATAAAAACATGCAGGCCGCGGAAAAAATCAGTTTGTTCCGCCTGAGCGGCCAGCATCGCCAGATAGTCCTCACCGTCGGTATAGCCGGCGTCCAGCGCCTGCTGATAGGCGTTATAAATTGCCGACAGCTCCGAAAGCTTCATGGAAAAATAGGCGTTATCCGACGATGCGGCCAGATTAAGCTGTGCCGGTGTGACGGAAGAACGCTTGCATTCGGAAATGAAGGTCAGCATTGCGTCAATAAAGCCGGGTTTCTGTGCGGCACGGCGGTACAGAGAAAGACCGTCGGCCGTGCTTAAAACGGCCTTGGCCAGCAGCATACTCTTGCCCGTTTTGCTAATGCTTCCTTTTAAAAGCCCGGCCTGCTGCAGCAGCTTTTGCGCCAGGTGCTTGAAGGAGGTGGCCTGTATTTCGTCAGACATGTAGCCGTTTTCTGTGACCAGCCGGGTTTCTGCCGAGTGGACAAACTGCTCCGGGACAATCATCAGGGTTTTCACACCACGGTTGTGCAGCGCTAGCATGGCATCTGTGCAGTATTGGCTCTTGCCGGTGCCGGCCTCGCCGTAAATGATGGTCAGTGCCAAAATTGTCCCTCCTCCGACGCATCCGAACGCCTGTATAAGTGGTTCAGGATTTTTATATATTTTACCATAAAACTGGCTTTTGGTCAATAAAACAAAGCAAAAAACGAAAAAAACATTCAAAAAAGGTATAAATTAACATATTACATGAAAGACTACGGTTTGTAAGGGTTTAATAAAGATTTTGTAATAAGTTTGAAAGAAATCATATGAATGATTCTTGCTAATATTTACGAAAAAGTTTGACATTTGGCTGAAAATGTTTTATAATATTCCCTGCACCGTTGAAAACGAAACAATTTTGTAATAATTATGTTATAATTTTTATGAATTTTTGTAATTCTTTTTCATAGAATAGAAGTGAAAGGAAGTGTAAGTATGATGTGGATGAAAAGAATGAAACATATATCCCGGCGCAGTATTCTGCTGACAGCCGGTGCGCTGCTTGTGCTGTGCGCCGTGAGCCTGACGCTGTTCGGCTTTGTTGTCACAAAGGACATTACCTTATCTGACGGCGGGCAGGAAATTCAGGTGACAACCAGCCGAATTTATGTGGAGGAATTGCTGGCCGAGCAGGGGATTGTGCTGCGGACGGGTGATAAAATTTCGGCGCCTTTGGATTCTGTCCTGCGCAATCATGACAGAATTGTGATTGAACGGGCCAAGAAAATCGTGCTGACAGCGGACGGTCAAACGCGGGACATTTACAGCTGCGAGCCGATTCTATCCGCGGCTCTTGCGGACTGCGGCGTTACCCTGGATGTGTATGATGAAATTGAGCCGAATCTGGAAACGCCGGTTACAGACGGCATGGGCGTTCAGATTTTCCGCGTCTGTGTCTTTGAGGAGGCGCGGACGGAGGCGATTGCATACGGCACGGTGGTCAGACCGAATCATAACCGTGGCGCGGGGTATTCCGCCGTTATAACGGAAGGCCAAAACGGCAGCGAGAGCGTGAACTATAAGGTCATTACCCGGGACGGCGGTGAGGTTTCCCGGGAGGTATTGTCCCGGACACTGCTGGAGGCGCCGGTTGACAGAGTGGTGGAAAAGGGCATTCAGGGCGCCAAGGTTGTGGCAGCGTCTGCCTCAGAACTGAAGGTTAAGCAGGTTTTGGAATGCAGTGCCACGGCATATAGCTTTGATTCCGGCACAAAAACAGCCTCCGGCCGAGCAGCGGCCTATGGCGTGGTGGCGGTGGATCCGCGGGTCATTCCCATGGGTTCTAAGCTGTACATCGAGGCGGTTGACGGCTCCTGGGTCTATGGCTATGCCATTGCCGGTGACACGGGCGGTGCCATCCGCGGCAACAAGGTGGATTTGTTCTATAACACAACATCGGAGTGTTACAGCTTTGGTCGGCGGCCGGCCAGAGTGTATGTATTAGAATAGAAAACCGGCGCTGCTTCACATAGCAGCGCCGGTTTTCTATTCTCGCATGCCCTTCCTCTGGGCAATGACGTCTGTCATCAGACCGCCGATGACAGACAGGGCGAACATGGAAACAGCTGTTTTGCCGATGGATACGGCCAAAAAGGAGCCATGCTCCGGGATAAAACCCGTTACAAGCACACAAAGGGCTGACAGCGTTCCGTATTTAATGATCAGCCTTGCTGCCCAATGCATTTTTGGTTCCTTGTTTTTGATGCCGGCTGTCGGTTTGTGTTTCATGCGTATCAACCCCCCCTAATGTTGTTCAGACGGCTTGATATGCTGCCATTTTCGGCGAATTTTCCACCGTCTACTATTATTATACATCAGGGTGCCCCCTGAGGCAAGCTGAAAAAAACGGCGAAAAAGGCAGAATTTTCTGCAAAAATCATCCATTTTTCGACAAAAAACAAGAAGGGGCTGCAGCAAAGCGATTAAACAATCGAATTGTTGCAGCTCCTTCGGTACTTCATATGTAATGAACTTATTCAGCCTGAGGCGCACCTACGGGGCAAGTGCTAGCGCAGTTACCGCAGTCAATGCAGCTGTCGGCGTCGATTACATAAATCGAATCACCGGCGCTGATGCAGCCAACCGGACATTGAGCCTCACAAGCACCGCAGCTGATGCATTCATCCGTGATTTTATATGCCATTTGTCACACCTCCTTAAGTTCTGTAAAAGTCCCATCACATGCGGCGGTTGTGCCGCCGATGGCATAATCCTATGCCTTATTTTTATTGTATCATAAAATCAAGGAAAAGGGAAGTCAAATTTTAAATTTTTTTGTAAAATACATTGATATATTTCTGTCAATACGGCCGGTTCTGTATGGGCAGATTTTCAGACGTAAGGGGCGGACTTTGTTTGTGCCGTCTGTCGGGGCGTGACAAGACAGCTGTTTTTGTCGTATATTTATTGTGTTTTGTAACAGGGTTCAGGTTTTATATGAAAAACCCTTGACAAATCCGGGTTCTTTTGATACAATAAATAAGCGTTCATGAAGGGCCTTTAGCTCAGTTGGTTAGAGCAACCGGCTCATAACCGGTCGGTCCGGGGTTCGAGTCCCTGAAGGCCCACCACGTCGGAGCAAAGTTCGCTTTGCTCCGTTTTTCTTTGCAGAAAAACATCCG
>CAYUUO010000027.1:0-17199 GCA_964447945.1 uncultured Oscillospiraceae bacterium
GAAAAACAGAAAGCACAATCAATCCGCTTGACAACGCAACAAGAGCCGAAATTGCGGCAATTCTGCAAAGATTTATTGAGGCAAACAAGTAAATAAGCAATATGCCAAGCGGGAACGCTTGACGATAAAGCCCCGTTTGAGCAATCAGACGGGGCTTTTTATCTGAAAACTTAATTTATTTACAACCTTTAAAAAAATGGCAGCAAGGAGATGTACGCGATGTCAATGGATAGTGAAACGCAAACGGTAATATTCTATTTTGGCTATTCTAAATTTGGCACGGTGTATCTGTCCACATAGCCATATCGCTATTTAAAAACGGATATACCCTGCGACCGGAGTGGTCGGAGTGACAGGACTCGAACCTGCGGCATCCTGCTCCCAAAGCAGGCGCGCTACCAACTGCGCTACACCCCGACGTACACTACCTTATATATCTTACCCTTTCCCCGCCGCTTTTTCAAGTGTATAATTCGTTATTTTGATTGATTTTAAAAAATTATCCCTCATTTTCTTCCGTTTTCGCTGATTTTCTGGAAAAATCAGCGTGAGCGATACCAATCCCACAGAATACCGCCAATCAGCAGAACACCCAATATGCCAAAAAAGACATAGCAGAATCGGACCAAGGCCGAAAACTCGATTAAAGATAGAGGCAGCGCCGTCAGGCAGACGGCCAAAGCCGCTCCCCGCTTTGCCATACCCAGACTGTGCAATCTTTGCATAACGGAAAAGCCTGTAGAGACCGCCGTGGTCAGCATGGCCATATATAGCACGGCTGAGTAGGCATAATAGGCCAGCTGCCCCGCTTCCTTCGATAGCAACAGCATCGGCAGTGGACTGAGCCAGACCGCCTCACTGCCATAGAGTGCCAGACAGCATAAAAAGGACATCAGCGTTAGAGCCGCACCGCCCAGCACACCGCCGGCAGCCGCTGTCCGCCGATCCGGTGCCAGTGCACTGGATGGCACCAAAACCGCCGTGGCTGTCAACAAATTATAGCCCACATAAAACAGCGCATATGGCAAAAAACGTCCCTGACGGGTGATGTGCGGCAGCCAGGCCATGGTGCTGCCGCTAAACAGCGCATACAGGCAGACATACACGGTTCCAATCAGCATAATCGGCGTCAATAGCAGATTAACGGCGGACAGACCGTTTAAATCAAACAAAAAAACAAGCAGACAAAGCAAATCCATAACAAGGATACCCACATAAGATGGCAGAGAAAACCGTTCCGTAAAGAAAGCACCGGCGCCGGACAGCATAACACAAAAGCTCACACATAAAAACAGCTCCATGGCCACAGATAAAAAGGCCGTGACGGATTTTCCGAATATGGCCTCCAGATAGCGTCGCGGCGTCTTTTCCGCAAGACCGTGAGCCTTGGATAAAATGAAAGCGCCTAAAACGCAAAACAAGCCCCCGGCCAGCAGACAGCCCAGAAGGCCCCGCCTTGAAAATCGTACAAAAAACAGCAGCAGCTCCTGTCCGGAGGCAAACCCGGCGCCCAGAACTGTGCCTAAATAAATAGCCGCAATTTTTAACAAACTTTTTGCTTTTTTTCCCAAAGTTTTGCCCCACTTTCAAATAATAATATTTTATGTAAACTATATGTTTTAACAGTGTTAACGGCATTTTACAAAAGGATTACAAACAAATGTTTTGTTAATAAAAACTGTTGATAACCTGTTGATAATGTTAATAACTCATTGAAAATTCCATTTTTCCACAAGAAAAACTGTTCATAACCCTGTTGATTATGTGAATAACTTTTTTTTACAATTTTACATCAGTTAACATAATAACTTTAAAAAAATGACAGTTTTCACACATTTTTTCATTCCGTATCAAAAATTTAAACGTTTTCGATTAAATTTATGACGGATGCCTTGCAATTATTCCCACATTATATTATAATAAATGCTGAAGTTGTCAGAACAAAGACGCTACTCTGTAAAAGATAAATCAATACGTTGGAAAGGACTAAGCCGCATGAAAATACGAGTGCTTAAGGATATGACCCAAGAAGAAAAGGACTTTGTCTTAAAGCGGGCTGAGCAGGACATCAGCCGCCAGATGGAGCTTGCAAAGGTGGTGGCTGCCGACATTAAAGCAGGCGGCGACAGCGCCGTTTTAAAATACACCGCCGAATTTGACGGTGTGACGCTGTCAAAAGACGCCATCCGCGTCCGGCCTGAAGAAATTGAAGCCGGATATAACCGGCTTGACAGCGAGACCCGCGAGGCCATTCGCTATGCTGCCGGAAACATCCGCAATTTTCACGAAAAACAAATGCCCGAGGAGCTTTGGTTTACCAATGTGGATGCAGGGCTGATGGTGGGCGAAAAAACCACACCCATCACCGACGTCTGCCTGTACGTGCCCCGGGGCAAGGGCAGCTTTCCTTCTGTTCTGCTCATGCTGGGGATTCCGGCGCTGGTGGCCGGTGTTCCGAAAATTTGCGTGGTAACGCCTCCCAATGAGGCAGGCGGATGCGATGACGCGATTTTAGCCGCGGCAAAAATCATCGGCATTACGGAGATTTACAAGGTGGGCGGCATTCAGGCCGTTGCCGCCGTGGCCTACGGAACGGAAACCATTCCCAAGTGCCACAAAATCATCGGCCCCGGCAACTCCTATGCAACCGCCGCCAAGCGCGTTCTGGCCGGACAGATTGACAGTGGTCTCCCGGCAGGCCCCAGCGAGGTAATCATTCTGGCGGATGAATTTGCCGACCCGGAAAAGGCGGCTCTTGATGTGATGATTGAGGCGGAGCACGGCCCGGATTCCGCAGCACTGCTGGTAACCCATTCCCGCGCGCTGGTGGATAAGGTGCTCCCGATTATTGAGCGTCAACTGCCAAAGCTTTCGGAAAAGCGCCAAAGCTTTATCCGTACCAATTTTGAGACCTACGGCGGTGTGATTTTAACGGAAAGTCTGGAGGAATCCATTGCCTTTGTGAATGAATACGCGCCGGAGCATATGGAGGTTATGACCCGGAATCCCTTCGCCGTTTTAGAAAAGATTAAAAACGCAGGCGAAATTCTTCTGGGAGACTATACGCCGGTGACCCTTTGCAACTTTGTGCTGGGCCCCAACGCCATTCTGCCCACCGGCGGCTTTGCCAAAACCTATTCCTCTGTGTCTGTCATGGACTTTTTAAAACGCTCCTCCGTTGGCTATGCCAGCCGGGAGGGCTTTATGAACATACGGGGCTATGCTTCGAAAATTGCCCGTGTGGAGGGCTTCGATGCCCACGCGCTGGCTGTTGAGGAAAGGAGCACTGAAGAATGAAAACCAATGTCTGTGTAACCCGGAAAACCTCGGAATCCGTGATGACCGTCCGGCTGGACGCAACAGGACTCAAGACGGATTACCGGCAGCGGATTAAAACCCACGCCCCCTTTTTTTCCCACATGCTGGAGCATATTGCCTGGCGCAGCGGCATGACCCTGGAAACAGATATTTCGCTGGCAGATTTCACCCTGAACCATGTGATTTATGAGGATCTGGGCATCACCCTCGGCAAGGCGGCTCATGCCTACATCTGGGACAATAAACCGGAGGGTGCTGTCGGCTACGGCGACGGTGTCGGCATTATTGATGAAGCCAAGGCCGTTTGTGCCGTCAGCTTCGAGGAGCGCGCCTATTGCAGCATCACCCACGAGGCCGTGTCCCTGCCCGCAGAAACAGAAAACGTGCTCAGCGAAGATTTATTGACCTTTTTAGAAGGCTTTTGCCAGGGCGCTCAGTGCACCCTGCATATTGATATAGAAAAGGGTGTGAACGGCCATCACATCTGGGAGGCCGTTTTCCGTGCCTTCGGCATTGCCCTGGGCCGGGCCTTTTATCTGGATCCGGCGCGGAAGAACCTCTCAGCAGGCGTTGCCGGTGCCGTCACCTTTACGATTGAGTGATAGGAGCATAGCATTGGAAAATCTGAAACCCTTTTTAAGCCGCTACCACACTGTTTTGCTGGATATGGACGGTGTGATTACCAGTGAGGAAATTTATTGGAATGCCGCCGCGCTGACAGTTTGGGAGCTTTTAAACAGCCGCCGGTATTTCGGCACGGAGGATATAAACCCGGCGGCACTGTCAAGCCGCGTAACCGATATTCGTGCCCTTGTGTTTTCTAAGGATGATTTAATCAGGCACATGAAAAATCGCGGTGTGAACAATAACTGGGATTTAGCCTGGCTGGTAACCGGCTGTGCACTCATTCACAAAACCCGGGATTTTGATGAAATTGCCCGGCGGCTCTGCGACCTGCCGGATGTGTCCGGCGGCTTGTTCAGTGCTCTTTCTGCTGATTTGGTGCGCCGGGTCGGTATGGCTGAAGCCGAGGCCATGCATCTGGGGCGCTTTTGGCTTGCGGTGCAGCTTTGCTTTCAGGAGTGGTTTCTGGGCAGTGCGCTGCTGCCCCGCTACTGGAACCATCCCGCCATCCAGCTCGGCAAAACCGGTTTAAGCCTGCAGGAGGAGCCGCTTGTGGAGCGAGAGCCGCTCCTGACCCTGCTGCGCACCTTAGGCGGTGCCAAGCGTCTGGGCGTCGGCACGGGGCGGCCGCGGGTGGAGGCTGTCAATCCCCTGACTGTCTGGGGTGTGATCGACACCTTTACACCGGATGCCATCGTGACCTATCAGGATGTGCAGGCGGCACAGGCGTCCCTGGGGGACACCATGCCCGGCATAACGCTGACCAAGCCCCATCCCTACATGTTTTTAAAGGGTGTTTTCGGCAATACGATCTCCGATGCTGATCTGGCCGCCGGGCGCTTCGATCCTGCCCCCTGTGCAAAAACACTGGTGATTGGTGACGCAGCCTGCGATTTGTTTGCCGCTAAGCAGGCCGGCTGCGATTTTGCTGCGGTATTAACCGGTATTGACGGCGAAAATGCCCGTGATTTTTTTAAACAAGAAAAGGCAGATTATATTCTGCATAATATCTTAGAGCTTTTGGAATCTTAAAGGTGATGACGATGCTGACAATTACACAGCCCTATGCAGACAATATACGACAATTGAAGTGCGGCGACTCTGTTTTGCTTTCCGGCACGGTTTATACCGCCCGGGACGCGGCTCACAAACGGATGATGGAGGATTTGGAAAAGGGAATCCCGCTGCCCTTTGACCCTGTGGGGCAGGCTATTTATTACGCCGGTCCCTGTCCGGCTCGGCCGGGACAGATTATCGGCTCCTGCGGCCCCACCACCAGCGGCCGCATGGACAGCTTTGCGCCGGCTCTTTACGACATGGGGCTCACCCTCACCATCGGCAAGGGCGACCGCACGCCGCAAGTCGCGGAAGCAATCCGGCGAAACAGCGGCTTATATTTAGGCGCCATTGGCGGCGCCGGTGCACTCTACGCCCAATGCGTGGAGGAGATGGAGGTTATTGCTTACGAGGATTTGGGGCCCGAATCTGTTAAGCGGCTGGTGGTAAAGGATATGCCTCTGGTTGTGCTGATCGACAGCCGGGGAAACGTTTATAAACGCTGATTAAAATATTATATACATCATTGAGGAGGAATTACAATGGCAAATCAGGTAACGAAGGACACAATTATTATGGACGTTTTAAAAATGAACGACGGGACGGCAAAGTTCTTTTTTGAAATCGGTATGCACTGTCTGGGCTGCCCTTCTGCCAGTGGCGAGTCCATCGCCGAGGCCTGCGCGGTTCACGGTGAAGATCCGGACGCACTGGTAGCGCGGATTAACGCATTTTTAGCTGAAAACGAATAAAAAATCGGAAAGCAAGGCGGTGGGAGGGATCTCACCGCCTTTTTTCGTACCCTGCTGCCCGAAAGCATTGGGCAGTATAACGCGTCTGAAATAAGACCTCGTTTTGGAGTTGCGAGGCGAGGTCTACTATATAATATATAATATAAAGGAGAAGGAGATTTTATGGCCTTAACCATACAATACCGTTTGAAAATTGAAGGTATGCGCTGCGCCTCCTGCGCCGCCGCAGCGGAACGCGCACTGTGGGAAACGCCGGGGGTGACGGAGGCCGCCGTCAATCTGGCGCTGTCCTCCGGCGAAATCCGCGGCGGTGCCGACCTAAACCCGCAGGACGCCGTTCGTGCATTGGAAAAGCTGGGGTATCACGCAACGCTGCTGAAGGAGGAGGACACCGCGGTCAGCGCCACAAAGGATTACCATCCAGCCGAGGTGGCCGTGGGGCTGATTTTTGGCGCGCTGGTGATGTATATCGGCATGTCTCACATGCTCCCCTTCCCGCTTCCGCTGCCGGCGCCGGTGGACATGCATCACAATCCCCGGGTCTTTGCCCTGGCGCAGCTGCTGCTCTGCCTGCCGGTTCTCTGGGTAGGACGCCGGTTTCTGACAAACGGCGTAAAGCGTCTTTTGACCCTGCATCCCAACATGGATTCGCTGGTGGCGCTGGGAACCGGCTCCGCTTTTATATACAGCCTGTATCACACGGTTTTAGTCTTTGGGGGGCAGCCGGATAAGGCTCACGCCCTGTATTTTGAATCTGCGGCGGTGGTGCTGGCGCTGATTTTATTAGGAAAATATTTAGAAGAAAAAAGTAAAAATCGAGCCAAAGACGCCATTTCCTCGTTGGCTCGTCTGATTCCCCGCACCTGCACGGTTCTCCGGGACGGCCGGCGCGCGACGGTGAAAAGCACAGAAGTGATGATGGATGAGCTGGTTCTCTGCGCCGCCGGTGAGAAAATCGCCGTAGACGGCATCGTGACCGAGGGCGAGGGGGACGTGGACGAATCCATGCTCACCGGCGAAAGTCTGCCGGTATATAAAGAGCCCGGCAGCAAGGTTTCCGGCGGTACCATTGTTAAGGACGGCTTTTTAAAAATCCGTACCACCGGCGCAGGCGGCGCCACAGCCGCGGCGCAGATTATGCGTCTGGTAGCCGAGGCACAGCAGAAAAAAGCACCCATTGCCCGGCTGGCCGATCGGATTTCCGCTGTCTTTGTCCCGGCAGTGCTGGCCGTTGCGGTTATCGCCGCCGCTGTATGGGCGCTGCTTGGGAAGGATACCGGCTACGTACTGCAAATTTTTGTTTCCGTTTTGGTAGTGGCCTGCCCCTGCTCACTGGGACTGGCTACTCCCATTGCAGTCATGGTGGCATCCGGCCGGGGTGCCAAAATGGGCGTTTTATTCCGCGGCGGCGATGTGCTGGAGCATTTGGCACATATTGATACGGCGCTTTTCGATAAAACCGGTACGGTGACCGAGGGCGTGCTGAAGGTTGACGCCGTTTTAAGCGTTGCGGCTCAAACAGCATCAGACTGGCTGCCACTGACGGCCGCCGCCGAGCACGGCAGCGTTCACCCCATCGCAAAGGCACTCCTGACCTATACAGAGCAGCAAAATATCCCGGTTCCTCTGCCCGAAACCGTAACGACCCAAGCCGGCAAGGGCGTGACCGCCACTGTCGGCGGCCGGCATATTCTGGCCGGTACCCGCCGTTTCATGGAGGAAAACAAGATTGACTGCGCGGCATTTCCGGCTCTGCCCGCGGGTATGGCGGCTGTATATACAGCCATAGACGGCCGTCCCGCCGGCCTGATTGGCTTTTCTGACACGGTCAAGCCCTCCAGTGCCGAGGCAGTGGCGCGTCTTTCTGCCATGCAAATTGAATCGGTGATGATCACAGGCGATAACGCCGCAGCGGCAGCCAAGGCCGCGGAAGAGGCCGGTATCAGCCGCGTGCTGTCTGAGGTATTGCCCGGCGACAAAGCGTTGGAGGCCCAGCGTTTGAAGGAGTCAGGACACAAAACTGCCATGATTGGCGACGGCATCAATGACGCACCGGCGCTGGCCGCCGCCCATGTGGGCGTTTGCGTTTTCGGCGGCACGGATGTGGCCGCAGAGGTGGCCGGGGTGCTTTTGATGCGTAACGATCTTCTGGCCTTCACCGATGCGGTGGCGCTGTCTCGCTTTTCCATGCGGATTATCCGCGAAAATCTGTTTTGGGCCTTCATCTATAACACCATCGGTATTCCGCTGGCTGCCGGCGTGCTGTCTGCCTGGGGAATTTTGCTCACGCCGGCACTGGCCGGCACCATGATGGCGCTGTCCTCCCTGTGTGTTGTGATGAATTCACTAAGAATCACAGGTTTTCGCACTAAAAAATGTTAAAAAATTAACCAGTTTTTCCTTGTGTTTTGTCTTCATTTCTGTTATAATGATATTTGGTGAAATTTCGATTGTTCGGCAAGCATTTTCGTTTCTTTCAAACGAAAATGCCTTTTGCTGTACTTTCGCTCTCATATCTTTCCAGTATCTTCTTAGGAGGTTTAAGATGAGTACAAACAACAAGCTGGCCGATTTACAGACGCGCCGCGCTGCGATTGCAGAGGGCGGCGGTGCTGAAAAAACGGCCAAACAGCACGATGCCGGCAAGCTGACGGCGCGTGAAAGAATCAATCTGCTCTTCGATGAAGGCAGCTTCATCGAGCTGGACGCCTTTGCCGGCACCGACGCGCCCTGCGACGGCGTGATCTGCGGCTATGGCACTGTGGATATGCGTCCGGTGTTTGCTTATGCCCAGGACTTTACGGTGAAAGGCGGCTCTGTCGGCGCAATTCACGGTAAAAAAATCGCCAAGGTGATCGATATGGCCGTTAAAACCGGCGCGCCCGTGGTCGCCATGCTGGATTCCGGCGGTGCCAGAATTCAGGAGGGCAGCGATGCTCTGGCCGCTATGGGACTGATTATGCAGAAAACGGCGCTGGCCTCCGGCGTTGTGCCGCAGCTGGCGGCGGTTATGGGTCCCTGTGCCGGTGGTGCGGCAGCGGCTGCCTGTCTTGCCGATTTTGTTTTTATGACAAAGGAAGCCTCCAGTCTGTATCTATCCGGCCCCTCCGTGATTAAGGGTACCACAGGTGAGGATCTGGACGCTAAGGCATTAGGCGGCGCCATGGCAAGCGCTGAGGAAAACGGCAGCTGCCATGTGGTCTGTGAAAATGACGAAAGCCTGCTGGCTAGCCTCAGAGCACTGCTGGCTTACCTACCCTCTAACAACTTAGAGGATGCACCCTTGATGGAAACTGACGATATCAACCGGGTTTCGCCTGCACTGAACACCCTGATTCCCGACAGTGATGACGCAGGCTACGACGTGAAAACCGCCATCAGCGAAATTGCAGACGCCGGTTCCGTCTTTGAGATTCTGCCCTTCTACGCGAAAAACATGGTCACAGCTTTAGCTCGCTTAAACGGCACCACAGTGGGCTTTGTTGCCAATCAGGCTGCCGAGGGCGGACTGCTCGACTGTGCCGCTGCGGAAAAGGCAACCCGCTTTGTCCGCTTCTGCGACAGCTTTAATATCCCGCTTTTGACCCTGACAGATACGGACGGCTACGCCGCCAGTGTCGCGCAGGAAAGAAACGGCATTGCCCGCAAAACAGCCGCTCTGGCCTATGCCTATGCGGAAGCTACCGTGCCCAAAATTAATCTGATTCTCCGCAAGGCCTACGGCAGCGCTTATATTGCCATGGGCAGCAAGCACATCGGCGCAGATATGACCTACGCCTGGCCCACCGCTCAAATCGGCGTTATGCAGGCAGAAGGCGCGGCCAATATTATTTACAGAAAAGAAATGCAAACGGCGGAGGATCCCGTCCGGGCCCGCAAGGAATTTGTGGAAGACTTTAAGGAAACCTTCGCTAATCCCTTTGAGGCCGCAAAACACGGCTATGTGGATGACGTGATTGAGCCGGATTCCACCAGACCCCGCGTGATTGCAGCCCTGCTGATGCTGGCCGGCAAGCGGGAGAATCTGCCTGCCAAAAAGCACGGCACCATGCCCCTGTAAGGCAGAAAGGATGAAGTGGAATGGATAACGTATTTGCACAGGGTGCGGTTGTTGCCGTCATCGGTATCTGCACTGTGTTTTTGGTACTGGCAATCCTCTGGGGTGTGCTGGAGCTGATGCGGGTTGTGTTTACCGCCAAGAAAAAAGCGGCAGCACCGGCGGCACCGGCGGCTGCAGCGCCTGCTCCTGCTCCCGCTCCGACACCGGCACCTGCGGCACCCGCCGAGGATGACGGCGAGCTGATTGCGGTGCTGACCGCGGCAATCGCCGCCAGTTTGAATCAGTCAACATGTAATCTAAGAATCAAGTCCTACCGCAGAGTCGACGCCGGTACGCCCGTCTGGAACCGGACCGCGCGGCGGGACAATCTGATCGGATAAGGCCAATGGCCGGAAAAATAAAAGGAGGAAACTTCCATGAGAAAATTTATGATAAACGTTAATGGTAAATCCTATGAGGTTGACGTAGAAGAAATCACCGGCGGCGCACAGGCTCCGGTTACCTTTGCAGCGCCTGCTGCTCCCGCGGCTCCTGCAGCCCCCGCTGCACCCGCTGCCGCTCCGGCACCTGAGGCTAAGCCTGCGGCTCCGGCCGGCGCACAGGGCGCTGTCTCCGTAACGGCTCCCATGCCCGGCACTATCCTGCGCATTAATGCCAAGGTTGGCGATGCGGTGAAGGCCGGTCAGGCGGTTGTTATTTTAGAGGCTATGAAAATGGAAAACGAAATCGTCGCACCCCAGGACGGCACCATTGCCTCTGTGAATGTTTCCCAGGGCGCTTCTGTTAACAACGGCGACGTGCTGGTAACCATGAACTAAGGCACTTTCAGAAAGGGTGATTTTGTTGAATTTATTTATAGAAGGAATCACCAGCTTTATCCAGAGTACCGGTTTGGCAAAGATTTTTGCCGCTACGGCAGAAACGCCGCTGGCCTTTGCCGGTGTGGATTTCGGAACCATCATTATGCTGGCTGTTTCCTGCGTGTTAATTTATCTGGCAATCGGCAAGGAGTTTGAGCCTCTTTTGCTGCTGCCGATTGCCTTCGGTATGCTGCTTTCCAATCTGCCCATGGCCAATATTATGCACAACGTGCTGTTTGTGGGTCATGGCGAGGAACACTTCGCGATAGATTTCGGAAAAATTCTCCACGAGGGCGGCTTATTTGACCTGTTGTATTTAGGCGTTAAGCTGGGGATTTATCCTTCCCTGATTTTCCTTGGCATCGGCGCCATGACAGATTTTTCTCCGCTGATCGCCAACCCCAAAAGCCTGCTTTTGGGCGCTGCAGCACAGCTGGGCGTGTTTTTAGCCTTCTTCGGCGCACTGTTGTTAGGCTTTAATATTTACGAGGCCATGAGTATCGGTATCATTGGCGGAGCCGACGGCCCCACGGCGATTTTGGTAACCAAAACGCTGGCTCCCAAGCTGCTGCCCGCCATTGCCGTTGCAGCTTATTCCTACATGGCACTGATCCCGATTATCCAGCCCCCGATTATGAAGGCACTGACCACGAAAAAGGAACGCAGCGTTAAAATGCAGCAGCTGCGCCCCGTCAGCAGACTGGAACGGCTGATTTTTCCGATTGTCGTTACCATTGTTGTCGCGCTGATTGTGCCGGACGCTGTGCCGCTGGTTGGCTGCCTGATGCTGGGTAATCTGATTAAGGAATCCGGCGTGACGGAGCGGTTATCCAAAACCGTGCAGAACGAACTGATTAATATTGTAACGATTTTCCTGGGCGTCACCGTAGGCGCCACAGCCTCGGCCGATACCTTCCTGCAAAAGGAAACCCTGTTTATCATTGTGCTGGGACTGGTAGCCTTCTGCCTGAGCACTGCCGGCGGTATTCTATTCGGCAAGCTGATGTATCTCTTAACCGGCGGTAAGGTAAACCCGCTGATTGGCTCTGCCGGCGTTTCCGCCGTGCCAATGGCTGCCCGTGTGGCCCAGAGTGTCGGCCGTGAAACAGATCCTACCAACTTCCTGCTGATGCACGCCATGGGCCCCAACGTGGCCGGCGTTATCGGCTCCGCTGTTGCGGCAGGCGTTTTCCTGGCCCTGGCCAAGGTGCTTGTTTAAGGATTAATAAAAAAGCGGCATACGGCTTTACATGCCGCGGAAAGGAAACAATATGTCTACGAATACGAAACCGGTTAAAATAACAGAAACGGCTCTTCGGGACGCACATCAGTCCTTGATTGCAACCCGTATGACCACCGAGGATATTCTGCCCATTGTGGAAAAGCTGGATCAGGTTGGTTATCATTCTCTGGAGGCCTGGGGCGGCGCCACCTTCGACGCCTGCCTGCGGTTTTTAAATGAGGACCCCTGGGAGCGGCTGCGTAAAATCCGCGCCCGCGCGAAAAATACGAAGCTGCAAATGCTGTTCCGTGGCCAGAACATCTTAGGCTATAAAAACTATGCTGATGATGTGGTGGAATACTTTGTGCAGAAATCTCTGTCTAACGGTATCGACATCATCCGTATTTTCGATGCTTTAAACGATGTACGTAACCTGGAGTGTGCCATCCGGGCCTGTCAAAAAGAAAAGGGTCATGTGCAGGCTGTGGTTTGCTACACCATCAGCGATGTACACACCATCGATTCCTTTGTAAAAATGGCGAAGGAGCTGGAGGAACGGGGCGCCGACTCCATCTGCATTAAGGACATGGCGGGGCTGTTGCTTCCCTATGTGGCCTATGACCTTGTGAAGGCCATGAAGGAAACGGTTAAAATCCCCATTCAGCTCCACACGCATTACACCAGCGGTGTTGCCTCCATGACCTATTTAAAGGCCATTGAGGCCGGCGTGGATGTGATTGACTGCGCCATCTCCCCCATGGCGCTGGGTACCTCCCAGCCGGCAACTGAGCCCATGGTCGCCACCCTGCAGGGCACGCCCTACGATACGGGGCTTGACCTGAATCTTTTGTCTGAAATCGCGGATTATTTCCGTCCCTTAAGAGAAAAATATCTGGCAAGCGGCTTGCTGAACCCCAAGATGCTGGGCGTGGATATCAACACCCTGCTCTATCAGGTGCCCGGCGGCATGCTGTCTAACCTTGTGTCCCAGCTGAAGCAGCAGGGCAAGGAAGACAAGCTGGAGGAGGTTTTAAAGGAGGTTCCCCGTGTTCGGGCCGACCTCGGCTATCCGCCGCTGGTAACACCCACCAGCCAGATTGTGGGCACCCAGGCTGTTTTAAACGTCATTATGGGTGAACGGTACAAGATGGTAACCAAGGAAACCAAGGGCATTGTCAAGGGCGAATACGGCAAAACGCCGGTTCCCATCGATGAAGCCTTTGCTAAGAAGATTATCGGCGACGAGCCGCGCATCACCTGCCGTCCGGCAGACCTGATTAAGCCGGAGCTGAGTTCTATGCGCGAGAACATCAAGGAATATATTGAGCAGGATGAGGACGTTTTATCCTACGCCCTGTTCGATCAGGTAGCTGTGAAGTTCTTCCAGCAGCGCCAGGCTGAAAAATACAAGCTGGACAAGGATTTGGTCAACATGGAGGAAATGACCCATCCGGTTTGATAGACGGTTGATTAGACATAAGAGGGTGCTGCAGCAAACAATGTGTTTGCTGCAGCACCCTTTTTGTATCAATATAAAAGCCTGCTGTCCTGAACCTCTTTTACACAAGTCCGTTTGGCCGCACAGATGGTAGCAGAACCGTTCTGCGGTTATATGTGCAGTCCCGATTCCTTAACAACCCGCTTTTTTCGCATGACACCGCGGTTTTTGACGTTCCGACCGACACGCCCGGGCAGATCACGGAAGGCAATCACATAACCAACAAAGCAAAGCGGAAGCGCCGCCAGAATATCCAGCACGGAATGTTGCTTTAAAAATACAGTGGATACCGAAATGGCGGCGGTCATCACCACAAAAACCGCCCGCCAACGTGCGGAGTGAAAGTGCTTGCTGTGCCAGGCGGCAAACAGCACCGCCATGGATCCGATAACATGGATGGAGGGACAAACATTGGTATTGGTATCAAAAATATAATACTTTTTGATAAATGCCGTAAACACATTATCCCGCGCAAAGCTCTGCGGCCGCAGCTGCTGACAGTTGGGAAACAGAAGGTAAATCACAATGGTGGCAGAATATGTAAACATAATGAATTTCATCATGCGCTTAAAGGATTCCACATCCCAAAACAGTGCATAGGCCATGAAGCCCAGCAGAAAGACAAACCAAAACAGGTAGGGAATCAGAAAATATTCACAAAAGGGAATGTAATCATCCAACACGCAGTGCATCGGATAATAACTGTCCCGCAGCCAAAAACGCTCTACGCCCAGAAAAAACAAACCATACAGCGGCCAGTACAGCAAATATTTCAAATGCCGGAATTCTTCCGTATTCAATTTACTCAGACGGAAATTTTTATATTGAACAATTTTGTTTTTTTCACTCATATTCTCGCCTCATACTGCAATTCAAATTCAAACTCTTCATAATGATCGACACAGTGATACTTCTTTCGTAAACGCTTGAGAAGCCGGATAAGCTTCGGCCGGTTATACCGCTGCAGAATACCAAAAGGCAGATTACCCAGCAGATATAAAACAGAAACCGTCACGCCGCCCGCGCCCCTCCAGATGGACACGCAAACAAACCCAAATACACAAAGCATCAGATGAACCCATTCTGCGACACAGGTTTCCTGAACCAGCAGCTCAAGCTGCGCCTGATTCATATTGGACGATAGCTTTTTAACCGGCATACAACCGGGAAGCAGCTGACTCATGTCCGGCAGCCGATTTTTCCAGCATCGTATGCCCAAACGGTCATACAACGCGCCGCCCTGCTCAAAGGAAAAGCTTTTATAAGGAAATGAATCATATTTAAACCATTGCTTAGGCAAAGCCCGACCAATAACAAAGAAACACAGGCCCAGCAGCGCCAAATATAGCAAGCATCTAATAAAGCTCAAGGCAGGAATCCCCTTTACATGTGAAGTCATCATGAGTAGAGCTGAAATATTAAACAAAGGATTTAAATAAACACATATTAATTATAAATGAAAAACATGTAAAAATCAATATAACTACAATAATTTTATAAAGATTTAATATTTTGACAATATTTTGACAAAAAAGCGGCTTCCGCAAAACCGCGGAGGCCGCTTTTAGACTCATTGTATTTTAGAATCCCATTCCGCCGCCGGGCATACCGCCGCCGGCCGGCATAGCCGGTTCGGGCTCGGGCTTACTGCCCACAACACTTTCGGTGGTCAGAACCATAGACGCAATGCTGGATGCATTCTGCAGAGCGGAACGCGTCACCTTGGTAGGATCAACAATACCGGCCTTCATCATGTCTACATATTCCTCGGTCAGAGCGTTAAAGCCGATTTTATCCGGGCTGTTCTTCAGCTTTTCAACAATAACGGAGCCTTCAATACCTGCATTAAACGCAATCTGACGGACAGGCTCCTCCAGAGCCTTCAGAACAATGGAAGCACCGGTCTTTTCATCGCCGGTCAGCTTACCGGTCAACTCTTCCACAGCCTTAATCGCGTTGATATAGGCTGTGCCGCCGCCGGCTACAATGCCTTCCTCAACTGCTGCACGGGTGGCAGCCAGAGCATCCTCAATCCGCAGCTTCTTCTCCTTCATTTCGGTTTCCGTTGCAGCACCAACCTTAATAACCGCTACACCGCCGGACAGCTTCGCCAAACGCTCCTGCAGCTTTTCTCTGTCAAAGTCAGAGGTGGTTTCTTCAATCTGCGCCTTAATCTGGTTGATCCGCGCCTTAATGTCATCAGCATTGCCGGCACCGTCAACAATGATGGTGTTTTCCTTCTGGATTTTAATCTGACGAGCCTGACCCAGCTGATCGATGGTGGTTTCCTTCAAATCAAAGCCCAGCTCTTCGGAAATGACCTCGCCGCCGGTTAAGATGGCGATATCCTTCAGCATTTCCTTTCTTCTGTCGCCAAAGCCGGGAGCCTTAACGGCAATGCAGGTAAAGGTACCGCGGATTTTGTTAACAAGCAGAGTCGCCAGCGCATCGCCCTCAACATCCTCTGCAATGATAACCAGCTTCTTGCCCTGCTGAACAATCTGCTCCAGGCACGGCAGAATTTCCTGAATATTAGAAATTTTCTTATCGGTAATCAGAATGTAAGCATCGTCTAAAACGGCTTCCATCTTCTCTGTATCCGTCACCATGTAAGGTGAAATATAGCCTCTGTCGAACTGCATACCCTCAACAACCTCAGAATAGGTTTCGGCAGTCTTAGATTCCTCAACGGTGATAACGCCATCGTTTGAAACCTTTTCCATTGCCTCAGCAATCAGCTCGCCAACCTTTTCATCAGCCGCAGAGATCGAGGCCACGCGGGCGATATCGTCCTTGCCGTTGATTTTCGCACTGGATTTCACAATGGAATCCACAGCCGTGTCTACGGCGCTGGCAATACCCTTTCTCAGAATCATGGGATTCGCACCCGCCGCAACATTCTTAAGACCCTCACGGATCAGTGCCTGCGCCAGCAGCGTTGCCGTTGTGGTACCGTCACCGGCCACGTCGTTAGTCTTGGTGGCAACCTCCTTCACCAGCTGCGCGCCCATGTTTTCAAAGGGATCTTCCAGTTCAATTTCCTTTGCAATGGTCACACCGTCGTTTGTGATGAGCGGCGCACCGAATTTCTTATCCAAAACAACATTTCTGCCCTTAGGACCCAGCGTAACCTTGACGGTATCCGCCAGCTTGTTTACACCAGCCTCCAGAGCCTTTCTTGCTTCTTCACCGAATTTAATATCCTTTGCCATTTCCTTCTGCCTCCTTTAATTATTCCACAATTGCCAGTACATCGCTCTGCTTTAAGATGGTGTACTCAACATCGTCAAATTTGATTTCTGTGCCTGCGTATTTGCTGGTGATAACCTTATCGCCAACCTTAAGCTCCATTTTAACCTCCTTGCCGTCGACCATACCGCCGGGGCCAACCGCAACGATTTCTGCCATCTGGGGCTTTTCCTTCGCGCTGGCAGTTAAAATAATGCCGCTCTTGGTGGTTTCCTCAGCCTCTACCATTTTGATAACCACTCTGTCGCCTAAGGGTTTGATGTTCATGATGAGTCCTCCTTGTTATGTTAAGTAAAATTTAAAACATTTTGTTAGCACTCTTTCTCGTTGAGTGCTAATCTACTGTATATATTACTCAATATTTCTCATTTTGGCAAATATTATGCAGGCTCAAATTTTAAAAATACATCCCGATTACTCTAAATTACTCATTATATCTTTAATTTTCTTTTAATTTCTTAATATTGATAAAATCCCGGCGGTCTGGTATACTAAATAATGTCTGCTGAACAAATGGTTTTGCGAAACCATTTGTGTGAAATTTACAATTTCACACCTAA
>CAYUUO010000028.1:0-16663 GCA_964447945.1 uncultured Oscillospiraceae bacterium
GCAAGGTTTTTGACAAGAAAGGTACAAAAACCTTGCACCGAAAGCAATTATGAAAGCTTGTAAGCCGCTATGCGGCTGCGTTTCATAATTGTTCAGCAGTCATTAAATAGAACCATCGAAATGTTTAACAGCAGAAGGGCGCCAAACAGGCAAATCGGGCAGGTGAATGGATGATTAGGCAGGAAATTCTGGATAAGCTGATTCCTATTACAGAGGAGGAAAGACGCCTTTTAGAGAATGGCGGCATCATTGACCGCAGCATATATATGGAAAAAAACCGGCAAATTGTGAACAGCCGCAAGCTTTTAAAGGAGGGCAAGCTGATTACAGTGCGCCCCCACACAAGGTTTGTCCGTTTCCCGGAGCATACCCACGATTTTGTTGAGGTCATTTATATGTGCCAAGGCGAAACGACCCACATCATCAACGGAGAGCGGGTTTTTCTCCGGGAGGGGGAGCTGTTGTTCCTTAGCCAAAGCGCGCGGCAGGAGATTTTACCGGCCGGCGAGGGGGATATTGCGGTTAATTTTATTATCCTGCCTGAATTTTTCGACAGTACCCTGCAAATGCTAGGGGATGAGGAAACCCCTCTGCGGCGCTTTGTTTTAGAGTGCCTGAAAAAAAACGGCAGCACGGCGGGATATTTGCATTTTGAGGTGCAGGATATTCTGCCGGTGCAAAATCTGGTTGAAAATCTGATTTGGACGCTGATTCATGATATTCCCAACAAGCGGAAAAATAATCAGATTACCATGGGGCTTTTGTTTTTACAGCTGTTGAATTATACGGACAGGCTCAGCGATCGGGGTCATGAGGAAAGCCTGATTTTTGAAATTCTTCGGTATATTGAAGAAAACTACCGTTCCGGCAGTTTGACGGAAATTGCAGACAAATTGCACTATGATTTCAGCTGGCTGTCCCGGGAAATTAAGCGGAAAACGGGCAAGACCTATACGGAGCTGGTGCAGGACAAGCGCCTATCCCAGGCGGCATTCCTGCTGAAAAATACAGATATGCGAATTTCCGACATTGCTCTGCAGACAGGATATGACAACATCAGCTATTTTTATAGGCTTTGGCGAAAAAAATTCGGCGTTCTGCCCCGGACATATCGGCAGACGGGGGGAGAATAAAAAACAGAGCTGCAAATGAGGACAGTTTTTCAGACAAATTCTGTCCTTTTCTTTCGGCTTCCGGCGTGATACGATGATACAAAGAAAACAAACAGGAGGGTCTTTGTATGAATCGTTTTGAGGAAGCGAAAGCAATCTATAAAGAATTAGGCGTAGACGCGGAACAGGCGCTGGCGGCCATTCGGCAGGTGCCCATCTCCGTTCACTGCTGGCAGGGTGACGACGTGACAGGCTTTGACAGCCGCGAGGCGCTTTCCGGCGGCATCCAGACAACGGGCAGCTATCCCGGCAAGGCCACAACACCGGCAGAGCTGATGGCAGATTTAGACCAGGTCTTTGCATTGGTTCCCGGCCGGAAGAAGCTGAATCTGCATGCCTGCTATGCCATCATGGAGCCGGACGAGGCGGTTGACCGGGATCAACTCAAGCCTTCCCACTTTGCGCCCTGGGTGCAGTTTGCCAAGGAGCGGGGCATGGGTCTTGATTTTAATCCCACCTTTTTTTCTCATCCCATGGTCAAGGATAATCTAACACTTTCCTCCCCCGATGAGGCGGTGCGCCGATTCTGGGTGGAGCACGGCAAACGCTGTCTGGAAATTTCTCAATATTTTGCAGAAGAAACAGGCATCCCCTGTGTGATGAACATATGGATTCCCGATGGTTATAAGGATATTCCGGCGGATCGTCTGTCCCCCCGGGCTCGGTTTAAGCAGTCTCTGGATGAAATTTTGTCTGTGCCCTATGATAAGGATAAGGTGTTTGTTTGTCTGGAATCCAAGGTTTTCGGTATCGGTTTGGAATCCTATACGGTGGGTTCAGCAGAATTTTGCATGAATTATGTTAACCAAAAGGGCATTGTTCCCTTGATGGATAACGGACACTATCATCCCACAGAGGTGGTATCGGATAAGCTGTCTGCCATGCTGCTGTTCCACGACCATGTAGCGCTGCATATCACCCGGGGCGTTCGTTGGGATTCTGACCATGTGGTGCTGTTTGACGATGAAACAAAGGAGATTGCCAAGGAAATCGTGCGTCACAATGCGCTGGACAGAGTGTTTATTGCCACAGACTATTTTGATGCATCAATTAACCGGATTTCCGCGTGGGTGACAGGTCTGAGAAGCGTGCAAAAGGCGTTGTTGTTTGCGCTCCTACAGTCTCATGACAGACTGGGATGCTTGCAGACAGAAAACAAAATGACGGAGCTCATGGTGCTGCAGGAGGAGCTGAAAACGGCACCCTTTGGCGACATCTGGGCAGAATATCTGCGGCGCGAGGGCGTTGAACAGGATTATTTCAAACGAGTTGCGGCCTATGAAGGAGAGGTGCTGGCTGCGCGGCGTTAACAGAATAAAATAGGAGGAAAACAATGAATTTACAGGAATTAGTAGAGATATCCAATGCATACGGCCGTGATGAACGGTATGTGCTGGCCGGTGGCGGCAATACCTCATTAAAGGACGACGCCTATCTCTATGTGAAGGCATCGGGCACAACGCTGGCCGACATAACGGCCGAGGGCTTTGTTAAAATGAACCGTGACGCTCTGGGTGCAATGTGGGAAAAGGCATATCCGGCAGACAGTGCACAAAGGGAACAGGCCGTGCTGACGGATTTAATGGCCGCTCGCGCGCCGGAGGACGCGCACAAGCGTCCCAGTGTGGAAACCTCGCTGCACGATTTGCTGCCCGGACGGTTTGTGGTGCATCTGCATCCGGCGCTGGTCAACGGCCTGACCTGTTCTGCAGGCGGTGCAGACAAGGCGCGGGCGTTGTTCGGCGACAAGGCGCTGTGGATTGAAAACTCAGAACCGGGCTATGTGCTGGCGAAGCTTGTTAAGGATAAGCTGGCGGCCTATCAGAAAGAGAAGGGCGGCTATCCCCGGTTTTTACTTTTGCAGAATCACGGCGTTTTTGTGTCGGCAGACAGCACCGCGGCGGTTAAAGCCCTCTATGATGAGCTGATGACCACGCTGGAAAAGGCTCTGGCAGAAAAGCCGGACATGACGCCGGCGGACTTTGATGTAGCTGCTGCGGATCTGCGGAAAAAGGAGCTCAATGCCTGCGGTTACGGGGCTGTTTTGTTCGAATCGAACCGGACAATCCGGCAGTTTGTAGAAAGCCGCGAGGCCTTCTTGCCCCTTTCTTCCGCCTTTACACCGGATCATATTGTTTACTGCAAGGCGCGCCCCCTGTTTTTAGAGCCAGAGGAGCAGGCCGAGGCCAAAATTGCCGCCTTTGAACAGGAAAACGGCTATAAGCCGCTGGTGATTGCTTGCCGGGATCTGGGCTTTTTCGCCTGTGGTGACAGTGAAAAAAAGGCGGCGGTTACAAAGGCGCTGTTCTGCGATGCGGCAAAAATCGCCGTGTATGCCAAGTCCTTTGGCGGCTATGCGCACATGCCCCGGCATCTGATTGATTTTATTACAAATTGGGAGGTAGAAAGCTACCGCGCCAAGCAGCAGAAATAAGACAATTTTTCTTCGTTATGTGCCTGCATGCAGGCGCGGGCACAGCAGAACGGACAAAGAATAAAGGGGACTCGAGAAAAGTTTTTTGCTGCAAAAGACTGTTAACTTTTTTAGCCGGTCCCCGTTCCGCCCGCCGCGCCCGGGCGGTCCTTCGTTCCCCTTCGGGGAACTCAGGCAAAGGGGCTTTGCCCCTTTGAAACCCCGTAATCAGGCCGGGCAGGCAGGGTTTGGCAAGAAAATGTGAAGATTTACGTACAACAAATGGGTCATCGAATACTGAGGGGCTGTCGAGTTAAATCGACAACCCCTTTAATATTTATATACAATTATCCAATACCGTCTAAATAAGCCAGCGGATCGGAGGGTGTTCCGTTTATGCGTACCTCAAAGTGGAGATGCGGTCCGGTGCTGCGGCCGGTATTGCCGACTTTGGCAATCAAATCGCCCTTGGCAACCACAGTGCCTTCCGGCACAAGCAGCTCGCTGCAGTGCCCGTAATAGGTCACAATGCCGTTACCGTGATCCAGCTGAATCAAATTGCCGTAACCACCGTCATTATAACCGGAATAAATAACCGTGCCGTTGTCGGCAGCGTAAATATCCGTGCCGATGGGGGCGGATAAATCAATGCCGGAATGGGTTCTGCCCCAGCGCGCGCCGAAGCGGGAGCTTAAGGTGCCGCTTGTGGGGATGGCCAGCTCTCCGGTGCCGAAGGGACTGGGCGGCTCCTTGGTGCCCTTTTGCACAATCTGATCGACCGCGGCGGTCAGCAGACTTTCTGAAACAACCTCACGGCCTGTTTCAACACCGTTCACAGCCGTAACATAGGCCTCGATTACCCGTGTGCCCGGAGCGCCTTCTTGTTCCACAACGATATTTCCTTCATATTTTGCAGGATCTTCTTTTTTAATAGTATTAAAAGGAATTTCTTCCTCTATAGTTTTAAATTCCACGGTTTTAACAGACAAAAGGGGTTCGCCGGTGCGAATTTTCAGCTGGCGGACGCCGGGATTTTCCGGGTCGGACACCCCGTTGATTTTCAACAGATCGTCAACCGTTACATGGTAGGCATCGGCCACGGCATCCAGGGTTTCGCCCTCGGCCAGCTCGTGTACGGTGATGCGGCCCGCAGCCAGCAGCTCAGCGGCGCTCTCCGCGGTTTTTAAGGAGCTTTTGGGAACAAACCGTCTGGCAACGGTTACAGCTTCGCAAAATTCTGCGCTGACGTTTTCCTTTCCTTCTGTAAATCCGGCCTTATATTGCTCCAAAACCGCAAGGGCGGCCTGCTCGTTGGGCAGTGCAAACAAAATCTGGTCCGATACATACACGCCGTAGGCCGGCAACATATCTTGACCGGCGGCCTTTAGCTGTTCACGCATATCCGCCTCGTCACTGTATGCACCTTTGGGAATCAGGCAGGTAGAAAATTCAGGCTCGGCCGTTGGTGCAAAGCTTTCATCACTGACATAGGAAATTTCATAATTAATTTCCTCTACCAGCTTGTTATAAACTGTCGCATCCGGAACGGTGCCGATGGTTTGACCGTTTACCGTGATCACACAGCCCAGGCTGCAGGTGCTAACCAGCACGGCACAGGCCAAAGCCGCCAAACCGACAGACATGCCGGCCGAAAAGGCCAGCCGTTTTGCATTTTCTGTGAAATGACAGCAAAGAGCGGAAAAGCCGCTGACGGCGGCTGTCCTGGCCTTGGCAACCCATTTTTTTAAAAAGGCTGTTCGACTGCAGGAAAAGTCTGTGCTAACCGGCGGACGGAAAAAGAGAGCCCTGCTCAGCCGTTTATGCTCTGCCTGAAGCGAAGACGCAACCTCCACCTTGACTTTCGTGCGCGCCTTGGTTTTTGTCTGCGGGATTTGCACGTAAAACTGCGTCGGTACCTTTTCAATTTTTTTCACCGTTACGCGGGTGTGGTTGTCGTTCATTGTATCACCTCGTTCGAGAAGCCGTATGCTATTACTATATGCAGCAGATGCTAAAATTATTACAAAATTATTAAAATATAATTATATTTTACAACACTTTTTTAACAATTGCAAGAATTAATTTGTAAAGAATTTGTAAACAACCCTAAAAAAGAGGTGTTTAACCCAGCGTTAAATGGCTGATGAAAGCCAGCACCAGGGGGATTGTCAGCAAACCCATCAGGTTGGAAATGAAGGTTGCCTGAGCACCGGCCGTACTGTCGCCGCCAAAGGTTTCCGGAAACACCACGCTGTTCAGCCCCATGGGCATGGCAAGGGTGGAGGCCGCCACCAACAAAAAATCGTTTCGCAGCCCTAGGAGGAGCATAACGGCTGTTGCGGTCAGCGGAATCAGGATAAGGCGGAAAACAGAGGCAATATAAGCCCTGGCGTTTAAAAACATCTGCTTTGCCGGGTGGGCGCCCAGCACCATACCGGTCAGGAGCATGGCGACCGGCGCCATACAGTTTGAACCCATCGTCAGCACGGTTGTAGCAACGGCAGGCAGCGATAGATTCAAAAGCCCCAGCGCAATCCCGAGAAAAGGGGAGAGGGTGGCAGGATTAAACAACCGCCGCCAGGAAAATTTCTTATTAGGATTTAAAATATACATCCCCAGCGTATAAATAGCCAAATTCAAAGGGATACAGAAAATCATCATATTAAAAAGAGCCTCATCGCCAAACACCGCGCCTACAACAGGATAGCCAACATATCCAGAGTTGGAAAAGCAAAGAGAATAGGTGTAAACATCCCGTTCCATTGGTGTATGAGCCAAACGTTTTGCGACAAAATAAGCAAAAGGCAGCAGGCAGGCAAGCAACACCAAAGCGGTCAGCAAAAGGGACAGCTTGTCCGCCAGCGCGGCAGGGGTGCAGCTTTTTGAAAAGTTTAAAATGTTCAGGCAGGGGAGGAAAAGATAAACCTCCAGCGCAGAAAGGGTTTTGCCGGCAGAGGCATCTACCATATTTTTTTTGCGCATGCCATAGCCAATGGCCATAAAAAAGAATAAAACGGCCATCTGAGAGGTGGCCGAAAAAAATGTAGTTTCCAAATGAAACGCCTCCTGTTTTTGCTTGTCAAAAT
This sequence comes from uncultured Oscillospiraceae bacterium, assembly GCA_964447945.1. Classification (GTDB taxonomy): domain Bacteria; phylum Bacillota; class Clostridia; order UBA1381; family UBA9506; genus UMGS755. The sequence continues at coordinate 6,672 of CAYUUO010000028.1, forward strand.
GGACAAATTATACCTCATATTATTATAACACAGGCGGCGTTTATTTGCAAGATTTTCCTAAAGGTTTATGCCTCGTCCAGCAGGTCGTTAATGCGAACACCATCCCGCAGACCGGTCATATAAGCAAAGTAGAGCTCCTGAATTTCCCTGTCAATGACGGCATTGCGATAAGTCTCCATTTGCTCCGTTTGTTCCTCTGAAAGAGTCTCTACAAGGCTTTCAAAATGCTGCTGCTCCTCCCGGTTATACATCTGATACCGCTGGCTCATCTTCGCTTTTTTCTCCAGCATGGCCCCCAGACGGACAGATAAAAATTCCTTTGGCAGTGTCTCAAAATCAAACATAATAATCTCCATTCCGCCGCCCTGCACCGGCACAAATCGTAATAAAAGCTCTCTTATCCGCAGGGTAAAAATGATAAGAGATTTTTGCTCATGTGTGTTCATAGCAGTGTTTAATTATTTATACCATACTGTAGCAGAGGCTGTCAATAAATTGTGACGAAACGTAACAAAATTTACCAAAAAATTCTGCTTATAAGGGGATTTCCTGTCATAATGCAAGCAGTTACAACAAATAAACGGGCAGAAAAATTAAAAAGGCAGCGTGCTGCATGTTGATAATTAGGCTGCAATATAGTATAATAAACACATCAGAATGTAATGGCTTAACGACCGGCATGATCCCGAGATATTTGGGACACAGTGAAGGAGGATAAACAATGGCAGAGCATCAGCAAAAGCTGCAGGATTGGGCAACGGCACTCGCGGCCTATGAAATTCCCGACTGGACGGCGCTGCCCGGCCTCAGCCTGTATATGGATCAGGTGGTCGGGCTGATGGAGGAATATCTGCGTATTTATAAAAAGTCGGGCGATAAGCTGATTACGCCATCAATGATTAATAACTATGTGAAGCTGGGTGTGATTCCAAAACCCTGTAAAAAGCGGTATAACCGGATTCATTTGGCCTATCTGATTATGGTTTGCACCTTAAAGCAGATATTGCCCATGTCCGTGATTCAGAAAATTTTGCCCCTGACGCTGACGGAGAAAGAAACCGAACAGGCATACATGGCCTTTAAGGCCGCCCAGAAGCAGGTTTTTGCCAATGTAACCGCAGAAGTGGCAGAATCGCAGCGGCGACTGCAGGAAAATAAAAACGCTGCCTTTTCCGATTACTTCGCTTCTTCGGTACAGGTAGCGCTATGTGGGAATATTTATAAAATTTTGTCGGAAATTATTGCCGAACAACCGCAGGAGGCCGGGGACTAGCGTCCGGCCTCCTGCTCGTCGATCACTTGTTGAAAATGGGGCGGCAGCGGCGCGGAAAAGGAAACATATTCGCCCGTTTTCGGATGGATAAAGCCCAGCAGAGCAGCATGAAGCAGCTGCCCTGTGAGGGCATATTTTTTTGCCAGCCGATCGTTTTTCACGCCATATACCGGGTCACCCACCACCGGATGGCCGATGCTAGCCAGATGGACGCGGATCTGATGGGTACGGCCGGTTTCCAGACGGCACCGCAGCAGGGAACAATCATCATATTGCCGGAGCACCTGTACATGGGTCACGGCTCGGCGGCCGCCATTCGTGCAAACGGCCATTTTCTTCCTGTCCTTAGGGTGCCGGGCAATGGGTTTATCCACGGTGAAGCTCTCTTCCTTAAAACGACCGTAGACAAGGCACAAATACTCCCGACTCACGGAATGTACCTTAATTTGCTCCGCCAGCGAAAGGTGGGCGCTGTTGGTTTTGGCAATGACCAGAATACCGCTGGTGTCCTTGTCAATCCGATGGACAATCCCGGGCCGGATCACGCCGTTAATGGCGGACAAACGACCGCCGGCATGATGGAGCAGTGCGTTTACCAGCGTGCCGCCGCCGTGGCCGGCCGCAGGGTGGACGACCATGCCCTGAGGCTTGTTGACAATGATCAGTTCACTGTCCTCATAGACAATATTAAGCGGGATATCCTCCGGCATCGCTTCCGGCGCCACGGCCTCCGGCAAAACTAAAGAGATGGTATCACCGGGACGCAGGCGGTAGTTTTTAGGCACCGTACCGTTTTTCACCTGTACGCTGCCGTTTTCAATCAGCTTTTGGGCGGCAGAGCGGGTCAGCCCTGCCTGTTCTGACAGAAAAACGTCCAGCCGAAGGCCGGCGGACGTTTCATCACAAACAAAATTCATATGCGCTCACTCATTCCCTTTTTTGTTTTGCTGCGATTCGGATTTTCCCTCCAGATAAATCACATAAAAGGCCAGCAGAACGGCGCCGCATACCACAAAGCAGTCCGCCGGGTTAAATATGGGGAAATGAATCAGTCGAAAATCGAAAAAATCAACCACAAAGCCGCGGAACAGCCGGTCAAGTACATTTCCCAGCGCGCCGCCCACCAAGAGGGTGAGGGACAGGGAAAGGCACAGGCTCCGGGGCCGCTTTTTAATCATGAATAGGGTAACGGCAATCACAACTAAAGCGGTGATAATATAAAACAACCCAAATCTGTTTTGTAAAATGCCAAAGGCGGCGCCTCGGTTTTCACAATAGGTCAGGTGAAACACGCCCTCCCAGAGGGGAATGGTGTCCACAGGCCGGACAAAACGCAGAACCGCCAGCTTAGCAAGCTGATCCACTGCGGCCAGCAGAATAATACCGATACAATATAACGCGAGCAATCTTTTTCCTTCTCCTTCACCTTGTTAATTCATAGGCATTGCGGGTGCCTGTCCCGCCTGCTACAACAGAGGCCGCGGCCGGGAAGGCCGCGGCACTTTTTGCTACTTTAAAGTTTCCGCACACCGGTGGCACAGCGTGGGATGCTCGGCGTTTTCGCCTACGGTTTCGGAGAACATCCAACAGCGTTCACATTTTTCGCCGGGCGCCTCCGCAACAGAAACCTTCACGCCGGTTTCGCCTGCAGCGGCATCTGCCGGCGCCTCTGTCATGGGCTTCACGCCGGCCTTAGACACAATGAAATAGGTCGACAGCTGTTCTTCTTCCTTTTTCAGCAGGTCAAACAGTTCGCCATCGGCAAAAACGGTGACCTCAGCGCCCAGAGAGTGACCGATGGTTTTGGCGTTTCGGGCGGCCTCTAAGGCCTTTGCCACATCGCTGCGGACGGCCAACAGGGATTCCCACTTAGCCTCCAGCGCCTCATCGCGCAGTGCGGCGTCGGGGACGGGCATATCGTTCAAAATCACAAACTCGCGGTTGTCCTTTTCACTGTGGGGCATGAAGGACCAGATTTCCTCACAGGTAAAGGCCAGAATCGGGGTGAGCAGCCGCACCAGACTGTCTAAAATCCGGTACATGGCCGTCTGTGCGCTGCGCCGCGCCAAACTGTCTGCCTTTTGCGTGTACAGACGATCCTTAATAACGTCCAGATAGAAGTTACTCATATCCACCACGCAGAAATTATGAATGGCGTGGAAAACGCTGTGGAACTCATAGCTCCGGTAGGCGGCCAGCGTCTTTTCCACCAGCCGGTCTAAACGGCTCATGGCCCAGCGATCAATTTCCGGCATATCCGCCGGGGCCACAGAATCGCGGTCCGGCTCAAAATCGTGAATGTTACCCAGAATGTACCGGGCGGTATTTCTAATCTTGCGGTATGCCTCGGAAAGCTGTTTTAAAATATCCTTGGAAATGTGCATATCCGTTTTATAATCGGCGGAGGCCACCCACAAACGGAGCACGTCGGCACCGTAATCCTTAATAATATCCTGCGGGCTGATGCCGTTGCCCTTAGATTTGGACATTTTTTCACCGGAGGCGTCCACAATCATGCCATGGGTGATAACGGTTTTATAGGGCGCTTCGCCCCGTGCGGCGATTGCCGTCAGCAGGGAGGACTGGAACCAGCCGCGGTATTGGTCGTTGCCTTCCAGATATAAATCTGCCGGGAAACGGAGCCCTTCCTTAACCTCCAGCACAGCGGTGTGACTGGAGCCGGAATCGAACCACACGTCCATAATGTCCTTTTCCTTGGTAAAATGGGTGCAGCCGCAGACGGGACAGGCCGTTCCCTCCGGCAAAATTTCCTCTGCCGGCAGCTCATACCAGGCGTTGGAGCCTTTTTCATGGAACAAAGCCGACACAGCCTTAATGGTTTCGGCGTTAATCAGCTCCTTGCCGCATTCCTCACAGTAGAAAATGGGAATCGGCACGCCCCACGTCCGCTGGCGGGAAATACACCAGTCGCTTCTGTCCTGCACCATGCCGGTGATTCTGTCCTCGCCCCACTTGGGCAGCCAGGTAACGCCGCGGATGGCGCGGACAGCCTCGTCCTTAATGCTGTCTACCGAGGCAAACCACTGCTCTGCCGCCCGATAGATAATAGCGTTATGACAGCGCCAGCAATGGGGGTATTGATGGATAATTTCCTCCACTGCAAACAGTGCGTTCAGCTCTGTCAGCTTATCAATAATTTTTGCGTTTGACTTTTCATAATATAAACCGGAAAATTCACCGGCCAGTTCGTTCAAATAGCCCTTTTCATCCACCGGCACGATAACGGGAATGTCCTGATAGTCCTGACAGGCGATATAGTCCTCCAGACCGTGTCCCGGCGCTGTGTGCACGCAGCCGGTACCGGCATCCAGGGTTACGTGGTCACCTAAAATGACAACGGAATCCCGGTCGATAAAGGGATGGGCACAGCGGATCAGCTCCAGCTCCGCGCCCTGATAGGAGCGCAGCGTTTTACAGCTTTCCCGTCCGCCGGCCTTCATAACGGCGGGCACCAGCTCGTCGGCAATGATGAAATATTCGCCCTCAGCCTCCACCAGATCATAGGTAAAGGCGCCGTTTAAGGCGATGGCCACGTTGCCGGGCAGGGTCCAGGTGGTGGTGGTCCAAATCAGGAAGTTGATTTTTTCCTTGGGGACGCCGCAGTCGTCAAATACGCCGCCGTCCTCCTTCACAGCGAATTTCACATAAATGGAGTTGGTTTTGTCCTCCTGATATTCAATTTCCGCCTCGGCCAGGGCTGTTTCACAGTCCGGGCACCAGTAAATCGGCTTTAAGCCCTTATAAATATAGCCCTTTTCGGCCATTTTTCCGAAAATTTCAATCTGCTTGGCCTCAAATTTGGGGTCTAAGGTCAGGTAAGGATCCTCCCACTTGCCCAAAGCACCCAAACGCTTGATGGAGCCCATTTGCAGGTTCACATATTTTAAGGCAAAATCCCGGCAGAGGTTGCGGAACTGAACCGTGTCCACCTCGTGGCGGTTGATGCCCAGGCTGGCAATTGCCTGCCGCTCGATGGGCAGACCGTGGGTATCCCAGCCGTGAATATAGGGCGCCTTGCAGCCGTCCATATTCTTAAAGCGGGTGATAATATCCTTCAGGGTTTTATTCAGCGCATGACCCATGTGCATATCGCCGTTGGCGTAGGGCGGGCCGTCGTGCAGGATAAAAAGCGGCTTACCCTCATTTTTTGCCATGAGTTTTTTGTACATTTCATCAGCTTCCTGCCGTGCCAGAATTTCCGGCTCGCGTTTGGGCAGATTGCCCCGCATGGGAAAATCGGTTTCGGGCAGATTCAGCGTTTGACTATAATCCATTGATTGATTCATCCTTTCTGGCTTGCAGGTCTGTTAGATTGTATCATCTTTAAAAACGTCGTAGGTCTGTAAGTCCTCCACATTAATTTCAGACATAACGGTTTTAGATTCCTTCTGTATGGTCTCCTTGGTGACGGAGAAGGCCTCCGCCGGTTGGGGCTCCTTGTCCTTAACATCAGGCTCTGCCGCCTGACGGGCCTCTTCTCTTTGCTGTTCCTCTCTTTTCTTTTTCAGCAGCTCCTCCACCACGGGATTCAGCTTTCGTTCCGTCCGGAAGCCGGAGCTCTCGGCCGGGGCCGCCGTTTGGGGCGCCGCCGGTGACTCCTGCGCGGCTGCGGGTGTCACCAGGGGCAGGGTGAAGGTGTTGGTGTCCTCCTGATCCGGTTCGTCGGCCGGTGCAGGCGTCGGTTTTGCGGCCGGCATATCGGCCGGGGTCTTTGCTGATGGGTCAGCCGGTGTTTCTGCGGGCCGGTCAGCCGGTGCGGCAGGGGACACGGGCTCTGCCGGGGCAGCCGGCTGCATCTGGCTTTGAGCCGCAGCCTGTTCCGGCAGCTCGTTTAAAAGCTGCATATAGGTGGAAAGAAGAGCGCTCATTTTCGCCTTAAAGCCGTTCATTTCCCGCTGCATGGACAGATATGTTTTTTCCAGATGACTAATGGAGCGGTTGGCATTGTTAACGGCCTCGGCTGCACGGCGCTCTGCGTCCTTTACAATGGTTTCGGAGCGCTCATAGGCATTCTGCTTAATGTCCTCCGCCGTACGCTGTGCGACTAAAATCGCGTTCTGCATGGTTTCCTCCATGCCCTTATAGTTCCCGATGGCATCATTCAGCAGTGCGTTTTTCTCCTTCAACTCACCGTTTTCGCGGTATAGCCTTTCATAATCTGCCACCAGGCTTTTCATAAATTCCTCGACCTCGTAAATATCATAGCCGCGAAAAGCCTTGGTAAATTCTTTGTTTTCAATATCGACAGGCGTCAGCATATCGGCTCTTCCCTTCATTTATATATATTTTTTCAACACAATTCTCATTCTGCCTTTTTTTGTTTCTCCGCCAATTTCCAAAAGCTCTGCCCGTCCGAATTTCCGCACGCTTAAAACATCGCCTTCGGAAAGCAGGACGGAGCCTTTGGTACAAACGCTGTAATTCACGCTGACCAGCTCGCGCCTGAGTAGCTCCTCTGCGCCGGACCGGGAGGCGCCGGTTAAAAGCCCCAGCACACAGTCAAGGCGCAGGGAAGCGACAGTGCCGCTAATCGGCGTCCAGGCCTTGGGGAGAACGGACAGGCTTTCTGTCGGCGCTTCCGTCAGCTGCACCCTGGCTCTGCCCGCCCGGGTCAGATTCAGGCATAGATATTCGCGAACGGTGTCGCAGGCAAACAGGACAGGCCCTGTCTCCTCCATGGCCACGTCCCCAATCAAGCTGCGCTCAAGGCCCAGCCCCATAACAGAGCCCAGCACCGTCCGATGCTCCAGGGTCTCCTTCGCGCAAATCCGCAGGGCGCAAAGGGGAAACGACTCCGGGGCGGGCTCTGCAAAATCCGGGAAAAAGCCCAGCATCTGCCGCTCGGCCTCCCCGTAGCCGCCCCAAAGCAGAAAGGGCAGGGCGGGGTGCATTTTCGTTTTAAATATCTGGATTTCTCCGGGGTCTAAAAAACGGCTGAAGCACGGCCGGTTGCCGCGCTCAGCCCTCTGCTCCAGATCCGAAAGACGGGCCAGAAGCATCTTTTCCTCCAGTTGTGCCATGCTTAATAGGCAAAGGGAAAGCCTTTTTTCAGCTCATCCTTAAAATCGCCCATAATGCCCACATTGTAAGGCGCAATCAGGAAAATGCCGTTGGCGACCTTCTGAATGTTGCCGTCCACGCCGTAAACAGCGCCGGACAAAAAGTCCACAACGCGGCGGGAAACGTCCTTATCCAGCTTTTCCAGATTAATGACGACGGGCTTTTTCGCCTTCAGGTGATCGGCAATGTCCCGGGCATCCTCAAAGCTTGTGAGCTGAATTACAACCACCTTCAGCTGAGCCGAGGTGTGAATGTTCACAACCTTGCCGCGCTTGCCGGCCGGAATCATGGGTTCTTCCGGCTCCTCCTGAGTGCCGGTCAGGAACTCTTCTTCCTCGTCCATCTCGTCGGAAATCCCGATCCATTTCAGCATTTTGTTCATGGCTCCCATTTGTTTTCCTCCTAAACATTATCTATTGTAATAAATTTTTTAAATTTATTCAAAGCAATATAGCATTAATCAGCTTTAAACAGGGCGGTACCCACCCGGACAAGGGTGGCACCCTCGCGGATGGCATCCTCAAAATCGCCGCTCATGCCCATGGACAGCTGATCCATGCAAACGCCGGGAAAGCCCTCGGCGGCAATGGTTTCAGACAGCGTTCTGAGTCCGGCAAAAATACGGCGGTTTTCCGTTTCGCCGGCGCCCAGCGGCGCCATGGTCATCAGCCCCCGGACGCAAACGCCCTCTAAGGCCGATACGCTCTCTAAAAGCCGCTTTGCCTCATCTGCCGCGGCGCCGGATTTGCTCAGCTCGCCGGAAATGTTAAACTGCATCAGAATATCCTGCCGGATATTCATGGCGACGGCCTTTTTGCTGATTTCCTCCGCCAGATGCAGCGTATCGACCGAGTGAATCAGCTTGACCTTCCCCACAATATATTTCACCTTGTTGGTTTGCAGATGCCCAATCAAATGCCAGTTGGGAACGCTGCCCAGTACCTCATATTTATCCAGAAAAACCTGTACGCGGTTTTCGCCCAAATCCCGCACGCCGGCCTCCAGAACCTCCTTGGCGCGGGGGGCGTCTACCGTTTTGGTAACGGCCACCAGCGTGATATCCTCCGGCCGCCGTCCGGCCGACAGGGCTGCCCGGGCAATTCTATCCCGGATTTCCTCCACATTTGACGCTATACTCATCGTAGCAGCTTTCCCTCCTCATAACTGCTGGCGCTGACAACAACCTCGTCATAAAGGCGCAGGGGAACGGCTTCATCGGCCGAGTCCACAATGGCTGCCTCCTGCGTGTTATATAAAATCGTTACGGGAATAAATTTCAGCATATCCTCCCGCCGGACGTAAACGCCGGTCACGTCGTCCTTCGTCCGCAGGCATTTCACGCTGATCCGATATCCGTCATAACGGTTTTTGACAAATTCAAGATTCACGAACCGCCGTTTTAACAGCGATTCCAAATACTGATTGGCTTCTAAAATCACAGTTTTGCGACCGTCCTCCTCGGGGGAGATATATAAAACCGACGCCGGGATCAGGTCGCTTGACAAATCATAAAACCGGAGACTGACCGAATCGTCAATCCGCAGGGCATTCAGCCGGTCTGACGGCAGATTCACCGCCACGAAATAGCGGAAATTTCCAATAATTTTACAGGAGGCCGTCTCTGTGCTGTCTGTGCCGCGATCCCGCTCTAAGAGCGCGTCGACAGCCGATGGGGTTAAATCTGTCATGTTGTAGGGCGTGAGAACCTCTTCCAGCCCGTCAACAGCCGTGGAAAACACGCCTGATTCGGGTGCTGTCAGGCTCCGGCTGGCTGCGCCCGCCCGGGCTTCCAGCTGCGCCTTTTGCGTCCGCAGCTCATCCAGAAGGCTGCCGGCCGTTCCGCCGCCGGTAATCTGCGCTTTTTTTTCGCACAGGGACTCAATGACAAACTGAATCTCGCTGACGGCAGATAAATCGCCGGCCAGACTTTTTTCCACCAGCGCTGCGGTCTGCTCCGTTATTTTTTGCTCCAGTCGGGACACATCGCCGCTGAAGGTGAATAAATTGGCCTGATTTTTTTCAATCTGCGTGATTTTTTTATTAATTTGCTCCAGTTGATTTTGCAGTTCTGTATCCACGCTGCCGGTATATACAGCGGCAATCTGCTGCCCCGCCGCCACGCGGGCACCCTCCTGAACCAGCGGCTCAATAGCGCCGGATGCGCCGGCGTCTGTTACGGTTTCATATTTAATCATAACGCCCTTGGTGCTGACCATGTCCTCCATGCTGCCCCGGCGCAGGGATTCTGCCTGAATCCGCGTGCCTGCCACGGAACGCACCGCGTAAATGAGAACCAAAAGGGCAAAAATCGGTATTAATATGTTAATCTTGTGTTTCATATCCCGTTTTACTCCGTTTTTCCTGCCGGTTCACCGAGGGTTGGCTTATGTAAACTAAAATTCCTATAACTATTCATTATTGTATCACAAAATTCGCGTTTATGCAACGGCATATATAAAAAAGATGTAAATTTTTTTGCAGGCCTGCAATTGTTTTGCTGCCTGCGGCGGGCGCGGAACGAGGCGGGTTATCGTTGACGGCGGTGATAAATTATGGTATAATAAACACGTAAACGTGTTTATTCAGCGTGTCGATAAACCTTTTATTATGCGTTAATATTCACATTTTCTTGCCGAAC
>CAYUUO010000029.1:0-16485 GCA_964447945.1 uncultured Oscillospiraceae bacterium
CTGAGTTCCCCGAAGGGGAACGAAGAACCGCCCGGGCTCGGCGGGCGGAACGGGGTCTGGCCAAAAAAATTAACAGTATTTTGCAGAAAAAAACTTTTTCGACAGTCTGAAGGGGCTGTCGACTTAATGCGACAGCCCCTTGCTTTTCGTGATAGAAATCCGATTGAAATAAAAAAGAAAATGACGCGTCGCGCAATATTTTTTGCGTAACTGTTTATAATAAACACGATAGGTGTTGCGAACCTAAACGGTTCGCCCCTTTGGTGTAATCAATCTCACAAGGATGGGGTCGTTTGCCGCAAGCGGTCGGCCCGGCTACTTTTTTGTAAACAGGAGGCGCGCGCTTTGTTCAATACAATTTTAATTCTGCTGCAGCTGTTTTTAACAACTGTAATGGGCATTTATTTTTTCAATATGCTGCGGGGGCAGCACACCAGCAAGTCAAGCCTGGAGAGCGATTCAGCCCGGGAGTTGGAAAAGCTCCGCCGCTTAAAGCAAATTCATTTGACCCAGCCGCTTTCCGAAAAAACAAGACCGGCCGATTTGTCTGAGGTCATTGGGCAGGAGGAGGGTATCCGGGCGCTCAAGGCCGCTCTTTGCGGGCCTAATCCCCAGCACATTCTGATTTACGGCCCGCCGGGCGTGGGAAAAACCGCCGCGGCACGAGCTGTTTTAAAAGAAGCTATTGCGTCGGAAAGTTCTCCCTTCCGGGAAGGTGCCAAATTTGTAGAAATGGACGCTACCACCCTGCGTTTTGACGAGCGCGGCATTGCCGATCCGCTGATTGGTTCTGTCCACGATCCCATTTATCAGGGGGCCGGTGCCTATGGCCCGGCCGGTGTGCCGCAGCCCAAGCCCGGTGCCGTCACCAAGGCCCATGGCGGTATTTTGTTTCTGGATGAAATCGGTGAGCTCCACCCCACACAAATCAACAAGCTGCTAAAGGTATTGGAGGATCGGAAGGTGTTTTTGGAAAGTGCCTATTATTCCTCCGGCAACCGGGATATACCGCCTCACGTACACGAAATTTTTCAAAAGGGACTGCCTGCGGACTTTCGTCTGATTGGCGCCACCACGCGTGGCCCGGAGGATATTCCGCCGGCCATCCGCTCCCGCTGTGTGGAAATCTTTTTCACACCCCTGTCTGCCGCTCAGTTACGGCAGATTGCGGAAAACGCCGCCAAAAAGGGCAACTTCACCATTGGGGACGACGCCCTCAGCTTAGTTTGCAAATATGCGCAGAACGGCCGTGATGCCGTGAATATCATACAAATTGCCGGCAGTGTGGCTATGCTCGAAAAACGGTTCCGAATTGAACCGGCCGATGTGGAATGGGTGGCCGAGTTTGGTCGCTACACGCCCCGCTACGATAAAAAGGTGACGGATCGCGCCGCTGTGGGACTGGTGAACGGACTGGCCGTTTCCGGCGCGGGACAGGGCATGGTGATGGATGTGGAGGTGACCGCCCTACCCTGCCGCCCCGGCGCCGGCAAGCTGTCCGTCACCGGTATTGTGGAGAGTCAGGAGCTGGAGGCGCGGGGTCAGCGTCTGGTTCGCTCCAGCTCCGCCCGCGCCTCCGTGGAAAATATGATGACGGTTCTGGAGCGGTTTTATGATATCGACACCAGCGCCTATCATCTGCATATTAACTTCCCCGGCGGTACCCCCATCGACGGCCCCTCCGCCGGTACGGCCATTATGACCGCCGTATATTCAGCAATCTGTGATCTGCCGGTCAGCAACCGGATTGCCATGACCGGCGAAATTTCCATTCACGGCAAAGTGATGCCGGTGGGCGGCGTTGCGGCAAAGGTTGCGGCCGCGGCCGAAGCGGGCGTGAAAACCGTTTTCGTGCCGAAGGACAACCGGGAGGATCTGTTGCGCACCTATAATATTGACGTAGTGCCGGTGGAGCATATCAGTGATATTTTCAACCGTCTCTTTGATACTGCCACAAAAAGCATCGACCACCCCGCTACTGCGGCTGCCGCGGCAGGAACACTGGTCAGCGCCAAAAGCAATGAAACTGCCGTTGGACAGATGGCGACCGGCAGTGACAGATAAAGAAAGGCTGTCGCATTTAGCGCAGACCGCTTTAAGGCAAAGAATACAGTTTAAACGCTAAATAAAGAGTATAAAAAGAATTTTAGGAGTTGGAATTCATTTTTTTGAATGAATTCCTTCTCTTTTATGCCTTAAAGCTACAAACAAACTTCGCCGCTCGGCGTACCCTCGTACGCCGTCGGGACTCAGTTTGTTCGTTCTGCATCTAAATCCGTTCAGCCTAAAAAGAGGCTGTCGCATTAAGTCGACAGCCCCTTTTTAACATACTGTTTAATAATTTTCCTTGCGCACCTCAAAATAGCTCTTCGGATGGGCGCAAACCGGGCAAACCTCCGGTGCCTTTTTGCCCATAACCAAATGGCCGCAATTCCGGCACTCCCACATTGTTTCGCCGCTCTTTTCAAACACGGCGTTCATCTCTACGTTTTTAAGCAACGCCCGATAGCGCTCCTCATGGGACTTTTCAATTTGTCCCACCAGGCGGAACTGCGCCGCCAGTGCTGTAAAGCCTTCCTCCTCGGCGTCCTTGGCAAACCGATCGTACATGTCGGTCCACTCGTAGTTTTCGCCCTCAGCCGCATGGAGCAGATTGGCCGCCGTATCACCCAGCTCGCCCAGTGCCTTGAACCACAGCTTGGCATGCTCCTTCTCATTGGCGGCCGTGTCCTCAAAAATTGCCGCAATTTGCTGATAGCCTTCCTTTTTGGCTACCGACGCAAAATATGTATATTTGTTTCGCGCCTGACTTTCTCCGGCAAAGGCCTCCATTAAATTTTTTTCTGTTTTACTTCCCTTAAGATCCATGATATATGCCCTCCTAACAATATGATGTTTGATAAAAGTTTTTACACAGCGAAAGCTGCGTGTAACACAATAATTAAATCAGCTCAATCAAGCCGTAATCCCCACTTTTACGCTTATAAACCACATTGGGCTCACCGGATTCCGCATTGTTGAAAATATAGAACTGATGTCCCAGCAGGTTCATCTGCAAAATGGCCTCCTCCGCGCTCATGGGCTTAGTGGCAAACCGTTTTTTTCTGACGATTTTAAATTCTGCTTCCTCCTCAACCGCCTCACCAAAGGGGATTTGTTCCAAGGCTGCCGCTTCAAAGGTTTCCTTTTTCAGTTTCTTTTCAATTCTGGTTTTATGCTTTCTGAGCTGCCGCTCCAGAATATCCACTGCATTATCAATACTTGCATACATGTCGTCTGTGGCTTCCTCAACACGCATAATCAGCGTACCCGAATAAACCGTTGCCTCCACCACCTGCTTTTCACGTTGCACAGAAAGAGTGACCGCCGCTTCAGTTTCCTTGTGGAAATACCTGTCCAGCTTGCTGAAACGGTCATTGATCCGATCCTTTAAGGCTGCCGTTAATTCGATTTGCTTTCCCGTCATTGTTATTTTCATATGGATCCACTCCTCTTTGAGGTATTTGTAACAAGGGCAAGAGCCTTGTATCTATTATATACCCGTCTTTACAGTCTTTTAAACAATATTTTTCATGTTGCACGATATTTTTTCATATACTTTACAGAAAGGAGAGACCCTCATGAAACCCTTTATTTTACTTTTAACAGCCGTCCTGCTTGTTCTCCGGCCGCCGGAAACCGCCTGCGCCCTGGATGTATCAGCACAATATGCCTGCGTTATCGACGCCCAGACCGGCCGGGTGCTATATGAAAAGAACGCATTTGACCGTCATTCCATGGCCAGCACCACAAAAATTATGACCGCGCTGATTGCGCTGGAAAACACGGCAGAAAACGAAACGGTCACCGTCAGCTGCAACGCTGCCGGGACGGAGGGCTCCAGCATCTATTTAAAGGCCGGCGAGGTGCTGCCCATGGAGGATTTGCTATACGGCCTGATGCTGGAATCCGGCAACGACGCCGCCATTGCCATTGCCGAGCACGTAGGCGGCAGCGTGGAACACTTTGCGGAAATGATGACCGCCCGCGCGCGGGCTTTGGGCGCCGAAAATACACAGTTTAAAAATCCGAACGGATTGGATGAGGAGGGGCACTACACCACCGCCTACGATCTGGCTCTGATTACCCGCACTGCCCTTTTAAATCCGCGATTCGCCGAGATTGTATCCACCAAGCGGAAGTCTGTTCCGGCCTCGCAAAACGGTACGGCGCGCAGCTTTTCCAATCATAACAAGCTGCTGACGCTCTATGCCGGCTGTATTGGCGTGAAAACCGGCTTTACTAAAAAAACAGGCCGCTGTCTGGTATCTGCCGCCGAGCGCGACCACATAACCGCCATTTGCGTCACATTAAATGCGCCCAATGACTGGAACGACCACAAGCTGCTGCTGGATCACGCCTTCGCCGCAGAGCAGGCCCGCCCCCTTGTGATGAAGGACATGGTTTTAAAAAGCGTCCCTGTCAAAAACGGCGATGTAAAGGCGCTGGACCTACTGGCCGCAGAGGATTTTTATCTGTCCGTCAAAGATCGCGAGGGCTTGAGCAAGGTCAAGCTGGACTATGTCCTGCCCGCCGTTATTCCGGCGCCTGTGACAGCCGGCGCACAAATCGGCCGGCTGACCGTGCGCTATGACGGTCAGGTTTTAAAGGAAATGGATTTACTGGCCGGTGTGGACATTGCCTACGTCCAACCGCCAGCCCCCGGCCTGTGGGATAATTTTAAAAAATTTTTTATAAAGCTGTTGAACTTTGCCTGAAAACAATATATAATAGAAGGTAGGCTGTTAAAAACTTGACACACTCAGTGTTTGGCTGCTGAAAAGAGGAACAGCAGCGACTTGCTCTAATTTGGAGATAAATGGTCGGTTCTATGCAGATGCCGGCATAAAATGCAAAGGAGAAGCCATGGCGGAGGAAATGCGTTTGCAAAAATTTTTGGCTCTGTGCGGCGTTGCGTCGCGGCGTGCAGCCGAGGAACTGATGGCGCAGGGCCGTGTTTTTGTAAACGGAAAGCCCATCCTGACGCCCGGTGCGAAAATCAATCCGGACGCTGACCGGGTATCCGTTGATGGAAAGCCGGTAGCACTGCCGGAGGAGAAGGTTTATATCATGCTGAACAAGCCCCGCGGCTACGTGACGACGGCAAAGGACAATTTTGGCCGTAAAACGGTTTTAGACCTCGTGCCGCCGGAGCTTGGGCGCTTATATCCCGTAGGGCGGCTGGATTACGACACGCAGGGGCTTTTGCTTCTGACAAACGATGGCGATTTCACCTATCGACTCACCCACCCCAGTCACGAAATCTCCAAAACCTATCTGGCAACTGTTGCCGGCGTTCCTTCAGAACAGGCACTGGACGCCTTGCGGCGCGGCGTTGTCATCGACGGCCGACGCACCCATCCGGCCAAGGTGACCGTTAAGGGTGCCGACACGGAAAATACCCGCCTGCTGATTACCATTCACGAGGGGCGGAACCGGCAGGTACGGAAAATGTGTGCTGCTGTGGGACATGCCGTTGTGTCTTTGTGCCGCGTGGCGGAGGGCAGTCTCCGTCTGGGAAAGCTGCCCTCCGGCAGCTGGCGGCATTTGACAGAGAAAGAAATTGAATTGCTCGGAGGGTCGACACATGCTGACCATTAAAAAAATTGAGGATATGCAGGAAATCCAGAAGTATCTGACGAAAAACGGCCTTGCTCTTTCCAACGCGCCCCAGCAATATATGGGCGTTTATGCCGAAGACGGCCTGTGCGCCCTGGGAAGCCTGACTTTGTGCGGCACCAAGGTGTATATGAATTTTATTCACGAAGAGGGCGACGGACATCTGGACTACGGTCTTGCCAAGGCTCTGTTAAACATGGCCGATCTCCGCGGCATCAAAACCGTATATGGCAGCAATCCCGATTTGGACAAGCTATATACCGTTCTGCGCTTTACAAAAGAAAATCATGAATTTGTTCTCTCGCTGGATGGCTATTTCACGGCAGAGGGCTTGCATTAAAAGTTTTAGGAGGAATTTTCATGGCAGAATTACGTTATAATCCCCTGACAAAGGACTGGGTCATGATTGCGTCACACCGACAGAACCGGCCCCAGATGCCCAAGGATTGGTGTCCCTTTTGTCCCGGCTCCGGCAAGGTTCCGGATTCCTATGTGGTACATAAGCACGATAACGACTTCCCTGCTCTGTCCCAGAACCCGCCCCAACCGGACGATGTGGCCACAGAGCTATATAAAACCCGCGAGGCCTACGGCAAGTGTGAGGTAATCCTTTATTCTCCTGACCACACCGCGACCCTGTCTGATTTGAGCATACCCCACATCCGCAAAATTGTGGACTTGTGGACGGAGCGTTTCCACGATATCCGGCAGGATGAAAAAATTAAATATGTATTTATTTTTGAAAACCGCGGCGAAGTGGTTGGCGTGACCATGCCACACCCCCACGGCCAGATTTACGGCTATTCCTTCATTCCCAAAAAGCTGGAGCTGGAGCTTGCCTCCTGCCGGGAGCATTATGACAGCACGCATCATTGTCTGATTTGTGATATGCTGGCCGAGGAGAAAAAAGCAGATAAGCGGATTATTATTGAAAATGATGATTTTATCACCTTTTTGCCCTTCTACTGCGAATATCCCTACGGTGTATATATTGCCTCCAAGCGCCATCTGGGCACGCTGGAGGATATGAGCGAGAGCGAAAAAGACAATCTGGCCGCCATTTTAAAGCAGACCGTGGGCACCCTGGACAGCCTGTTTGACTACACCTTCCCCTATATGATGTGTATGCATCAGTCCCCTGTCAACAGCGGGGATACCAGCGATATTTTCCATTTTCACATTGAATTTTTCCCGCCTATGCGGTCAAAGGAAAAGCAAAAATTTAACGCCTCCAGCGAAACCGGTGCCTGGGCCCACTGCAATCCCACAGCGCCGGAGGAAAAAGCCGAGGAGCTGCGCGCAGCCTATAAAAAATACATGAGCAAGGAGCAATAACGATGACGCACAACGAACTGAAGCAGGAATTTAGTAAGCTATACGGTGACGGCGGCGAAATCCGTCTCTTCCATGCCCCCGGCCGCGTGAACCTGATCGGTGAACATACAGATTATAACGGCGGTTTTGTTTTTCCCGCGGTGCTGTCGATGGGCACCACCATTGTCCTGCGCAAACGGCCGGACAACATCGTACGGATGAAAGCCACGGATCTACCGGATATGGTAACCATCGACCTATCGAATTTATCCGCCTATAAGGATTTGTTCTGGGGCAATTATCAGGCCGGTATTTTAGACGAGCTGCGAAAGGACGGCCATACCCTGGTGGGCTGCGACATGCTCTATGATGATACCATCCCCCACGGCGGCGGTCTGTCCTCTTCCGCGGCCATTGAGGTGGCCACGGCTCTGGCCTTCACCACCCTTTCCAACGAGGCTCGCGGAATTCAGGAGCCTGTGGACATGGTGTATATGGCGAAAATCGGTCAGCGGGCCGAGAACCAATACATTGGCGTCAACTGCGGTATTATGGATCAGTTTGCCTCCGCCATGGGCAAGAAAAATCACGCGATTTTCCTGCGTTGCAGTGATCTGAGCTATAAGCTGGTCCCTCTGGAAATGTCGGGCTTCACCCTGATTATTGCCAACACCAACAAAAAGCGGGGACTGGCGGATTCCAAATATAACGAGCGTCGGGCTGAATGTGAGGAGGGTCTGCGAGAGCTGCAGACTGTCCTGCCGACGGCGGAAACCCTGTCGGATATTAGTCTGGAGGACTTTAATCGGTATAGCAGCACAATCAGCCGCGAGGTTGTCCGCCGCCGCGTCCGTCACGTGATTACGGAAAACGACCGCGTTCTGCAGAGCATCGAGGCCTTAAAGCAGGGGGACATGAAAACCTTTGGCCGGCTGATGAACGCCTCTCACGACAGTCTGCGGGATGACTATGAGGTAACCGGCCGCGAACTGGATACCCTGGTGGCAGAGGCGCGGAAAATTCCCGGTGTGATTGGCTCCCGCATGACCGGCGCAGGCTTTGGCGGCTGTACGGTCACGCTGGCAGAGGCCGGCGCAGCACAACAGATAATCGAGGTCGCCGGCCGGGCATATGAAAAGGAAATCGGCTATGCCGCCTCCTTCTACCAATCCTCTGTTGAAGACGGTGGACACGAGATTCTATAAACTTGTCATGAGGTGAACATTCCGCTTGCGTGCCGTCGGAAGGATCGCTATGCAAACAGCACGCAAGATTAAGTAGTCCTAAGGCAATTTTTGATTAAAACGCCTTAGACAATCTAAAGGGGCTGTCGCATTAAGTCGGCAGCCCCTTTGAGGCTGAACGGATTTAGATGCAGAACGAACAAACTGAGTCCCGACGGCATACGAGTGTATGCCGAGAGGCGAAGTTTGTTTGTAGCTTTAAGGCATAAAAAAGAAGGAATTCATTCAAAAAAAATGAATTCCAACCCCAAAAATACTTTTTATTCTCTTTATCCGGCGTTTTAACTGTATTATTTGCCTTAAAGCGGTCTGCGCTAAATGCGACAGCCTCTTTAATAAAGGTAGATGTTTCAAATCAGACGTTTCAGCGGCGGATAGCAATTCCCGCCGAAAACATTCCATACCGATGCATCACGTTATGCGCCGAGGTAGGCCTTTTTAACCGATTCATCCTCCAGAAGATCCTTTGCCTGCCCCTGCATAACAATTTTGCCGGTTTCCAGAACATAGGCCCGGTCGGCAATGGACAGAGCCATTTTAGCGTTTTGCTCCACCAGCAAAATGGTAACCCCCGACTCGTTAACCTCTTTAATGATGTTAAAAATTTCTTTAACCAAAATCGGAGACAGACCCATGGAGGGTTCGTCCATCAAAATCATTTTGGGCTTAGACATCAGGGCTCGGCCAATGGCCAGCATTTGCTGCTCACCGCCGGACAGGGTGCCTGCCATTTGCCGGCGCCGCTCACGCAGACGGGGAAACTTTTGATAAACCATTTCAAAATCTTCTTCAATTTCCTGCTTGTCCTTGCGGATAAACGCACCCAGCTGCAAATTTTCCTGCACCGAAAGGTTGGCAAAAATACGCCGTCCCTCCGGCACGTGGGCAAGGCCCATTTGTAAAATGTTATGCACCTCAGTCTGGTGCAAATTGTTATCCAAAAACCGGCAGACTCCCTCTGCGGGCTTTAAAAGGCCGGAAACCGTGTGTAAAATGGTGGTTTTGCCCGCACCGTTAGCACCGATCAGGGTGACGATTTCCCCCTCGTCAACATTAAAGCTTATGCCCTTTATGGCGTGGATTGCGCCGTAATACACATGCAAATCGTTTACTTCAAGCATTGTAACCTCCATTTGTTAGTTATTAGCCGGCTTCGTGCCGCGCGAATCAGATTGATTCCTGATCCCGGCAGGAAAAGGCCGGCCTTCAAGAGAAGTTTTTGCCCGGCGGCTTTATTCACCTAAGTAGGCTGTGATCACTCTCTTGTCGTTTTTCACTTCCTCCGGCGTCCCGTTGGCAATAATCATGCCGTAGTCCAGAACTACCAGTCGCTCACAAATACCCATAACCAGTTGCATGTCGTGCTCAATCAAAAGCACGGAAACCTTAAACTTGTTGCGGATGAGCATAATGGTTTCCATCAGCTCCTGTGTTTCTGTCGGATTCATACCGGCCGCCGGCTCATCCAAAAGCAAAATTTTCGGATTTGCCGCAAGCGCCCGGGCAATCTCCAGCTTTCGCTGCTTACCGTAGGGCAGATTGGCCGCCTTTTCATGAGCCATGGTGTCCATATCAAACACCGCCAGAAGCTCACGGGCCTTTTTGTCAATAGCTGCCTCCTCATGCCAATAGGCCGGTGTTCGCAGCAATGAGGACAGCACGCCATAATGCATTTGGTGATTAAAGGCGATTTTTACGTTGTCCAGAACCGAAATATCTTTAAACAGGCGGATGTTCTGAAAGGTTCGCGCAATACCCGCCTGCACGATTTTATCCGGCTTTTTGCCGATTAAGGTGCGGCCCTGCAGGTTGATAAAGCCCTCTGTGGGAAGATATACACCCGTCAGCAGATTAAACACCGTGGTTTTCCCTGCACCGTTGGGACCAATCAAGCCTACCAGCTCCCCTTTTTCCATCACCAGGTCAAAGTGCTGCAGAGCGGCCAGACCGCCGAAACTAATACCTAAATCCTTAACTTCAAGTAATGGTGTGCTCATTGTTTCACGCCTCCCTTCTGACGCCGGCCGAATACCCTGTCAATCAGGCGGGTGAGGGAAAACTCAAACTGCCCGAACAGACCGGAGGGTTTAAAGATCATCATAAGAATAAGCACGATGGAATATACCAGCATGCGCTTGTCGGCCAAACCGCGGAGCAGTTCCGGCAAAAGAGTCAGCACAAACGCTGCCACAATTGAGCCGGTAAAACTTCCCAGACCGCCCAGCACGACAATAACCAAAATATTAATCGACTGGTTAAAGTCAAAATATTTAGCGCCGAGATTGCCCATGTAGTGAGCGTATAGTCCGCCGGCCAGACCCGCAATAAATGCCGCCAGCGTAAAGCCCAGAATTTTGTAATAGGTGGTGGGAATACCTGAGGCCTCTGCGGCAATTTCATCCTCACGAATAGAAATAATGGCTCGTCCGTGACGGGAACGTATCAGCATAAACAAAAGCGTTACGATGATAACGGCAATAATAAACACGTTGTAAATATTGGTGTGACGTTCAATGCCGATTAGTCCCTGCGCGCCGCCGGTTATCTTTAGATTTTCAATGATAACACGGATAATTTCTCCAAAGCCCAGGGTGATAATCGCCAGATAGTCGCCCTTCAGCCGCAGCGCCGGTACACCGATCACAATGCCGAAAACAGCCGCTACCGCACCGCCTACGATCAGGGCACAGATAAGCTCCGTCAGCGGCGGCATGGTGACCGCTTTTGAAAAGATTGCTGCCGCATAGGCGCCAACCGCCATAAAGCCCGCATGCCCCAGAGCCAGCTGACCTAAAAAGCCGGTAACCAGATTCAGACTGGTTGCCAGAATGATGTTAATAAACACCATGATAATAATGCCCTGCCAGTAGTCGTTCAGCACGCCCAGCTGAATCAAGAGCACCATAGCAGCAAACAAGACAGCAATGGCGACAAGATTAATCACATAGCCCTTCAAACGTTTTCCCTTGCTTGTCATACCATCACACCTTCTCTCTCACATTTTTGCCCAGGATGCCCGAGGGCTTAATCAACAGCACCAGAATTAAAATGCCGAAAACTACCGCATCGGAAAGCTGGGAGGAAATATAGCCCTTGGTGAGCACCTCAATAATGCCCAGCAAAAAGCCGCCCAGCATGGCGCCCGGGATAACACCGATACCACCCAGCACCGCTGCTACAAAGGCCTTTAAGCCCAGAAGCGAGCCCATATAGGGATCCACCCGGGGGTAGGCGCTGACATACAGCACCGCCGCCACGGCAGCCAGAGCTGATCCAATGGCAAAGGTAACGGAAATCGTGCGGTTTACGTTAATGCCCATCAAAGAACCCGCGCCCGGATCCTCACTGACCGCGCGCATCGCTTTACCGGTACGCGCGTTTTTAATGAACGCCTGCAGGCCGATCATCAAAAGCACCGTAATCAAGATGGTAAACCAGGTAATAAACGGAACATTTACCGTTGTTGTGCCCACGGGAATTGACCAGTCCGCAACATTAAAGATGTTGGGAAACGGCTTGGGGTTTGGAGAAAAAATAAGCATAAACAGATTTTGCAGAAAAAGGCTCACGCCAATAGCCGTGATCAGTGCCGAAATGCGGCCGGACTTCCGTTCCTTGGGACGATATTTGGTATGCCGCGTTAAAACGTCAATAAACTTTTTAAGCAAAACCGAGTTAAAGTGTGTCTCGCGCAGGGGACGGTAGGCAACGCGCTCAATCAGTATGCCGAACACAGCGCAGCAAACCACTGCAAACAAAAGACACAGCCAAAGGGGCAATCCCGCTGCAATCAGTCCCGCGGTGGCGATTGTGGCCATGTAGGCCCCTACCATCATAATGTCGCCGTGAGCAAAGTTTATCAGCTTTACAATGCCGTACACCATGGTGTATCCCAGCGCAACCAGAGCGTAAATACTGCCCAGCTGCAGGCCATTGATAAGCTGCATCAGTAATTTCATGGGTCTCTTCCTCCCTTGTCCTTCTTGTTTAAACATAGGATACGTTTAACGAAAAAGGGGCGAGCTTGGCTCGCCCTTTCTATCCTATTTAGTTTTTATTATTTATTGCTCAGGGGTAAGCTTGCTGTCTAAGGTATATTTGCCGTCAGCAATGGTGATAATAGAAACATCCTTAATTGGGTTGCCGTCAGCATCAAAGGTGATGTGACCGGTAACGCCGTTATAATCGGTACCCTTTAACGCTTCCACAATAGCGCTCCATTCCGTAGAACCGGCTTTTTCAATGGCAGCTGCTAAAATTTTCGCAGTGTCATAGCCAAGAGCCGAGAAGGATTTGGGCGTTTCGTTATATTTTTTCTCATAGGACTGTAAAAAGTTCTGTACGACCTCTGACTGATCGTCCGTTGCATAATGGTTGCAGAAATAGCTGCCTTCCACGGCGGACATGTTAGAAGCATCCACAACGTCTAACACGCCATCCCAGCCGTCAGCGCCTAAGAAGGTGGCCGTAATGCCAACGGAACGCGCCTGAATAGCCATGAGGGATACCTTATTATAATAGTCAGGCATAAAGACAACATCGGGCTTCGCGGATTCGATATTCGTCAACTGTGCCTTAAAGTCGGTATCACTGGAGCCGTAGCCCTCGTATGCAACAATTTCAAGATTCAGGGATTCCGCCTGGGTTTTAAAGGCCTCGGCCAGACCCTGAGAATAGTCGTTAGAGGTGTCGTAAATAACTGCGGCTTTTTTTGCAGAAAGGTTCTGCGCCGCAAATCTTGCCATGGTCTGACCCTGGAAGGGATCAAGGAAGCAAACGCGGAAGATGTTATCACCATAGGTGGTAACAGCCGGAGCGGTAGCCGTTCCGCTAATCATGGGAATACCCTTAGGACCGGCCAGACTTGCCACAGCCGTAGAGGGCTTACTGGTGACATCGCCCAGAATGGCCGCCACGTTCTGGCTCAAAAGCTTATTATAGGCATTAGCCGCCTCGGTGCTGTCGCCCTTTTCGTCTAACACCTCATACTGAATCTGCTTGCCCAGCACGCCGCCGGCAGCATTAATTTCGTCAAATGCCAGATTTGCGCCGTTGGTGCAGGCAAGACCGTACACGGCAACCTCACCGGTGAGAGGCGCAAGACCGCCGATAACGATTTTATCCCCGCCCTGCGCACTATTGTTTTGGCCGGCGTTGCTGCAGCCAAACAAGGTAAGCGCCATGATACTTGCAAGTACAAGAGCAACTATTTTTTTCCTGTTCATAAAATCCTCCATTTCGCCGCCCTGCGCCGGCATACATAGTCATAAAATTTCTCTCATCGGCAGGGGTAAGAATGATAAGAGATTGTTTGCCCATATACGTTGCCTGAACCGAAAGTCAAGCACTGTTAAACGGGCAATGGCCGAAGTCACAACTTTTACATTAAGTCTCCGACCTGATCCGGAAGTTTATTTTTACAACATAAATATTATATACTCTGCCATTGCAAAATTCAAGTATTTTTTAAAGATTTTTTTGAAAAATGATAAAACAAGCAAAATTTATGAAAAAATAAGCAATATTCAGTAAAAAAACAAATGTAGCAGCCCGACTTATAAAATCGTTCTGCTGCATTTGTTTTCCAAACTGCGCCAGGAACGTGCGGGGCAGTTTTGCTGCGCCCCCGGCCGCATGCTCATGAAGCCTCGGTCATAACGATCCACACATAATTGGCATATAACGCCGTCTGCTCCTCTGTGGGGCTGTCCGGCGTTTCCGTCTCTACTGTATTCGATACATAGCCCGGCAGAGCCTCCAGGCTCCGGCAGATTTCGGCAAAATCCTCGTTGGGTACTAATATGCCGCTGCCATCCTGATGATAATCCTGCAAAAGCGCACGAGCCGCCCGGCAGCTGTCCGCCGTCAGGGTGTAACGCACCGTGGTTTTCACCACAGCCATGGACGCAATACGCAAGCTGCCGCCCGCAGAGGCGCCGCTGCCGCCCCGGCCGCCGTCATTGGCGGCGGTGCTGTCGTTCAGACTGTCTGAACCGACCGCCGGCATTGCCTTATAGGCCGCCGATTCGGTTTGTTGAGCGCCATCAGCTTGTTCTGACGGCGCAACCTTTTCGCCGGCATCCGCCGCGCTTTCCGGCATAACGGCAGATGTTACCGGAACGTTTGCCGTCTGTGGCGGCTCCGGCGTTGCTGACGGAGGCGCTGCCTGGCGCTGTACGGGCTGTTCACCCGCCTTGTCAGCCGTTGCGTCAAATTGACCGGGCGCTGCTGCCGACGACCGGCCGTCCGCCGATTCTGTCACACCTTCCGCCGTACTCTCGGCAGTCGGCGGTGCTGTTAAATCCGGTTGATTGGTTGGTTCTGTCTCCTGCTGTTGGGTCAGGCTCGGGGTCACATTCGGGGTCATATCGGCTTGATCCGGCAGACTGTCAAGCCTTGGCAGATTGCTAAATGCCGCAACAGAAAGCGCAATCACGGCGGCCGCCGCAGCCACGCCGGAGGCCAAACGCCAAAGCGGCCGCTTTTTGGGCTGAACGGCAAGGGACTTTTCCTCAGCAGCTGCTATTAGCTTTGCATGAAGGCCGGCACGGAAGCTGTCTGTCGCCTCGATGGCAGGCAATGTACCGGCCGTCCTTAAAACACCGGACAAAAGCTCATAGTCTCGGCGGCAGGCTTCGCAGACAGCTAAATGAGCCTTGACGGCTTCTTCCTGTTCCGCGTTCAGCATATCGTCTATGTAAGGCGAAAGCAATTTCTTCACTTCATGACACGATTTGCTCACTGTTACCCCTCCCTTCCTCTAAAATACGAAAGAATAGAATACATTCTTATACTCTTTAGACGCTCTCACGATAAAAAAAGTTCCTTATGCGGCTCTAAAATCTTTTGCAGGGCGCGCCGGGCCCGGTTAATGCGCGACTTCACAGTCCCCGGCGCAGCGTCGATAATCCGGGCGATTTCTTCATAGGAAAGGCCTTCGATATCCCGCAGGATAATGACCTGCTTCTGATCCTCCCCCAACTGCTCCAGAGCCTTAAGCAGCGCCCGCTGTGCCTCGCTCAGCTGCGCATGCTCATAGGGCGTGGGCGCCGTGTCCAAAATCGGCAGGACAAATTCATCGCCTTCTGCGTTATATTGGTAAATACTCACCGTATCCGCCGTCTGACGCTTGGCCTTTCGCATAAAATCCAGACAAACATTAGAGGCGATTTTATACAGCCAAGTGGAAAAGGCCGACTGCCCGGTAAAGCTTCCCATAAAACGAAAAACCTTAACAAAAACCTCCTGGGCGGCATCCTCCGCGTCTGAACGGTTGCCCAACATCCGGAAGCAATAATTCAATATTTTGTTTTCATATTCTCCGATCAGCTCTTCAAAGGCGTTTACATCGCCCGCCTGACAGCGCCGGATTTGTTCCTGCTCAGACACGGTGTTCACCACCCTTACAATGTCAGATATGCTGCGCTCAGGGCCGCAGCAAAAGCGGTTGAAACTGCAAATAATCCGCAGATACCAGCTGATACTCAACGCCGCCATGCTTGCCCGTCAGCGCCATAGCGTGATGCCGTCCATGTAAATGGCCGTACAGGCACTTTGAAACGCCGTAATCCTCCATTAGCCGGGCAAAATCCGACTGTCGGGAGGGCGGATAGTGAAGCATGACGTAAATCTCACGGGCGTCGGCCTCTGCGGCCATGTCCAGAGAAAGCTTCAGCCGGCTAACCTCTCGGTTATAAAGCTTCACATCCTCCGGGCTCTTGCCGGTGTCGGGATAGCCCTTTGCGGCGCAAACGGCAACGCCTTCATGGATATACATACTATTGTGCATAAAGCGGATGCTGGAAAAGCCCTGCTGCTCCCGCCACTGGTTCAGCTTGCTGAGGGTTTCCCACCAATAGTCATGATTTCCCTTGGATATCAGCTTCGTACCGGGCAGCTGATGCAAAAAACGAAAATCAGCCTCTGCCCGGTCGATATAGGTAGCCCAGGAGGTGTCACCCGGCAGCAGAACCAAATCGTCCGGTGCCACTGTCCGCTCCCAGTTATTTTGCAAAATCTCTAAATAATTTTCCCATCTGGGACCGAAAATATCCATCGGCTTGTCTGTTGAAAGCCCCAGATGCAAATCCGAAATGGCGTATATGGCCATAGGTTGACTCCTTTAGTTACAGTAAAAAAGGCTGTCGCATTTAGCGCAGACCGCTTTAAGGCAAATAATGTTGTTAAAATGCCAGATAAAGAGAATAAAAAGCATTTTGGGGGTTGGAATTCATTATTTTAATGAATTCCTTCTTTTATTATGCCTTAA
>CAYUUO010000030.1:0-15750 GCA_964447945.1 uncultured Oscillospiraceae bacterium
CAGGAAAAGCCGGAAAACTGCCGTGTGCTGCAAATTCAAAACCCCATTCTGACCTCTGTGGATCTGATGAAAATTCGCAGCATGGATAAGCCCGGCTTTCAGGTGGCAACGGTGTCGCTGCTCTATTATAAAAACACTTCGCTGGAAAAGGCACTTGACCGTCTGTTTGTGGAGTGCGACCGTGCCTGGCGGAAGGGTGCTAACATTATCATTTTGTCTGACCGCGGTGTAGATGAGAACCACGTGGCCATCCCTTCCCTGCTGGCGGTTTCGGCTATAGAGCAGTATTTGATCCGCACCAAAAAGCGGACAGCCGTTTCCATCATTTTAGAGAGCGCCGAGCCTAGAGAGGTACACCACTTTGCAACGCTTTTAGGCTATGGTGCCAGAGCCATCAATCCGTATTTAGCACAGGAGTGTATCACGGAATTGATTGATTCAGGCCGCCTGGATAAGGACTACCACACGGCCATCAGTGATTATAACCACGCAGTGTTACACGGCATTGTTAAAATTGCGTCCAAAATGGGCATCTCAACCCTACAGTCCTATCAGTCCGCGCAGATTTTTGAGGCCGTAGGCATCTGCCGCTCGGTTATTGATAAATACTTTACCAACACGGTCAGTCCTGTGGAGGGCATCGGCCTGAAGGAAATCGGCGAGGGCGTTGAATGGCGACACAACCATGCCTTCGACCCCCTGGGACTGGGTGTAGACACCACCTTAGACAGCGTCGGCACCCACAAGCTCAGAAGCGGCCCGGGTGCTGAGGATCATTTGTATAATCCTCAAACCATCATTGCCCTCCGGGAGGCCACCCACACAGGCTCCTATGAGCGTTTTAAGGAATATACTGCCATGGTGGATGACGAGCGCAAGCCCCACACGCTGCGGGGACTTTTGGAATTTGTCTATGACGAAAACGGCGGCATTCCCTTAAGCGAGGTAGAGCCTGCCAGTGAAATTGTCCGGCGCTTTAAGACCGGTGCCATGTCCTACGGTTCCATTTCCGAGGAGGCACACACCTGTATGGCCATGGCCATGAACCGCTTAGGCGGCAAGTCCAATTCCGGCGAGGGCGGCGAGGATCCTGCTCGGTTTGGTACGGATAAAAACAGCGCAATCAAGCAGGTTGCCTCCGGACGGTTTGGGGTGACAAGCGCTTATCTGTGCAGCGCCAAGGAAATCCAAATTAAAATGGCTCAGGGCGCCAAGCCCGGCGAGGGCGGTCATCTGCCGGGGAAAAAGGTGTATCCCTGGATTGCTAAAACCCGCTATTCCACCCCCGGCGTTTCTCTGATTTCTCCGCCGCCGCATCACGATATTTATTCCATTGAGGATTTGGCGCAGCTGATTTACGACCTGAAAAACGCCAACCGTGACGCGCGGATTTCCGTTAAGCTGGTTTCCGAGGCCGGTGTGGGCACCATTGCGGCCGGCGTTGCCAAGGCCGGGGCCGGCGTTGTGCTGATTTCCGGCTATGACGGCGGCACAGGCGCAGCACCCAAAAGCTCTATTCACCATGCAGGACTGCCCTGGGAGCTGGGGCTTGCCGAGGCGCATCAGACACTGATTAAAAACGGACTGCGCTCCCGCGTCCGGCTGGAAACCGACGGCAAGCTGATGAGCGGCCGAGACGTGGCGATTGCCTGCATTCTGGGCGCCGAGGAATTTGGTTTTGCCACCGCGCCCCTTGTTTCCATGGGCTGCGTTATGATGCGGGTCTGCAATCTGGATACCTGCCCGGTGGGAATTGCCACCCAAAATCCCGCACTCCGCTCCCGTTTTTGCGGCAAACCGGAATATGTAATGAATTTTATGCTGTTTATTGCCGAGGAGCTGCGCGAGATTATGGCAAAGCTGGGCGTGCGCACCGTTGATGAGCTGGTGGGACGGACGGATAAAATCCGCGTTCGTGAAAACAGAATCACAGAACGGGCGGAAACCCTAGATGTATCGGCACTTCTTGAAGACCTGCCTGCCATCCATTATAATCCTGCGGATAAATATGATTTTCATCTGGAGGAAACTCTGGATGAACATGTTCTGCTGCCTGCATTTGAGCCGTATTTTAAAAAGAAAAAGCCCCACACGGTATCGGCTCGTGTGTCGAGCACCAACCGAGCCGCCGGTACCATTTTGGGCTCCGTTATCACTAAGCGGTTTGGCAGCTCCCTGGCGGATGATACCTATGTGGTGAAATGTCAGGGCGGCGGCGGTCAATCCTTCGGTGCCTTTATTCCCAAGGGCCTGACGATGGAGCTCACAGGCGATTCTAACGACTATTTTGGCAAGGGTCTTTCCGGCGGCAAGCTGATTGTGAAGCCTGAGGCCGAGGCCGCCTTTGCGGCAAAGGACAACATCATCATCGGCAACGTGGCTCTATACGGCGCAACCGGCGGCGAGGCCTATATCAACGGCATTGCCGGTGAACGGTTCTGTGTCCGGAATTCCGGAGCCATTGCCGTCAGTGAAGGCTGCGGCGATCACGGCTGCGAATATATGACCGGCGGCCGTGCTGTCATCCTGGGAAAAACCGGCAAAAACTTTGCCGCGGGCATGAGCGGCGGCATTGCCTACGTGCTGGACGAGGCTCATGAGCTATACCTGAATCTGAATAAGCAAATGGTCTCCATGACGGAGGTAACCGGCCGCCATGACGCGGAAGAGCTCCGCTTGCTCATTGAAGCCCATGTGAGAGCCACCGGTTCTCCCTTCGGTCAGCAGATCCTGGCGCACTTTGAGGAGTATCTTCCTAAATTTAAGAAGATTATCCCCAATGATTATCAGAATATGATGATAGCCATCGGCCGACTTGAGGAAAAGGGCGTCTCCCATGAGCAAGCAAAGCTTGACGCCTTTTATAAGACACAGCAGCAATAAAAAGGAGTGAAAGAAATGGGAAAGCTGGCAGGCTTTTTAGAATATAAACGACAGGTCAACCCTGCCCTGTCCCCCGCTCAGCGGATTCAGGACTATGCGGAATTTCATCCGCCTATGGATAAGGAAAAGCGGCGGGAGCAGGCGGCACGCTGCATGAACTGCGGCATTCCGTTTTGTCAGTCCGGCGCGGTTTTTGGCGGCATGGTCAGCGGATGTCCTCTGCACAATCTGATTCCCGAGTGGAATGACGAAATCTATAACGGAAACTGGAAGCAGGCACTGGCTCGCCTGTGCAAAACCAATAATTTTCCTGAGTTTACCGGCCGCGTTTGTCCGGCGCTGTGCGAGGCCGCCTGTACCTGCGGTCTGAACGATGAGGCGGTAACCGTCCATGAAAACGAGCTGGCCATCATCGAGGAGGGCTTTGCAAACGGCTGGATGCAGCCACGGCTGCCTGCCCTGCGCAGCGGCAAACGGGTGGCTGTTGTCGGCTCCGGCCCTTCCGGTCTGGCCGTGGCGGATCAGCTGAACCAGCGGGGGCATCATGTGGTTGTGTTCGAGCGGGAAAATCGCCCCGGCGGTCTTTTGATGTATGGCATCCCCAACATGAAGCTGGAAAAAGGCATTGTGGAGCGGCGCATCAGCCTGATGGAGGCCGAGGGCATACAGTTTAAAACCAAAATCAACATCGGCACGGATATGAAGGCCGATGAGCTGCTGCGGGACTTCGATGCCGTTGTCCTTTGCTGTGGCTCGAAAACGCCCCGGGATTTAAAGGTTCCCGGCCGTAAGGCAGATGGTGTATATTTTGCCGTTGATTTCCTCTCTGCTGCCACACGCGCCGTCATCGGCGAGACAAAAGACTTTGCCGTCAGTGCCAAAGGCAAGCACGTTGTGATTGTCGGCGGCGGCGACACCGGAAACGACTGTGTGGGCACCTGTATCCGGCAGGGCTGTCAGTCAGTTGTACAGCTGGAAATGATGACTAAGCTGCCGGAACAGCGGCAGGATACAAACCCATGGCCTCAGTGGCCCCGCGTGCTGAAAACAGATTACGGTCAGGAAGAGGCCATTGCCGTGTTCGGCAGTGATCCCCGGATCTACCAAACCACCGTTAAGGAACTGATTCAAGATGAAAATGGTCATTTGACAGCCGTGAAAACCGTAAAGCTGGAACAAAAAAAGGATAAAGCCACCGGACGGATGACCATGGCCGAGGTTGACGGCAGTGAGGCGGCGCTCCCCTGCGACCTGCTCCTGATTGCCGCCGGTTTCATCGGCTGCGAGGATTATGTGGCAGAGGCCTTCGGCGTTGCCAAAAGCGACCGCGGCTGCCTGATGACGGCAGAGGGCACCCACCAGACAGAGGTTCCGGGGCTGTTTGCCGCCGGAGACGCCCGCCGGGGGCAGTCGCTGGTTGTCTGGGCCATTGCCGAGGGCAGAGCCTGTGCCCAGGAGGTCGATGAATTTTTAATGGAATAGAGCGGCAATTCCTAACCCCGTCCGGAAACGGTCGGAGAACGGATTCGGGACTGTAGCAAAACTACATTCCTCTATTGCCGCCAGGGGCTGTCGACTTAATGCGACAGCCTCCTCGTATGTAAATGAGTGAAAAAGCCGTTGCCTAAGCCCGGGGATGTGCTTTTTCATACACGTCCTTGAGCTTGCTGTTCACCAACTGAACATAAATCTGGGTGGTGGATATATCCGCATGTCCCAGCATGGATTGAATGGAATGTAAATCCGCGCCATTTTCCAAAAGATGAGCTGCAAAGGAATGGCGCAGGGTGTGGGGTGTGATGGCGGTATTGATACCGGCTGATGCCGCATATTGCTTCAAAAGCTTCCAAAAGCCCTGGCGCGTCATGCGCTGCCCCTGCAGATTCAGGAACAAGGCGGCCTCCCCCCGGTTTTTCAAAAGCAAAGGACGAGCCTTTTGGATATAAGCCGTCAGCGCACCGGTACATATTTTTCCGATGGGAATAATCCGTTCCCGGCCGCCGCTGCTGCAGTGAACAAAGCCCATGTCCAGATTTACATCCGTTATGTCCAGCCCGACCATTTCCGTCACACGGATGCCGGTTGCATATAAAAGCTCCAGCATTGCCTTATCGCGAAAGCCCTTTAAATCCGTACAGACCGGCTGCTCCAGTAAGCGTTCGATCTCGCTGGGGGTCAGTACCTGCGGCAGTTTTTTTTCGACCCGCGGCGGCTTAATGCCCACAGCGGGACTCACCACAAGCAAGCCGCGCCCTATCAAATAGGCATAAAAAGCCTTTAAAGACGCCAATTCTCTGGAGATGGTCGCATTGGCCCGCCCCGACTTTTTCATCGATGTCAGAAACCCTTCCAGTGCCTTGCGGTCTGCCCGCAACGGGTCAAAACCCATATCTTCTGCATATTGCAAAAAGGCCGTAATATCATGCCGGTAGGAGGCCAGCGTATTTTTTGTCAGCTTTTTATCCTTTTCCAAATAGCGTATAAACGCGTTTACCAAATCAGACATATCCAATCCTTTCTTTCATGCCTCAGGTGTACAAGCCTGCAATCAGCCGAATCAGCAAAGGCTCCACATAGGCCTGCAGCAGCGCTGCCATAACCGTCAGCGCAAACAGCCCCACCAGCTTACAGAATAAGGGGGGCAGTCTTTTTTTCAGATCATGCTTTTCCCGGGTGAGTGACAGTGAAAATTTCAGACACAAAACGCACAGCAGCAAATAGCCGGGGATTAAAAGCAGGTAATGCGGCAGCATACCGGCAACAAAAAACAGCGCCGCCCGGGCGCCATAGAGCCGGAACATAAAAAACAGCGTAAAGCCGTGCATAAAGCCGCGGACTGCTGCAAACGCCGCAATAAAGGGCGCGCCGATCACCATGACGGAAAATAAAAACAAAAAGCAAAAGTTTTTAATATTCAGCAACAAACTGGTTTTGAACAAGGCCGCAGAATCAGCGCCTTTTTGACTGATATTCTGAAAAAAGTCATTCAGATATAAAAGCAGCTCCTCGCAGGCCAGTTCCGGCATGGTTAAGGCAAACACGGCGGCAAAAAT
This sequence comes from uncultured Oscillospiraceae bacterium, assembly GCA_964447945.1. Classification (GTDB taxonomy): domain Bacteria; phylum Bacillota; class Clostridia; order UBA1381; family UBA9506; genus UMGS755. Next base: position 5,937 of record CAYUUO010000030.1, read on the forward strand.
TCCGCCGGCGATGAACGAAGCCAAAACGCAGATATAAAGCTTGTAATCTGCCTGCAGATACAGCAAACATCGTTTTGGCCAGTGTTGCAGTGTTCTCAAAGCTTTTCCCCTCTTTCTTATCAGACAGTTCAGATTGTCCCATAATAAAGCCTATGATAAGAAAGAGGGAAAAATAACTTCTTGTCCTGTTTTTACCGCAGGATATTCTGTTCCCGTCCCGGGCCGACGCCGACCATAATCACCTTAGCGCCGCACAAGGTTTCAATACGCTCCACATACTGCTTAACCGCTGTCGGCAGCTCGTTGTAGCTGCGGATGCCGGTAATATCCTCATCCCAGCCGGGCAGCACCTCATAAACCGGCTGGCACTTCGCCAACTCCGTCAGGCTGGCCGGAAAATCCTGAATAATTTCATCACCCAAACGGTAACCCATACAAATTTTAAGATCGCCCAAGCCGGTCAGCGTATCCAGCTTGTTGAGGGCAATGCCGGTCAAGCCGCTGGTGCGGACGGAAAACCGCCCGATGACGGCGTCAAACCAGCCGCAGCGGCGGGGACGACCTGTTGTCGCGCCAAACTCATTGCCGATGGTTCTGATTTTATCGCCGATTTCATCCATAAGCTCTGTGGGGAAGGGACCCTTGCCCACACGGGTGGTATAGGCCTTCATAACGCCTACACATTCGTCAATCAGCGTCGGGCCGATGCCGGTACCAACGCAAACACCGCCGGAAACAGGATGAGAAGAGGTTACATAAGGATATGTACCCAGGTCAAGATCCAAAAGCGTTCCCTGAGCGCCCTCAAACAGTACCTTTTTCCCGCTTCTGACCGCATTATATAAAATGGGCGTTGTGTCGGCAGCATAGGGGCGCAAACGCTCCGCATAGCCGAGATAGGTGTCGATAAAGCTGTCGGCAGACAACGCCTCGCCGTCAAACACCTTGGTGATCAGCTTGTTTTTATATGCCGTGTTTTCCCGCGCCTTCTGGGTAAATACCTCAGGATCCAGCAAATCGCAGAACCGAATACCGATTCGCTCTGCCTTATCCATATAACAAGGGCCGATGCCCTTCTTTGTTGTACCAATGTCAGATTTTCCTCTGGATGCCTCCATCAGGCCGTCCAGCACCTGATGATAGGGCATAATGATATGCGCCCGCAGATCAATTCTCAAATTGTCTGTGGAAACGCCCTGGGCCTTGAGCATATCCAGTTCCTCAAGCAGCACGCCCGGATCCACAACAACACCGTTGCCGATAATACAAAGGGTTTCGGGATTCAAAATGCCGGAGGGAGTCAGATGCAGCTTATACTGCTTGCCGTCAGCCTCTACGGTATGTCCTGCGTTATTGCCGCCCTGTGAACGGACAACCACCTCGGACTGCTGCGCCAGAATATCTATAATTTTACCCTTACCCTCATCGCCCCACTGTGCACCGATAACTACCTTTGTTGACATAGCAACCATCCTTCCTTAAGCCGCCCGGTTTTTTCGACCGCCGGCAAAAATAACGCAAAAAAAATACACCACTTATTTATTATAACGAATTTTTTATAAAATTGCAAGGCTTAATTTCCCGTTCGCGAGGATTTTTTGTGCATTTTTTTGTTTTTTTAATCAAAGCTAAAGCTTTTGGGAACCGTAGGCATATCCCATGGCTTTACTGCAAAAAGATAAAGAGGCTGTCGCATTTAGCGCAGACCGCTTTAAGGCAAATAATACAGTTTAAACGCTAAATAAAGAGAACAAAAAGTATCTTAGGGGTTGGAATTCATTTTTTTGAATGAATTCCTTCTTTTTATGCCTTAAAGCTACGAACAAACTTCGCCGCTCGGCGTACCCTCGTACGCCGTCGGGACTCAGTTTGTCCGTTCTGCATCTAAATCCGTTCAGCCTCTAAAGGGGCTGTCAACTTAAAGCGACAGCCCCTCAACTGGGAATAAGAAAATATGCATGAACACTGTTTAAAATTCCGGTTCATAGCGCTGGGGGAAGGGCTCCCAGTGGATTTCCTGAATTTTAATATCCTTAATTTTCAGCTTCGTGCAGTAGGGCGAAAAGCCAACATGGCCGCCGGAAAGCGGATCGGGGTCAATCAGCTCGGAAATCAGCACATCATCTACCAGCAAAAAGCAATGACCGCCGATAGCGCCGGTACAGAGCCGCACAGCAGTCCCCGGCTCATAGTGATATAAACTGGTGGTGGCATACAGATTCGACGAACCGTTGCGTTCAATGCCGCTTTTATGCTCATACCAGCCGTTTAAGCCGCAGACATAGGATTCCCCCAGATAATCCGTCTTTTGATCCCAATGGGCGCAGAACACGGCGTTAACGTCCCGAGTGGCAGGCAGCACGGTTGCCGCCGTGAAGGACAGCATAACGTCCTCTGCAAAGCTTTCCTTAGAAAACAGAATCCCACCCTTGTTGCCAAGCTCTGTGCCGATCAGCCAACCGTCCTCCACTGTCCAGTCACCGGCCATCACCTGAAAATATGACTGCCAGTCCGGTCCCGGCTGATAGTCAAGCAGCACCGGCGACTGTTCCGGCAGAATTTTTTTACCGACTAATCGAATTTCCTTCATTTTGTTTCCTCCCTATTTTTCGGTTGTTTTGTATGCAGCGGATAGGTTAAATCCATGAACTGCGGCGATTTTTTTCAAATCTCGCCGGGGCTATTACCGGAAAGTCCCTGCGCTGCATTAAATATTTTATTTTTTGCATAAATTAATCATACAAAACAAAAAGACTATTCTAAAATCCCGCCCGGAAAATCCAGCGCAAAAATACAATCGCACAGATTCATGGCCATGCCGCCGATCAGCTCCCCGGGGCCGATATCCACCCGATGGGTTTTCATTTGGGCTGTCACAGCCGGATAGGCACGACCGGCCATGGCCTGCTCCGCCCGATCCAGCACCGCGCCGAGGGCGGAAAAGTCACCCTGATTAATATACAGCACATTGGGGTTAAATAGATTGGCCAGATTGGCAAGACCCAGGCCCAGATATTCACCACATTCTGCCATCACCGCCGCCGCTTTTTCATCGCCATGAGCATGCCGATCAGCCAGCTCTGTCGGCGTGACAGACTCACCGGCCAGCACCTGATATTGCCGCAGCAGCCGGTTCGTCCCGCACATGACCTCCAGACAGCCCCGGTTCCCGCAGAAGCAGGGGTCACCATCGATGGCCACGGTAGTGTGGCCGATTTCGCCGATCATAGCCCGGCTCACTGCGCCATGGTAGAATTGCGCCGCACCAACGCCGCCCTCTAAATCCACAAACAGCATATTATCCGACGAGCCGGCACCGCTTTCGCGAAACTGCCAGACTGCCCGGACGATGGTGGTGTTTTCAACAAAAACCGGCAAATGCAGAGCCGGCTCCAAAAGTGCCTTAAAATCAGCGGATTTCCAGCCCAAGCTGGAGGACATCACCAATCGGCTGTCCAGCACCAGACCGGAAACAGCAATCCCAACGGCCAAAACCGGACACTGCGCCGACGCCGCAAGGCCGGAGATGGTGGTTATGAGCCAGTCGGCCACTGTCTGCAGCGATTGGCCGCCAATGGCCACCTTTCGTTCCTCTAAAATCCGGCCGTTTAAATCTGTCAGACAGACCTGTACATCATCCGGCCGCACAACCACGCAGACAAGGCTCCATCTGTCCGGACAAAAGGATAAAAGAACCCCCTTGCGGCCCACACGTCCCACCTGCTCCACGCCGGACTCACAAAGCAAGCCCTTTTCCATTAAAAACGAGGTGATGTTCGTGATTGACGAAAGGGACAGCCCCGTAGCGGCAGCCACCTGCGGACGCGCTGCGGTTTCCGTCCTGCGGATATATTGCAAAACCTTCACCCGGTTCATTTTCTGCATCAAGTGGACATTGCCCACCGGTTGATTCATATTCTCACCCAAATTCCTTGAAATGTCAGCTTGACAGACCATACAAGCACCCTCGTACGCTGCCCCGTTACCCTGTACGCATCATTATATCACGCTGACGGTTTCTTGTCAATTCCTCCCCTGACTCTGCGGTTGAAAAGGCCGCTTTCCGAAATGATCATGCCGCCCACAATGAGAATGCAGCCAAGGACTTTCGTCAGGAGAAGCGGCTCCGTCACGCCCTCTGTGCCCGGAATCACCAGCGCGTAAACATAGGCAAACACCGGCTCCAGCGTGAAAATAACGGCAACACGAGAAGGGGGCAGGTGCTTTTGCACCACAATCTGAGCAGTGAAGGCAAAGCAGGTACAGAATATGGACGTTAGAATCACGGAGGTTAAAAGCGTGGGTGTGTAATCCACAGTCAGGAAGGTGCGCGGCGTTTGAATACACCAGACCAAAAGAGACAGAATCGCCCCGCTGAAAATTTGGCCGATTCCCAAAAGCAGCGAATCGTCCTCCTTTAAAAAACGGTCGGCGACAATGATATGCACCGCCACGCAAATGGCGCATAAAAAGGTATATAAATCACCAATCGTAAGAGCGGTCAGCCCCTTGTATATCCCCGTGATAAAAACCAAACCCAGAAGAGCCAGCACCACGCCGGCCCAGTTGCTGAGGCTGGGCGCTTTTTTCAGCAAAAAAGCTGATAAAAAGGGCACCATTAAAACGCTCAGGCTGGTGATGAAGGCGGAGTTGGACGCGGAGGTGTCACGCAGGCCGACAATCTGGAAAATCATATACCCTGAAAGCAGGCCGCCCAGCACAAGGGAACGGAGGATTGTCCGCTTATTAAACGCCCGGAGCTGCCGATGGAAGATCAAGGCCAGAATGAGTGCGGACAGGCCAAAGCGCAGGGTCAAAAAGCCCAGTGCCGGTACGGCATCCGCCACATTTTTCATTAATATAAAGGAGGAGCCCCAGGCCGCGGTAATCAAAACCGCCGTCAGGGTCGCTGTTTTCTGATTCATTGGTGTTGTTCCTTTCTTTTTCTTTTGTTTTTAGCTGATTGCCGCTATGGTTACAAAGCAAGCTGTCTGATTGCTTTCTAGTCCTCCCGGGTCAAAATCGCCTGCGCCACCCGGATGCCATCCACCGCAGCACTCATAATCCCTCCGGCATAGCCCGCCCCTTCACCGGCAGGATATAAGCCCTTCAGGCTGATGCTTTCAAACTGTCCGTCCCGCAAAATCCGCACCGGCGCGCTGGTTCTGGTTTCCGGGCCGGTCAGCACTGCATCCGGTGCGTTAAAGCCCTCGATTTTTCTGTCAAAGCAGGCAAGTCCCTGCCGGAGCATGTCTGTAATCGGTTTAGGAAACAGCTTGGTCAGGTCGGCCGGTACCGCCATACCCGTATAGCTGGGCGTCACCCGTCCAAAGGGCAGAATCCGTCCGGCGGCAAAGCCGGCAGCCGTCTGCACCGGAGCGCCCCGGCCGCCGGTTAACGCATAGGCACGGCGTTCCAATTCCCGCTGCAGGCCGACACCGGCCAAGGGATGATCGTCTGCATAATATCGCTTGTCCACATTCACGCATAGGGCCGCATTGGCATTGGCCTCATTCCGCGCCCGGCAGCTCATGCCGTTGGTTACAATGCTGTCCGGCTCTGAGGCCGCAGCCACCACCAAGCCACCGGGACACATGCAAAAGCTGTAGCAGGCATCCCCGCCGACCCGGCAGGACAGCTGATAGTCCGCGTGACCCAGCCGGGGATGACCGGCAAAATCGCCATACATGGCCCTGTCGATATCCGCCTGCAGATGTTCAATCCGCACGCCGACGGAAAAAGGCTTCTGCTCCATGGCAATCCCCTGCCCCAGCAGCATTTCGTAAGTGTCCCGGGCACTGTGACCGATAGCCAGAATCAAATGGCTGCAGGCTATTTCCTCCCCGCAGGAGGTGAGAATGCCCTTTACCGCGCCGTTTTCTGTCCGCAGGCCGGTCAGAGCCGTTTCGAACCGGAACTCACAGCCCAGCTCAATTAAATAGGAACGGATATTGCGGATCACCTGCCGCAGCACATCGGTACCGATGTGGGGCTTAGCCATATAGAGAATATCTTCATCCGCGCCAAAGCGGTGAAAATCCGCCAGCACCTGCGCGGCTCTGGGATCGTTGATGCGCGTTGTCAGCTTACCGTCAGAAAATGTACCCGCGCCGCCCTCACCGAACTGCACGTTAGAATCGGGATCCAAAGCGCCTCCCTGCCAGTATTGCTCAACCAGCGCCGCCCGTTTGTCCACCGCCGCGCCCCGCTCCAAAATCAGCGGCGGCGCGCCCGCACGAGCCAGGGTCAGCGCGCAGAACAGACCGCAGGGGCCTATTCCCACCACCACCGGCCTGTCTGTCAGGCGGCTTTTAAGGGGCGGCTGCGGCACATTTTCCGGCAGAATCTGCACATCTATGCTATCCGGCAGGGAACTGCCCTCCCCCAGGGTCACCTCCGCGCTGTACACAAGCCGCACCTGCTTCCTGCGGGCGTCCACCGACCGGCGTACAATCCGAAAGCCCCGTATATCTCCTTCTTTTTTCTTAAGCGCCGCCAGCACCCGTTCCCGGACTTCCCCATCTCCGGCATCCGGCGACAGCTTGATATTATTCACACGAACAATCATCGCATAGCCTCTTTCATTAGTCTATCTATTATTGTACTGGAAAAGTCGCCGCAAGTCAAGGAAAGGAATATAAATTACGGAATTTTTACGAAAAGCCGAAGTCGGAACCGCCGCCTACCCCGCCGCATACAGGGCCTGCCAGCCATATCCCGCAGGCGGCACGATCGCGTCCTGCGGCGGTTTCCAGAAATTAGCGGGCATAATTTAATGGTTTTTGGGAACTTTCCGGCGGAACTGTCGTATATATAGTATCAGCACAGGACGGCAGAACCGAGGACGACATAACGCAGGACAGCTTGAGAAGAGGTTTGTCAAGCTGTTTTGTTTTGCCCATATCATATATTATGTAAACCAAAACAGACAGGAACCCTGACGCCGAGAACGACAAAGAAAGAAAATTATAATTTTTGAGGAGGAATTTCTTCATGACTATCTCTAAGAAGCTGACCGCCGGCCTGATGGCGGCGGCCATGACGCTGAGCATGGCAACTGCAAGCTTTGCTGCACTGCCGGCTGACGTAGTGGACTCTCCCTACGAAGAGTCAATTGAAACGCTGGGTGCCTTAGGCATTATGATCGGTGATGACGATGGTCAGTTCCGTCCGGACGCTACCATCCGCCGTTCCGAGTTTGCCAAGGTTGCCGTTACGACCATGGGCCTGGGCGATGTAGCCAAGGCTGCAAACTATCAGACCAAATTCCCCGACGTTGTTGCTGACCACTGGGCAAATGGTTATATCAACGTTGCTGTGGAACAGGGCGTTGTCATCGGTGATGACGAAGGCAACTTCCGTCCCGACGATTCCATTTCCTATGCAGAAGCCATGACCATGCTGGTCAGAATCACCGGCTATGAGCCCTCTGCCGAAGCCAAAGGCGGCTTCCCCACCGGTTATATGGTGGTCGGCTCCCAGAACGGTATTTCCAAAAATGCGGTTGCAGGCTCAAATGACGCGGTTGTCCGCGGCATGGTTGCACAGATGACCTTTAACTCCCTGACCATCAAAATGATGGAGCAGACCGGCTTTGGCAGCGATGTAAAATATGAAATCGTTGACAAGACCCTGCTGGAGGACGTTCTGAATGTGGAAAAGAGCACCGGCCAGATCACGGCGCTGGGTATCAGCAGCATTTCCGGCAGCAGCTCTCTGCGGGACAACGAGATCAGAATCGGAGATAACGTATATACGGTTTCCGATCAGGCTCTGCCCGCTGTCCGTAACCTGGTAGGCTTTAACGTGACCTACTATGTGGCGGAAAGAAGCAACGGCGACCAGGAGCTGATTCTGGCCCGCGCCGACAAGAACAAAAATAACGCCACGACAGTTGCCACCGGCGATATCGATGAGATCACCGCTGAGGATGGCGAAAACACAATCGTTGCATACTGGATTGACAAGGAAAACGACAAAAAAACCAAAACACTGACCGTTGCCGCCGACGCACAGATGATCTTTAACGGTAAGCCCGTTGCGTTCGACGCGGAGCTGCTGCAGCCCGAATCCGGCCGTGTGACCTTCTTAGACATCAACAATGACGATATCCACGACCTGGTGTTTGTTACCTCGCTGACCAACATTGTTGTGGAAAGCGTTATCGCAAACAGCTACAAGGTTACGGACAAATACGGCAATCCTTCTCTGGTTCTCAATCCGGAAGACAAGGATGTTAAATTCACACTCACCAAGGCCGGCCAGATTATCAAGCTGTCCGATCTTGAGGAATGGGATGTACTGAGCGTAGCCAAGAGCTTAGACGGCACCATCCTGTCCGTTGAGGTTTCCAGCGTCAAGGTTTCCGGTAAGGTTACGGAGACCGAAGGCGACAAGCGCACCATTAACGGTAAGCAGTATGAAATCGCTAAGAACTACGTCGACGAAATCAAGCTGGGCGACGAGGGTACCTTCTACCTGGATGTTGAGGGCAAAATCGCAGCGGTAGACGCTTCCAGCACCCTGTCCTCTAACTATGCCTACGCTGTTGACGCCGGTCTCTCCACGGGCTTTGACCGTGTACTGGAGGTTAAGGTGTTCAACAAGGACGGCGAAACCGTTATCCTGAGATCCGGCGACAAAATCAGACTAGACGGCGTTTCCGGCAAAACCCCTGCAGAGGCTCTGGAAAAACTGCAGGACGAGGATGAGAATATCGTGCCTCAGCTGATCACCTATGAGCTGAATGCTAAGGGTGAAATCAGCCAGCTGAATACGGCCAAGGATCTGACTGCCTCCGGCGCTATTGATAAAAACCACTTTGCCTTGAACGCGCAGGGCGAAATGACCTATAAAGCAGCCTCCAAAAAGCTGGGTGCTTACCGCATCAGCAGCAACACGCTGGTCCTGAATATTCCCGAGGGTGAAACCGATCCGGATCAGTACAGCATTGAAAATGTTGATTTCTTTGACGACAACCAGCCCTATGACGTACTGATCTACGATGTAACAGAGGATCTGACGGCGCAGGTCGTGATTGTAACAAGCTCCACCGCTTCTGCAAGCATTGAGGCGCCCATCGCAGTCATCGACCAGATCGCAGACATCAACAATGCAAACAATGAGAGCGTTCAGAAGCTGTATGCTTACCAGAACGGCGAGCGGGTGTCCTTTGAGACCGAGTCCGGCGGCCTGCTGGTGAACGAAGACGGCGACAAGCTGAAGAAGGGCGACATTGTCCAGCTGAAGCTCAACAACAAAAACGAGATCACCGGTATCCGCGTGCTCTTTGAGGCCGCAGACAAGGATACGGAGTTTGCAACCACCATCGGCAACGATCTGGATATCGTTTACGGACGTGTAACGAAGAAATTCGCTTCTTCCATCAACGTACAGGTTAACGAAGATGCGGTTGCCAACTACAGCTTAGACGGCGTAACGGTTTACGAGCTGAATACCAAGAAAACCACCAACGCCATCAAGGTTGTGGACGCAAACGAAATCACACAGTATGACGATTTAGACCCGAGCCGCGTGTTTATCAAGATTTATAAGGATGCGGTTGAGGAAATCGTAATTGTGAAATAATTACCGCCAGCCAACCAATTAATATACCACACCTCGAAAAGAAGGGGCAGCGCCAATGGCGTTGCCCCTTCGACCCGTTTTGCCGCGCGGCAGCAAATAATAAGTAAAAATCCCGAACGCTAACGCATTCGGGATTTTTGGTGCCGGTGGCCGGACTCGAACCGGCACGGTGTCGCCACCGGTGGATTTTGAGTCCACTACGTCTGCCAATTCCATCACACCGGCA
>CAYUUO010000031.1:0-15432 GCA_964447945.1 uncultured Oscillospiraceae bacterium
AATGCATCTAAACCATTCGGCTCTTCCACGTCGGAGCAAAGTTCGCTTTGCTCCGACTTATTTTTTGTCCAAAAATAAGTCTTCCGCCCGCTTCCTTGCTCCTCCTTTTCCGAAAAAAGTCACGCTCGCTGCGCCTATGCCCTTGCAAGCGCGGGCATGACGGCTTCGCTTCGCTACCAACTTTTTTCGGGTTGCGCCTTCGGCGCGGCAGCGTCGGAATTAGTTTAGCTTGCTATCGACCTTTTGCGATCGGGCGCCTGCGGCGCTGGATTTTGTGGATTCTCTCTGCAATGTGCTTACTACCGGTTTTGTAACGCTTTTATCACGCAAACTCATACAGGATTTACAATATGAATACAATGACGGCGTTGGGAAAATTGAGACCATATCGTCATTGTGCTGAGAAGGAATACTATCGGTGGACTGATATTTATGATGATTTCATCGGTCAATGAACTGATAAAGTCGCGGCAGCCCAGTGGCTTATGAATCTATGTGGTGGTGCTGAAGGTCATCAATGTTGCATTTGACACTTATTCCATCGCCCGCATTTTTCTTATGATTTCGTCACCGACTTCCGAAGTGCTGGCATTGCCGCCGAGATCAGGGGTCAAAACCTTCTTTTCCGTGAGAACTTCCTCAATGCAATGCAGCAGACGTTCGCCCCAATTGGTATATCCAAAGAAATCAAGCATCTGGCTTGCAGACCAAACGGTAGCCAGCGGATTTGCCTTACCTGTTCCCGCAATATCGGGCGCAGAACCGTGAATAGGCTCAAACATTGACGGATATTTCCGTTCGGGATTCAGGTTCGCACCTGCTGCCAGTCCCATGCCGCCCGCAATGGCTGCGCCGAGATCCGTCAGGATATCGCCAAACAAGTTCGAGGTAACAACAATTTCGAAGCGTTTTGGATCTTTCACCATAAACATACTTGCAGCATCAACCAAATAGGAATAGGTTTTAACATCGGGGTATTCTTTACCGATTTCTTCAAAAATCTGATCCCAAAAAACCATGGAATAGTTCAGAGCATTTGCCTTGCTGATACTTGTCAGAGATTTGTTTTGAGCCCGAGCAAGCTCATAAGCATAGCGGATAACACGCTCGCAGCCTACTCTTGAAAATACGCCGTTCTGAATCACAACCTCGTTGGGCTTGCCCTTATATAACCAGCTGCCGCTGCCTGCATATTCGCCTTCGGTATTTTCTCTGACAAAAACCATGTCAATCTCGTCGGCCGGTATATCCTTTAAAGGCGTGGGCGCGCCGTTTAAGAGCTTTACGGGGCGCAGATTTATATACTGGTCAAAGCTTTTTCGGATGACTAAAAGCAAATCCCACAGGGAAATGTGGTCGGGAACGCCCGGCGCACCGACTGCGCCTAAAAAGATCGCATCAAACTTTTTAAGCTGCTGGATCCCGTCGTCAGCCATCATTTTTCCTGTTTTCCTGTAATACTCACATCCCCACGGAAAGGTGGTAAATTCAAAAGCAAAGCTTCCGTCAATCCGGGCGGCCTCCTTTAACACCTTAATGCCCTCGTTAATGACCTCAGGGCCAATCCCGTCGCCTGCAATGACTGCAATTTTGTGGATATTCATATACGTTCCTCCTATCTGATTCTTCCTCTTTGTCTAAGTATAACACATCCAAACATATTTGTAAAATATATAAAACATTGACAAATATAGAAAAAAACTATATAATATGTATTTGGGAGGTGCGCGATATGAACCTTGTTCAGCTGAAATATTTTCAAGCCGTGTGTATCTATCAGACTGTTTCGGCAGCCGCGGCATATTTACACATTTCACAGCCATCCTTATCCAATGCGATCAAAGAACTGGAAAATGAGTTTGGCGTCATTTTGTTTCAGCGGTATCATAGGGGGATGAAGCTGACCCCGGCCGGTGAAGTTTTATTTAAAATGTGTCAGGATTTGCTGAGCCGTGCAGAGCAGCTTGAAAACATCATGAATGATCTGGGAAAAGAACGAAAAAATTTACGGTTGGGTGTTCCGCCGATGATTGGGTCTCTTTTTCTGCCACATATTTACCGCGAATTTCTGCCTGAACATCCGGAAATACGACTGGAAATTACAGAGAGCGGACGTCAGGAACTGTTGCAAAAGCTTTCCGAAGATTATCTTGACATGGTTTTTTTGCCCCATGATCGGCCTTTAGACCCGGGTTTGTCAGTTTTGCCAATCGATCAGCTTGAAATTGTGTGTTGCACAACAAAAAATCATCCGCTTTCCCGGCTTAAAACTGTCAGCCCGTCGGCGCTTGCCGACGTTCCGCTTGTTTTATTTAAAAACAGCTTTTTTCAGACAGAGGAAATCAAAAAATGGTTTGCTGTTGAGCATGTCACGCCCAATATACTGCTGCAGACAGAACAGCTCTCTACGGTTTTAACCATCATTTCCAATCATATAGCAGCAGGGTTTATGTTCAGACACCTGATTGAAACACATCAGGACTTTGTTCCGATTCCAATGCAAACGCCGCTGTTTGTGAATGTGAGCCTTGTATGGAAAAAGGACGCTTACTTTTTCAGCTGCATGAGGAAGTTTAAGGAATATGTTCATCAAAAAATATAACGGGTAAAAGGAGTTAATATGTTTTGATGAAGAAAAATCAGTAAGCCGTGGGAAGGGAAAATAGAGCCCTTCAAAATCGCCGGCAATGTATCTTTTGTTGGAACCTTATCAATGCAACCGCGATTGCACTGTTACATTTTCTTTGCAAGTTTACTAAGCGGACTTTTCTGTGGAATTTTTCTGAAAATCTATAGACAGAACAAGAAAAATATGTTACAATATCCTTGATATGGTTTACCGCGCCCGACGCTATCGGGTTTGGTATATGGGGGCAGCCATTGGGGGGCTAAACACATATACTAAGGAGGAAAAACATGTCAGAGGTACTTGTGGTAACATCCGGTAAGGGCGGCGTGGGCAAAACCACCACCACGGCCAACATCGGAGCGGCGCTGGCCAGCCTGAATAAGCGTGTGCTTTTAATCGACACGGATATCGGCCTGCGCAATCTGGACTTAATTCTGGGTCTTGAAAATCGGGTGGTTTTCAATCTGGTGGACGTCATTGAGGGCGTTTGCGGCATCAAAAGCGCATTGGTGAGGGACAAGCGGCTGAGCACGCTGTATCTTTTGCCGGCGGCTCAGACCAAGGATAAGGATGCCGTCACCCAGGAACAGATGAAGGCCTTGTGTGATTCGGTGCGGGATTTGTATGATTATGTGATTTTAGATTGTCCGGCCGGCATTGAACAGGGCTTTAAAAACGCAGTGGCAGGTGCGGACAGGGCCATTGTGGTCACAACGCCGGAGGTTTCGGCGGTTCGCGATGCCGATAAAATTATCGGTATGTTAAATGCCCACGGCGTGACAGATCATAAGCTGCTGGTTAACCGTGTCCGGCCGGACATGGTGCGCCGGGGCGATATGATCAGCCTGACAGATATTACGGATATACTGAGCATTGACTTAATCGGCACGGTGCCCGATGATGAAAGCGTGATTGTCAGCGCTAACCGCGGCGAACCCCTTGTTCTGCACGGTAAAACCCTGGCGGCATTGGCCTATCGGAATATTGCCCGGCGGATTATGGGCGAGGAGGTTCCCCTGCTTTCTTTGCAGGTTCGGGACGGACTTTTAGGACGGCTGCGTCATCTCTTTGCAAGGGAGGGCGTGGTGTCGTGAACCGATTCTTTAACCGGTTTTTTGCCAAAAAACAATCCGGGAACATGGCCAAGGAGCGCCTGAAGCTGGTTTTAATGGGCGACCGAGGCATAAGCGCCGGACTTTTGGAAAGAATAAAAGAGGACATTATCAGAGTTTTGTCCGACTATATTGAAATTGAAAACAGCGGGCTTGAAATCAAGCTGACGCAAACAGAAAATGAAGAACAAACGGCCGTTGTGCCCGCGCTGCTTGCCAGCATTCCGGTGAGGAGCGTTAAAGAAGAACGGCACGTATCATAATGGGGGAAGGAAGGCGCGCCATGAACATCGCACTGATTGCGCACGATAAGAAAAAGGAACTGATGATTCAGTTCTGTATTGCCTATAAGGGGATTCTGGAAAAGCATATGCTGTGCGCCACCGGCACAACGGGCGGCTTGGTCAGCGAGGCCACCGGTCTTGAAATCCACCGGTTTTTGTCCGGCCCTCAGGGCGGTGACCAGCAGATTGGCGCCCGCATTGCCTATAATGAAATTGATTTGGTGCTGTTTTTTCGTGACCCGCTGACCGCGCAGCCCCATGAGCCTGATGTTTCCGCTCTTTTGCGGCTCTGCGATGTACATAATGTGCCGCTGGCGACCAATGTGGCCACGGCGGAGGTGCTGGTGCGTGGCTTAGAGCGCGGTGACCTGGACTGGCGCGACATTGTCAACCCGAAGTCATAAGAAAAATTTGCGGGAGATGCCATAGACAATCTTATTTATGTTAAAAAACTCTGCCCACGGCTGCAGAGTTTTTTTAACGAAGGTTTTAACTGATTTAACGGAGGAACGCCATGATTCAACAAAAAATGAAGGAACTCACTGAATTTTTACAGTATCATGCCCATCGGTACTATGTACTGGACGATCCGGAAATTTCCGATTATGAATATGACATGGCGCTGCGTGAGCTGCAGGCACTGGAGGCGGCTCATCCGGAGTTTAAGGATCCCGCCTCGCCGACCACCCGGGTTGTGGGGCAGGTGCTGGAGGGCTTTGCCTCCGTGACGCATCAGGTACCGATGCAGAGCCTGAATGATGCCTTCAGCCGTGAGGAAATCATGGAGTTTGACGAGCGTGTGAACAACGCACTGGCAGAGCCCTATGCCTATGGTGTGGAATATAAAATCGACGGTTTGTCCGTTTCTTTGGAATATGAAAACGGTGTGTTTACCCGGGGATCTACCCGCGGTGACGGCCGCACCGGCGAGGATGTAACCCAGAATCTGCGCACCATCCACGCCATTCCGCTGCGCCTTGCGCACCCGATTCCGTTTTTGGAGGTACGGGGGGAGGTCTTTATCGGCAAGGCAGATTTTAACCGGCTGAATGCCGGACGGGAACAGGCGGGTGAGCCGCTGTTTGCCAATCCGCGGAATGCGGCGGCAGGCAGTCTGCGGCAGCTGGATCCGGCTGTGGCCGCCGGACGGCATTTGGATATTTTTATTTTTAATATCCAGCAGGCCGAGGGCGTGACCTTTACCAGCCACTGCGAGGGGCTTCGGTATCTGGCAGAGCAGGGCTTTAAAACGGTTCCCGGCATCCGAACCTATGCAACGGCCGAGGCGGCCTTTGAACGGGTTTTGGAAATCGGCCGGGAGCGGGACAGCCTGCCCTTTGAGATTGACGGTGCGGTGCTGAAGGTTGACCGGCTGGATCAGCGGGAGCGTTTAGGCGCCACCAGCAAATGCCCCCGTTGGGCCGTGGCCTATAAATTCCCTGCCGAAACAAAAAAGACAAAGCTTTTGGATATTGTCCTGCAGGTGGGCCGTACCGGCGCCATCACCCCCAACGCTGTGTTAGAGCCGGTGCGCGTGGCGGGAACCACCGTCCAGAGAGCAACCTTGCATAATATGGATTATATTAAAGAAAAGGATATTATGATCGGCGATTCCGTCTATGTCCGCAAGGCCGGCGATATTATCCCGGAAATCACCGAGGTGATTAAGGAGGAACGAACCGGCGCGGAACGGGCGTTTGTCATGCCGGCCTTCTGCCCGGAATGCGGTGAGCGGATTGAACGGACGGAGGGCGAGGCGGTCTACCGCTGCACCGGCGGCAACTGTCCGGCGCAGCTCCAGCGGAATCTGGCGCATTTTGCCTCCCGGGATGCCATGGATATTGAGGGTTTGGGCCCTGCTGTGGTGGAACAGCTGACAGCGGCGGGCTTGGTATCCTCCGCGGCGGATCTATTCAGCCTGCGGGTTGAGCAACTCACGGCGCTGGACCGGTTTGGCGAAAAATCGGCGCAAAACCTGATCGCGGCCATAGAAAAGGCAAAGGGGCGGGATTTATCCCGGCTGCTGTTTGCCTTGGGGATCCGCTTAAACGGCCAGCGCTCCTCCCTGCTTCTGGCCAAGGCCTTTGGCACCATGGAACGGCTGATGGAGCAGACAGAGGCGGAGCTGACGGCGGTTCATGAAATCGGTGATAAAACGGCGGCTTATGTGTATGAATATTTTCAGAACCCCCATAACCGTGAACTGATTGCGCGGTTGTCGGCGGCGGGTGTCAACATGACCCACCGGGAGGCGGCGGATGCCACAGGCAAGCTGGAGGGGAAGAAATTCGTTGTAACAGGCCGGTTTGAAGAACTGTCCCGCAGTGAGCTGACCGCCTTGATTGAGAAAAACGGCGGCAGCTCGGCAGGCAGCGTTTCGAAAAAAACAGATTATCTGCTTGCCGGTGAAGAGGCAGGCAGCAAGCTGGATAAGGCACAAAAGCTGGGCGTTCCGGTTTTGTCCCTGGAGGAATTTTACCGGCTTTTAGATTAGGCAAAATCGGGCTCAATTTCCCTTTGCCAAAATCGGCTCAGGCGCATGATGAAAATAGTAAAGGGGGGCGTCGCATTAAGAAAGCCGCCTTTGAGGCTGAACGGATTTAGATGCAGAATGAACAAACTGAGTCCCTTTGCCATAGGTACGCCGAGCGGCGAAGTTTGTTTATAGCTTTAAGGCATAAAAAAGAAGGAATTCATTCAAAAAAATGAATTCCAACCTCAAAAATACTTTTAATTCTCTTTATCAGGCGTTTTAACGGTATTCTTTGCCTTAAAGCGGTCTGCGCTAAATGCGACAGCCTCGTTATTTGTCAGCCTGGGGCTGTGTATCATCTTGTTGGGGGAAGCTTAAGAAATTAAGCTTCGATAAAGGGCTTCAGTTCATCGATAAATGCGTCAGCATCCTCGGAATGTACCTCAACCTTGATGGGCTTGCTCAAATCCAGGCTGAAAATGCCCATGATGGATTTAGCGTCTACCACATAGCGTCCGGAGGTTAAGTCAACATCAAAATTATACTTGTTAACGATATTGACAAAATTCTTGACATCGTTGATAGAGCTCAGCATGATATTGAAGGTTCTCATCGTAATATCCTCCTAACTTTTTTATTTATGATACTATCATACACTACAATCGGTCATTCGTCAAGTCAAAATGGAAAAATTCACATATTTTTTACTTTTTTTTGACTTTTACCGGAAAGGGCTGCCGGTTTTGTGTCAGTTCGCAGCCCGCGGCGGTTGACTTCCGGCGGCGGTGTTGCTATAATTTAAGTAAGGAGAGCCTGCCTGTCAGGCTCTGTTTGGGAAAGGAATGTAAAATGCATGAATATACTGGCGGTTGGTGATATTGTCGGTGACGCAGGCACCGAGATGTTTATATCCTGCATTGATGATTTAAAAAGACAGTATGCCGTTGATTTTTGTATTGTGAATGCTGAAAACGCCTGCTCGGGGAACGGCATCAGCCGACGGAAGGCAGAGCTTTTACTGAAAAACGGCGCCGACGTGCTGACAATGGGTAATCACACCTTTCGGCAGAAGGAGGCCGCCGGCCTTCTGACCCACAACGAACGGATTGTCCGTCCGCTGAATTATCCGCCGGGGACGCCGGGGCGCGGCGCGGCGGTGTTTACGGTGGGCTCTGTGCGGATTGGCGTGATTAACGCCTTGGGACGGATTTACATGGATTATATGGACTGTCCCTTCCAGGCGGTGGATCGGGCGCTGGAGCGCATGAAGGCGGATTTGATTTTTGTTGATTTTCATGCGGAGGCCACCAGCGAAAAAATATCCATGGGCTGGTATTTAGACGGCCGGGTGACGGCCCTGTTCGGCACCCACACCCATGTGCAGACGGCAGATGCCTGGGTGCTGCCTAAGGGCACGGGCTATATTACGGATTTGGGCATGACCGGGCCGCTGTATTCCTGTCTGGGCGTTAAAAAGGAAATTACGCTGGAACGGTTTCGCTCCTGCATCCCCCAGCGGTTTGAATTTGCAGACGGCAAATCCCAGCTATGCGGCGCCGTGTTCTCCGTAGACCCGGCAAGCGGCAAGACATTGAAGGCAGAGGGGATTTGTATTCGATGAACAAACAGGAGGTACGTCAGTTTTTTCTTGCAAAACGCAGACAGACGGATCCGGCTCTGCTGGCGCTGTGGTCAGAGCGTATTGCGGCTCATATTCTGGATTACGCGGCCAAACACAGCCCATCCGTCGTGCTGGCCTATGCCGCCTTTCGCCGCGAGCCGGAAACCGAAGGGGTCATCCGGCAGCTCTTGCAGCAAGGGGTTTGCGTGGGTCTGCCGAAATGCCGGGCGGGCGGTCAAATGGAAGCGTATGCCGTGGCGGATTTTAACGACCTTGCCCCCGGCCGGTTCGGCATTTTAGAGCCGCCGAGCGGGCAGCAGCTGCTGCCGGAGGATATTGATCTTGTGCTGGTGCCGGGCTGCGGCTTTGGACGGGACATGAGCCGTATCGGATACGGCGGCGGCTATTATGACCGGTATCTGCCCCGGTGCGGCCGGGCTGCGCTGGCCGGTGTTTCCTATGCCTGCTGTGTGACAGATGCCGTACCGTCGGCGGCCTGTGACGTGAAAATGGATTTTCTGATTACGGAGCATGGGGTTATGAATAAACTGTAAAAAATGCGTCGGCACATTGAAATATCAGGAAAAATATGATATACTGATGTTATAGCGCGGTGTGATGGCCGCTGTATGAAATACATAATGAAATGAGGATGAAGATGGACGTTTTTCTGGAATATTTAATGCGTAAAAAGCCAACCGGCCTGGATGTGCTGAAAAAGCTGGGACTGGTGCTGGCCGCGGTGCTGGTCTCTATGCTGGTCATTATCGGGTTTCCGATGCTCGGCTCCTTTATGACCTCCTACGTTCTGCTGGGCGTGGCGGCTGTTGTGTACGGCGCCGTGGTTCTTTTGCGGAATTTCAACCTTGAATATGAATATATTTTCACCAACGGCGATCTGGATATTGACATCGTTAAGGCGCAGAAAACCAGAAAGCGTCTGACCAGCTTGAAGTGCAAAAGCATTGAGCTGATGGCCTCGGCGCAGAACATGACTTATAAGCGGGAGTTTGAGAGCGAAGCAATTTCAAAAAGATATAACGCGGTGTATGACCCGTCTCAGGGCGGTATTTATCATGTTTTGTTTATTTTCGACGGCGAGCGCAGGCTCCTGACCTTTCAGCCGCCGGCCAAATTACTGGCGGCCATGCAGAAGATGAACCCGCGCTGCGTGCATGTTGAGCCCGGCGATATTGGCGGCGAAAGCGAGACGGAGGCATAACAAAATGCCGAAAGAAGGTAGAATATGAAGGCGGAAATTATAGCGGTTGGCACGGAAATTTTAGTGGGCGATATTGTCAATACCAATGCACAGTTTTTATCCCGGGAGTTGTTTGCTCTGGGGATTGATATGTATTATCAAACGGTGGCGGGGGATAACCGGGCGCGGCTGACAGAGGCCATACGCCTTGCGTTTCAGCGCGCAGACCTGGTGATTTTTTCCGGCGGCCTGGGCCCCACCGAGGATGATTTGACCAAGGAAACAGTGGCGGAGTATTTTCATGTTCCGCTGCTTTTTCATGAGGAAACAGCGGAAAAAATCAGGGCGTATTTAAAGGGCAAATGCCCGGCCAGCAATATGAAACAGGCCTATATTCCGGAAGGGGGGCAGATTTTGCCCAACAGCCGGGGCACTGCGCCGGGAGTCATTTTAAAAAAGGACGGCAAAACGGCGGTGCTGCTGCCGGGGCCGCCCCGGGAGCTTATCCCCATGTTCACGGAGCAGGTTGCGCCGTATTTAAAGGCAAAATCCCCTTACGTCATGGCTTCTAAGGTGATCAGGCTGTTCGGAATCGGCGAGGCCAGTGTGGGCGAGATGCTGTCGGATTTAATGGAAGGCGGCAATCCCACTGTGGCCCCCTATGCTAAGGATAACGAGGTGACGCTGCGCATCGCTGCAAAGGCAGAGGATGAGGCGGCGGCAGAGGCCATGATTGAAGACATGCGGGAGAAAATAGCGGCGCGTTTGGGTGATTATATTTATGGCTACAATGAACAGGATATGGCCAAAACCACGGCGGCACTGCTTCTTGAAAAGCACTTGAGCGTGGCTTGTGCGGAGTCCTGCACAGCTGGACTGCTCACCGCAGCTCTGGGAGATATTCCGGGGATTTCGGCCTCCCTGGGGGAAAGCATTGTGACCTATTCCAATGAGGCCAAGGTGAAGTATTTGGGCGTTTTGCCGGAAACGCTGGCAGTCCACGGCGCGGTGAGCGAGGAAACCGCGCGGGAAATGGCGGCGGGGATTCAGAAGGCGGCCGGTGCAGATATCGGCGTTTCCGTCACCGGAATTGCCGGGCCGGATGGCGGCAGTCCGGAAAAGCCCGTGGGGCTTGTCTATGTGGGCGTTTGCTGGC
The DNA here is from genome assembly GCA_964447945.1 of uncultured Oscillospiraceae bacterium. Classification (GTDB taxonomy): domain Bacteria; phylum Bacillota; class Clostridia; order UBA1381; family UBA9506; genus UMGS755. Next base: position 10,477 of record CAYUUO010000031.1, read on the forward strand.
AGGGGCAGGTGACGGTTCGGGAACTGCGGCTCCGCGGAGACCGGTCTAAAATCCGTCAGGCCGCGGTGATGCATGCGCTCAACGAGGTACGCCGCCGGATTTTAGCAGAGTAAAGCAGAGGGGTCTCAGGCTCCGGTTGACAAAAGATAAAAGGGGGCAATTATTTTGGAAAAGAAGTCAGATAAAGATAAAAAGGTGATACAGCCGGTTGTGCCAAAAACCAATGCGGAGGAGCGCAAGGAGGCGCTGGCCATGGCCATGAAGCAAATTGAAAAGGCCTATGGCAAGGGCGCCGTCATGCGGCTGGGCAGCAAAGCACACATGAACGTGGAGGCCATTTCCACCGGCGCGCTGAGCCTGGATGTGGCGCTGGGTATCGGCGGCTTGCCGAAGGGCCGTATTGTGGAAATTTACGGGCCGGAATCCTCCGGTAAAACCACGGTGGCGCTCCATTGCGTGGCAGAGGCACAGAAGAACGGCGGCAACGTGGCCTTTATTGACGCAGAGCATGCGCTGGATCCGATTTATGCTGAAAAGCTGGGCGTTAATGTGGCCGATTTAATGGTTGCCCAGCCGGATACCGGGGAGCAGGGTCTGGAAATTGCGGAAATGCTGGCGCGCAGCGGCGCGGTGGATCTTTTGGTTGTGGACTCGGTGGCGGCGCTGGTGCCGCAGGCTGAGATTGAGGGCGTCATGGGAGAATCTCATGTGGGACTCCATGCCCGGCTGATGAGCCAGGCACTGCGCAAGCTGGCCGGTGTTATCAGCAAGTCGAACGCGGTTGCCATTTTCATTAACCAGCTTCGTGAAAAGGTGGGCGTTATGTATGGTAACCCCGAGGTGACTACCGGCGGCCGCGCCTTGAAATTCTATGCGTCGGTGCGTATGGAAATCCGCAAGCAGGAGTTTATTAAAAAAGGAACTGAAAACATTGGCGTTCGGACGAAGGCCAAGGTGGTTAAAAATAAAATGGCGCCGCCCTTCCGCGAGGCAGAATTTGATATTATGTACGGCGAGGGCATATCCAAGAGCGGCTGTATTTTAGATGCGGCCACAGAGCTGGAGATTTTGCAGAAAAGCGGTACCTGGTATAACTACGGCGATGTACGGCTGGGTCAGGGCCGGGAAAATGCTAAGCAGTATTTACAGGATAATCCGGAGGTGATGGCGGAGCTGGACCGTAAGGTACGTGACGTGCTTTTGGCAGATCCGGAGCCTCAGAATCAGGAGCAGGATGATGAAAATAATAATTGATAACGCGCAGCTGATTACCATGGACGGCGGCGCCGTGTATCCGAATGGCAGCGTGGTGGTGGAGGATGCGTATATTCAGTATGCCGGCGCGCATATAGAAAAGCCCTGTGACGCGGATCGGGTCATTGACGCCCGGGGCGGCATTGTTATGCCGGGGCTGATTAACGCCCATACCCACAGCCCCATGACCGTTCTGCGCGGCTGTGCCAACGATTTGGAGTTGGACACCTGGCTTCACCGGCATATTTTCCCGCTGGAGGATAAGCTGGATGACGAAGCGGTGTATTACGGTACGCTGCTGGCTTGTGCGGAAATGATTAAAAGTGGCACCACGACCTTTGCCGATATGTATTTCATGAGTGAAAGCTCGGCAAAAGCAATTTTAGAGGCCGGTATGAACGCCAATCTGGCCCGGTGCGTGACGGGTACCCATCAGGATTATAAAAAACGTCTGGCAGAGGGACGGTGGCTGTTTGCCGATTTTAACGGCGCGGGCGACGGCAGTTTGCGGATTGAGCACAGCGCCCATGCGGTGTACACCTGCAGCCGTGAGGCTCTCCGCGCGGTGGCCGAGGCGGCGCAGGCTGACGGCTGCGGCATACAGGTTCATCTGAGCGAAACCATGAAGGAGAACCGAGACTGCTACCGGATCTACGGCAAGTCACCCACGGAGATCATGCGGGACACAGACATCTTTTCCGTGCCTGCCAACGCGGCGCACTGCGTCTATTTAAGCGGCAACGATATGGACATTCTGCAGGCGAATCATGTGAGTATTTCTCACAATCCCACCAGTAATCTGAAGCTTGCCAGCGGTGTTGCCAATATAAAGGAAATTATGGAAAAGAATATTAATGTGGCCCTGGGGACAGACGGGGCGGCCAGCAATAACGCGCTGGATATGTTCAGCGAGGTTAAGCTGGCGGCGCTGCTGCACAAGGGCATGCGGCTGGATCCGACTTTAATCAGGGCGCAGGAGGCGCTTGCCATGGCCACAACCGGTGGTGCCCGCGCCCTGGGACGGGAAAAAGAGCGAGGCATGCTCAAGGCAGGCTATCGGGCCGACCTGATTATTCTGGATGCCGACGCGCCGGCGTTAAACCCGGTGTATGACCCGGTTTCCGCGGTGGTATATAGCGGCTGCGGCGGCCATGTGGTGACAACGATCATTAACGGCAGGCCGGTGATGGAAAACCGGCAGCTGCTGACTTTGGATATGGAGAAAATTAAACAGGGAATCAGCCGTGCGGCAAAGCGCATGGGGCTGTGATATATGGTGAAGCTGCGGAAGATAACCGGTCAGAAGAGGTGCAGGAAATGAAATATGCAGTGATTGATATTGGCTCTAATACCGTCCGACTCTGTGTGTATCAGGTGGAGGGTGGCACGCCGGTTCTTGTTTTAAACCGGCGCGTTATGGCGTTGCTTGGCTCTAAAACCAAGGACGGGGCCCTGACGCAGGCAGGGATTGACGCGGCCTGTGAGGCGCTTCAATCCCTGGGTGAGCTGATACGGCAAAACAAGGTGGATAAGGTGTTTGTTTTTGCAACGGCGGCACTGCGGAACATTTCCAACACAGAGGCGGCAGTATCGGCTATTTATGAGCGCACAGGGCTGACGGTTGATGTTTTAAGCGGCGAACAGGAAGCACTTCTGACCTTTCAGGGCGCGGCGGCTGAGCAGTCTATCCGTGACGGGCTGATTGCAGATATCGGCGGCGGCAGCACAGAACTGGTGCTGGTGAAGGATGGTCGGGTGCTGCAGGTGGCAAGCCTGCCCATCGGGTCGCTGACGGCTTTTGTCCGCTTTGTTAAAAAGCGGCCGGCCGATCCGCAGGCGATTGATGCAATCCGCGCACAGGTGCGGACAATGATCGCGGCGCATTTTGCGCCGGAATGCTGCGGCGCGGTGCTCTATGGCATTGGCGGCGCGGCGCGAACCGCAACAGAGCTGGAAAAAATTTTATATCCCGGCGCAGGCGGCGCCATTCAAACGCTGGAAACGCTGCTGTCCCGATTGCTGGCAGACGAGAAGCTGGCAGAAACCAGTATTTTGCAGGCCAGCCCGGAACGGCTGGACACGGCACTGCCCGGCGTGGCGATTTTGTGCGAGACAGCGTCTTTTTTTGGCTGCCGTCAGCTGGATATATGCCGTGCAGGCGTCCGTGAGGGATATTTGCGGCAGCAGCTTGCGGCATGTGAAAACCAGTAATGCCGGAAAGAGGGAACCAAATGGAAAAAACAGTTGCATTCTGCACGTTGGGATGCAAGGTGAATCAATATGAATCAGAGGCGGTGCTGGAGCAGTTTATCCGGCGGGGCTACCGGCAGGTGGTTTTTTCGGAGCCAGCGGCAGTTTATGTGGTTAACACCTGCACCGTTACACATTTAAGCGACCGGAAATCCCGGCAGATGATCCGGCGTGCCAAGCAGGCCAATCCTGATGCCGTGCTGATTGTTATGGGGTGCTATGCCCAAACAAATCCGGCGGCGGTTTCTGCCATTCCGGGCGTGGATATCGTCATCGGTACGGATAAAAGGAGCGAGGCGGCGGCCTTGGCGGAGCAGATTTTCAAGGAGCGGCGGCAGGTGAATCTGGTGGCGGCGGAATCCGGAAGCGTCTTTGAACCGCTGACAATCGATGGCAGTGGCCAGAACCATACCCGCGCTTTTTTAAAGGTGCAGGATGGCTGCAACCGGTTTTGCTCCTATTGTATCATTCCCTATGCCCGCGGCCGGATACGCTCCCGGGGTCTTGCCGATTCGGTTCGAGAGGCGGAACGGCTGGCGGCCGCAGGCTTTCGTGAGCTGGTGCTGACAGGCATCCATCTGGCCTCCTGGGGGAAGGACAGCGGCGAAGGCACGCTTTTAGATTTGCTGCAGGCCCTGCAGGCGGCAGCGGGGCCTGAACGCATCCGCCTGAGCTCACTGGAGCCGACCTTGTGCGATGAAAGGTTTATTCAGGGCGTTGCCTCCCTTCCCAAGGTCTGTCATCATTTTCACCTGTCCCTGCAAAGCGGCTGCGACGCAACGCTTAAACGGATGAACAGGCGATATACAACGGCCGAATATTGGGACGCGGTGGAGCGAATCCGCGCGGTTATGCCGGAGGCGGCTCTGACCACCGATTTGATTGCAGGCTTTCCTCAGGAAACCGAGTCGGAATTTGCAGAAACGCTTGCTTTTGTCGACAGGCTTTGCCTTGCTGACGCACACATTTTTAAATACTCACCCCGCAAGGGTACGCCTGCCGCGGCCATGACGGGGCAGGTGGCGCCGGAAATTAAGGAGGAAAGAAGCCATCGGCTGTTGCAGCTGACAGAACGAAATAAGCAGGCCTTCGCCCGGCGCTTTATCGGCAAAACCGAGACGGTTTTATTTGAAAGATGTGCAGAGCCGGGGGTCTATGAGGGCAAAACAGGGAATTATCTGACGGTTTATGCACCGGCGGCAGAGGATATCACCGGCCGCCTGATACCGGTTTGCCTGACGGCCTATCAGCAGGGGGCTTTGTGGGGCACCATCCCGGAGGCATAGAACCGGCGCACCGCGAATACAATAAAACCAAAGTCTGTTTGGGAGCGGTGCGAAATGTTGATTTTTATTAAAAAGTGGAATCTTTTTTTGCTGCTAGCGACGCTGGTTGTGGCGGTGTTTGCCGCCGGTCTGGCGGTGCGGCCGGCGGTGCGTCCGGCGGAGGTTT
>CAYUUO010000032.1:0-14775 GCA_964447945.1 uncultured Oscillospiraceae bacterium
ACTCAGTTTGTTCGTTCTGCATCTAAATCCGTTCAGCCTCAAAAGGGGCTGTCGATTTAATGCGACAGCCCCTGGGCGAAAAGGCCTGATGGCACTCTGCTTCAAAGCCAAAGCGACTTAGGTTTTGTTGCCAGCAAACTGCGCCATATACAGCGAATAATAAGCGCCCTGCTTCGCCAGAAGCGCCTCATGAGTGCCTGTTTCCACAACATGTCCCTTATCCATGACAACGATGACGTCGGCGTCCTGTATGGTGGACAAACGGTGGGCAATAATCAGGCTGGTGCGGTTTTTCATCAGCCTGACCATGGCGTCCTGAATGCTCTGCTCCGTGCGGGTATCCACAGAGGAGGTTGCTTCGTCCAGAATCAGAATCTTCGGATCTGCCATAATGGCTCTTGCGATATTCAAAAGCTGCCGCTGTCCGTGGGACAGTCCCGCACCGGCCTGCTTCAGAAAGGTTTTGTATTTCCCGGAAAGCCGTTCGATAAACGGGGCGCAGTTGCTCATTTCCGCAGCGCGCAGCATTGCCTCGTCGCTTGCCTCCGGGTGACTGTATTTGATATTATTTTCAACCGTATCGGAAAACAGCACCGTATCCTGCAGGACGATCGCCGTATTATGCCTGAGCCAGTCACGGCGGAGCGCCGTAATGTTACAGCCGTCAATCAGAATTTCGCCGGAATCCACGGGATAGAACCGCATCAGCAGGTTGACCACCGTTGTTTTGCCGCTCCCGGTTGCGCCGACCAGGGCAATTTTTTGTCCGGCTTGCACATCCAGATTGAAATCATACAAAACCTGCTTGCCCGGCAGATAGGAAAAATTCACATGGCGAAAGGAAATATTCCCTTTCATATCATCAAATTCCAGAGTTCCGCTGTTATCCTCGTCCGGCTGATCCATCAAATCGAAAACGCGCTCTGCGCCGGCAACAGCCGTCTGTACCGAACCGTAAAGCTGGGCAATTTCATTAATCGGCCTGGAAAACTGCTTGGCATAAATAATGAAGGCCGAGATGGTTCCAATGGTAATCAGCCCGGTCAGGGCAAAGTATCCGCCGAAGGCCGCAACAATGACAAAGCTGAGGTTGGATATGCAGTTCATAAGCGGCCCCATGGAGCCGCCGAGAATTTCGGCACGGATGCCCTCTCTGGTTAGTTCATCGGAGATTGCCCCAAACTCCGTCTTAGCGCTTTCCTGACGGTTGTAGGCGGTAACGGCGCGGCAGCCGGAAATCATTTCCTCAGCATGCCCGTTCAGATGTCCCATGGCTTTTGATCGTTCCCTGTAGACACTGCGCATTTTCTTTGACATTTTCCAGGTGACAATGACCGTAAGCAGAATCGTGACCAGGGTGATGAGCGTCAGCTGCCAGCAATACCAAAACATAATGGTGATGGTACCGAGCAGGGTCAATACGCCGGAAATGAGTGAGCCAAGACTCTGAGAAACGGCATTGGAAATGTTTTCAACATCGTTGGTCATACGGCTCATCACGTCGCCGTTTGCGTGCAGATCCAGATACGAAATGGAAAGATTATCAATCTTCCGGAAAAGATCATACCGCATATGGCGTACAATGCGCTGGCTCAAACGGACAGACAGCAGGCTCTGCGCCAGGCCGCACCCGATATGGAGAAGGAACGTAATCAACAGCCATATCAGCAGGCTTTGGAAAACAGGCCAGGCGCGATCTTTAACCGCGTCGATGGCAAGTCCCTGCAGGGCAGGAGAAATCAGGGAAGTAACCGTTACCGCCAGAACGGAAAGGATCAGGCAGATCAGCAGCCTTCTTGAACGCACAAAATACTGCATCAATCGGGCGGTTGTCTGTTTTGCGTTTTTTGGCTTTTCCACCGCCTGACCCATTGTAGACTGCCGCCGCAGATGGATCTTCGGTGGATTCTGAAATTCACGCTGTGCCATTATGCCGTCGCCTCCTTGTTCAGCTGTGAGCGGCAAATCTCGCGATAGAGCGCCGAGGACGCCAGCAATTCCTCGTGTGTGCCGCAGGCGCTGATTGCCCCGTTATCCAGCACAAGAATCCGGTCGGCATCCTTAACCGAGGCGATTCGCTGCGCGATAATGAGCCTTGTCACGCCGGCAAGCTCCCGGCTGAGTGCCCGGTGAAGCGCCGATTCTGTTTTTAAATCCAACGCGCTGCCGGAATCGTCAAAAATCAGGATTTCCGGCTTTTTTAAAACGGCGCGTGCAATGGAAATTCGTTGCTTTTGTCCACCGGACAGGGAATGGCCCCCTTCCGTAACAAGAGTATCATAGCCGTCCTGTGTTTTCTCAATAAAGTCCGCCGCCTGTGCAATTTCCGCCGCATGCCGGATTTCCGAATCGGTGGCGTTCTCCTTGCCCCATAGAATATTTTCTTTTAGGGAGCGAGAAAACAGCTCCGGTTTTTGCTGCACAATTCCGATTTTATCACGCAGCGCTTTTAAGGGATAGGCCCGCACATCCAGACCATCCACCAAAATTGACCCCTGCGATACATCATAAAAACGGGGAATCAGGTGTGCCAGAGAGGACTTTCCGCTGCCTGTAGCGCCAAGGATTGCCATGGTTTCTCCCGGCCTGACGGAAAAGGATATGTCCTTCAGCACCCAGCTGTCCGGTGCATCCGGATAGGAAAAGAAAACATGCCGGAATGTGATTTCCCCGCGTCTGCTGTCGTCAGGCGTTCCGGTTCCATCGGTATGAGCGGGGCTTGTATCCAGAACCTCTCGTATTCGTTTCCACGAAGCAGATGCTCTTGTGAAGGTCTGAAAGATGTTCGCCATGAAAATAATGCGCATCAGAATTAAAGACAGGTAGGTAATCGCCGCCATAATTTGTCCCGGCGTGACGCTGCCGTTTTGCCGGACTGTCATACCGCCCACATAAAGCACGCCCACAACGCACAGGTTTAATATAATGTTAACACAGGGATGCAAAAAGGCCATCAAAGTCTGCGCCTGCAGATTGGTGCCGCACAGCTCATCGTTGGCGCGTTCAAAGCAAGCCAGGGCATATTTTTCCTTAACATAAGCCTTGACCACGCGGGCACCTGCGATATTTTCCTGCATGATACAATTCAGCCGGTCCAGCTTTTGCTGAATAACGGTAAACAGCGGCGAAGCCTTTTTAAGAAAGAAAATCACAAAAAAGGCAACGAACGGCAAGGCGCAGGCGGCCAAAAATGCAAACCGGGACGACTGGAGATACAGCATATAAATGCCGCCGATAAACATAACAGTGCAGCGGATAAGAGAGCGCACCGACATCATGACCATGTTCTGTACCTGCATCACGTCATTGGTAATGCGTGTGACTAAGGAACCTGTGGAAAACTGATCGATCTGTTCAAAAGAAAAATCCATAATTCGTGAAAACAAATCCTTGCGGATATCGTTTCCGAATTTTTGCGCGGCAATATTGGCAAACACGCCGCACAACACGCCGCAGGTGCCGCCGAAAACAACCAGAAGCACCATACGGACGCCTACGGTGAGAATAACCTGCATATTAGAGGTGAGCACACCGTCATCCACAATGGTTTTCATCATATCCGGCTGCAGCAAATCCATGGTCAGCTCGCCAAGCATGAAGATAGGAGCAAGCAGACAGTAAAACCAGTACTTTTTTAAATATCTCAGCATGTCGGCAGCTCCTTTGTGATAATGTCCGAAAGCTGCTCCATCATCGCTATGATTTCTTTTTCCCTTTCCGGCGAAAGCAGCGCCGTGATTTTTTTGTCAGCCAAATGAATTTTATCTCGTAACGCCTGCGCGCAGGCCGTTCCCTTTTCCGTCAGATACAGCTTAAAATAGCGCTGATCCTCATGGTCAGATTCCTTTTTTAAAAAGCCGGTAAGCTGCATTTCCTTGACCGTCTGACTGATGGAGGACGTGGTAATATTACAATGTGCGGCAAGCTCCTTTTGACTGGCCCCCGGATGCCTGAGCAAAAAGGTCAGAAGCATCCGGTAGGAATCCGGAATGCCGGATTCCGCTGCAAGCGTTTTCATATAATGCGCCCATGCCTTATAGGTTTGCTTGATAACAAGCATAAGTGGCTGATCCATTCTATCCTCTCCCTCAAATAGTTAAGTAGTAACTTAATTATATCGCCCTTTTCATTTTTTGTCAAGAGAGGAACGAAAAAAAATGGCAGGCTTCATGTTTTTCTGTGCGCTTTTGCATGGAAAAGAGAGAGTATAAAAAAGTCAGCAAAAAATGTAGGGGCTAGAAAAAAATCGGGCAGAATCAACAAACTGAGCCAAAACGAGGCTTTGCCTCGCTTTGGGACACCCGACGGCGTACGAGGGTACGCCGAGAGGCGAAGTTTGTTGATAGCAGTCTACGCATCAAATAATAAAAATTTGATGCGAAAAAAATTTTTTCCAATTTTCTCAAACTGATCCCTGTACAATAGCCGTAGACACTACCCTTTATTATGCACTTTTGTGCGTAGACTGCGCTCTGCACATTTTTTACAGCCCCTTTCTCGTTGGTACTCCCCTATCTCTGCCTTTACCAGATCCTGGCGAGCTGCAATTTTTCGCAGCAGGCGCGCACTTCCTCCGGCCTGCAAACCTCCGTGCCGGGCTTTGATGCGGTCACCGTTCCGGCAGCAGAGGCTGTGGCCGCAAGCGCCTCCAGGGAGAGACCCTGCACCAGCGAATGGGCTATGGCGGCAACCATGGAATCCCCGGCGCCAACCGTGCTCTGACACACAATCGGCACCGGCTCCACACGGTAGGCCTGCTCCTTGGTCATATAGATCGCGCCTTCGGCGCCCATAGACAGCGCAATCAGCTCCGGCCCCTGTTCAAGCAGGCTGCGGCAATAGGCATACAGCTCTTGCCTGTCTTTAAAGGTGCCGCCGTGCAGCTGCTCTAATTCAAACTGATTCGGCTTAATGGCATAGGGCGCGGCTGCCAGTCCGGCCCGGAGCCTTTCGCCGTCGGCATCCAAAATCACCTTCACGCCATGGTGCTTGGCCGCCTCGGTCAAACGCTTGTAAATATCAGCCGGAATCCCCGGCGCCGTACTGCCGGCCAGAACCATAACGCCGGCATCCGGCAGCTGCTGCTCAATTTTTGCGACTGCTTTTTCCAAATCTGCTGCCGAAACCGAAAAACCCGGCTCGTTCACCTCCGTCACCTGCTGGGCGGCACGGTCAAACAGCTTGTAATTCGTCCGGATTTCACCGGCCAGCCGATAAAAATCATGGCCGATGCCCCGGCGCTCCAGCTCAGACACAAGACGCTCACCGCCTTGATCGCCCATGATGCCCAAAGCCGTTACGGAAGCACCGAAATACCCCAGCACCTTAGCCACATTAATCCCTTTGCCCCCTGCGTCTGTACGAACGGAAACCGCCCGGTTCAGACCGCCTTCACAAAAGCCGTCCAGCGTAATCGTTTTGTCCAGGCATGGGTTTAAGGTCACTGTTAAAATTCGATTTTTCATCATACTCCACCTTTCTGCTAAAAAAGGGCCGAAGCCGTCAATATCTGCAAGGTGCGCGCGCAGACGCACAGAGGGAGGAAGTCCGAAGGATTTCACAGACTGTCGAAAAAGTTTTTTTCTGCAAAATAGTGTTAATTTTTTTAGCCAGAACCCGTTCCGCCCGCCGGGCCCGGGCGGTCCTTCGCTCCCCTTCGGGGAACTCGGACAAAGGGGCTCTGCCCCTTTGAAACCCCGTAACCATGCCGTGTAGGCCGGGTTCGGCAAGAGAACGTGATTTTTTACGCATAATAAAAGGTTTATCGACACGCTGATGAAATCCGCAGGATTTCAAACTTATGTTGTGTTTAGTATGCCACATTTATAAAAAAATTTGCTTTGTCTGTTGCTATGAGCCTTTAAAATGGCAAATCTTTGATGATTTTCAGGTCATCTTCTGATACCGCAACATCAAATTCCTTAAAATCTTTCGTTGGCTTTTGCCCGGTAATGGCATGGTACCAGGTGAGAGAAAGCAAATATCGTCCGATTCCCAAATCGGCATGAAATGTGTCACGGTGTACCTGCTTAATTCCATGCTCTATTGCCTGCATCATCTTTTCTCCGCAGGGAATAATGCCGTCTGCCTGAATCTGTTCGGCAGCCTTTTGGTATGATGCAACAATTTCCCGGAGCATGTCATGCTGATCGGAAAACCCAATCTCCTGCAGTCTGGCGCTGCCCTGCTCATAGGCCCAAGTCTGATGCAGTAATATTTTCGTTTTGGGAGAATATAACCGCACATACGCCGCTAATTTTTCCAAATAAGGAAGATAGGTGTCAAAAAACGGTGCTTCATGGCTTACTTGCTGCAGCGTTACATAATCCCATTCGTCACTGATCAGCGCCTGCTTAATACTGACCGCAATCCCGGTCGTACTCCCGTTAAATTCGAAAGAATAGTCTGCTTTGTCATCGAGCATATTGACATAATGCCGTCTTAACGAACAGCCGCCGATATAAAGATTGACGCATTTCATATCCACGTTTTCATTTTCTGCAACTTTGTGAAGATACCTTTGCGCGTCTTGTGAAAAACTGTTACCGATTGATAAAACCCTGATCATATGACATGCCTCCCGTTAAAATTATAAAACCATGATTAAAGTCCCTGCCGTTATAAAAATCGCACCGATTGCGGACTTGACCGTAAACTGCTCATGCAAAAAAACAAAGGCAAGAACCAAGGTCATGACAACGCTCAATTTATCAATGGGGACAACCTTGGAAACCTCACCCATTTGCAAGGCTTTGTAATAACAGAGCCACGATATGCCCGTGGCCAGGCCGGATAAAATCAAAAAAATCCAGCTCTTTTTACTGATTGCCGCCACGCCGCCCTGCTGATGGGTCAGAAAGACCATAGCCCAGGCCATAATGACCACGACAACCGTTCGGATGGCCGTCGCCAGACTGGCGTTCACATCGGCAATACCGATTTTAGCTAAAATGGAGGTTAGGGCAGCAAAAACCGCTGATAACACAGCAAAGATAAACCACATAATGAGCATCTCCCCATGATGATGAATCCGACAATATCGCACAGCGACAGCGCACTTAACCGCGCCGCCGATTTCTCAATACAGAAAAATTATTGGTCTGATGGCGTCCGACTGTTCAGTATGTGGCGCTTGACATAGCCGCGTATTGCCTCGGGAACCTCTGACGCGTCTGTTATTTCGGGAATTTTTCCGTTTCGAACGGCCTCTTCATAGAGCCACACCTTATATTGAATCATAGAAAGATTGTCCTGCATCCTGGCGATTTCCTCCTCAACCTGCTTCTGGTGCTCAGTGAGAATCTGCAGCCGGTCTGCAAAGGTGTCATCGCCCTGCGCCGCCAGATCTATGTACCGTTTGATGCTTTTGATGGACATGCCTGTTTTCTTAAGACATTCAATGACCTTTAGCCACGACAAATCATCCTCCGTAAACATACGGATGCCGCCGCCCGAACGCTCTACAAAGGGCAGCAGGCCTTCCTTATCATAATAACGCAGCGTGGAGGCCGGAACATTTAAAATTTTGGAAATATCGCCGATGGTATAAAGCATATATACCTCCGTTTAATTTTTCTGATAAATTTTCTGAAAGGGTATTGACTTAAACCTAACTTTAAGTTGTATAATGTAATCAAACTAACAGAATTATAGCATGCATACAGGTGGTTGTCAACAGAAAAACAGACAAAACCACCGGCAGATGCGCGTAAAAAGCTTGATTCAAAAGGCGCGTAACAAGCTATGCCGACGAAACACCCACGCAAAGGAGCAAGAAAAGACATGTACATCGAAAAAATGAATGGGATTGACAGCTTAAAAAAACTGAATCAAACGGATTTGACCGGACTTTGCGCCGAAATCAGACAGGCACTGCTGACAAAGCTGAGCGCACACGGCGGCCATGCAGGGCCCAATTTAGGCCTGGTTGAAATGACGACAGCACTGCATTACGTGTTTCAGTCGCCTGTTGACAAGCTGGTGTTTGACGTTTCGCATCAGTGCTACGTACATAAAATGCTGACAGGCCGCATGGAGGCGTTTACAGATCCGGCGCGGTACGACGAGGTAAACGGCTTTACCAACCCTGCCGAAAGCGAGCATGATCTATTTACAATCGGGCACACCTCCACTGCCCTCTCTTTAGCCTGCGGCCTTGCAAAGGCCCGGGATTTAAAGGGCGAAACGCATAATGTAATCGCCGTTATCGGCGACGGTTCTCTTTCAGGCGGCGAGGCCTATGAGGGACTGAACAACATCGCCGAGCAGGGCACAAATCTCATTGTAATCATTAACGATAATGAAATGTCCATTGCGGAAAACCACGGCGGCTATTACCGCAACCTGGAAAAGCTTCGAAAAGGCGGCGGAAAAGCCGAGGATAATCTTTTTAAGGCCTTGGGGCTGGATTATATCTATGTGGAGGACGGCAACGATGTCGACACTCTGGTTGCGGTTTTCCAAAAGGTTAAGGATATTGACCATCCCATTGCCGTTCATGTGCACACCACAAAGGGAAAGGGCTTTGCAGCCGCCGAAAACAACAAGGAACATTTCCACGCCGGCGGCCCCTTCTCGCTTGAAACCGGAGAATATCTGTATGCCGGCGGTGGGGATAGCTACAGTGAAATCACCTATCAATATTTACAAAAGGAAATGGAAAAGGACCCCGCCCTCGTTGCCATTTCCTCTGCCACGCCCACGATTATCGCCATGAACAAGGCGCGGCGGGACAAGGCCGGCGGGCAGTTTGTTGACGTGGGCATCTGCGAGGAGCACGCCGTTGCTTTTGCAGCGGGCATTGCCCGTGGCGGCGCAAGGCCTGTCTATGCCGTGTTCGGCTCCTTCATTCAAAGGAGCTTCGACCAGCTGCATCAGGATTTGGCGCTGGACAACAATCCGGCGACGATCCTTGTTTTTCTGGACAGTGTGTACGGCATGGGCGGCGCAACCCACAACGGACTGTATGATATTGCAGAATTATCCAACATTCCCAATCTTGTTTATCTGGCGCCTGCCAGCAAGGAGGAATATCTTGCCATGCTCGGCTGGAGCATCCGGCAGGATAAGCTCTCCGTCGCCATCCGGGTGCCTGTGCGCGTCATCAGCACCGGCACGGAGGACACAACGGACTATGCCCTGCTCAACAAATCAAAGGTCATAAAGGAAGGCCGTGACGTGGCGGTGATTGCCGTCGGCAGCTTTTTCCCGCTGGGCGAGGCGGTTGTCCGGACGCTGGCAGAAAAGAATATTGACGCAACACTGATTAATCCTGTCTTTTTATCCGGTCTGGATACGGATCTGCTTGAAAAATTAAAAGAGCAGCATTCCCTTGTCGTGACCATGGAGGAGGGTATTCTGGAGGGTGGCTACGGCCAAAAGATTGCGGCCTATTACGGCGATTCGGATATGAAGGTGAAAACCTTCGGGCTTTCGAAATCCTTCTTCGGTGATTTTAATCCGGAAGAGCTGTTAAGGGAAAATAACCTGACCGAGGACGCCATTGTCGACTATATCGTAAAGCACAAATAAACTTGCCCGGCAGGCGCGGAGAAAAGCCTTGATTGCCTAGGCTTTGCGCGGCCTGCACGGCATGCAACAGCCCCCGGCGTGTCGGAAAACCAACCGATACACCGGGGGCTGTTACAGCATACACCAAAAGACAAGACTTCGGGCTATTCCGTGATAATAACGCTGACGGGGCATCCGCCGGCAGCCTCTTCCACCAGCGGCTCCTGCGCCTCTTTAGGCTGCTGATAAACCTCTGCCGTGCCGTCGTCCTGCATTCGGAATACCTCCGGGCAGGTACCGGCGCACAGGCCGCAGCCGATACACCCTTCAATAATCGTCGCTTTCATTTTTTTCCTCCTGTATGTTAAGATACAGGGATTAGTTTTTCAAAATTTTTCTTTTTTATACGCAATGAGGCATCCTTTTCCAGAGCCTGAGTCCTTACATGGGCTTGTAGTCCGGTTTTTTATACAGGTGCTTTTCATCGCCCATAATTTCGGGATAAAAGACCTTTTCGCCCCATTCCTTGGGGTCATAGTCGTAAATCGATACGCTGACATGCTCATCGGTGCAGCCCAGCGTCTCCCGGAGTGCTGCCGTCAGCGCTTCCGTTACGGCCTTTTTTTGTTCCTCTGTTCTTCCCTGATACATTTTCAGTGTGATGTGCGGCATTGTAATCCTCCTGTTGTAATATATTTGACAGCCGCCGGTTAGCGCCGTTTCCACGTGGAAGGCGCCAGCAGCATGATCATAGGCAAAAGCTCCAACCGGCCGGCCAGCATATTCATGGATAAAATAATTTTAGAAAAAGGCGAAAAGCCGGCAAAGTTATTGACAGGCCCCACGGCCTCTAATCCCGGTCCCACATTGTTCAGGCAGGTGGCTACGGCTGAAAAATTGGTGACAAAGGAAAAATCGTCCAACCCCAGCAGCAGGTGCGAAACCATGAAGGTAAAGGTATAAATCGACATATAGGCCATCACGCCTGTCACAACGCCGGCATCTAACAGCTTGCCCTCCAGCATGATGGAGCTGACGGCGCGGGGACGCAGCTGATGCCGCAGCTCCTTGACGGAGGACTTCATTAAAATCAGCACACGGGAAATTTTAATGCCGCCGCCGGTAGAACCGGCACAGGCGCCTGCAAACATGAGAATCACCAGTATTGTCTGGGAAAACACAGGCCATTTCCCATAATCTGCCGTGATAAAGCCTGTGGTGGTGATAATCGAAACCACCTGAAAGGCGGCATATCGCAGTGCCTCTGCAAAGTTTGCATATTGAGGCATAATATTGAAGGCAACCAGCAGGGCGGCCACCACAATAATACCCAGGTACCAACGCAGCTCCTCACTTTTTAAGGCCTGGAGAATATTGCCGGTCAGCACCAGATAAAAAAGGGAAAAGTTAACGCCGAACAAGGCCATAAAAACAGTGATAATCCCATCGACGACCACGCTGTCATAAGCCGCAATGCTGGCATTTTTAACGGAAAAGCCACCGGTGCCGGCTGTGGAAAAGGCGTTTAGCAGGCTGTCAAAAAACGGCATACCGGTCAGCAGCAGACAAACAACCTCCAGTGCGGTCAGGACGATATAAATGCCGTAGAGAATCCGAGCCGTCCCCCGCATGCGGGAAACCAGCTTGCCCACCTGAGGGCCGGGAACCTCCGCGCGCATGATGTGGATGGATTGGGTCGCATGCGACTTCGGCAGAATGGCCAGCACAAACACCAAAACACCCATGCCGCCGATCCAATGGGTGAAGCTGCGCCAGAACAGCGCACTGTGTGAGAGCGCCTCTATGTCGTTTAAAATACTGGCGCCTGTTGTTGTGAAGCCGGAAACCGTTTCAAAAAACGCGTCTGTAAAACCCGGGATTTCACCGCTTAAGTAAAAGGGAAGGGCGCCGAATAAGGATGTCAGCAGCCAGCAGGCAGCCACAACCATAAAGCCCTCTTTGGCATAGATTTCCGTATTTTTCGGCTTTCTGATACTGCACAGCACCCCGGCGAGCAGCTGCAAGCCGGCGGCGGCGATAAAGCCGATACAGGTATCCTCCTGCCGGATCAGGGCAATCGCCAGCGGCAGACACATCAGCACGCCCATAGTGATGAGAATACGGCCCAGCAGATAGGCGACCATTTTATAGTTCATGAATTGATAATACCTCCTGTGAGGTTTCAGTCTGTATCAGATGAAAACATCCTCTAAATTCTTGACAAAGTCATTGGCGGCGGTCACAATGATTACACTGTCCCCCACCTCTAAATGATCATCACCGCCGGGAATGATCACGCGGCCGTGGCGGATGATGCTGGCAAACAGCATACCCTTTTTGGTTTTCAGCTTTTTGAAGGGGATATCCGTATAAAAGGCTTTTTGGGTGATGGAAAATTCCAGTGCCTCCACCTGATTATTCACGATTTTATACAGCGTCTTAACGCTGGATTCGCCGGAATCCTGCATGGCTCGGACGTAACGGACAATCCGGTTGGCCGTGATGAATTTAGGCGAAATGAAGCTGTCGATTCCCACGCTTTCCACCATGTCTGCAAAGGAAATACGGTCGATTTTGGTAATCACCTTACTAACCCCCTGTGACTGGGCAAACAGGGACACAATGATGTTTTCCTCGTCAATGCCGGTCAGCACCACGCAGGCGTCGGAGGATTCCAGTCCCTCCTCCAGCAGGGTGGAACGGTCCGTGCCGTCGCCGCAGATCACCGTAACGCGGGGCAATGCCTCGGAAAGCTCTAAACACCGCGCTTCATTTTGCTCAATGATTTTAATATCCACACCGGTATCGGCCATATGCCTAGCCAGATAAAAGGCAATTTTACCGCCGCCTACAATCAAGATATGCTTAGATTTTTGCTTAAACATGCCGATGGCCTTAAAAAAGGAGGCCAGCGCAGCATGAGAGCCCGTAATGTGGATTCTGTCACCGGCGGCCAGTATAAAGTCGCCATTCGGAATAACCACCTGATCCCCCCGCTGCACGGCGCAAATCAGGATTTTTTCCTTACAGACCTTATACAGCTCCGACAGCTTTTGACCGGCCAGATGGCCGTTTTCCGGCAGACGGATTTCCGCCAGATCCACACGCCCCTTCGAAAAGCAGTCCAGCTTAATGGCAGAGGGGAACCGCAGAATCCGGGAAATTTCACGAGCGGCCTCAAACTCGGGGTTAACCACCATGCTGAGCCCCAGCTCCTCGCGAATAAACACAAGCTGCTGGGCATATTCCGGGTTACGCACCCGGGCAATGGTGTGCCTGGCGCCGATTTTTTTGGCCATTAAGCAGCTTAAAATATTGACCTCATCGGAACTGGTGGCGGCAATCAAAAGATCTGCCCGGGCGCAACCGGCCTCCACTAAAACGTTATAATTGGCGCCGTTGCCGCTGATTCCCATGACGTCATAGGTGTTCACGACATTGCTGACAACCTTGGGGTTGTTATCAATAACCATAACGTCATAGCCCTCGCGGGCCAGATATTCTGTCAGCGTCATGCCAACCTTACCGTCGCCGACAATAATAATTTTCATGTATATTCCTCCTGTGCCTCGGCACACCGATACAATTTAATTTGACTGTTTGGCAGAGTCGTAAAGTGCCTGCAGTTCCTCACGGTTTAAACGGTACACCTTAGGGCAGAACTGACAGGTGATTTCCGCGCCGCCGTCCTTTTCAATCATATCGGAAAGCTCGTCCGCGCCCAGACTGATTAAGGCGCGGGATATTTTATCCCGGCTGCAGTCACAGCGATATTCATAGTCTGCACCGTCCAGATATTTCACGGAAAAGCCCTCTAAAACGGCTTCAATAATCTGTTCCGGCGTATTGCCAGCCGCAAGCAGCGTGGTGACCGGCGATAGCTTGCGCAGGTTGGTTTCCAGCTTTTGGGCAATTTCATCATCCGCACCGGGCATCAGCTGGACGATAAAGCCGCCCGCCTGCCGGGCCGACAGATCCGTATCCACCAAAACACCCAGTGCAATGGCGGTGGGCGTTTGTTCGGATTTGGCGAAGTAATAGGTAAAATCCTCGCCAATTTCGCCGGTTACCAGCGGCACACGACCCACATAGGGCTCCTTTAAGCCCAAATCGCGGGAAATAGCCAGAGAGCCTCTGCCAACGGCGCCACCCACATCCAGCTTGCCGTTTTTCAGCGGCAAATCCACCAGCGGCTGATAGGCATAGCCTTTGACCATGCCTGCCCCGTCTGACGCGGTCACCATGCCGCCCAGAGGGCCGTCGCCCTTAATATAAACCGTCAGATTGTCAGAAGGCGCTTTCAGCAGAGAGCCCATCAGAGCCGTTATCGTCAGCGTTCGCCCCAGAGCCGCCGTGACCACCGGAGCGGTGTGGTGAATCTGCTGCGCCGTGTTGACAATATCTCGGCTGTCAATAAAGCTGATCCGCAGATTGCCTTCTGTATCCATTGCTTTTGTTATATGTCCCATCATGCATCTTCCTTAATGATCAAATGGTCAAGTTTATTCTACTTCATACATTATATTGCATTTTGCAGTCAAATGCAATCATAATTTGAAAATTCTTAGAAATTTGGATATTTTTCTGTATTGTGGGAAGCCTAGGCATTTGGGTTCCCTTTTCTTATGCTCAGCTTTGACAAATCATTCCTCTTGACAAAACCGGTTAGGGAGGGTATAATAATACGTGTTTGGGGACGCAACGGTTTCGACGGGGATACTAACGGCCCGGGAGCGAGTAGCGGTGCGGTGCCGCTTTAAAAACCGCAATTTTTAAATTTAAACGCTAACACTGAATTAGCTGCTGCCTAATTAAAGGCAGCTGTCCTGCCCTGAAGGACTGCGGTCGGGGACAGGGCATCATCTAAGCAGTGAACATGCGCCGGCTAAGCTTTGCGCCGGCCAGGTGTTATGAAGCTACCGAAGCTGTCAGCCTGCTTGCGAGCTGACAGCCGGGGGAATCCTGATCACAAGCTGCACTCGGAGAGCCCGAACCTGCGGTGTTTTCGGACAGGAGTTCGATTCTCCTCGTCTCCACCATAGTAGCGTGATGATATTACTGTCAGTAGTGTCATCACGCTTTTTCATGCGGTTTTTCGAGGTTAAAAAGGTGTTTCTCTACAATAATTGCAAACGGCACCCAACAAGTAATACTGTTGGGTGCTCAGCGTGTCGATAAACCTTTTATTATGCGTAAATATTCACATTTTTTTGCCGAACCCAGTTGCGCCGGCCAGACCCCGGCGCCGCTCTGTCTCCCTTCGGG
>CAYUUO010000033.1:0-13982 GCA_964447945.1 uncultured Oscillospiraceae bacterium
TGCATCTAAATCCGTTCAGCCTCAAAAGAGGCTGTCGCATTAAGTCGACAGCCCCTTCAGACTGTCGAAAAAGTTTTTCGTTGCAAAAGACTGTTAATTTTTTAGCCAGGCCCCGTTCCGCCCGCCGAGCCCGGGCGGTCCTTCGTTCCCCTTCGGGGAACTCATGCAAAGGGGCTCCGCCCCTTTGAAACCCCGTAATCAGGCCGTGTAGGCAGGGTTGGGCAAGAAAAAGTAAATATTTACGCACAATAAAAGGTTTATTGACACGCTGAGGGAGCCTCCGGGAGGCTCCCTCTCTTTTGATTCATTATTTCACGACAAAATTCACAAGCTTATCCGGTACGCAAATCGTTTTCACAACGGTTTTGCCCGCCAGCAGCTTTTGCGTCTTTTCATCTGCCAGAACGGCCTGCTCCAGCCCGGCGCGGTCAAGACCGGCGGGAACCAGAATTTTATCCTTGAGCTTACCGCACAGCTGCAAAACAATTTCCACCGTTTCGTCCTTTGTCTTATCCTCGTCATAAGCCGGCCATTTTGCCTCATGGAGACGGCCGCCGAAGGCTGCGCGCTCCCACATTTCCTCCGTAATATGCGGCGCGGTGGGATTGAGCAGCAGCAGGAAGGTTTTCAGCTCGCCGCGGGTCACGCTTCCTTTTTTATAGAACTCGTTAATCAGCGCCATCAGCGTAGCAATGGCGGTGTTGAACTTCATGCGCTCAATGTCCTCGGAAACCTTTTTGACCGTTTTATGCATGAGGTGTTCCAGCTCCGCGGAATAGCCCTCCTCATCTGTCAGCATGGTTTGCAGATTCCAGACGCGCTCCATAAACCGATAGCAGCCCTTCACGCCGTTCATGGACCAGGGCGTTGCCTGATCAAAGGCGCCGATAAACATTTCATAGGTTCGGAAGGTATCTGCACCGAAATCATTCACAATATCGTCCGGATTGACCACATTGCCCCGGGATTTGGACATTTTTTCATTATTCTCTCCCAGAATCATACCGTGGGAGGTACGCTTCTGATAGGGCTCCGGTGTGGAAACAACGCCGATATCATACAAAAATTTATGCCAGAACCGGGAATAGAGCAAATGCAGCGTGGTATGCTCCATGCCGCCGTTATACCAATCCACCGGCAGCCAATACCGAATGGCCTCCTCCGACGCCAGCGCCTTGTCGTTATGGGGGTCGATATACCGCAGGAAGTACCAGGAGGAACCGGCCCACTGGGGCATGGTGTCCGTTTCACGGACGGCAGGGCCGCCGCATTTCGGGCAGGTGGTATGCACCCATTCGTCAATCTTTGACAGAGGGGATTCGCCATTGTCCGTAGGCTCGTAATTATCCACCTCAGGCAGCGTCAGGGGCAGCTCCGATTCCGGCAGCGCCACCCAGCCGCATTTGTCGCAGTGCACCAGGGGAATGGGCTCGCCCCAGTACCTCTGGCGGGAGAATACCCAATCCCGCAGCTTGTAATTCACCTTTTTATGACCGATTCCCTCTTGCTCCAGATAGTCCCGGATGGCATTGATGGCCTGCTTGACCTCCATGCCGTCCAAAAAGCCGGAATTGACCATGACGCCGCTTTCGGTATCTGTATAGGCAGCCTTTTGCACATCCTCGCCGCCTTTAACCACTTCAATAATGGGCAGATTAAACTTTTTCGCAAAATCCCAGTCCCGCTCGTCGTGAGCCGGTACCGCCATAATGGCACCGGTGCCGTAGCTCATTAACACGTAATCGGAGATAAAAATGGGGATTTCCTTGCCGTTGACCGGATTCACGGCGCAAAGACCTTCAAGCTTAACGCCTGTTTTTTCCTTGGCCAGCTCCGTCCGCTCAAACTCAGATTTTTTCGCCGCCGCCTCGCGGTACTCCACGGCTTCGGCATAATTCTGAATTCTGTCTTTATACTTATCCACATAGGGATGTTCAGGCGACAGCACCATATAGGTGGCGCCAAACAGCGTATCGGGCCGGGTGGTATAAACCGTCAGCTTATCGGTTGTGCCGCTGACAGAAAAATTCACCTCAGCACCCTCGGAGCGGCCGATCCAGTTCTTTTGCTGGATTTTTACCTTATCTATGTAATCCAGGTTATCCAAATCGTCAATCAACCGCTGGGCATATTCCGTAATTTTCAGCATCCACTGGCTCTTGTTCCGGCGGACAACCTCACTGCCGCAACGCTCGCAAACGCCGTTGACCACCTCTTCATTGGCCAGACCTACCTTACAGGAGGTGCAGAAATTGATGGGCATTTCCTGTTTATAGGCAAGACCCTTTTCAAACAGCTTGAGGAAAATCCACTGTGTCCATTTATAATATGCAGGATCGGTTGTGTTAATTTCCCGGGTCCAGTCAAAAGAAAAACCGATGCTCTTTAACTGACGCTTAAAGTTTGCCACATTCTCCGCCGTGACCTTTTTGGGATGGATTTTGTTGGCAATGGCGAAATTCTCCGTGGGCAAACCGAAGGCGTCCCAACCGATGGGATATAAAACATTATACCCCTCCATCCGCCGCTTGCGCGCCACAATGTCCAGCGCCGTATAGCTCCTGGGGTGCCCCACATGCAGGCCATGCCCCGACGGATAGGGGAACTCCACCAGCGCATAAAACTTAGGCAGGCTGGTATCGTCCAGAGCCCGGAAGGTGTTTTCCTTTTCCCAGACAGCCTGCCACTTTTTTTCAATTTCCTTAAATTGATAGTCCATCCTCTTTAGTCCTCCTCCAAAATCTTATCTAAGGGGAGCTCCTCCGCGTCAGCCCAAAGCTTTTCCAAGCCGTAGAACTCCCGGGTTTCCTGATAAAATATATGCACAATGACATCGGAATAGTCTAATAAAATCCAGTTCAGGCCCTGCTTTCCCTCTTTTTTCAGCAGCTGCTCACCGGACGCCTCCATGGTTTCCTCCAGGGAATCGGCCAAGGCTCTGACCTGTGTGGTGGAGGGCGCGGAGCAAATGACAAAATAATCGGCCAGAATCGTCAGACCCGAAACCTTTAAAACCGTAACCTCCCGCGCTTTTTTATTGTCCAAATGCCGCGCGATAAGCTTCATCTTTTCCGTTGCCGTCATACCGTCACCTTCTCTTTACATAATGTTAAAAAATATTGCTGTGTCGCCAACGTTTGGCTATGTAGCTTTTTATGGCGGTGCAGAATATATTCAATCGATCGTTCCACTGCAAACAGCATGGCACAGTCTAAATTACTTTCACACAGGTGCCGCAGAGCCTCCAGCCCTTCAAAGGGCTCGCGGTTGGGCTCGATCATATCGGCCAGATACAGGATTTTTTCCAGATTGGTCATATGCTCCCTGCCCAGCGTGTGATATTTCACTGCGCCGATGATGTCCTGATCGGTGATGCCAAATTCCGTTTCCAGCATTTTAGCGCCCAGATCCGCATGGATCAGGGAGCGCTGCTCCCGCTTAACCGGATCCAGCGGCACACCCAAACGGTCGCAAAGCGCCACCATTTCATTTTTATCAATATCCTTGGCGCAGTCGTGCAAAAGGCCGGCCAACCGCGCCTTCTCCACATTCTCGCCAAAGCGGCGCGCCATGGCCTCTGCGGTTTTCATCACGCCCAGAGAATGGACATAGCGCTGCGGCGTGAGCATGGACGCCAGCTTTCTTTCCACGGCTTCTATATCGATAGTCCCTAATTCCATTTTATCCTCCGTCTGTATATAAGTTATGCGTCTGAATATATGCATGGACGGCGGGCGGCACCAAACGGGAAATATCCCTGCCCTCCCCCGCCATCTGCCGGATTTGCGTTGAGGAAATATCCATCAGAATATCGTCCAGAAAAAACACCCGGGGCGGTGTTTCATCGCCGTCATACTGCGCAAGCAGGCTGGACTTGTCCGTGTCCGGCCGGGCGATTACCACAAAAGAGCAAAGCGACATCAGCTCTCTGTAATGCCACCAGGTGGGCATATCGTAAAAGGAGTCCGCACCAATGATAAAATACAGCTCGTCCCCCGGATATTCTGCCTGAAAATGCCGGATGGTATCCACGCTGTAGTTTTTTTTGTCCTGCCGCATTTCCCAGTCAGACACCTGCGCGCCCTCCGCCTCGGCCGCCAGGCGCACCATGGACAGACGCGCCGCCTTATCCGTAATTTTTTTGCCTGCCTTATGGGGCGGATCGCCGGCAGGAATAAAAATCACCCGATCCAGCTGCAAATGATTTTTTGCTGCCTGCGCCACCTTCATATGACCGTTGTGAATGGGGTCGAAGGTGCCGCCATATAACCCTGTTTTCACAAAACCATTCCTTTTTATAGCTTAATGGATTTGTTGTCCTTCGATTCTCTGTACAGCACAAATTTGGAACCGATGGCCTGCACCGGCTCAGCGCCCAGCTTCTCGGCCACATAGCCGCAGGCGGCTTTCGCGTCCAGCATGGCGGTTTCCAGAACGGTGACCTTCACCAGCTCCCGCGCCTCTAAGGCGTCATCCACCTGCTTTAAAAAATTATCGCAAATACCGCCCTTGCCGATTTGCAGAATAGCCGGAATGCCGTTGGCCAGCGCCCGCAGCGCGGCCCGTTGCTTGCTTGTGATCATAAACTGTAAAACTCCTGTCTGTCTAGAGTGCCTTTTGCAGCATGGCCTCAAAATGCGCCTTCGGATAAGCGCCGGACACCTGCTCTAAAATCTGTCCGTTTTTAAATATAATAATCGTCGGAATCGTCATCACATTATACCGCGCGGCCAGTGCACCCTGCTCGTCCACATTGACCTTGCCCACCACGGCCTGACCGGCATATTCCTCCGCCAGCTGGTCAATCAGGGGAGAAACCATCCGGCAGGGGCCGCACCAGGGTGCCCAAAAATCTACCAAAACAGGCTGCTTTGCCTGCAATACCGCCTGATCAAAATTTTCCTCCGAAAGAGTGAGTACCGTTTCATGTGCCATATGACACAGCCTCCTTATCATGCTTTTCTATAGTATTAACCGCTTACCGCAAAATTACTCTGTTTTTCCTTTTAATCATACCATAAAACCGACTTTTTGTAAATAAAAATGTTATAAAATGCTAAAACTTCATGGTTCTTTTATAAAATTCCCGTTGTTCCCGGACATTTTTCGGTTAATTTTTCAATACAAGGGGCAAAGCAAGGCCGCAGCCTTTTAAAAAAGCGTTTCAAACTTCACCCCCGACCCCCAATTTTGGGAGCAAAAAGTAAAAAAGAGGTGTCGCTTAACGCGACGCCCCCCCCCCCAGACTGTCGAAAAAGTTTTTTTCTGCAGAATAGTGTTAATTTTTTTAGCCAGACCCTGTTCCGCCCGCCGAGCCCGGGCGGTCTTTCGTTCCCCTTCGGGGAACTCAGACAAAGGGGCTCTGCCCCTTTGAAACCCCGTAATCTGGCCGTGTAGGCTGGGTTCGGCAAGAAAAATTTACGCATAATAAAAGTTTATCGACACCCACGTCCCCCGGTCAGGGCAGATACCGCCTGTCAAGGGGCAGCATAAAGCCGTCTAAGGCATTGGACATGCAGTCGCCGCCAATCAGCGTTCCTTCATAAATCAGCAGATTGACATAGACCGGTTCCTCCGTTTGGTAGGGAAAGTTGCGCACCTGATAGGTATAGCACCGGGCCGTTTTGCCCCGATATCGCTCCAGATTAAAGCCGCAGGGGGTCTGGAGACGGTTATACTTTTGATACACAGCGTCCAGCGGATCCGGAATAACCGCACTCCGCACCGTTTCGCTGCCCGGATCGCCCTCCCAGCCAAAGCTTTTCAGGCACGAAAGCCGCGCCTCTGTTGTCGTTAGATTGCGGGTATGCATATTGACCCGGATTTCCCTGACAATAATCCGTCCCCACAGCACAAACAGCAATCCCAACAGCAGCATCAGCAAAAGACGAATTAAATTTTCCTTAATAAATGCTTTCATCCTCTCCCACCCGCCTATAAAATATGTATTATAATCCTATGAAAACGGTTGAAAACATATGAAAAAAATGGTATGATAAATATATTGAGGAGGCCTGTCATGTTTAAAACAAGAGTACAAACCCTTTTAAAATCAATCGAGGCAGACGCGGTGTATATCACGTCGCCGGAGAATATGCGATATTACAGCGGCTTTACAGGCGGAGAAGGGGCTCTGATTCTGCGGCCGGACGCCCGGCTTTTGCTGACCGATTCCCGCTATCTGCTGCAGGCGGCGCAGGAAGCGCCGGATTTCACCGTCGTGGATATTACAAAAACCAAGCCGGCAGACTGTCTATCCGCCTATCACCCTGCCGCTATAGGCTTTGAAGAGGAATTTGTCTCGGCCAAGGGGTATCAGGCCCTGTGTGCGGCCATGCCTGAATGTCGCTTTCTGGGCGTTGACCGAACGATGCTTATGCAGCGCGCCGCAAAGGACGACCGGGAGCTAATGCTGACCCGCAAGGCCGCGGCCCTGGCAGACGAGGCCTTCAGCCGGGTGCTGCCCCTGATTAAGCCCGGCGTTTCGGAGCTGGATTTAGCACTGGAGCTGGAATGGGTGATGCGCAAGGGCGGCGCCTCAGCACCTTCCTTTCCTATTATATGTGCCTCCGGCAAGCGTTCCGCCATGCCCCACGGCACGGCAACCCCAAAAAAACTGGCCGCCGGTGATTTTGTCACCATGGATTTTGGCTGTTTTTATGAAGGATATGCCAGCGATATGACCCGCACGGTGGTGCTGGGCCGGGCAAGCACTGAGCAAAAAAAGATTTATGAGACGGTTCTGGCAGCGCAGGAGGCCGCCCTGGCCATGATCGGCGCCGGTGTTGTATGCAAGGACGCAGACGCTGCCGCCCGAGATGTAATCACCGCCGCAGGCTACGGCAGCTGCTTTGGCCATGCGTTGGGGCACGGCACCGGCCTTTTGATTCACGAGCAGCCGGTTCTCTCCCCCCGGTCGGAAACCGTGCTGGCCGCCGGTATGATGGTGACGGTAGAGCCGGGCATTTATGTTGAAAATTTAGGCGGCGTCCGGATTGAAGATCTGGTGGTGATAACAGACAAGGGCTGTGAAAATCTGACCCACTCCGAAAAAGCACTGTTGGAGCTATAACTAAAAGCAAGATGTACCCCGCCTCTAAGGCGGCGGGTTCCACTTACTTTTTTCAGTGGGAGTTACAATCTCCCACTGAAACGCCCCATGACGGGGCAAAGCCCCTTATTGAACAACCGAAAGGACAGAATGACATGATTGCAAAGGTAAAAAGCTGTGGTCTTTTAGGCATCGACGGCTATATTGTTGAGGTTGAAACCGACATTTCCAACGGCATGCCCGCCTTTGATGTGGTGGGACTGCCCGACGCCGCTGTAAAGGAATCCCGGGAACGGGTTCGCTCTGCCATGAAAAACTCAGAGCTGGAATTTCCTCAACGCCGCATCACAGTGAATCTGGCACCGGCCAGCATCCGCAAGGAAGGACCCTGTTATGACCTGCCCATTTGTCTGGGATTGCTGCGCAGCTCCGGACAGCTGCCGGGAGACGAGCCGGATGAATATATGTTCCTGGGGGAGCTTTCCTTAAACGGAACTCTGCGGCCGGTCACCGGCGCTCTGCCCATGGTTTTGCGGGCGGCGCAGGCTGGCATCAAAAAAGTCATTCTGCCCCAGGAAAATGCGGCAGAGGCTGCTGTTGTCACCAATATTGAGGTATATCCTGCGCGGACTCTATCCCAGATTATGGCGCATTTTTTAAACATTGAACGGCTCCGGCAGGTCACCGTGGACGTGGAGGAATTGTTTAACAAACAGGCGGTGGCCTGCCCCGATTTTTCCGACGTGCACGGACAGGAAAGCGTAAAACGGGCCCTGGAGGTGGCCGCTGCCGGCGGCCACAACGTGCTGCTGATCGGCTCCCCCGGCTCCGGCAAAACCATGTTGGCACAGCGCTTGCCGGGGATTCTCCCCCGCCCCACTTTAGAGGAGGCGCTGGAAATCACCAAAATCCACAGCATTGCAGGGCTTTTGACGGCTGATACGCCGCTGATTACAACCCGCCCCTTCCGCAGTCCCCACCATACCATTTCTGCCATTGGCCTCTCCGGCGGCGGGCAAATTCCCAGGCCGGGGGAGGTCAGCCTATCCCATAACGGCGTTTTGTTTTTAGACGAGCTGCCGGAGTTTAACAAAAACGCGCTGGAGGTGCTGCGCCAGCCCTTAGAGGACGGCACGGTGACCATTTCCCGGGTCAACGCAACCCTGACCTATCCCTGCCGCACCATGCTCGTGGCGGCCATGAACCCCTGTAAATGCGGCTATCATGGCGATCCTGTCCGGGAATGTACCTGCAGCGATGCACAGATTCATAAGTATTTGTCTAAAATCAGCGGCCCGCTCTTAGACCGTATCGACCTGCATGTGGAGGTGCTGGCCGTGCCTTATCAGGAGCTGCATGCCAAAAGCCGGGGCGAATCCTCTGAGACCATCCGCGCGCGGGTCAACCGGGCACGGGAGCGCCAGGCCCGGCGCTTTGCCGATACGCCCTCCGTCTTTTGCAACGCCCAGATGACCTCGCGGATGACGGAGCAGTTCTGCGCGCTGGGGGAGGAGGAAAGCCAGCTGATGCAGTCTGTGTTCAACACCTTAGGCCTTTCCGCCCGGGCTCACAACCGCATTTTAAAGGTGGCCAGAACCATTGCGGATCTGGCCGAAAGCGAAACCATTCAAACGGAGCATCTGGCCGAAGCCATTCAATACCGGAGTCTGGACCGAAAATACTGGTAGGGTGCTTACCGGCCACCGGGCGGACGCTGCCTAGCGCCACAGCCTTAAGATCCGCAGCCGACGGCATAAAAAATCAGAAAAACATCTTGCAAAATGCAAATTGATATGATACAATAACAATGTATAACAACATAAAGGCATTGATGAGGCAAAGTAAAGCTGCTCCACCTCAAAAAGAGAGGATTTCTCACGGGCTGAAAGGAAATCCGGTTAAGAGCAGTTTCGAAATTTCACCTCGGAGCCGCGCCGCTGAACGCTCTGATTGCCGTAGGCCGCGCCGGACGCGCCCGTTACGCGCATAAAAAAGCCGGACTGTTTTCCGTCCGGGAAATAAGGGTGGTACCACGTACGACTTGTTCGCTCGTCCCTTTGCCGGGGACGGGCTTTTTTATTCAGAACCTATGAAAGGGGAATATAAGCATGAGAGACCAATTAATGAACATGAAGAAAAAAGCAGAGGAAGCGCTGGCCGGCACCCGTGCACTGCAGGAGCTGGAGGATATCCGCGTCCGTCTTTTAGGGAAAAAGGGTGAGCTGACAGCTGTTTTACGCGGCATGGGCGCCCTTTCTGCCGAGGAGCGGCCGGTAATCGGCCAGCTTGCCAACGAGGTGCGAGCCTTCATTGAAAGCCGGCTTGAGGAGCAGAAAAACGCCCTGCTGGCCGCCGCCAGAGCAGAAAAGCTGAAGGAGGAAACCTTGGACGTGACCATGGCGGGACGGGCGCCCCGTCTGGGCAAAACCCACCCTCTGACCACGGTTTTGAACGAGGTTAAGGATATTTTCGTGGGCATGGGCTTTTCCATTGCCGAAGGCCCCGAGGTGGAATATGACTACTATAACTTTGAGGCACTGAACATCCCCAAGGATCACCCCGCCCGGGACACGCAGGACACCTTTTATATCAACGACAATGTGGTGCTCCGCTCCCAGACCTCATCGGTGCAGATTCGCGTGATGGAAAATCAGAAGCCGCCGATCCGCGTCATCGCCCCCGGGCGCGTGTACCGCAGCGACGCGGTAGACGCCACCCACTCCCCGGTCTTTCATCAGATCGAAGGACTGGTGGTGGATAAGGGCATTACCATGGGCGACCTGAAAGGAACCCTGGAAACCTTTATGAAAACCCTGTACGGCAACGATGCCGTGCTGCGCTTTCGCCCCCATCACTTCCCCTTCACCGAGCCCAGCGCCGAGGTGGACGTTTCCTGCTTTGTCTGCGGCGGCAAGGGCTGCCGGGTCTGCAAGGGCGAGGGCTTTATTGAGCTTTTGGGCGCCGGCATGGTGCATCCGAAGGTGCTGGAGCGCTGCGGGATTGATACCGCTGTCTACAGTGGTTTTGCCTTCGGCCTGGGGCTGGAACGTATCGTTATGCGCCGTATGAACATTGACGATATGCGTCTTTTATATGAAAACGACCTGCGGTTTTTAAACCAATTCTAGATAGAAGGGAATCAGCACCCTAAAACGGAAAGGATGAGTAAACAATGAAAATACCCATGAGCTGGCTCAGTGACTATACAGATATGACCGGCATTACGCCGGAGGCTTACAACCACGCCATGACCATGACAGGCTCCAAGGTGGAAAGCATTGAAAACCCCGGCGAAAGCCTGTTAAACGTTGTGGTGGGCAAAATTAAAGACATCACCCCCCACCCCAACGCCGACAAGCTGGTGGTCTGCCGGATAGACGCAGGCGACCGGGAGCTCCAGATTGTGACCGGTGCCCCCAACGTTAAGCCGGGACAGACCGTGCCCGTTGCCTTAGACGGCGCCCTGCTGCCCGACGGCACCAAAATTAAAACCGGCAAGCTCCGGGGCGTGGAATCCGCCGGTATGCTCTGCTCCTACGAGGAACTGGGTTTTTCCGCCCACGATTTCCCCGATGCCGAATACGGCATTTTGATTTTAGACGACAGTCTGCCTGCCGGTATGGACATCCGCGAGGTGTTCCATTTAAATGAAAATATTGTGGATTTTGAAATTACCTCCAACCGACCCGACTGCCTGTCGGTCATCGGTCTGGCGCGGGAAACCGCCGTCACCTTCGGCCGCGCCTTTCATTTGAAAAAGCCGGTGGTTTCCGGCTGCGGCGGCGATATTCACGATTTTGTCAGTATTACCGTTGAGGATAAAGAGGGCTGTCTTCGCTATTGCGGCAAGGTGGTTAAAAATGTGAAAATCGGCCCCTCGCCCCGGTGGATGCAGGAGCGTCTGAAGGCCTGCGGCATTCGGGCCATCAGCAACATTGTGGATATTACCAATTATATCATGCTGGAATACGGTCAGCCCATGCACGCCTTTGACCTGCGGGATTTAGAGGGCAGCGCCGTTTGCGTCCGCCGTGCTAAGGAAGGCGAAAAGCTGACCACGCTGGACGATGTGGAACGCATCCTTGACCCCTCCATGCTCATGATTTGTGACGGCAAAAAGCCTGTGGGCGTGGCCGGTGTCATGGGTGGACAGAACTCCGAAATTAAGGACGATACCACCACCATTTTGTTTGAATCTGCCACCTTCAAGGCGCCCCTGGTGCGGAAAACCGCCAGAAAGCTGGGGCTGCGGACAGAAAGCTCTGCCCGCTATGAAAAGGGACTGGATCCCGAAAACACCGAGCCCGCCATTCTCCGTGCCTGCGAGCTGATTGAAATGCTGGGCTGCGGCGAGGTTGTGGACGGCATGATTGATATTCGCGGCGAGGCAGAAACGCCGAATACCATTCCCTTCGACCCGGCGAAAATCAACGCCTTTTTAGGCACGGACATCGACCGTACATTCATGGAGAATACCCTCCGCGCACTGGATTTCACCGTTACGGCTGACACGGTAACGCCGCCCTCCTTCCGCAAGGATGTTGAAGGCTTTGCCGATGTGGCTGAGGAGGTTCTTCGGATTTACGGCTATGATAAAATCCCCTCCACCCTGATGTGCGGCGAAACCGCCCACAGCGTGAAAACCCCGGCGCAAAAGCTGGAGGATCGGGTGCGCGACCTGCTGTGCGCCTGCGGTCTGAACGAAATTGTGACCTACAGCTTCACTAACCCCAATTCCTTTGATAAGCTGTGTCTTGCGGCTGACAGTCCCCTGCGCCGCGCGGTGACCATCAGCAACCCGCTGGGCGAGGAAAACTCCGTTATGCGCACCACCGCCCTCCACTCCATGCTGGAAACGCTGGCGCGGAACCGGAATTATAAAGCAGAATCCGCCGCGCTTTATGAACTGGCCACCATTTATCTGCCCAAGGACGGCGAAGCGCTGCCGGAGGAGCGCCGGGTTATTGCCCTGGGGCTGTATGGCAGCTGTGATTTTTACGATATTAAGGGCATTGCCGAAGCGCTGTTTAGCGGCATTGGCCTGTCCGGCGCACGGTTTCTGCCGGAGAGCGGCAACCCTGTTTTCCACCCCGGCCGCTGTGCCAAAATCTGCGTCGGCAAGAAGGAAATCGGCGTTTTAGGACAGGTTCATCCCGCCGTTTGCGATAACTACGGTCTGGATAAGGAAATCTATGCCGCCCAGATCAATCTGCCCGACCTGTTAACCTATGCAAGAAACAACAAGACCTATCGGCCGCTGCCGAAATATCCGGCGGTTGTCCGCGATTTGGCTATTTTGGCAGACGACGCCGTTCTGGCCGCCGATGTGGAGGCTGTGATTAAGAAAAAAGCAAAGAATCTCTTCGCCGGGCTGACCCTGTTTGACGTATATAAGGGCAAGCAGGTGCCGGCCGGCAAAAAATCCATGGCCTACTCTCTAACGCTGCAATCCATGGATAAAACCCTGACCGACGCCGAGGTGAACCAGACGGTGGCCGAAATTCTGGCAGCGCTGGAACAGGAATTAGGTGCCGTGCTGCGGTAAATATAGACAGAGGACAATAGAGGATAATATTATGGAACAATATATCATCCCGCAAAAGCTCCGCGGCGCCGTGACGGTGCCGCCATCGAAAAGCCAGGCGCACCGGGCGGTGATTGCCGCCGCCTTAGCCGCCGGAGAATCTGTGATCACCAATCTGGCTCTTTCGGAGGACATTCGCGCTACCGTGCAGGCCATGGCAAGCTTCGGGCAGCTGTCCCTTTCCGGTGACAGGCTCACTGTCCGCGGCGGCCTGTCACCGGCTCTGCCGGAGGAGCTGGTGTTTGACTGCAATGAATCCGGCTCCACTCTGCGGTTTTTGATTCCGCTGGCACTGACAACGGGAAAAAAATCCCGCTTCACCGGCCGGGGACGGCTGCTTTCCCGCCCGCTGGAGTCCTATTTTGAGCTGTGTCGCCAGGATCATATTCACTTTGAGCAAACCGGGGACGCTCTCCTGTTTGAGGGGCGGCTGGCAGGCGGCCTTTACCGTCTGCCGGGCAACATCAGCTCCCAGTTTATTACAGGCCTGCTGTTTGCCCTGCCCCGCCTGTCGGCTGACAGCACCCTGGAGCTGACTACCGCGGTAGAGTCTGCAGGCTACATTGATATGACGTTAGATATTCTCCGCCGGTTTGGCATAACCATCCGCCGCCCGGACAGCCGCCGATTTGAAATTCCCGGCGGCCAGACCTATCGGCCCTGCTCCATGACCGTGGAGGGGGACTATTCGCAGGCGGCCTTTTATCTCTGCGCCAACGCCATGGGCAGCTGCGTGGATGTACAGGGACTGTCAGCAGATTCCTGTCAGGGTGACCGGGAAATTGTGTCCATCATCCGGCAGTTCGGCGTCCCGCTGCGCGGCATCACCATCGATGTCAGCCAGATTCCCGATTTGGCGCCGGTGCTGGCCGTTTTAGCCACACAGGCCGAGGGCACCACCCGCATGATCAATGCCGGACGGCTGCGCATGAAGGAAAGCGACAGGCTGCACACCGTGGCCGATATGCTCACCCGCTTCGGCGCTCATGTGACAGAGGGGACGGACTGTCTGACCATTCAGGGGAAAACGCCCCTGCGCGGCTGCACCATCGACAGCCATAACGATCATCGGATCGCCATGGCCGCGGCCATTGCCGCCACGGTAGCAGAGGGGCCTGTCACCATTTGCGGCAGCGAGTGTGTGGCAAAGTCTTACGGAAACTTCTGGCAGGATTATAACAAGATTTCATTGTAAAGTTGCTATAAATGAAGTTAGAATAATGAAGGGAAGAAAATTTTTATTATATCCGGCTGTGTCAATAGGAGGTTAACGTGAAAGTTCCTTTCACGTTACAGACTGTCGAAAAAGTTTTTTCTGCAAAATAGTGTTAATTTTTTTAGCCGGGC
>CAYUUO010000034.1:0-13648 GCA_964447945.1 uncultured Oscillospiraceae bacterium
CACCTTTTGACGATTCCTTTGCCTTGCGGCATAATGGCCTGAAACCCCTGCCTACTCCGCATGATTACGGGGTTTCAAAGGGGCAAAGCCCCTTTGCCTGAGTTCCCCGAAGGGGAACGAAGGGCCGCCCGGGCGCGGCGGGCGGAACTGGGCTTGGCCCAAAAAACTAACAGCATTTTGCAGCGAAAAAGCTTTTTCGACAGTCTGAGGAATTCATTCAAAAAAAAGAATTCCAACCTCAAAAATACTTTTTATTCTCTTTATTTGGTGTTTTAACTGTATTATTTGCCTTAAAGCGGTCTGCGCTAAATGCGTCAGCCTCATCATATTCAGCGGCAAAATCGGCAATGCTAATAGAATAGTTTTGCGGTTTCCGGCTGTCTGTCGCTCGTTTGCATGTTATCTGCGGCAGCAGCCTGACGAAGCTGCCGCAAATGCAGTAAAGGGAGTGTTAATATTGAAAGAAATTCTACAGACGGCCAGTGACTTGCGTGATGAACTCATTCAAATCCGCCGGGAGCTCCACAAAAGCCCCGAGGTGGGGCCCGGGCTTCCCGTGACGAAGAACTATGTAATGGACCGGCTCCGTGCATATGGCTATGCGCCGGAGGAAATTTGTGAAAGCGGCATAACGGCGCATATCAGCGGCGGTACGTCGGAACGGGTCATTTTGCTCCGTGCGGACATGGACGCCCTGTCCATCCGCGAAAAAACAGAGCTGCCCTTTCAAGCGGAAAACGGCAATATGCACGCCTGTGGGCACGATATGCATACGGCTATGCTTCTGGGCGCGGCAAAGCTGCTACAGCAATTTAAGGATCGTATTAACGGAACGGTTAAGCTTGTTTTTCAGCCCGATGAGGAGGGCTTTACCGGTGCTAAAGCCATGCTGGCGGCCGGTGTTCTCCACAATCCCACGGTTGATGCGGCCATGGCGCTGCATGTCCATGCCGGAACGCCGTCGGGGATGGTTTTATGCGGCAAGGGTGTTTGCATGGCCGGGTGTACCCTTTTCAGAATTGTGGTAAACGGAACCGGCTGCCACGGCGCCATGCCGGAAACCGGTGTGGATCCCATTAATATTGCGGCTCATATCCATCTTGCCCTGCAAACAATTACAGCGAGAGAAATTCCGGCCGGACAACCGGCTCTTGTCACCATCGGCAGCTTTCATGCCGGCGAGGCGCCTAACATCATTCCGCAACAGGCGGTTATGGAAGGCAGCATCCGCACCATGGACAGGGCGCTGACAGACAAAATTTTAGAAAGCATCCGCCGGATTGCCGCCGGTACGGCGCAGCTGTTCCGGGGCACGGCTGAGGTGACGGAGATTGCGTCGGCGCCGCCGCTGAAAAATGATGAAGGCATGATTGAAGAGGTGGCGGCATATTGCCGTGAGCTCTGCGGCGCGGAGCAGGTGCAGGTTTATTCAGGAGGCGGCATGGGCTCGGAGGATTTTTCGTCATATACCTATGAAATTCCCTGTGCGTATCTTCTGCTGGGGGCCGGTACGGCGCGGGAGGACCCCGCCTTTGGCAAGCCCATGCACAATGAGGGTGTTATTTTTAATGAGGACATTCTGCCATTGGGCGCCGCTCTGTATGCCGGATGTGCCATTGGCTGGCTGGACAGCCGACAGACGGAGGATGAATAAGAGTCAATTTTTTTTACAGGGGGTGCAGGAAAACTACGCCCTTACAGCGTGTCGACAAACCTTTTATGATGCGTAAGTATTTACATTTCTTGCCGAATCCGGCCCAGCCGGCCAGACACCTGAAACCCCTGCCTACACGCCTGATTACGGGGTTTCAAAGGGGCAGAGCCCCTTTGTCTGAGTTCCCCGAAGGGGAACGAAAGACCGCCCGGGCTCGGCGGGCGGAACGGGGGCTGGCCAAAAAAATTAACAGTATTTTGCAGAAAAAACTTTTTCGACAGTCTGAGGGGGTGCAGGAAAACTACACCCCCTTTTGGGGTGGACGCAAAATAGCGTGGATTGGACAAACTGAACCCGAAGGCGTACAAAGGTACGCCGAGAGGTGAAGTTTGTTCGAAACGCAGAGCATTTTAATTGGAAATTCGTCAAAAGACGAATTTCTACCGTAACTTTTACGTCATTTGTTTGTTTTCACTTTTAACAAATGGCTTTGTTGCACTTTTCCAATGCTCTGCGTGCTCCGCGCATTTTGCTACACCCCCCCCCTTTTTGCCGCCCTCTTGACAAAACCATACAAATTGCATATAATAATAGATAGATGAGGCTAGAGCAGAGATGAGCGGAGAGGAGCAAAACAACAAAGCAGATTGCTTCCGCTTTTTTGGCGGGAGTTTTTTTGTTTAAAGAGGCTCCGCGGGCAGCCTTGTCTGAAGCAATGCAGACAGAAGCCCGCTTAATAA
Organism: uncultured Oscillospiraceae bacterium; assembly: GCA_964447945.1. Lineage (GTDB taxonomy): Bacteria > Bacillota > Clostridia > UBA1381 > UBA9506 > UMGS755. The sequence goes on from CAYUUO010000034.1 coordinate 2,395, forward strand.
GCAAGGAGTGAAACCGAATATGCTGAAAATGCTGATGGGAAACGAAGCCATTGCCCACGGCGCCGTGGCGGCCGGCGTCGGCGTGGTGACGGGCTATCCCGGCACGCCCTCCACAGAGGTGCTGGAAACCGCCGCAAAGCTGAATCATAACGACTTTTATGTTGAGTGGTCAACCAACGAAAAGGCGGCCCTAGAGGTGGCGGCCGGGGCGTCCTATGCCGGCGTCCGCACCCTGGTGACGATGAAGCAGGTCGGGCTGAACGTGGCCTCCGATCCCTTAATGTCGCTGGTTTATGTGGGAACCCGGGCTGGGATGGTCATTTTGGTGGCAGACGATCCGGGACCGCTGTCCTCTCAAACGGAGCAGGACACCCGCCACTTTGGCAAATATGCCAACGTGCCGGTGTTTGACCCTGCCAGCGTGGAGGAGGCCTATGAGATGATACAGGAGGCCTTCGAGTTTTCTGAACGATGGCAGCTGCCGGTATTTTTCCGTCCCACCACCCGCATTTGCCACAGCTGTGCGGTTGTGGAGCTTAAGGAGACAAAGCGGCCGGTGGCCAAGGGCGCTTTTCATAAAAGCCCCGACTTTGTGATTTTTCCGGCGCTGGCACGCCGCCGTCACCATGAAATTGAAAAGCAGCAGGCGGATATTGCCCGCACCTTTTCCGCCTATCCCCGGAACACGGTTTCCGGCAGCGGTGCGCTGGCGGTTGTGGCCTCCGGCATCAGCGCGGCTTACGCCAAGGAGGTCGCGGAGGCTTTGGACGCGCCCATCCGGCTGATTAAGGTGGCAACGCCCTTTCCCTTTCCTGTTGATTTTATGAAAACTGCCTTATCCGGCGTTAAAACCGTGCTGGTGGCCGAGGAACTGGATCCGGTGCTTGAAGAGGCGCTGCATATTATGGCTCACGAAACGGGCGTGGATATTGAAATCCGCGGCAAAATGACCGGCGATTTACCCAAGGTTTCAGAATATAGCTGCGAAATTGTGAAACATGCCCTGTGTGCGCTGACCGGCCGCGAGGTCACTCCCGACCCGGCGCCGGCGGTGGACTTACCGATACGGCCGCCGGTTTTGTGCGCCGGCTGCCCGCACCGGGCGTCATTTTACGCGGTGAAATGCGCCATGCGCGGCCGGAAGGCCATTTTCACCGGCGACATCGGCTGCTATACCCTGGGCAATGCCAAGCCGCTGGAGATGTGCGATACCTGCCTGTGCATGGGCGCTTCCGTCACCATTGCTCAGGGCTTAAAGCGGGCAGAGCCGGACGCTCAGCTGTTTGCCTTTATCGGGGACTCCACCTTTTTCCATACAGGGATCCCCGGCGTGGTGAACGCTTTGTATAATCAAACGGATATCACGCTTGTGGTGCTGGATAACGCCACCACAGCCATGACCGGACACCAGCCCCATCCGGGTATCGGCAGAACCATGATGAATGAGGCCGCGCCGGTGATTGACATCCCCGCCGTTTTGCGGGCGCTGGGCGTAGGCTTTGTGGAGGTTTGCGATCCCTTTGACCGGGAGCGGGCCATGGCGATCACCCAAAAGGCCGCCGCACATCCCGGCGTCAGCGCTATTGTGTTCCGTGCGCCCTGCATTGCCCTGTTTAAAAAGGAAAAGACTTGCCGGGTAACGGCAGACTGCAAAAAATGCGGGCTTTGTCTGCGGGAGCTGGGCTGTCCCGCCATGAGCCGGGGCGCGGACGGACAGGCGGTCATTGAGCCGTCATTGTGCAACGGCTGCGGTCTGTGTGCCCAAATTTGTCCCTTTGAGGTGATTGTGGATGCGATATGATATATTAATTGCCGGTGTCGGCGGGCAGGGAACCATTTTAAGCTCCCGACTTCTGGCCGAGGCCGCTCAAATTGAAAACCAATTTGTCCGCACCGGAGAAACCATTGGCATGAGCCAGCGCGGCGGCTCTGTTGTCAGCCATGTGCGGATTGACAGCCGGGACGTCAGCCCTTATATTCCTTTAGGGAGTGCCGATTTATTAATTGCCTTTGAGCTGGCGGAGGCTGCCCGGAGCTTAAACCGGTTAAAGCCCGGCGGACGGCTGCTGGTCAGCACCCAGCGGCTGGACCCTGTCACGGTGACCTTAGGCGGCATGACCTATGACGAGCCGGCAATCCGCACCGCCCTTTCCGGCGCTCTGTTTATTGACGGCTACGCCTTAGCCGAGCAGGCCGGCAGCGCCAAGGCCGTGAACGTGGTGCTTTTGGGCGCCGCCCTGGGCGCGGGGATGCTGCCTCTTTCCAAATCGTCGGTGCTGACGGCGATTGATCATATGGTGAAGGAAAAATTCAGAAAACTCAATTATAAAGCATTGGAGTTGGGATTTAATTATGCTGAACAAGCTTGAAAACACGTTTACATACGCTAAGACGAACAGCCCCTTTTACCGGGCGCATTTTAAGGATATTGACGGCGTGCGCTCCATGGCGGATTTTCACGCCCTGCCTTTTTCCGACAAGGCTGATCTGCGTGCCGCCTATCCTCTGGGTCTTTTGTCCGTGCCTCGGAAAAAGGCCGTCAGGATTCATTCCTCCTCCGGCACAACCGGGATGCCGGTGATTATCCCCTATACCCAGCGGGATGTGGACGACTGGGCAAAGATGTTTATGCGGTGCTACCAGACCGCGGGGATTACGGACGAGGACGTGATTCAGATTACACCGGGCTACGGCCTGTGGACGGCAGGCATCGGCTTTCAGCTGGGTGCCGAGCGCTTAGGCGCCATGACCGTGCCCATGGGGCCGGGGAACACGGAAAAACAGCTGCAAATGCTGGTAGACCTCCAAAGCACCGTGCTGGCCTCCACCTCCTCTTATGCCCTGCTGCTGGCCGAGGAGGTGCAAAAGCGGGGACTGGCCGATAAAATTGCTCTGAAAAAGGGTGTGATCGGCTCTGAACGCTGGGGCGATCGGATGCGGGATCGGATTCAGAAGGAGCTGGGCATCCAGCTGTTTGATATTTATGGCCTGACCGAGGTTTACGGCCCCGGGATTGCCATTGATTGCCCCGCCCATGAGGGCATGCATTACTGGAATGACTATCTGTATTTTGAGATTATCGACAGCGTCACCGGTCAGGTGCTCCCCGACGGTGAATGGGGCGAGCTGGTGATTACCACCCTGTGTAAGGAGGCTGCGCCGCTGGTGCGTTACCGCACCCATGACCTGACGCGGATTATCCCCCACGCCTGCTCCTGCGGCTCACCGTACCCCATGATTGACCGGATTCAGGGTCGGACGGACGATATGGTGAAGGCTAAGGGCGTGAACATTTATCCCAGCCAGATTGACAGCGCGCTGACGCTTCTGGAGGGAGCCAGCTCAGAGTATCAGCTGCGGATTGACCGGGTGGGCAGCAAGGATCAGATCAAGCTTTTAATTGAACGGGCGCAGGATGCCGACCCCGCGGCCTTACAGCAGGCGGCCGCCCGACTGATTAAGGCCAAAATCGGACTGGCCATGGAGATTGAAATTGTGGATTTGGGCGCTCTGCCACGCAGCGAGAAGAAAACGGCCAGGGTTTACGACTACCGGGAAAAATAAAAAAGAGGCTGTCGCTAACACCTTTTGGCGAGTCCTGCGCCTTGCGGCGCAATGGCATTAAACCCTGACTACACGGCCTGATTACGGGGTTTCAAAGGGGCAGAGCCCCTTTGTCTGAGTTCCCCGAAGGGGAACGAAAGACCGCCCGGGCACGGCGGGCGGAATGGGGGCTGGCCAAAAAAACTAACAGCATTTTACAGTGAAAAAATTTTTCGACAGTCTGAGTGGGGGCTGTAGCAAAGCTACAGCCCCCACTTTTTTTTAAAATCAACAGCTCACGTTCCGTCGCAGAGCGGACAGCCGCTGCAATAGGTAATCTTGCCGTCAAAGACCTGCGAAATTGTGGTGAACAGCTCATGATTCCGGATGGCCGGTCTGTTATGCACCGTGATTTGCTCCGGCGCCAGGGTAATTAAAACGCTGATCAGAAGGTCGTCATAGGCCTCCTCGGTCAGCATCAGCTCCCCCTCTAAGAAATCTGCAAAGCAGCGGGCGGTGATGTCCTCCCCCTGCTCGTCCGAAATCGTATAGCCGCCGCTCTGGCACACCGTTACGTGCACAAGACGGGGCCGGGGCTGCTGAATATTGACAAAATACTTCAAAAGCCCCACGAACTCCTCGTACTCCTTGCGGGCGACATATTGCTCCACCAGCTGCTCAGCCAGCCGTGCCAGCAGCGCCTCATACTCCTTGAGCCGAAAGGCCACAAAGCCGTCTATCAGCATGGTTGTGTCCTCTTTCAGATAGTCATACACGCTGAGCAGAATCGCCTGCTTTCGCGCCTGATAGCCAATTTCGGGATCGTCGCTGCAGCATTCTACGTTTTTCAGCACCTCCCGCTTTTGCATGACAGACAGCTCACTGTAGGATTCCTCTAAAATTCGCCGGAGCAGCCGGCCTTCGTAGCGGTCGATGATATACTCCGCCACAACGTTTAAATACTGATCCAGAACAAACAAATTGTCGGACGGTTCAAATTCAATGTACGTTACCGATTCTTCGGCTTTATCCTTGAATATGGAAATTGGAAATACACATTCGGGGTGGTTATACAGCCTGGCTTGAATCAGGTTGGTATCGCCGTTTAGCCCCAATGTGATTCGGTCAAACACATGGGTTCACTCCCTCCGGAAAACAATGGTTATAGTTTGCCGTATTTATTGTTTTTTATACATCGTTAAAGGGGATTTACTCCCCTATTGTCTGTCGGCGGCTTGGTCATCATCGCCGGAATCACAACATAACAGTGTTTTCTGCGGCACTTCAATGGCGAAAACCGTCCCGATATCAATCAGCGGCCGCCCCGGCAGATCACGGATGGAAAAGCCCCGTGCCGTTATGAACGCTCGCATGGTCTCGGCGTCGGGATGGGTGTCCAGTCCGCCGAAAAAAACAACCGCACTGCCCACGATGCCGGAGGCGCCGCCGATGAAGCCGCAGTCGTACCCCGGCAGGAGGACATGCCCCGGCCGGATTAAAAGCACCGCCAGTCCGGATTGCTGCGCCGCAGCGCCAATGCCGGGGTCGGCGGTGATCACGCCGTCGCCAACCGCCAGCGCCGCACACCGGCTGTAGCCCTGTCTGACAGGCACACGGCGAATACCGCGCCGATCCAGCAGGCTCCGGATCTGTTCCTCCGTCCGATCCCAACGGGCAAAGGCGCAATCCGCTGCATTTAATACATTATATGCAATGTCGTTGGGATAGTAGCGGCTCAGGTTCGTTTTTCCTTGTACCAATTTTACGCCAAAGGGTGACAAAATCCGGCGATATGCCTGATAGGCTGACGGCGCGCAGATCACGGTGCCGCCGGCGGCAAAAAGTGCCATGTCCGGATGGCAGGACACCGGCTCTGCAAGCTCGGGGCAGCAAACCGAGGGCAAAAAAATGTCACCGGTGCCGAAAGCGTCGGTGAATGCATTGTAATACCGCTTGTCCACGATATAAACGCTTGGCATAAAAGCTCTCCTTCCGCTGTAAAAAAATTTAATTTTAACCTTGTATCTGACCGATAAAATTAGTATAATATAGTTTAGAAAAAAAGTCAATGAAAGGATCATTGCCATGATTTATGTGTTTTTAGCCGAGGGCTTTGAGGAAATTGAGGCTCTCTCCGTTGTGGATATTTTAAGACGCTGCCGCCTGCAGGTGGAAACCGTGTCCGTTACCGAAAGCCGACAGGTCTGCGGCGCCCACGGCATTCCCGTGACGGCAGACATCACGCTGGCAGAGGCCGCGCCGGATGAAGCCCGGGCACTGATTTTGCCGGGCGGGGTGCCGGGCACGGATAATCTGCAGGCCTGTAAGCCCCTTGCCGAGGCACTTTGCCGAGCCGCCCAAGAGGGCAGAATTGTGGCCGCCATCTGCGCCGCTCCCAAGGTGCTGGGCGCTTTGGGGTTGACGGCGGCCAAAAAGGCCACCTGCTACCCGGGCTACGAAGGGGAGCTGACCGGTGCTGTGCCGGTAATGGCCAGAGTCGTCCGCGATGGGAACCTCATCACGTCGCGGGGTGCGGGCACTGCGGCGGATTTCGCCTTTTGTCTGGCCGAGGCGCTGGGGGCCGATCCGGCGCCGGTTCGCAGCGGCATGCTGTTCGCTTGATTACGTCCGTTTGATTGTAATTGTTAAAGGTTTTAAAAAGCTATTGATAAATTTGGGAAAAGAAGGTATAATTAAAGATACCATGATTTTTTGCGCCCGTTGGGCACAGAATCTAAATGGGCGCTTGGCTGCCGGGGACGGCAGCGGTGATTTGTAAATGATTTTGGAGGTGTAACTATGCTTTCTGTATTTGCAGAAGCGGCTCCCGCAGCCACGGCGGCTGCCGGAAACGCACAGCAGGCAGCTGAGGCCGCGGGCCCTATGAGCATGATTGTATCCTTGTTGCCAATGGTTCTTTTGATTGCGGTCTTTTATTTCATTTTAATCAGACCCCAGCGGAAAAAGGATAAGGAAAACAAGGAAATGCTGTCGAATCTGAAGGTTGGCGATGCGATTACCACGATTGGCGGCATTGTCGGCACCATCACAAAGATTAAGGATGAAAAAATTGTGATTGAAACCGGCACAAAAACAGAGAAACAGCCGATGACGCTGGAGCGTTGGGCTGTCAGAAGCGTGGAAAAGAAGCTTTCTGCCGACTGATTTTCTTGCATAGCCGCCAGCCTGTCATAAAATGTGTTCGCCCGGCATACAGTGTTAATAACACAATGTTGGGAGGAATTTTATGTATAGCGGTGAATATAAGCAAGTAAAGGAAACCGGTTCGTTTAAATCTGCCTGGCGCGGCTTTTTAAAGGCGATGCTCATCGCCCTGGGCTTTACCCTGCTGGTGTTTTTTGTGTGTGCGCTCCTTTTGACCTATACCCATTTGTCTGAGCGCGCCATTCCGTTTATCGTAACCGTTACGGCTGTGATAAGCGTTGTAATCGCCGGCGCGGTAGCTGCCGGAACTGCCGGCCGCCGCGGCTATTTAAACGGCGCTTTTATGGGTGCTGCCTATGCGTTTTTGCTGTATCTTGTGTCGCTTTTGGTTTCCGGCGACTTTTATTTCGGCACCTACATACTGATTTTACTGGCCATTGGTTTATTTGGCGGCGCCTTCGGCGGCATTCTGGGCATTAACCTGTCCGGCAAGCACCGGCGCTGATGAAAGACCCATTAATACAAAGGAGGAATAAACATGAAACATATTAAAGTGATTACAAAGGGTACCTTAAAGGAAAGCGCAAAAAAGGGCGGCTGCGGCGAATGTCAGACTTCCTGCCAGTCCGCTTGCAAAACCTCTTGCACCGTTGCAAACCAAAAGTGTGAGAGAGCGTAAGAGAGCTTTTTAAGAAGCAGGGCTGGATTTTTCCGGCCTTGCTTTTTTTAGGCAGATGATACAAATCCGAACACCGATTTACAGAGGCAAATTTTCACTTTCTCTACGTTAAAATGCTCGGCAATCCGACAAGGATTGCCTCCGCTTTTGCCTTGATAAATCAAAAATTTGCTCTCTGTAAATTCTTCGACCTAAAAAGGATGGAATTTTGAGCAGATTTCGGTGCGGAGGATGCAGAAAGGCTGACGCCTTTCAAAGACGACAAGCTGAAATATGCCAAAATTACGTATTTTTAGGCGGGTTCGGATTTATATCATCTGCCTAGACATAGGATAAGCCCGGCGCGTATCATCGGCTCAGGGAAATGGGATAGCGTCAGGCATATGAGAGGAAAGGAACTAAAACCATGGTACATAGCTTTGAAATGAACGGCACCAAAATCGTTCTGGATTCCAACAGCGGCGCGGTGTCCGTCATTGACGATATTACCTTTGCGCTTTTGCAGGCTATAGGCGGCAGTGCGCCGTCAGAAGGCCCTCTGCCGGCCGCCCTTGCGGACAAGCTGTCCGGCTATCCGGCTGCCGATTTGGAGGAGGCCTGGCAGGAGCTTTTGGAGCTGCAGCGGGAGGGGGTACTCTTTGCTGCCGATCCCTATACAGAAATTGCTGCCCGCCCCCGGAACGGCTCTGTGGTGAAGGCCATGTGCCTCCATGTGGCGCACGACTGCAACCTGCGCTGCCGCTATTGCTTTGCCGAAACCGGCAGCTATGAGGGGCCGCGCGGCTTGATGAGCGCTGAGGTGGGACGCAGCGCTATTGATTATCTGATAAAGGCCTCCGGTCATCGTAAAAATCTGGAGGTAGATTTTTTCGGCGGCGAGCCGCTTTTGAATTTTGAGGTGGTTAAGGAAATTGTCCGGTATGCCCGGTCTTTAGAAAAGCAGCACGGGAAGAATTTTCGTTTTACCATCACCACCAACGGCCTGCTGCTGGACGAGGCGAAAAAGGAATTTATCAATGCGGAAATGGGCAACATAGTCCTGAGCATCGACGGGCGGAAGTCTGTGAACGATGCTATGCGCTGCCGCATTGACGGCACCGGCAGCTACGATGCGATTGTCGGGCGGTTTTTAGATATGGCCGAGTCCCGCAAGCAGGATAATTACTACGTCCGCGGCACCTTCACCCGGTATAATCTGGACTTTGCGGCCGATGTTCTGCATCTGGCCGATTTGGGCTTTAAGCAGATTTCTGTGGAGCCGGTGGTGGCTGCACCGGAGGCGGACTATATGCTCCGGGAGTCGGATTTACCGGCTCTGTTTGAGCAGTATGAGCTTTTGGCGGCGGAATATGTCCGTCGCAAAAAGGAGGGGCGGGGCTTTAACTTCTTCCACTTCATGGTGGATTTAACCGGCGGCCCCTGCATTTTAAAACGTTTGTCCGGCTGCGGCGCCGGTCATGAATATGTGGCGGTATCGCCAAACGGCGATATCTACCCCTGCCATCAGTTTGTGGGGGACGAAACCAGAAAAATGGGCAATGTGCAGACGCCCGGTCTGGATGAAGCCATCAGCCAAACCTTCCGCGAATCCAATGTATATACAAAGCCTGCCTGCCAAAACTGCTTTGCAAAATTTTATTGCAGCGGCGGCTGTCCTGCCAACGCGGTGCAGTATGGCGGCGGCATTAACGACCCCCTGCCTCTGTCCTGCGCCCTCATGCGCAAGCGTCTGGAATGTGCGGTTTACTGTGCGGTGGAGGCCATGCGGTCCGAGGAGGCCGCCCAATAGACGAAAAGGAGCCTAGCTATGCAATTTAAAATGGTTCATAACAACCTGAACGTGTCGGATCTTGCCATCAGCCTGGATTTTTATGAAAAAGCACTGGGTCTTTCCGAAACACGGCGGATTGAAAAGCCGGATTTTACCATTGTATTTTTGTCAGACGGCGCCGGTTCCCACCTTTTGGAGCTGACCTGCCTGAAAAATCATCCCCAGCCCTATGATCTGGGGGAAAATGAATTTCATCTGGCCTTTGAAACGGCAGATTTTGAGGCGGCGCTGGCCTATCACAAGGAGCTGGGCTGTGTCTGCTTTGAAAATGAGGCCATGGGGATTTATTTTATTGAGGATCCCGACGGCTACTGGCTGGAAATTGTTCCGGAAAGGAAATGAGTATGCAGACAGGTGATCGGGCCGTTGTCACCATTGAGGCCGTGGCTGCCGGCGGCGACGGCGTGGGACGGATTGACGGCATGGCGGTGTTCGTGCCCCGTACCTGCCGGGGCGATCAGGTTGAAATTGTGTTAAACAGAGTGAAGTCCGGCTGTGCCTATGGTACGGTGATAAAGCTTTTACAGCCCTCCCCCTACAGGCGGGCTGATTTTTGTACGTCATCTGACAGCTGCGGCGGCTGCAATTTTGCCCATATGGCGTATGGCGAGCAGTTGGCTGTTAAAAAGCAAATTGTGGTCGATGCCCTTGGGCGCATCGGCGGCTTTTCGGATGTGCCTGTTGGCGAAACCCTGGCCGCACCGCGGCCGGAGCGGTATCGGAACAAGATGGTTTTTCCCCTGGGAAGAGACGCCGCGGGACAGGTCGCGGGCGGATTTTTTGCTCCCGGCAGTCACAAACTGGTGCCCCTTGCCGACTGTCGGCAGGGCGATCGAGCCGCCTCCCTTTGGCTTGCCGCGGCGGTTGACTATCTGCGGGAAACCAACACCACTCTATATGATGAGCACACCGGCCGGGGCGCGGCGCGGCGTTTGTTTGTGCGCCTTGCCGAGGGAACAAAGGAGGCCATGGTGGTGCTGGCCGCCAACACAAAAAAGCTGAAACAGCCGGAGCTTTTAACGGAAAAGCTGCTGGCCGTGGAAACGGACTATCAGCTGAAAAGCATTATGCTGAACATACATACACGGCCGGATAATCTGCTGCTGGGGCCTAAGAATAAGGTTTTGTTCGGTCAGGATTATATTGAGGACAGTCTGGGTGGTCTGCGCTTTTCCATTGCTGCCCACAGCTTTTATCAAATCAACGCGCCTCAGACAGAGGTTCTGTATAACACCGCCCTGTCCATGGCCGGGCTGTCCGGCACGGAAACCGTCTTGGATTTATACTGCGGCATCGGCACCATCTCCCTTTTTGCCGCCAGACGCGCGGCGCGGGTTATCGGCGTGGAAATTGTGCCTCAGGCGATTGAAAATGCGAAGGAAAACGCCCTGCGCAACCATATCACGAATGTGGAATTTTTGCTGGGCAGTGCGGAAACTGTGGCGCCCCGGCTGGCGGAAACGGCTGCCGCGCCGTCAGTGGTTTTTCTGGACCCACCCCGCAAGGGCGCAGACGTCGCGGCGCTGGGCGCCGTTGTGCGGATGAATCCGGAAAAAATCGTGTACGTGTCCTGCAATCCCGCCACCCTGGCCCGGGACGCAAAGTACCTTTGCACACAGGGCTATCAGCTTAAAAAAGCCACCCCGGCGGATATGTTCCCCAATACCAGCCATGTGGAGATGGTTGTTCTTTTGTCCAGAAAAATTCCAGATGATAGAATAGAAATCGACATCGACCTTGACGAGCTTGATATAACTACCGCTGAAAGCAAGGCAACCTATGAAGAAATCAAAGCATACGTTCTGAATAAATATCATTTCAAGGTATCAAGTTTGTATATTGCACAGATAAAAACAAAATACGGAATTAAAGAAGCAATAAATTATAATATTTCAAAAAAAGGCACGAGAGTTCCGCAATGTCCTCCTGATAAGGAGAATGCAATTACGGATGCGTTAAAATATTACGGAATGATATAGAACGACAGCGCGGAAAAAGTTGTGTAAATAGTATAAAAATGGGCCTCCTTGGTGAAA
>CAYUUO010000035.1:0-11829 GCA_964447945.1 uncultured Oscillospiraceae bacterium
ATCTTTTTGAACTAATTGTGTAACACATCATTGACAAACCTACATTTTTTAAAAATAATCAAAAAATTTGCTGATTTACTATCAATCTGTCGCAGAACGATAAAAATTGCCTGTAACCGTTTTCTATACTGTATCTGAAACGGCATCAGGCAGCGGAGGGGCTACTGCTTTTATTGCGTCCATTTCTCTGTTTCGTACTAAAGACGGCCGAGGAAAGCAGTGGCTAAAGCCCTAAAAAGCCCGAAATAAAGAAACAACCGGCGAAGGCTATACCTTTTGCAGCTTTGCTGTTTACCCCAGCGGGACGGCGCTTATTGACGGCAAAACGATCAATATGCTTATCTGCCGACCCTTGTCTTTCTGCCAATCTTCCGTTTCTGCCTCTTGCCTTATATGGCAGCGGTTAAAAGCAAACTGATCATAAAGTTCTGTCTGTGACAAAAAAATCTGCAAAACGCAACGGTTTACCACATACGCTTACTTTCCAAAATCAAACCGACAATCTGTATTCTTTTTGCTTCATCCTTACTGAAACGGAGCGCCGGGTAATAGGGATTGAAGGCGTGCAGCTCTATCCTTTCATTCTGGCGGTATTCGCGGATGATATAATCCTGCTCGTCTATTAAAAAAACGCCCAGTTGGCCGTTTTTCAAATATTCCTGCTGTTTGACCAAAACCTTGTCATTGTCTGCCAAATACGGCGCCATGGAGTCACCGGGTACAAGCAGATAAAAATAGTGCGCGTACCGATAGCGTCCGTCTGCCAGCTCGTAATAAATGATATTTTGTTTATCAAATAAGTTATTGACGGAGTGAATATGCTTTAAGACGGGCAAAAAGCAAGCATCCTCAGCGGAACAGGCCCGGCTGGTCACGTTGTCATCGTCCACGTCCTTATATCCTATCAGATAGTCCGGTGACGTCTGTAAAATTTGAGCCAGCTTTTCTATCATAGGCAGTTTAATTCTGCTGGTTTCGCCATTTTCCCAGCGCATTACGCTGGAACGGTTCACATCCAGCTTATCGGCAACATCCTGCAGGGAAAGACCGATTTGTTCTCTGCGTTTTTTAATCCGTTGTCCGATATTGATCCGATCCATCCAATTAACCTCCTTTATATGACGCATCGTTTCTGCTTAAGCTGTTTTTGAGGTGAAAAAGCTTTATCGATGTCTTCTGTTATTGTGACTATTTTATCATACTTTTTTGCAAAATGCAACACTTTTTATCAAATTACGAGAAAAATGTTGCGAAAAGTGTCACTGAAACTATTGACAAAATTTGTTTATTGTGGTAATATTTAGGTAGTTGCAAAATGCAACAACATTTTGAGGAGGGTTCATCATGGTGAATACGAACAAATTAAGAGGTAAAATTGTTGAACAAGGGCTAACCTTTGGAAGGCTGGCCCAGATGATTGGTGTATCACCCAGCACATTGGGTCGAAAAATTAGAAATGTATCTGATATGACGTTGGAAGAAGTCGAGTTAATACGCGATTCTCTGAATATCCCACCCAATCGGATTATGGAATATTTTTTCACGGAGCACGATCGTTAATATAATGTTTCACTTTGACAAGTTTTTGTGTCAATTTTGTTGCGATATGCAACTTAATGCAGAATGAGGATAGACATGAATATACTAAATGACCGGAATATTGACAAATTTTTTGGGTCTTATGAAAGAGTTGTCAGATGGTACACAGGAGAAAAAATTAATTTATACAGGAGGCGTTGTACAATGGGAATTCACAAGGATTGTTTTGCGTATCGGATTGGACGGTGCAGCATCATGACGGAAATGATTTGCAGGCGGGAAAGCTGTTCCTTCTATAAAACGGTTGAGGAAATGGAAAGGGACAGGAAACGATATGGCTTTAATAAGGATTATAAGCCCAGGGGGGACAGACAGTGAGGCATTACATACCCAAATCGAATAATGCAGACCGGATGCCGCATAATCTATATATGCAGATGCTGTATCTGATTCGCGATTATCATGATGAACACGCCGCTGCTCCCACAGCCGGCCGGACGGTGCAGCGGCAGGCGGTACGCCGCACCGCACAGCTGCTGCAGGAGGAATACAGAAGGCGGCCGGATGTATATGGTGTGTTAAACCCGCTGCGGGCATTTTTTGATTACCCCTATTTTTCCGTGATGTTTGCACAAAAGGGGCGGGAGCTGGGCGCGTCAAAGCGGCTCTGGAACTTGTATCGCTGCCGCTTTGCCCGGCTGACGGCAGAGACTCTGGGACTTTTGTAATCGTTATCCGATATTCCGTCTTTTTGCCGAGGAGGGCGTCTTATTTCTGCCGGTCATGGCATAACACGCGGTTGCAGTTGAGCGGACGGCCATGCGGCATTTCGCTGTGAAAGTTTCACAAAATGTTTACTTTTGTTTCTTGTGTTTCTCCGCTGAATTTGATATAATTCATAGGAACGGTTAAAATTGGCATACTGATTATATAAGGATGCCTATGTCAGGAGGAACAGAATGACAACCCATCATCTTGATTTAACAGAACTGATACATGAGCTGGAAACAAACACTGAGCAAGGCTTGAGCCGGGAACAGGCTGCGTTTGCCCTTGAGCGATTTGGCCCGAACAAGCTAAAGGAAAAGAAGAAAAAAACGAATTTGCAACGTTTTTTCGACCAATTTAAGGACGCAATGATTCTGATTCTGCTGCTGGCCGCGGCGATATCCTTTGGCATTGCCTGCCACGAAGGGGATCCCAGGGAGTTTTTTGAACCGGCTTTAATTGTCCTCATTGTGGTGTTAAATGCCGTCATGGGCGTTTTGCAGGAAAGCCGGGCAGAAAAGGCGCTGGAGGCTTTAAAGGGTCTGTCGGCGCCGCGGGCTCGCGTGATTCGCGAGGGGCGGGAGGAAGTCATTGATGCTGCCGCGCTGGTGCCGGGGGATGTGATTTTGCTGGAGGCGGGTGATTTTGTTCCGGCAGACGCCCGGCTGATTCGCAGCGCTTCCTTGAAAACAGAAGAATCGGCTTTGACCGGCGAATCTGTCCCTGCGGAGAAAAGCGCAGAGGCGACACCTGCGGCCGACGCGCCCCTGGGCGACCGCGCCAACATGGTCTTTTCCGGATGCTCCGTGACCTATGGTACCGGCCGGGCCGTGGTGACGGCCACCGGTATGCATACGGAAATGGGTAAAATCGCCGGCCTGCTGGAACAGGGCGGCGACCAGCAAACGCCCCTGCAAAAAAAGCTTGCAGCGCTGGGAAAATATCTGGGTGTGGCGGCGCTTCTGGCTTGTGCGGTTATTTTTATCGTGGGCATACTCGACGGGATTCCGGTGCTGGAAATTTTTATGACATCGGTATCCCTGGCTGTGTCTGCCATTCCGGAGGGACTGCCGGCTATTGTCACCATTGTCCTTTCGGTGGGCGTGCAGCGTATGGTCAAGCGCAATGCCATTATCCGCCGTCTGCCCGCCGTGGAAACCCTGGGCAGTGCGTCGGTGATCTGCTCGGATAAAACCGGCACCCTGACGCAAAACCGTATGACGCTGGTCAGCGCGGCGGTGGACGGCGAAGGGGAGGAATCCATTACAGAACATAATTCCCCCGCCGTGCGGCGGCTTTTGCAGTATGCGGCGCTGTGCTGCGACGGCACCGTAACCTTTGAGGACGGACGGGAAACCCATATCGGCGACCCGACGGAAACGGCCATTGTGCTGGCTGCCCATAAAAACGGTATGCCGAAGGCGGAGCTTGCCGAAAGCTTTCCGCGACTGGGTGAAATTCCCTTTGATTCCGACCGGAAGCTGATGAGCGTTGTCTGCCGGATGGACGGCAGGCTCACCGTCATTGTTAAGGGCGCCTTTGATGTGCTGGCCGACCGCTGCACAAGCGGCGATATACAGGCGGCTGAGGCGCTTTGCAGCGACATGAGTGCCCGCGCCCTTCGGGTGTTGGCGGTTGCCTGGAAAACCATTGACGAGCTGCCGACGTCTTTTACATCGGAGTCCTTAGAGCAGGGACTGACCTTTATGGGTCTGGTGGGCATGATCGATCCGCCCCGGCCGGAGGTGGCCGAGGCTGTGGCGCTGTGCCGCCGAGCCGGCATACGGCCCGTGATGATCACCGGCGATCATGTGGTCACAGCCGCCGCCATTGCCGATACGTTAGGGATCCGGCAGGCGGGGGAGGCGGCCATCACCGGCGCGGAGCTTTCCAAAATGAGCGATGCAGAGCTTGACAGCCGCGTGCGGCAGATTGCCGTATATGCCCGGGTATCGCCGGAGGATAAAATCCGTATTGTCAAGGCGTGGCAGCGGCAGGGCGAGGTGGTGTCCATGACCGGCGACGGCGTGAATGACGCACCGGCACTGAATGCGGCGGATATTGGCTGTGCCATGGGTATCACCGGCACGGACGTGGCCAAGGGCGCGGCAGATATGACCCTGACAGACGATAATTTCGCCACGATTGTAGAGGCTGTCCGGGAGGGCAGGGGCATTTATGCCAATATTAAAAAAGTCATCGGCTTTTTGCTGGGTACCAATATCGGCGAGGTTTTAACCGTATTTTTCGCCATGATTTTCTGGCGGCAAACGCCGCTTTTATCCATGCAGCTTTTGTGGATTAATTTGGTGACCGACAGCCTGCCCGCAATCGCGCTGGGCATGGAGCCGGTGGAGGCGGATGTTATGGAGCACAAGCCCAAGCCGAAAAACGAGGGCTTGTTTGCGCACGGACTGGGTCTGCGCATTATCCTGCAGGGCTGTCTTTTTGCCTTGCTGACACTGGCAGGCTATTACCACGGCCGGACGGCGATGGGCTCTGTGGCTGCCGGGCAGACGATGGCCTTTTTCGTTTTGTCTATGTCTCAGGTGATTCACGCCTTTAATATGCGCTCCGAGCACTCCCTGTTTCGGATTGGCCCCTTTGGGAACCGCCATTTAAACTGGGCGGCCTTATCCTCGGCGGTTCTGGTGGCGCTGGTGCTGTTCACCCCTGTCCGCACCGCCTTTGGGCTGGTTTCCCTACCTGTGATGATGTATCTTAAGGCGCTGGGACTGTCCTTCCTGCCGGTGGTGGTATTGGAAGTTGCCAAGGCTGCGGGAGTTATCCAGCACCGTCACTAAAATATTTCGGATTTAACGGGGGTGCAGTTTTGTGCCCCCGTCGTGGGGCGTTTTCAGCGGGGATACAATCCCTTGCTGAAAAAATTAAGATGAGGCTGTCGCATTAAGTCGACGGCCTCATCTTAATTTTTTGTATAACGAAACCCCGTGTTAATTTTTTTAGCCAGGCCCCGTTCCGCCCGCCGAGCCCGGGCGGTCCTTCGTTCCCCTTCGGGGAACTCAGGCAAAGGGGCTCTGCCCCTTTGAAACCCCGTAATCTGGCCGCATAGGCAGGGTTCGGCAAGAAAATGTGAATATTTACGCATCATAAAAGGTTTATTGACAAGCTGACCACGTGCTGTGCACGTGGATATTTATTGATAGTCGCCCCGAGCGGTGAGGGAATGATAGCCGATGGCGTTCAGTCGCCTGTCCAGGGCGTTTCTGGCCTCGGCGGCCTCAGCGCCGTCGGAGAGCTTGTTATCATAGAGTGCATAGTCCTTGCGATGCGCCGGGGGTGATAAATTGGGCATCACCACATTGGCACCGGCTAAAATGGCTTGCTCCCGCCCGCCCTCCGTCAGGCTCCCCACGGCCGTTGTGGCAGGAATCAGCGCGTTCGGATGCCCCAGACGCAGCAGCGACAAAAGAAAGAGAGTCAGGTTCAGATCACCGGCAGGCTGATCCCCGAAGGGGGTATCCTGCTGCGGAAGAAAGGGGCCAATGCCAATCATCTGCGGTTTAAAATCCTGAATGAATAACAGGTCGCTGCATAAATTGTCAGCCGTTTGACCGGGGGCACCCACCAGAAACCCGGTGCCGACCTGGAAACCGATCTCCTTTAAATCCCACAGGCATTGCTTGCGGACAGCGGGGGACAGCTCTGCCGGGTGCAGGCGGCGGTAATGCGAATCATCTGCCGTTTCGTGGCGCAGCAGATAGCGGTCCGCACCGGCATCGAAAAACCGCTGATATACATCGCGTTCCCGTTCACCCACGGACAGAGTCACCGCACAGTCCGGATACCGCTTTTTGATTTCGGTCACCAGAGCGCACAGCCGGTTGTCGGAAAAACCACCATCCTCGCCGCCCTGGAGAACAAAGGTACGAAAGCCCAGACCGTGGCCGTTTTCACAGCAGGCCAAAATCTCCTCGTCTGTTAAACGATAGCGGCGGCATTTGGTGTTGCTGCGCCGCAAACCGCAGTAATAACAGTCGTTTTTGCAAATGTTTGTAATCTCAATCAGGCCGCGGATATAGATGCCCTTACCGAACTGTCTGACCGCGGCAGCCCGCGCCAAATCGGCAGCATAGGCCTCCAGTGCGGCGCTGCGGTTATCTAAAAGCTGTCTGAATTCCGTCCGTGTCAGGGCATGCTTCTCTGCTAGCTTATCAATTAATTTCTTCATTGATTCAAAGGATTTCATAATTTCTCCTCGCTACGTATAACTACTTAAAATACCGCTGTCCGGCTTGCCGCCGGGTTCTGCGCCTGGTTCGGCGGCGGTACAATCTGACGCCGAAACGACCAATGACGGGGGTGTTTCTTATTGAATGGTGCCGCCGCCAATTACTACGTCGCCGTCATAAAAGACCATGGCCTGACCCGGTGCCGGTGCCCGCTGGGGTTCGTGGAATTCAGCGATTACGCCTGTTTCCGTTACATGAAGGACGGCTGTTGCTTCTTTTTGACTGTAGCGGGTTTTGGCGGTGACGGTCATGCCTTCGGGCGGCTTGTCACAAGCAATCCAATTGACTTTGTCAGCGGCGATCCGGCGGGTAAACAGCTGCGCCTCAGGCCCCAGCACCACCCTGTTTTTTGCCGCATCCTTCGCCAGCACAAAGGCCGGTGCGCCCAGCGCAATGCCCAATCCCTTCCGCTGGCCGATGGTATAGCGGATAATGCCCTGATGGCGGCCAAGAAGATGGCCATTTTCATCTACAAAATCGCCGGTCGGATAGGGCGCGCCCCGCAGGGCTTCCAAAAAACCGGCATAGTTGCCGTCGAGGACAAAGCAAATGTCCTGACTGTCCGGCTTATGGGCATTGGATAAGCCGATTTTTTCCGCAATTTCGCGGATTTGTGGCTTGGTGAAATCGCCCAGCGGGAACAGAATATGGGAAAGCTGATGCTGGGTTAAACGATACAGCATATAGGTCTGATCCTTGGCGCGGTCTTTTGCCCGGAGCAGCAGCGTCCGCCCGGTGGCGCGGTCGTGTACCGTTTTGGCGTAATGCCCGGTCGCGATATAATCGCAGCCCGCTTCTAAAGCGTGATTCAGCAAGAGGCCGAATTTAATCAGCCTGTTACAGACAACGCAGGGGTTCGGCGTTTCGCCCCGCTCATAGCTGGCGGCAAAATCGGCAATCACCAGCTGGTGGAAGGCCGCCTGCTCGTCAAACTCGGTAAAAGGAATATCCAAACGCTCCGCCGCAAGCTTTGCATCGGGCAGCGGCTGACCGGTCAGCTGCAGAGTGGCGGCGCAAACGGAAAAACCGGCGTCCTTTAACAGATAGGCAGCCACGGAGCTGTCCACGCCGCCACTCATGGCAATCATGACCTTTTTTTTCATTCTTGCGCCCCCTTTTCCAGCATTTGTATCAGCGCCGGGAGGTTATATTCAAAATTAACGCCGTAACGCAAATCCTTATCCATTTTTTTGGTGGTTTCAATGGATAAAACCGTGTAATCGGCGGCGATACCGGCGGCTTCTGACAAAGCAAAGTCACGCATTAAGGCGGCTAGCAGCGCACTGGCGTAAACGTCGCCGGTGCCGTGATAAAAGCCATCCACACGGCGGCGCAGCGCCAGCTCACGGCGGCCCGTATGCACGTCCAAGGTCGCCGCCCCCAGCCTTGTTTCATCAAAATGTACGCCCGTCAGCACAATGTGGCCGGGGCAAAGAGCGGCAAGACCGTCTAGCAGGCGGTCGATTTCCCCTTCCGTATAGGGGCCGGGGCGATAGGACTCTCCCAGCAGTAAATAGGCCTCTGTCATGTTGGGAACAATGACGTCCGCCCGGGCGCAGAGCCCGCGCATGGCCGTGGGAAAGCCTTCGGAAAACACGGTGTACAGACTGCCGTTATCGCCCATAACCGGGTCGACCATAATCAGGGTGTCCCGCCCGGCAATCCGATCCAGTACCTGACAGATAATGCCGGTCTGCTCAGCTGAGCCTAAAAAACCGGTATAAACTGCGTCAAATTGAAGGCCCTGGCTTTTCCAGTGGTCGGCGATGGGAAGAATATCCTCCGTCAGATCGCGGTAGGTATAGCCTGAAAATCCGCCGGTGTGGGTGGATAAAACAGCCGTGGGAATACAGCAGGCTTCTAATCCGGCGGCGGATAAGACGGGGAGCGCCACGGTCAGGGAGCATTTGCCAAAGCAGGAAATATCGTGAATGGCCGCCACCCGTTTTTGCTTTTGCATGGAAAAACCAGTCCTTTCGACATTTGAATACACGGAATTATTCTACCTCTGTATTATATCCGCTTGCAAAGCGTTTGTCAATATGGTATAATAAACACATAAAAGTGTTTATTTTACGCCTCCGGCTGAGGCTTACATAAAATAAAAGGAGTCAGTCATGTTTGAAAAATTGTCATTTATAGAGGAACGCTTTCAGGAGCTTGCGGATAAAATCAGCGATCCGGCGGTGATTGCCGATCAGGAAACCTGGCGCAAGCTCTGCAAGGAGCATTCGGACATCACGCCCATTGTGGAAAAATACAGAGCCTATAAAAAGACACAGGAAACCGTCAGCGAGGCGCGGGAGCTGCTGGCGGACGGTTCGCAGGACAAGGACTTTCGCGATATGCTGGAGGAGGAAATCAGCGATGGTCAGAAACGGATTGCCAAATTATCAGATGAGTTAAAAATCCTGCTGCTGCCTAAGGATCCCAACGATGAGAAAAACGTTATTGTGGAGATCCGCGGCGGCGCCGGCGGCGATGAGGCGGCGCTGTTTGCCGGGGATTTGTTCCGCATGTATTCCATGTATGCTGAATCCCGTCGCTGGCGGATTGAAATTTTGAACCAGAACGCCACGGACATGGGCGGTTATAAGGAAATATCCTTCAGCATTGAGGGCAACGGTGCCTATTCCCGGCTGAAGTTTGAAAGCGGTGTTCACCGCGTGCAGCGGATTCCTGCCACGGAATCCGGCGGCCGGATTCACACCTCCACGGTAACGGTGGCTGTGCTGCCGGAGGTGGAGGAGGTTGAGGTGGATATTAACCAGAACGACCTGCGGATTGATGTGTTCCGTGCCGGCGGCCCGGGCGGTCAGTGCGTTAACACCACGGACTCGGCGGTGCGCATTACCCATTTGCCAACTGGCCTGGTGGTGTCCTGTCAGGACGAAAAGTCCCAGCACAAAAACAAGGATAAGGCCATGAAGATTCTTCGCTCCCGTCTGTATGATTTAATGCAGAGCGAGCAGCAGGCGCAGATTGCCCAGGAGCGCAAAAGTCAGGTGGGCACCGGCGACCGCAGCGAGCGGATTCGTACCTATAATTATCCCCAGGGCCGCGTGACCGATCACCGGGTGGGCCTGACCCTGCACCGGCTGGACAGCATTTTAGACGGCGATCTTGACGAAATTATTGATACACTGATTACCACTCACCAAAGTGAATTGTTAAAGGGAAGTGCTGAATAAACGGAGCTGAGCCAAGGCGTCCATCCGCACCGTGGCGGCTGTTTTAGAATATCATCTTATCGGTATTAAATCCAAAGGAGTGATTCCGTGGGCTATTTAGAAACTATCGTGTATCCGTTTATTAAAAGTATCCAGCTAACGGACGTTATTGATGTGACCGTGGTGGCCTTCATTATTTATAACGTCATGAAATTTATCCGGCAGACCCGGGCGGTGCAGCTTTTAAAGGGCATCGGCATTCTGCTGGTGGTGATGTACGTCAGTGACTGGCTGCAGCTGAACGTGATTAATTTTATTCTGATTAACACCATGCAGGTGGGCGTGACGGCGCTTTTAATCGTCTTTCAGCCGGAACTGCGGCGCGGTCTTGAGCATATGGGACGGAGCAAGCTGGGCGGCATTTTCACCTTTGAGGAGCCGCGGAAGCTCTCCGACCTCATCGATGAGGTTTGCATTGCGGTTTCCAGCTGCGCCAAGACAAAAACCGGCGCTCTGATCGTGTTTGAAAAGCAAACCCGCCTGAATGATCTTTTAACCGGCGGTACGCTGATTAATGCGGACATATCCTCGGAGGTGCTGGAAAACATTTTTGTTCCCAACACGCCCCTGCACGACGGCGCGGTGATTATCCGCAACGAGAGGATTTATATGGCTGCCGCGGTGCTGCCCCTTTCTTCCAATAAAAATCTGAGCAAGGAATTTGGCACAAGGCACAGGGCGGCGCTGGGCGTGTCGGAGGCGTCGGACTGTGTGGCGCTGGTCGTGTCGGAGGAAACCGGCAAAATTTCGGTTATGATTAACGGTAATATGATCCGCAATCTGTCGGTGGCCTCTTTAAGCAAGCTGCTTAATAAGGTGCTGCCGCTGGAAAGCGACGACAAAACCAGCCCGTCTAAGTTCTTTAAGGGGAGGGCAAAGCAATGAAAAAGCAGTTAAAAAGCGATCTGGCGCTGAAAATTTTCTCGGTTGTCATTGCCGTCTGCCTGTGGTTTTATGTGGTTCAGGTGCAAAGCCCGGATATCGACCGGGTCATCAAGGGCGTGCCGGTGGTCTTTACCCAGAAGAACGTTTTAGAGGAAAAAAATTTGATTTTGCTCAATGACAACGAGCATACGATTGATATTAAAATACGGGGCTCGCGGAAATATGTCATGGATGTCAACAGCGAAAACCTGACGGTTCTGGCCGACGTCAGCAATATTGAAACCACGGGCCGTCATATTGTTTTTACCAATATTGTGCTGCCATATGCCAATTTGGAGGTTATTAACAAAAATCCCTCCATGCTGTCTGTCGATGTGGATGATTTGGTCACGGTGGAAAAGCCGGTGGAGGTGTTGACAGAGGGTACGCCTAAGGATTCCTACATGGTGGGGAATCTGACGGCCAACCCCCAGAAGGTGACCATCCGCGGACCGAAAACCATTATTGACGGCATTAAATCGGTGGCCGCCGTTGTGGACGTTGACGGCAAAACCGCCGATACGGCCGGCATGGAGCCCGTTCGGGTGCTGGGCACCAATGATAAGGAAATTAAAAGTCAGCTTTTGACCTTTTCCACAGCGGAAATTGAGGTGCGGACGGAGATTTTAAAAACCCGGACGGTGGAGCTGGAGCCGAGCTTTACCGAGTCGTTTCAGGAGATGGCTGAACAATATATATTGGATGAAAGCAGTATCCGGGAGGTTAAAATCGCCGGTGCACAGGCACTGGTGGACAGTTTGACTGCGGTCAAAACAAAGTCTATTTCCGCTTCGGATCTTAACGCAAACGGCGAGGTGACTGTGAAGCTGGAACTGCCGCCGGGCGTCCGTTCCTTAGACGGCGACAGCTTTACCCTGCGGTTTTCAAAGAAGCTGTCGCCCGCTCCTTCGGCGGGGAACAGATAGATAGCGGTTGAGAGGAGGCTGTCGCATTTAGCGCAGACCGCTTTAAGGCTAATAATACAGTCGAAATGCCGGATAAAGAGAATAAGAAGTATTTTTTTGAGGTTGGAATTCATTTCTTGAATGAATTCCTTCTCTTTTATGCCTTAAAGCTACGAACAAACTTCGCCGCTCGGCGTACCTATGGCAAAG
>CAYUUO010000036.1:0-10975 GCA_964447945.1 uncultured Oscillospiraceae bacterium
TGCTGAACAATTCTGAAACGCAGCCGCATAGCGGTTTGTAAGCGTTTCAGAATTGCTTTAGGTGCAAGGTTTTTGTGCTTGCTTATCTCAAATTCAAATGCTTGATTGAATGGACATGAAAGAGCAGGGAAGCGGGGAGAACACTGACGCCGAAGAAGCCTATGCGGCGGGCGTAGCCGCTTTAAAAAGGACATATCAAATCGATTTTCCAATCGGCTTGATATGTCCAAAAAATTCGATTGTTTACTTGCTGATGTGTTGTAAAGCTATTAAACTTTACAACACATCATTTTTAATAATATCCTCATAGCTTTCCCGCTTTACAATCACCCGGGCGCTGCCCCCAGACACCATCACCATAGCAGGGCGGGGGATTCTGTTATAATTGCTGGCCATGGAGTAATTATAGGCACCGGTCGCCAAAACAGCCAAAATATCGCCGCTTTCAGCCGGGGGGAGCGCCACGTCTTTGCCCAGCAAATCACCGGATTCGCAGCATTTTCCGGCCACGGTGTAACGCTCAGTCTTTGCGTCACGGGCTCGGTTCGCCAGCAGGAAATCATATTTTGATTCATAAAGAATATAGCGGGGGTTGTCGCCCATGCCACCGTCTACCGAGAGATAATTCCGGACACCGGGGATTTGTTTAACAGCCCCGACGGTATATAACGTGATGCCGGCAGGGGCTATAATGGAACGGCCGGGCTCCATCAGAATCCGGGGCAGCTCCACGCCGCGCTTTTCTGCCGTGGCCTTGACGACCAGACTGACGGCCTCCATATATTTATCATAGGCAATGGGGTCATCTGCCTCCGTATAACGAATGCCGAAGCCGCCGCCTAAATTCAGTTCCTGTATCGAAAGCCCCAGCTTGTCCTTAACATCACCGATGAAATTCATCATCACCTCGGCAGCCTTTTCAAAGGGCGCCAGATCAAAAATCTGTGAACCAATGTGGCAGTGAACGCCGACCACCTCAATATGGGGCATGGCCGCGGCTTCGCTGAGCAGCTCCATGGCCTCGCCGTTCTCCAGCGCAACGCCGAACTTGGAATCAATCTGGCCGGTCATAATGAAATCGTGGGTGTGGGCGTCGATGCCGGGCTTAATGCGGAACAAAACAGAGGCCTTTTTGCCCGCCTGCGCGTACAGCCGGTTAATCAGCGCAAGCTCCTCGCGGTTATCGACAACAAGGCGGCCAACGCCCAGAGAAAGGGCTAATTCCAGCTCATCCTTTGTTTTGTTATTGCCGTGAAAATAAACGCGTTCCATGGGAAATCCGGCCTTGTGTGCCGTATATAGCTCGCCGCCGGAGACCACATCCAGTCCCATGCCCTCCGATTCGACAAGCTTGCAGAGAGCAGCGGTGCAGAGGGCCTTGCTGGCGTATAAAATCAGGCCGTTGCCGCCATAAAAGCGCTCCATGGAGCGGGTATATAACCGGCAATTTTGACGGATGCAATCCTCATCCAGCACGTAGAGCGGCGTGCCGTATTCCTTCGCCAGTGCCACGGTGTCAAGACCGCCGATGGTTAAATGATTTTGATCGTTTGTTGACAGACAGTTGGATGTAAACATAGCTTCCTCCGTTTTCTTTAGTTACTTTTGGACTAGGGCAGTGTAGACGGCTCTTTCCTCCGTCTCCGTCAGAGCCCACAGGTTCTGACAGACATTTTTCGCCTGTATAGCCTTGGCGGCAAAATCCGCAGCCTCCTGCGCCGTCAGTGTGACCGGCCGGGCGGTCAAACGGCGGATGGCGGCGGCAAAGCTTTCGGCATCCGGCACACCAAAGGCCGCCAGCACCGGAGCCAGACGCTCCGGAACGTGCTCTTTGCAAAGGCTGATAAAGCCGGGGAGCAGCAGAGCGTTGGCGCGGCCGTGGGGCACATCTTTATAATAGGTCAGCAGATAGCCCATGGAGTGGACAACAACCGTACCTGTGTGCGCAATGGCCATGCCGGCCAGAGAGGAGGCCAGAAACAGCCGCTCAAAGTCCGGCGTGCCGGACAGAACGCCGGGCAGACAGGCCCCCAGATGCTTAAGAGCCGCCTCGGCATAGACCTGAGACGCCGGTGTGCTCCGGCGGCACAGCATACTTTCCGCGGCGTGGCTCAGGGTGTCGGCCACGGTATCCAGCAGTGTGGCGCGGGGGAGGGTTTCCAAATAGCCCGGATCCAGAAGGGCGATTTGTGAAAAGCCGCCCGGATGGGTAAAGGTTCGTTTGTTTTCTATTTCATGAACAGTCAGCACAGAATAGGGCGTTACCTCGCTGCCGGTTCCGGCAGTCAAAGGCACGCTGACGATTTTCAGAAGGGGATGCTGCAGCTGTCCGTATATATCCATAGGTTTTATATCGTTGGTTGCGTAGGCTGCAATGGCTTTGGCTGCGTCCATGGGTGAGCCGCCGCCGATAGCAATGATGAAATCCGCTTCCGTCTGCCGCGCCAGCTGACCGCCGCGGTAGCAGGTTTCTATGCTGGGGTTGTTTTCCACCTCGTCAAACAGCGTCCAGCTGACGGCCTGCGCGTCAAGAGCCGCCGTTACGTCCTGCAGGGCACCACTTTTGCGGGCACTGTTTTTGCCGGTTACGAGCAGTGCCTTTTTGCCAAAGGCAGCCAAACGTTCGGCGTTTTCACGAACGCAGCCCCGCCCCAGAATCAGACGCGTGGGGATGAAGAGTTCCATTTTACCGTCCCTCCTGTTCCAGCTTGATGTCGCGGTGGTTTACAACCGTATAATAATTCTTTTGGGTCAGAAATTCTCCCAATTCCTCAGCCAGTGCCACGGAACGGTGCTTGCCGCCGGTACAGCCAATGCTGATCACCAGCTGCATTTTTCCCTCCTCCACATATTGGGGCAGAAGAAATTCAACCATGTCGTGCATTTTTTCGATGAAGGTCCGGGTCACATCCCATTTTAAAACGTAATCCCGCACAGGCGCGTCCAGGCCGGTCAACTCCTTCAAGTCCGCTTCATAAAAGGGGTTGGGGAGAAAACGTACGTCAAACATCAAGTCGCTGTCTAAGGGAATACCACGCTTAAAGCCGAAGGAGATAATGCTCACGTTGATGCTCTCAAACTTCTGGCGGGACTCAAAGAGCGCCAGAATCTGATCCTTGAGCTGCTTTGTCATCAGGCCGGTTGTGTCGATGATATAATCGGACTTGTTGCGAATTTCAGACAGCAGCCGGCGTTCCATGTCGATCCCGTCAATCAGCAGACCGCCCTTGGCATGGGGGTGCTTGCGGCGGGTTTCCTTGTAGCGTTTGATAATGGTTTCGTCGCTGGCCTCCAAAAAAACGACCTCACACTTGTTGCCGCTTTTTTTAAACTCTGTAATCTCGTCGGCCAGACGCATAATCCTGTCGCCGCTCCGGGCGTCGACCACGAAGGCAATTTTATCCATCAGAATATTGGAATTCTGACACAGAGTTACAAAGTTTGTAATCAGCGTGGGCGGCATATTATCAATGCAATAATACCCGATATCCTCTAAAATATGCACGACGGTGCTTTTCCCTGCGCCGGACATGCCGGTTACAATAATAAACTGCATATCGGTTTTCATAGCCTTTCTGCCCACACAAGGTTATAAAAATTTTTGTCTACCCCCTATCTGTGGGCGGATAAGGTGTAACTGGAATTTGTATGCATGCGCCCCGGCAAAGTCCGGGCCGCTATTAACGCGGTTCATTGAGCCGTGGGGGAGGTGTGTCTGATTGCGTTGCCGCCCCTTTTGACCTACTTTTCACCCTTGGATATAAAAGAGCTGCAGGCATAGGGGAATTCATGCCCCTATGCCTGTGCTGCTTTTATTCTACTGTAACGGACTTTGCAAGGTTCCGCGGCTTGTCGATATCGCAGCCCTTCAGACTTGCCACATAATAGGCAAAGAGCTGCAAAAGCGTCACCGCCGGTGAGGGGGTAAAGAGAGGTTCTGTTTTGGGAATATACAAAACACCGTCCGTACATTCCTCGATATGCTCACAGCCCTCGGCGGCAACAGCCAGCACGACGGCCCCTCTGGCCTTGACCTCCTTAATGTTGCTGACGATTTTTTCAAACAACGCCTCCTGGGTGGCAACAGCAATCACCAGGGTTCCCTCCTCAATCAGGGAGATGGTACCGTGCTTCAGCTCGCCGGCGCCATAGGCCTCGGAATGGATATAGGAAATTTCCTTTAATTTCAAAGAACCTTCTAAGGACAAGGCGTAATCCAGACCCCGGCCAATGAAAAAGACAGATTTTGCATTGTAATAGCGTGAGGCGTAGTATTGGATTTTATCCTTTTGCTCAATCATGGCGCTGATTAAATCGGGCAGCCGCAAAAGCTCCTCGGCGTAGTGCTTTTCCTCTGCCGGTGACAGCTGCCCCATGGCCTTTTTCAGGCTCAACGCCAACAGATATACGGCGGTCAGCTGGGTGCTGTAGGCCTTGGTGGTGGCTACGGCGATTTCCGGCCCTGCCAGGGTATATAGCACCTCGTCGGACTCCCGGGCAATGGAGCTGCCCACCACGTTGACAATGCCGAAGATTTTGGCACCCTGTTTTTTGGCCTCCCGTAGGGCAGCAATGGTGTCAGCCGTTTCACCGGACTGACTGATGACGACCACCAGCGTGTTATCCGTGATAATCGGGTTGCGGTACCGGTATTCCGATGCAATATCCACCTCAACCGGAATCCGGGTCAGTGCTTCAATGACGTATTTACCCACGATACCCACATGATAGGCAGAACCGCAGGCTACAATGCTGATCCGGTCGGGAATTTTCTCAAAGGGCAGCAATCCCTGCCGGAGGATAGGGCCCACGGTGTTCAGAACAGATTGGGGCTCTTCCATGATTTCCTTAAACATAAAGTGCTCATAGCCGCCCTTTTCCGCAGCGGAAATGTCCCAGTCAACCGTGAAGACATCCCGGCTGATTTCGTCTAAATCTGTGTTATAAAGCGTGACGCCCTCCCGGGTCAGAAGAGCAATTTCCTTATCCTCAATCAGGTAAACATTCCGGGTGTATTTTAAAATGGCAGGAATATCCGAGGCAATAAAGTTTTCCCCTTCACCCAGACCGACGATTAAGGGACTGTCCTTCCGAACGGCAATCATCTGATCGGGCTGGTCGCTGGAAATCAGCCCCAATGCATAGGAACCCTCCACCTTGTTAATGATTTTCACAACGGTTTCCAGCAGATTGCCTTTGTAGTAATAATCCGCCAGATGGGCGATAACCTCCGTGTCGGTTTCTGACACAAAGTTATAGCCCTTACCAATTAAATATTCCTTCAACTTCATATAATTCTCAATAATACCGTTATGCACAACGGCAATTTTTCCCGATGACGAGGTGTGGGGGTGAGAATTAATGTCAGAGGGCTCGCCGTGGGTCGCCCAGCGGGTGTGCCCGATGCCTACGGTGCCGGGGAGGCTCTTGCCGCCGTCAATCATGTCATATAAATTTTTCAGACGCCCCTTCGTTTTCTCAACGGTGATGGTACCATCGTTTAAAATGGCGACGCCGGCGGAGTCGTAGCCTCTGTATTCCAGTTTTTTCAGCCCATCAAGCAGGATGGGCGCCGCCTGCTTTCCACCGATATAACCTACAATGCCGCACATACTGTAACCTCCTTAGTGATTAAAATGCTGCCTGTGTTAATGTCATCAATCCGTGACGCATTCCTGCCCGGGCTCAGCCCAGCCGCGCCTCAATCAGCTTTGCCAGATAGTTGGCTTTTTGTGTGATGCTGCTTAAGTCAGGGCCTTCCAGCATTACACGGACGCAGGGCTCCGTACCGGAGGGACGAATCAGCACGCGGCCGCTGCCGGCCAGCTCGCTCTCCAGCTGCGCAATTTCGCCCTGAATTACCTCATCGTCCTTAAAATCTTCTTTTCTGGCGTTTTGCACCTTGGCGTTAACGGTGACCTGAGGCAGGGTTTTAAAGACTTCGGCAAGCTCAGAAAGCCGTTTGCCGGACTTTTTCAGAATGGATAAAAGCTGCAATGCCGACAGCAGGCCGTCGCCGGTGGTGTTATGCTCTAAGAATATAATATGTCCGGACTGCTCGCCGCCCAGAATATAGCCGCTTTTGAGCATTTCCTCCAGAACATAGCGGTCACCCACCCGGGTCTGGACAATGTTGATGCCCTTTTCCTTGGCGGCCAGCACCAGCCCCAGATTGGTCATCACGGTGGTTACCAGCGTGTTTTTCAAAAGCAGACCCTTTTCTTTTAAATAGTCGGCACAGATAAACATAATTTTATCGCCGTCAATGAGATTGCCCTTTTCGTCCACCACCAGCAGACGGTCCGCGTCCCCGTCGAAGGTCAGCCCCAGATCCACGTCGATATTTTTCACATACTGCTGAAAATCCTTGGTATGAGTGGAGCCGCACTTGCGGTTGATGTTGGTGCCGTTGGGATGATTATGCACCACAAAGGCCTCCGCGCCCAGCTCCACAATGACCTTAACGGCGCTTTTGTAGCTGGCGCCGTTGGCACAGTCAATGGCGATGCGCATATCCTTCAAATCGCAGTCAATGGTGCTTTTGGCAAATTCAATATAGTCGGCCAGGGCCGTTTCACAGTGCTCGACCGTACCCACAGCATCGCCGGTGGGGCAGTCCACGGTTTCGCTGCCGTCTAAGATAATCGCCTCAATCCGCTCCTCGATGGCATCGCTGAGCTTGTAGCCGTTAGAATTGAAAATTTTAATACCGTTATATTCCGCAGAGTTGTGGGAGGCGGAAATGACAATGCCCGCATCTGCCTCATATTTCCGGGTGAGATAGGCGACAGCCGGCGTGGGGATGATGCCCAGATTGACAACGCCCGCGCCAACAGAGCAAAGACCGGCAGCCAGAGCAGACTCCAGCATATCGCCGGACAGGCGGGAGTCCTTGCCAATTAAAATTTTGGGTTTGTGGTGCGTCTCCTTGGTTAAAACATAGGCGGCAGCCTTGCCGATTTGCATGGCCAGCTCACAGGTCAGCTCAATGTTTGCAACGCCGCGAACGCCGTCAGTGCCGAATAAACGTCCCAATAGTAACAACCTCCTAAAATGGTATCTGCCGGCACCAAAGCTGTCAGAAGTCCGCCGGCGTTTGTTTGCTTTTTAAATCTCTATTATTTTATCATGTTTTTTAAAAAAAGTAAAAGGTTTTTCTAAAAAATGTCCATAATAACTAAGAATATTACTTTTTTTGGGGTCAAACGCAGCAAGGTAATGAATTTTTTAGGAGGCGTAGCTTGTGATTGTTGCAATGGAAGAGGGTTTGAACCTGCTGAGGCAGGCAGTGGAGGGAGCGGGGCACACCGTCGTTCCCCTCTATGGCTATAGCGGTGCGGTGGATGCCATTGTATATCAAAACGGCGATATGACGGATTTGACGCCGGCAGCACAGAATTTTAACGGTGACGGACGGGGCATTTTCGTGGTATGTGCCCGGCATATGACAGAAAGTGAAGTAGTCACGGCACTGAAGGCCAAAAGCTATAGCGGCCTTTTCTAGCGATGCAAGGCCTGTTTTCGTGAATTTGATGAATAAACGCGGTTAAAAAAACCAAAATTTATGTGTTTTTTTATTGAAGTTTTTTGAAAAATGATGTATAATAAATAAGATGAATACTGTATGTCATAAAATTCCGGTCATGTTCCGGCAATTGATCAGACGATATAATCAGTATATAATATTTTTTGCAGAGGCTGGTGAACATGAAGCATTTAGTATATTTAGATAACAGCGCGACAACGCCTGTCCGGCCGGAGGTGCTGGCGGCCATGCTGCCTTATCTGTTGGAGGAATACGGTAATCCTTCCTCTCTGTACAGGAAGGCCGCGGCCGCAGAACAGGCGGTAATCCGTAGCCGGGAACAGGTGGCGGCGGCATTGGGTGCCGATCCGTCTGAAATTTATTTTACTGCCTGCGGCACGGAGGCGGATAACTGGGCCATTAAGGGTGCGGCTCTTGCCAACAAAAAAAAGGGTATGCATATCATTACCTCGCAGATTGAGCATCATGCGGTGCTGCATACGGTGGAATATCTGGAAAAGCAGGGCTTTTCCGCGACCTATCTGCCGGTGGACAGTGAGGGCAGGGTCAGCCCCGAGGCACTTGCCGCCGCCATCCGGGAGGATACGGTTTTAATTTCAATTATGATGGCGAATAATGAAATCGGAACGGTGGAGCCTATCCGGGAGTTGGCCGCCATTGCAGCGGAAAAGAAAATCCTGTTTCACACCGACGCGGTGCAGGCTATCGGCTCACTGCCGGTGGATGTTAAGGCGCTGGGTGTGGATCTTTTGTCCCTGTCTGCCCATAAATTCGGCGGCCCGAAGGGCGTGGGCGCTTTATACATCAAAAAGGGTACCCGCCTTGACACCTTTATGCACGGCGGCGCGCAGGAGCGCGGCCGGCGGGGCGGGACGGAAAACGTGGCGGGCATTGCCGGCTTAGGAACAGCCATTACGCTGGCAACCCGGAATTTGGAGGAAAAGAGCAAGCGGATAACCGCTTTGCGTGAAAAACTGATTGAGGGTATTCTGGCGACTATTCCGGACGCGCGGCTCAACGGCCACCGGACGGAGCGTCTGCCGGGCAATGTTAATTTCTGCTTTCGTTATATTGAAGGAGAGGCACTGCTTTTGCGGCTGGATGCCCAAGGCGTGGCGGCCTCCAGCGGCTCGGCCTGCACCAGTGGATCGCTGGATCCCTCTCATGTTCTGCTGGCATTGGGGCTGCCCCACGAGATTGCTCACGGTTCCCTGCGTCTTTCCATTGGGGAGCAAAACACTGAGGCAGACATTGACCATGTATTGGCCGTTTTGCCGGAGATTGTTAAAACCCTGCGCATGATGTCCCCGCTGTATCCCGGTTAAACGGCAGCCGCTTGAGCGGCGGTCTGTATTCTGATGAAAGGAGCATTTATATATGTATAGCGAAAAAGTTATGGATCATTTTGAGCATCCGCGAAATGTTGGCGAGATTGAGGACGCCAATGCTGTGGGTCAGGTAGGCAACGCCAAGTGCGGCGATATTATGAAAATGTATATGAAGATTGAGGATGGCGTCATCCGCGATTGTAAGTTTAAAACCTTTGGCTGCGGCGCGGCCATTGCCACCAGCTCCATGGCCACGGAAATGGTTAAAGGAAAAACGGTGGAGGAGGCCAGAGAGTTGACGAACGCCGCCGTTATGGAGGCCTTAGACGGTCTGCCGCCGGCCAAGGTGCATTGCTCCGTGTTGGCGGAGGAGGCCATTGAGGCGGCCATTGCCGATTACTATAAGCGTCAGGGCCTGCCTTTTGAACCCAAAAAGAGCTGCGGCGGCTGCTGCGGCAATTGTGAGCATTAAGCCTATGAGAAGAGATATTAAAGCCTTGATTTACGGAGCGGTGATAGCGGCGCTTTATGCCGTTTTAACGCTGGCACTTCCCTGGATTTCCTACGGCCCGGTGCAGTTCAGAATTTCGGAGGCGCTAACGGTTTTGCCCATGCTGGCGCCCTGCGCCATTCCGGGCCTGACGGTGGGCTGCGTGGTCGCGAATTTGGTGGGCGGCTTTGGGATTTATGATATTGTCATCGGGTCACTGGCCACCTGTATCGGCGCTGTCGGTACACGGCTTTTGCGCAAAAGGCCTGTGCTGGCCATGCTGTCACCGGTGGTGTCTAACGCGCTTTTGGTGGGCAGTATGCTATATTTTGTGGTGCCGGATTCCCCGGCACTCCTCTTAAACATAGCAACCGTCGGTGCCGGGGAACTGGTTATTTGTCTGGGTCTTGGCTTGCCGCTTTATCACCTTTTAAAAAAGCGTCCGGAGATGTTTCACTTTTAAGCCAGTCGATCAGCTCGGCTCGCGTAACAGTATGTACATACTCAAGTTCCCGACAGAGCCGTTTGGTAATTGCGGCGATTTCCGCCTCCTGCGGATCGGTAATCAGCAAAACCGTGTTTTCGTGACGTGCCGCGGTGCGGATGCTGAATTCGGCACAGGAAGCTGTCTGACCGGTCATATCCATCAGATAAAAGCCTGTTTTGCCGGTTTCTTCTTCTGTCAGCCGGCGGGTCAGCCAGTTAATCAAATGATTGCCCAGATCAACCACTGCGTAGATCAGCAAAAAAAGTACGATGGAATCCCGAAGAATAGAAAACAGCATAACAGTCACCTCGTGGTACATTGTATGCCAAAGCCGTGCAATGGGTTACCGCTGGAATAGCTAAGGACAAAATTTTCGCCTTTTCAGGCAGAACGGAGTTTGTGTCAATGAATACAAAATCAACCCTGGATATGAAAAAAATCACGGTATCGGCCCTGTTGACGGCCATAGCCATGATTATCCCGATGTACATGCCTTTTAAGCTGGTGCTGGAGCCGATTTTTTCCGCAACCTTTGCGGCACATGTCCCCGGCATTCTGGCTCTGTTCATCGGTCCGGCTGCCGTGATCGGCACCGCCATCGGCAGTGCATTGGGCTTTTTTATGGCTCTTGCCAATCCTTGGGTATCGGCCCGGGCTTTACTGCATTTGGTGTTCGGGCTGATGGGCTATTACCTGGCAAAACGGGAATATAACGTCTTTTTAATTCTGTTTCTCACAGGCCTTGTCCATGCGGCCAGCGAGATGCTGGTTGGCTTGACCTCGCTGCCTTTTATTACAACACCGGAGGCAGGCATCGCCCGGTACATATTAATCACTGTCGGCCTTGGCACCTTCATTCATCACTGTATTGATTTTGCCATCGTGCTGGTTATTTACACGCCGCTTCACAAGGCGGGCGTGCTGCCGCTGCCCTTGAACTATACATGTTTGCGGGTACATATGAAATAGAAACGAATCTGTTCGAACGGACAGACGCAAGATACTTGTTTGTAATCCCTGGCTGTGTAGCAGTATACTGTCACGCGGCCGGGGGATTACAGCATTTTTTTAGCTTTTTTTCTATAATCTTATATTGTTTTAAGCGTGCATGCTCTTTATCTTTC
>CAYUUO010000037.1:0-10416 GCA_964447945.1 uncultured Oscillospiraceae bacterium
ATCTAAATCCGTTCAGCCTCAAAAGGGGCTGTCGACTTAATGCGACAGCCCCTTTCTCTCAATATAGATACGGTTGTCACGAATTTCAGCAAATTCGGGGCAAAAGGCGCCGGGGTCTGACTCGCCGTCCGGCCTGCGGGATATAACCTCGGCGATGCGAATCTGCGACGGCAAAAGCCGCGCCGCCGATACCACCGCACCGCGATCCCCGAAGGCACCGGCCCACAGCATGCCCCGAGCCGTACCCATCACAACAATATTGCCGCCGGCAATCAGCTCCGATCCGGGATTTGCATCGCCCAGAACCACCAGATTGCCCGCCGCCCGCAGCGCTTGTCCCGAGCGGACAGTGCCTCTGTAAAACACATCAGCCCCTTGGGACACGTCAGCGGTTTCTTCAGCTTCTGCCCCGGCGGCAGACGCCTGCTGCTCTTGCGCCTCAGATCCCGCCTCCGGCTCAGACGGCGGATCGCTGAAGGTCACCGCAGACTGAGACAGCAGCCTTTCAACCTCCGTCTTAAGAAGATATTGCTCAAATGCAGAAAAATCCTTTGCCTCCAGCCGGATTGTGACCGCCGCGCCGCGGAAAAAGTCACCGGCCTGAGATAGCTTGTCCGCCAGCAGTTTTCGAGCCTCCTCCAGTGTTAAGCCCGGCGTCAGCTGAATGGTGATGCCCTCCTTGGTTCCTTTTAATGTAATCATGCTTGGCTCCCTTCTTTCAAAGTTCGCCCCCCAAAAAAGCTATTACAATTTATGGCAGCAGCGTGTTGAACTGCACCGCTTGAGCGGCGGTCTCATCTGTGCCGAAGAAATACTGCCAGAAAATATCCCGGGCAATGTAAGACGCATTGCCGCCGGAGCCACCGTGCTCCACAACCACGGCCACGGCGATTTGCGGATTGTCATAGGGCGCATAGCCCACATAAATACCGTTACTGGAGCCCCGCGACACCTGCGCACTACCGGTTTTACCGCCGGTTTTGAACGGGAAATCCGCAAAGGCCGCACTGGCCGTTCCCTCTGAGGTTGCCAGCTGCATACCCGCCAGAACCGCCTGCAGGTTTTCCTGTTTAACAGATATCTGGTTTCTGATTTTCGGCGCATTCTGCATGGCAATGGAATCCTCGGCGTTGGACTTGACTGCCTTTAAAAGGTGCACCTCGTAGTTGGTGCCGCCGTTTGCCAGCGTTGCCACATAATTGGCGATTTGCAGCGGTGTGAACAAATTATCCGACTGACCGATGGCCGCCTGCAGCACGTCACCGGGATACCATTCCCGTCCGTTCTGCTTCCGCAGCGATGGCCCGGCCACCTGTCCCTTGGCTTCCTCGCCGGTCAGCTCAATCCCTGTATATTCGCCCAGTCCCATTTGATGCGCATAGCTTTCAATCGGTTCAATGCCCATCCGCCGGCCCATTTCATAAAAGAAATAGTTACAGGAATGCTGAATGGCCTGAGAAATATTGATGGTGCCGTGGTTGCCGCGGCTGGTACGGTAGATATTACACATAAAATCGTGACCCAGATAGTTATATACACCGGTGGTGGTAATCCGTTCCGTCGGCGTTACAAAGCCGCCCTCCAGCGCCGCCAGTGCCGTACACAGCTTAAAGGTGGAGCCCGGCTCATATACGCCGTTCAGCGCCCGGTTGAGCATGGGATAATTCGGGTCCTGATACAGCTGATTGTAATCCTCATTGAACCGCTCGGGCGCATAGGTCGGATAGGAGGCAATGGCCAGAAGCTCGCCGCTGTTTAAATCCAGTGCCACAGCGGCACCGGCACAGGCGTCATGGCCGCTGCCATATCTGGCTGTGGCGGCAATTTTTTTAATATTGCGCTCTAAGGACTCCTCCGCCGCCTGCTGCAAATCCCTGTCGATGGTCAGCAAAACAGAGTTGCCCGGAACGGGAGCCCGGGAATAGACAAGCTCCGTTTCACCCTCCCGGATTTTCCGTTCAATGCTGTTTGTCCCGTCGGTACCTCTTAAATACGATTCAAAGGCCTTTTCGGCACCCTGCTTGCCCAAATAATCGTTCATGCCGTAGCCCTGATCCTTAAGCTGTGCGTATTCCTCCGGGTTGATGATGCCCACACGCCCCAGAATATGGGCGGCCAGCGTCCCGCTGGTATATTGACGGATCGGCTCAGAATATACCGTCACGCAAAAAAACTGCTCCCGTTTTTCCTTAATGGTGGTGATGGTTTCAATATCCACATCACTTGCAAATACATAAGCGTTATTAGAGGAGAAGTTCCGTTTTTCCATTTCATAACGGATGCCGGCGATCCGCCGCGCCTCCTCGGGCGAGAAGCTGTCGGCAATATCATATTTTTTCTTATATTTTTCTATAACACCCGCCGCGGTAATATCGGCAGGATATTTTCTTTCGGAAATAAACTGCTGCGCTGCTGCCTGCTGCGCGGACTCGTCTGCACCGGAAAAGGTAAAGACAAAGGGTTCTGTTGCAGAGATTGGGAAGGAATCCTCATATTCCAGCTGTCTTTCGGTAAAGAGGTTAGCCATGTTCAGAATGACCTGATTGAGCGCCTGCTTATCGTCATTAATCTTGGCAATGGCGACAGTATAGCCCACTCGGTTGGTGACAAGAGCGCGGCCGTAGCGATCCAGAATCTCGCCCCGGGGCGCTTTAATGGGAATGTTCCGGGCCAGACGGCTGTCGGAAATGGCACGGTAGTTTTCCCCCTCAATAATCTGGAGGTAAAATAAACGGCTCACAGCCGCGGCAGTCAAAAGAAAAATCAGAACATAGAGCACCAGGCAGCGTTTCTTCAGTTGTTTATCTTCCATGCTCCGCGCCTCCTCAGCCTGCCACCCGCCGCACGGCAGGGTATAAAACAATTGTAAACAGAAAATTATAGACAACAGCCGGCAGAATTTTGCACAAAAGCGCGTAGCCCAGCGCACCGCGACCCCAAATGACAAAATAAAACAGATAAATTAGCAACTCATAGGGAATAGACAGCAGCAGGACAAACACCATGGACACAAACACGTTGTTGTTAAACAGGCTGCTGCTGACGCGGACGCAGAAAAACGCCGCATAGGTGCAAAGCAGGGTGTTAATGCCGACTGCGCGGCCGCCGGTCACATCCAGAATCAGGCCGCAGGCCACCCCCACGACCATGGCGCTGTAGTCGCCGCGGCGCAAGCTATAGCAAACCACCGTGATAAACAAAAGATTAGGAATAACATGAAAGACCTCAAGACCACGCAGCACCGTGGTTTGAAGTACGGCCATCAGCAATATGAAAATTACCGTCAGCACCTGCCGAAAGGCGGCCCCTGTTTGTTTGATCTGATTTCTCATGATGCTTTACCTGCCGCTCCGGATGACCATAACCTCCCGGATCCTTTCAAAATCAACCGCCGTATCCACCACGGCATATTGCGAATAGCCCAAAGAATCGCTTTTAATCTCCGATACCGTACCAATCAGGATGCCCTCCGGATACACACCGCCCAAACCGGATGTGACAACCGCATCCCCCAGTACAAGGCTGGTGCCCTTTGTCACATAGCTCAATCTGCATTTACCGTTGTCTGCCAGCGACAGCTCGCCGTCGATAATTGCAAAATCCTGCGTTCGGCTGATCAGCGCACCCACAGAGCTGTCCGTATCAATAATAGTCAGCACCTTGGCCCAGCCGGAGCCCACCTCGGTGATCCGGCCGACCAAACCGTGACCGGCAATGACCGTGTCGTCAACAGCAATGCCTGCGTCACTGCCCTTGTCAATGGTAAAAGTATAAAACCAGTTGCCGGGATCCTTGGCGATGACCTCGCAGCCCACCATATCCCGGTCCGTTTCATTGGAGGCAAGATCCAAAAGCTGCCGCAGCCGTTCATTTTCCTGCTTGCAGGCCTCCAGCTCACGCACCTTTTCTTCCAGCACCGCCACCTGATCCTTAAGCCCCAGATTTTCCGCCTGGAAATCCTTCATGTCGCCGATAAAGCCGAAAAACCCGCCCACACCGCCGCCGATGCGGGAAAACAGCTGCTGAACCGGGCGCAGTACCGTACCTAAAATATTCCCGGGGGAGGATGCGTTCCGTGCCGCAAAGGACACGCCCATCAGGATAAAAATAACGACCGTAACAGCCAGCAGCACGATTTTCAGCTTTTTATTTTTATCCATAAGCCTCCTCCTTCCGATTGTTTCGATTTACCGCCAC
The DNA here is from genome assembly GCA_964447945.1 of uncultured Oscillospiraceae bacterium. Lineage (GTDB taxonomy): Bacteria > Bacillota > Clostridia > UBA1381 > UBA9506 > UMGS755. The sequence continues at coordinate 4,198 of CAYUUO010000037.1, forward strand.
TTTTTGGAGCGGCTGCTTAAAATGCCCTGTCCGGATTTTTCCAGCGCAGAAAGAGCAAGGCCGGTGCCCAATGCCACACAATCCAGCGCGTTATCCGCCACATAGACAGGAATCCCTGTTTCCTCCGCCACCAGCACGTCCAGCCCGCGAATCAGGGCGCCGCCGCCGGTTAAGACAATGCCGCGGTTCATCACGTCGGCCGCCAGCTCCGGCGGCGTTTTTTCCAGTGTGTTTTTAATCGCGTCGACAATAGCAAAAATAGATTCGGACAGTGCACCCCGGATTTCCCGGCTGGTCAGGGTGATGGTTCTGGGCAGGCCGGAAATCAAATCGCGGCCCTTCACCTCCATGGTGCCCTCGCCCTCATACTCATAGGCCGAGCCGATGGCAAACTTAATCTCCTCCGCCGTCCGCTCGCCGATCATCAAATTATATTCCTTTTTAATGTAATTGACAATATCATCATCTAACTCGTCACCGGCAATCCGCAGGGACTGGCTGGCCACAATGCCGCCATAGGAAATAACCGCCACCTCGCTGGTGCCGCCGCCGATATCGACCACCATGCTGCCTGTTGGCTCTGAAACCGGCAGACCCGCACCGATGGCCGCGGCCATGGGTTCTTCAATCAGATAAGCATTTTTCCCGCCGGCGGACAAAACAGATTCCTCCACAGCCCGGCGCTCCACCTCCGTAACGCCAAAGGGGATGCAAACCACCACAGTAGGCTTGATAAAGGAAGAAGGATAGGCCTTTTTAATAAAATATTTCAGCATGGCCTGGGTGCTGGCAAAATCCGCAATCACGCCGTCCTTTAAGGGGCGGATGGCCACCACGTTGCCGGGGGTACGGCCGATCATTTCCTTCGCCTCGTTCCCCACCTTTAAAATTTTCCCCTCGCTTTTGTTCACCGCCACAACGGACGGTTCGCGGAGAATGATCCCCTTTCCTTTCAGATAGACCAGCGTGTTCGCTGTTCCTAAATCGATTCCAATATCCTTTGCCAGTGACATAATATTACAAAACCTCCCAAGCTAATTCAAAATCAAATTCTTCCTGCAGCAGCTTACCCAGCCGCGCAAGAGGCAGACCCACTACGTTATAATAATCGCCCTCAATTTTTTCAACAAACAGACCGCCCAGACCCTGAATGCCGTAAGCACCTGCTTTATCCAGCGGTTCGCCCGTCTGCACATAGGATAAAATTTCCCGCTCTGTTAAAGCTTTAAAATACACTGCCGTTTCCTCCGCAACGCTGACGCTTTTTCCGTCGCGGCAGCGCACAACCGTCAGGCCGGTCAGCACGCTGTGACGGCGGCCGGACAACCGGCGCAGCATGGCCGCAGCGTCCTCTTTGTCCCGGGGCTTTGTCAAAATTTCATCGTCCAGCGTCACCACCGTGTCCGCACCGATGATCAGCGCGTTTGCCGGCTGGCTTTTGGCAACGTCCGCCGCCTTTAAAAGGGACAGGCTCTGCACCGCCATGTCAGGCGAAAGCCCCAGCGCAATATGCTCCTCAGCCCGGGAGGGCACCACAGAAAAGGGCAGCCCAATCTGCTCTAAAAGCGCCCGCCGCCGGGGTGAGCCGGAGGCCAGCACCACCGCCGCGCCCTGCGGCAGCTGCATTACAATTTGTTTCATAGACATCTCCTATTCCGGCTGCAGGCTCTTTTCCGCCCGGCTGGCGGCAATGCCCGTCAGCAGGCCGCAAAAGGCTGAAATCAGCGTCAGCGGCGGCAGATAAGAAAAAATATACGGGTTTTCCAAAACCAAAGCGCAAACCGCCACCTGACCAACGTTATAGAAAAACGCACCCAGCATGCTCCGGCCAACGGTGCTGATTTGCCGCGGAAACAGCCTTTTAGCCAGCGCCATAACCGCCACACTGAAAAGGGTGCCCGTGCCGCCGTAAGCAATCATGGTGACAGCCCCGGCAAAAACACCGGTTAAGCAGCAACGCAAAAGCCCCACCAGCAGTGCAAAGCCGGCACCATACCAGGAAAATGCCAGCAGGGTGGCAATGTTTGCCAGTCCCAGCCGTCCGCCCGGCAGAATTTGAAAAACAGGGAGCATCCCCTCCGCATAATGCAGCACAAGACCGACGGACAGCAAAAGCCCCGCAGCCGCCACGCGTTTTGCATCCGGCTTTTTAATAGACAACGCCGTCCACTTCCCTTCCGCCTTCAATCCGGATCACCAGCCGGTTAGGCAGGCACACCAGCATTTCGCCGCTTTTTTGAATCACACCGGCCTTAACCTCCAAATGATCGGGACAGTCCGACTCCGTCACCCGGACGCCGCCGTTTTCAATCACTATTTTATTATACCCAAATTCCGTGCTGATTGCAAGAGTCTTTCCATTTTTTTCTTCCAGGGCATACCGGCCATATGGCTGACCGTCCACCTCAACGACAACCTGCAGACCCTCCGCACCCGAAAAGAGCCATTCTGACATGGCTATGGCCGCCGTTGCCCCCAAAATCAGCAGAAGAAAAATCAGCTTATCCCACCGCGTCATCGTCCGGTAGACCCAAAGCCGCCGCTGCCCCGATCCGTTTCCGGCAGCGTGTCGACCTCCGTAAGTGTCGGCCGCAAAACAGGGGCAAACACCAGCTGGGCAATGCGCTCGCCGGGCCGGATGGTATAATCTGCCGGGCCCAGATTGATCAGCCCCACAGAAATTTCCCCCCGGTAGTCGGAATCGATCACGCCCACGCCGTTAGAAAGGCAAATGCCGTGACGAACGCCCAGACCGCTCCGGGCATATACATAGGCCACACAGTCCGCCCCGGGCAGGCTGATGGCAAGACCGGTGGGCACCACGGCCATGGCGCCTTTTTTCAGCACCAGCGGCTCACTGATGTGTGCGGATAAATCCATGCCTGCCGCACCCGCCGTTGCGTAAAACGGCATGGGCGGCCGCTGACCGTCTGCGCCGGATAAGCGCTTTATCAATACCTCCACTGCCTTCCCTCCTGTCATTGCATGCCGCGGTAAAAATGGCCGCGGGTAAAGCCGCCGTCAGGCGCCTTTTTGGCCTTGCCTGCCAGCGCTTCCTGATACTCTCTTATTATTATACAACAAGTTTCGTAATTTTCAAGTGTAAAGCATAATCTGATGCCGTCGATTTGTAAATTTTTTATGTCCGCCAGACGGTCGGCCATATAGATCGGCTTTGCATTATAAATCACATTGCCGCAGTGCCGGGGACGAATGGGGAATACCTCGTTTTTACGGTCCCGCAGGGCAAAAGCGGCCTGATCGCATTCGCACCCATAGGCGCTTTTGATGATACAGTTTTCCAAAAGCATTAGGGGCAGCCGTCCGTAGCCGATAATCTCCAGCAGCCCATCGGTCTGACGGCGCAGCCGGGCGATGCTTTTCAGATTCAGCTCCGGTGACAGTACCACCCGGCCCACGCCCAGCTCTGCCAGCATGGCCACCGTGCTGCTGTTGGTGACGTTCAGCCTATGCCCCGCTGTGATGTCACGCTGCTGACAGGCAGACAGCTGACCCAGATTCTGTATGCAAATCCGTTCCGCGCCTGCCGTTTTGAGCGGCTGACCCTCCTTGGTGAGGGACGGCAGCAGCAAAACCGGTTCGCTGACCGCACCGGCCAGGTGCATCAGCCCGGCAGGCAGATAAATCCGCTGAATCCCCATGTCTGCCGCGGCCCGCAGCTGCTCCTCTGTGGTTACCTCCGCACAGAGAGACGGCTCCCGAACAACGCCTTGAGGGGTGTGCACCTCCGTCTGCTGCGGTGGCAGGGAACGCTTGAATTTTTGCGTTATCTCCAGCTCCAGCGTTTCGGCAGCCCGGCGCCGCAGAGCGTTCAGTGCCCCCGCCGCCGCTGCCACGTCATTTGAAGCATCAATTTCAATCCGGTCTGCGTAAAAGGGCGTACCACCCAGCTTCCTTAGCTGCTGCTCCATCCGTTCAGGCGCCATCGGATGTGTGTGAGCCGCCGGGCAGACTTCACCGGTAACCGTGGCCGCCGTACCGTCTGCTGCCAGCATGGTCAGGGACAGCGGCTGTCCCGTTCGGGCGGTCAGGTGCAGGGAAACCGGACTGACACGCTGCCGCTTTTCCAGCACCGGCAGCGTCCCGGCGATTTTGGCCTGACCGGCAGTGTCCATCATGCTGCCATACGTACAGCCGTGAAAATAACCCTGGCAGGAACCGCCCCGGGAAAAGAACTTCAACATGCTGCGGATATCGTCATCGGATATCCGGCCGCCGATCGCCTGCTTATATATATGCGTAACCATCGCCACATACGCCGGGCTTTTCATCCGGCCCTCAATTTTCAGGGATGCAACGCCCAAATCTGCCAGCGCCTGCACCTGATCTGCCAGGCACAAATCCTTGGGGCATAAAAGAGGCAAAGCGTCCGTGACGGGCTTTCCGTTCCGCAAGAGGGTATAAGGCAACCGGCAGGGCTGGGCGCACCCGCCCCGGTTGCCGCTCCGGCCGCCCAGTATGCTGCTCATCAGGCATTGGCCGGAATAGGATATACACAGCGCCCCGTGAACAAAATATTCAAGCTCTGTATCCGTATGCCGGCGGATTTCAGCAATTTCCGCCGCCGTAACCTCCCGTGCCAGCACCACCCGGCGAACGCCCAGAGCCGCCAGCGTGTTGATCCCCGCGCTGTTCACAATCGTCATTTGGGTGCTGCCGTGCACCGGCATGTCCGGCAGGGCTCGACGTACCCGAGCCAGCAGTCCCAAATCCTGAATAATCAAAGCATCCACACCAATCTGATAGGCATACCGGATGAAATCCATGGCCTCGTCAAGCTCCGTGTCCTTCAGCAGCGTGTTGCAGCACAAATACAGCCGAACACCGCGCACATGGCAAAAATCGACGGCTTCAGCCAGCTCCTTGTCTGTAAAATTCTGTGCGTTTTTTCGGGCACTGAACCGGCTGCCGCCGACATAAACCGCGTCCGCACCGTAATGAACCGCGGCCGTCAGCGCCTCCAGGCTGCCCGCGGGCGATAATATTTCCATGGTTATGCGCCTCCGCAAAAATTTCGTCTTACATGCAGGCAAAAGAAGGCCGAATCTCTATTGCCTGCCGGAACAGGGGCGGCCGCAGCCGCTTTTCAAATCACGGCTTGCGCTCTGCACAATCGTCAGACTGCCGGAAGTTTTTTAAAATGGTTTGTTTAGAGCACCAGGAAAAGGCATAATCCGCATATTTGCGTTTAAAAGCACGTCCGCTCATGGCGGCAAGCGCATCCTTTTTAAGCCGGGTGACCGGCTCTGCGTAAAATTCCCGAATCGGCGTATCCGGCACGGCCTGGTTATGGGGGCAGACCGCCTGACAGACATCACAGCCATATACGCTGTCCTGTTTCTCCAGCAGCTGTTCCTGTTCGGCTGAAAGCGTCTTTTTTTGGGTCAGGTAGGAGATACAGCGTTCGCAGTTAAAACCGAACTGCTCCGAAAGCGCCTGTCCCGGACAGGCGCGGATGCAGGCATCGCAGCCCCGGCAGCCCATTTGCAGCGGCTTGTCCGCCTTAAGCGGGATATTAAGAAGCAGAGCGCCGATAAAAAACCAGGAGCCGAACACAGGATGAATCAGCAAATTGTTTTTGCCGAAAAATCCCAGACCCGCCTGATAGGCCAGCCACCTGTCCACCAGAGGGGTGGTATCGCAAAGGGGCATACACCGGGCCGCCGGCTCCCGCTCCGTGACAAAGGCCGCCAGTTTGGCAAGATAGGCCCCGATAACCTGATGATAATCCTTCACCATAGCATACCGGGACAGGTTTCCCGGCGGCATGGCCTCAATGTAATAGGGAAACAGGCAGACAAAAACACTTTGCGCGTCTTCCATCATGGCTTTTGGGCTTATCCGCCGTTGCAGGCTTTCTTCTTCAAAATCGCAAATGGGAAAGGCCGCCCGCCGCGCCTGCAAATATGCCGCCAGACGGCCGTCCGGCTCTGCGCCGCATATGCCCGACGCCGGAATGGACAGCGCGGCCGCATATGCCTTTAATTCCTCTGCCAACAGCATAATCATTCTCCCCTGCAAACGAGGCTGTCGCATTTAGCGCAGACCGCTTTAAGGCAAAGAATACAGTTAAAACGCCGGATAAAGAAAATAAAAAGTATTTTTGGAGGTTGGAATTCATTTTTCTAAATGAATTCCTTCTTTTTTATGCCTTAAAGCTACGAACAAACTTCGCCGCTCGGCGTACCTATGGCAAAG
>CAYUUO010000038.1:0-10296 GCA_964447945.1 uncultured Oscillospiraceae bacterium
TGCATCTAAATCCGTTCAGCCTCAAAAGGGGCTGTCGACTTAATGCGACAGCCCCTTTCTCTCAATATAGATACGGTTGTCACGAATTTCAGCAAATTCGGGGCAAAAGGCGCCGGGGTCTGACTCGCCGTCCGGCCTGCGGGATATAACCTCGGCGATGCGAATCTGCGACGGCAAAAGCCGCGCCGCCGATACCACCGCACCGCGATCCCCGAAGGCACCGGCCCACAGCATGCCCCGAGCCGTACCCATCACAACAATATTGCCGCCGGCAATCAGCTCCGATCCGGGATTTGCATCGCCCAGAACCACCAGATTGCCCGCCGCCCGCAGCGCTTGTCCCGAGCGGACAGTGCCTCTGTAAAACACATCAGCCCCTTGGGACACGTCAGCGGTTTCTTCAGCTTCTGCCCCGGCGGCAGACGCCTGCTGCTCTTGCGCCTCAGATCCCGCCTCCGGCTCAGACGGCGGATCGCTGAAGGTCACCGCAGACTGAGACAGCAGCCTTTCAACCTCCGTCTTAAGAAGATATTGCTCAAATGCAGAAAAATCCTTTGCCTCCAGCCGGATTGTGACCGCCGCGCCGCGGAAAAAGTCACCGGCCTGAGATAGCTTGTCCGCCAGCAGTTTTCGAGCCTCCTCCAGTGTTAAGCCCGGCGTCAGCTGAATGGTGATGCCCTCCTTGGTTCCTTTTAATGTAATCATGCTTGGCTCCCTTCTTTCAAAGTTCGCCCCCCAAAAAAGCTATTACAATTTATGGCAGCAGCGTGTTGAACTGCACCGCTTGAGCGGCGGTCTCATCTGTGCCGAAGAAATACTGCCAGAAAATATCCCGGGCAATGTAAGACGCATTGCCGCCGGAGCCACCGTGCTCCACAACCACGGCCACGGCGATTTGCGGATTGTCATAGGGCGCATAGCCCACATAAATACCGTTACTGGAGCCCCGCGACACCTGCGCACTACCGGTTTTACCGCCGGTTTTGAACGGGAAATCCGCAAAGGCCGCACTGGCCGTTCCCTCTGAGGTTGCCAGCTGCATACCCGCCAGAACCGCCTGCAGGTTTTCCTGTTTAACAGATATCTGGTTTCTGATTTTCGGCGCATTCTGCATGGCAATGGAATCCTCGGCGTTGGACTTGACTGCCTTTAAAAGGTGCACCTCGTAGTTGGTGCCGCCGTTTGCCAGCGTTGCCACATAATTGGCGATTTGCAGCGGTGTGAACAAATTATCCGACTGACCGATGGCCGCCTGCAGCACGTCACCGGGATACCATTCCCGTCCGTTCTGCTTCCGCAGCGATGGCCCGGCCACCTGTCCCTTGGCTTCCTCGCCGGTCAGCTCAATCCCTGTATATTCGCCCAGTCCCATTTGATGCGCATAGCTTTCAATCGGTTCAATGCCCATCCGCCGGCCCATTTCATAAAAGAAATAGTTACAGGAATGCTGAATGGCCTGAGAAATATTGATGGTGCCGTGGTTGCCGCGGCTGGTACGGTAGATATTACACATAAAATCGTGACCCAGATAGTTATATACACCGGTGGTGGTAATCCGTTCCGTCGGCGTTACAAAGCCGCCCTCCAGCGCCGCCAGTGCCGTACACAGCTTAAAGGTGGAGCCCGGCTCATATACGCCGTTCAGCGCCCGGTTGAGCATGGGATAATTCGGGTCCTGATACAGCTGATTGTAATCCTCATTGAACCGCTCGGGCGCATAGGTCGGATAGGAGGCAATGGCCAGAAGCTCGCCGCTGTTTAAATCCAGTGCCACAGCGGCACCGGCACAGGCGTCATGGCCGCTGCCATATCTGGCTGTGGCGGCAATTTTTTTAATATTGCGCTCTAAGGACTCCTCCGCCGCCTGCTGCAAATCCCTGTCGATGGTCAGCAAAACAGAGTTGCCCGGAACGGGAGCCCGGGAATAGACAAGCTCCGTTTCACCCTCCCGGATTTTCCGTTCAATGCTGTTTGTCCCGTCGGTACCTCTTAAATACGATTCAAAGGCCTTTTCGGCACCCTGCTTGCCCAAATAATCGTTCATGCCGTAGCCCTGATCCTTAAGCTGTGCGTATTCCTCCGGGTTGATGATGCCCACACGCCCCAGAATATGGGCGGCCAGCGTCCCGCTGGTATATTGACGGATCGGCTCAGAATATACCGTCACGCAAAAAAACTGCTCCCGTTTTTCCTTAATGGTGGTGATGGTTTCAATATCCACATCACTTGCAAATACATAAGCGTTATTAGAGGAGAAGTTCCGTTTTTCCATTTCATAACGGATGCCGGCGATCCGCCGCGCCTCCTCGGGCGAGAAGCTGTCGGCAATATCATATTTTTTCTTATATTTTTCTATAACACCCGCCGCGGTAATATCGGCAGGATATTTTCTTTCGGAAATAAACTGCTGCGCTGCTGCCTGCTGCGCGGACTCGTCTGCACCGGAAAAGGTAAAGACAAAGGGTTCTGTTGCAGAGATTGGGAAGGAATCCTCATATTCCAGCTGTCTTTCGGTAAAGAGGTTAGCCATGTTCAGAATGACCTGATTGAGCGCCTGCTTATCGTCATTAATCTTGGCAATGGCGACAGTATAGCCCACTCGGTTGGTGACAAGAGCGCGGCCGTAGCGATCCAGAATCTCGCCCCGGGGCGCTTTAATGGGAATGTTCCGGGCCAGACGGCTGTCGGAAATGGCACGGTAGTTTTCCCCCTCAATAATCTGGAGGTAAAATAAACGGCTCACAGCCGCGGCAGTCAAAAGAAAAATCAGAACATAGAGCACCAGGCAGCGTTTCTTCAGTTGTTTATCTTCCATGCTCCGCGCCTCCTCAGCCTGCCACCCGCCGCACGGCAGGGTATAAAACAATTGTAAACAGAAAATTATAGACAACAGCCGGCAGAATTTTGCACAAAAGCGCGTAGCCCAGCGCACCGCGACCCCAAATGACAAAATAAAACAGATAAATTAGCAACTCATAGGGAATAGACAGCAGCAGGACAAACACCATGGACACAAACACGTTGTTGTTAAACAGGCTGCTGCTGACGCGGACGCAGAAAAACGCCGCATAGGTGCAAAGCAGGGTGTTAATGCCGACTGCGCGGCCGCCGGTCACATCCAGAATCAGGCCGCAGGCCACCCCCACGACCATGGCGCTGTAGTCGCCGCGGCGCAAGCTATAGCAAACCACCGTGATAAACAAAAGATTAGGAATAACATGAAAGACCTCAAGACCACGCAGCACCGTGGTTTGAAGTACGGCCATCAGCAATATGAAAATTACCGTCAGCACCTGCCGAAAGGCGGCCCCTGTTTGTTTGATCTGATTTCTCATGATGCTTTACCTGCCGCTCCGGATGACCATAACCTCCCGGATCCTTTCAAAATCAACCGCCGTATCCACCACGGCATATTGCGAATAGCCCAAAGAATCGCTTTTAATCTCCGATACCGTACCAATCAGGATGCCCTCCGGATACACACCGCCCAAACCGGATGTGACAACCGCATCCCCCAGTACAAGGCTGGTGCCCTTTGTCACATAGCTCAATCTGCATTTACCGTTGTCTGCCAGCGACAGCTCGCCGTCGATAATTGCAAAATCCTGCGTTCGGCTGATCAGCGCACCCACAGAGCTGTCCGTATCAATAATAGTCAGCACCTTGGCCCAGCCGGAGCCCACCTCGGTGATCCGGCCGACCAAACCGTGACCGGCAATGACCGTGTCGTCAACAGCAATGCCTGCGTCACTGCCCTTGTCAATGGTAAAAGTATAAAACCAGTTGCCGGGATCCTTGGCGATGACCTCGCAGCCCACCATATCCCGGTCCGTTTCATTGGAGGCAAGATCCAAAAGCTGCCGCAGCCGTTCATTTTCCTGCTTGCAGGCCTCCAGCTCACGCACCTTTTCTTCCAGCACCGCCACCTGATCCTTAAGCCCCAGATTTTCCGCCTGGAAATCCTTCATGTCGCCGATAAAGCCGAAAAACCCGCCCACACCGCCGCCGATGCGGGAAAACAGCTGCTGAACCGGGCGCAGTACCGTACCTAAAATATTCCCGGGGGAGGATGCGTTCCGTGCCGCAAAGGACACGCCCATCAGGATAAAAATAACGACCGTAACAGCCAGCAGCACGATTTTCAGCTTTTTATTTTTATCCATAAGCCTCCTCCTTCCGATTGTTTCGATTTACCGCCACTTTTTGGAGCGGCTGCTTAAAATGCCCTGTCCGGATTTTTCCAGCGCAGAAAGAGCAAGGCCGGTGCCCAATGCCACACAATCCAGCGCGTTATCCGCCACATAGACAGGAATCCCTGTTTCCTCCGCCACCAGCACGTCCAGCCCGCGAATCAGGGCGCCGCCGCCGGTTAAGACAATGCCGCGGTTCATCACGTCGGCCGCCAGCTCCGGCGGCGTTTTTTCCAGTGTGTTTTTAATCGCGTCGACAATAGCAAAAATAGATTCGGACAGTGCACCCCGGATTTCCCGGCTGGTCAGGGTGATGGTTCTGGGCAGGCCGGAAATCAAATCGCGGCCCTTCACCTCCATGGTGCCCTCGCCCTCATACTCATAGGCCGAGCCGATGGCAAACTTAATCTCCTCCGCCGTCCGCTCGCCGATCATCAAATTATATTCCTTTTTAATGTAATTGACAATATCATCATCTAACTCGTCACCGGCAATCCGCAGGGACTGGCTGGCCACAATGCCGCCATAGGAAATAACCGCCACCTCGCTGGTGCCGCCGCCGATATCGACCACCATGCTGCCTGTTGGCTCTGAAACCGGCAGACCCGCACCGATGGCCGCGGCCATGGGTTCTTCAATCAGATAAGCATTTTTCCCGCCGGCGGACAAAACAGATTCCTCCACAGCCCGGCGCTCCACCTCCGTAACGCCAAAGGGGATGCAAACCACCACAGTAGGCTTGATAAAGGAAGAAGGATAGGCCTTTTTAATAAAATATTTCAGCATGGCCTGGGTGCTGGCAAAATCCGCAATCACGCCGTCCTTTAAGGGGCGGATGGCCACCACGTTGCCGGGGGTACGGCCGATCATTTCCTTCGCCTCGTTCCCCACCTTTAAAATTTTCCCCTCGCTTTTGTTCACCGCCACAACGGACGGTTCGCGGAGAATGATCCCCTTTCCTTTCAGATAGACCAGCGTGTTCGCTGTTCCTAAATCGATTCCAATATCCTTTGCCAGTGACATAATATTACAAAACCTCCCAAGCTAATTCAAAATCAAATTCTTCCTGCAGCAGCTTACCCAGCCGCGCAAGAGGCAGACCCACTACGTTATAATAATCGCCCTCAATTTTTTCAACAAACAGACCGCCCAGACCCTGAATGCCGTAAGCACCTGCTTTATCCAGCGGTTCGCCCGTCTGCACATAGGATAAAATTTCCCGCTCTGTTAAAGCTTTAAAATACACTGCCGTTTCCTCCGCAACGCTGACGCTTTTTCCGTCGCGGCAGCGCACAACCGTCAGGCCGGTCAGCACGCTGTGACGGCGGCCGGACAACCGGCGCAGCATGGCCGCAGCGTCCTCTTTGTCCCGGGGCTTTGTCAAAATTTCATCGTCCAGCGTCACCACCGTGTCCGCACCGATGATCAGCGCGTTTGCCGGCTGGCTTTTGGCAACGTCCGCCGCCTTTAAAAGGGACAGGCTCTGCACCGCCATGTCAGGCGAAAGCCCCAGCGCAATATGCTCCTCAGCCCGGGAGGGCACCACAGAAAAGGGCAGCCCAATCTGCTCTAAAAGCGCCCGCCGCCGGGGTGAGCCGGAGGCCAGCACCACCGCCGCGCCCTGCGGCAGCTGCATTACAATTTGTTTCATAGACATCTCCTATTCCGGCTGCAGGCTCTTTTCCGCCCGGCTGGCGGCAATGCCCGTCAGCAGGCCGCAAAAGGCTGAAATCAGCGTCAGCGGCGGCAGATAAGAAAAAATATACGGGTTTTCCAAAACCAAAGCGCAAACCGCCACCTGACCAACGTTATAGAAAAACGCACCCAGCATGCTCCGGCCAACGGTGCTGATTTGCCGCGGAAACAGCCTTTTAGCCAGCGCCATAACCGCCACACTGAAAAGGGTGCCCGTGCCGCCGTAAGCAATCATGGTGACAGCCCCGGCAAAAACACCGGTTAAGCAGCAACGCAAAAGCCCCACCAGCAGTGCAAAGCCGGCACCATACCAGGAAAATGCCAGCAGGGTGGCAATGTTTGCCAGTCCCAGCCGTCCGCCCGGCAGAATTTGAAAAACAGGGAGCATCCCCTCCGCATAATGCAGCACAAGACCGACGGACAGCAAAAGCCCCGCAGCCGCCACGCGTTTTGCATCCGGCTTTTTAATAGACAACGCCGTCCACTTCCCTTCCGCCTTCAATCCGGATCACCAGCCGGTTAGGCAGGCACACCAGCATTTCGCCGCTTTTTTGAATCACACCGGCCTTAACCTCCAAATGATCGGGACAGTCCGACTCCGTCACCCGGACGCCGCCGTTTTCAATCACTATTTTATTATACCCAAATTCCGTGCTGATTGCAAGAGTCTTTCCATTTTTTTCTTCCAGGGCATACCGGCCATATGGCTGACCGTCCACCTCAACGACAACCTGCAGACCCTCCGCACCCGAAAAGAGCCATTCTGACATGGCTATGGCCGCCGTTGCCCCCAAAATCAGCAGAAGAAAAATCAGCTTATCCCACCGCGTCATCGTCCGGTAGACCCAAAGCCGCCGCTGCCCCGATCCGTTTCCGGCAGCGTGTCGACCTCCGTAAGTGTCGGCCGCAAAACAGGGGCAAACACCAGCTGGGCAATGCGCTCGCCGGGCCGGATGGTATAATCTGCCGGGCCCAGATTGATCAGCCCCACAGAAATTTCCCCCCGGTAGTCGGAATCGATCACGCCCACGCCGTTAGAAAGGCAAATGCCGTGACGAACGCCCAGACCGCTCCGGGCATATACATAGGCCACACAGTCCGCCCCGGGCAGGCTGATGGCAAGACCGGTGGGCACCACGGCCATGGCGCCTTTTTTCAGCACCAGCGGCTCACTGATGTGTGCGGATAAATCCATGCCTGCCGCACCCGCCGTTGCGTAAAACGGCATGGGCGGCCGCTGACCGTCTGCGCCGGATAAGCGCTTTATCAATACCTCCACTGCCTTCCCTCCTGTCATTGCATGCCGCGGTAAAAATGGCCGCGGGTAAAGCCGCCGTCAGGCGCCTTTTTGGCCTTGCCTGCCAGCGCTTCCTGATACTCTCTTATTATTATACAACAAGTTTCGTAATTTTCAAGTGTAAAGCATAATCTGATGCCGTCGATTTGTAAATTTTTTATGTCCGCCAGACGGTCGGCCATATAGATCGGCTTTGCATTATAAATCACATTGCCGCAGTGCCGGGGACGAATGGGGAATACCTCGTTTTTACGGTCCCGCAGGGCAAAAGCGGCCTGATCGCATTCGCACCCATAGGCGCTTTTGATGATACAGTTTTCCAAAAGCATTAGGGGCAGCCGTCCGTAGCCGATAATCTCCAGCAGCCCATCGGTCTGACGGCGCAGCCGGGCGATGCTTTTCAGATTCAGCTCCGGTGACAGTACCACCCGGCCCACGCCCAGCTCTGCCAGCATGGCCACCGTGCTGCTGTTGGTGACGTTCAGCCTATGCCCCGCTGTGATGTCACGCTGCTGACAGGCAGACAGCTGACCCAGATTCTGTATGCAAATCCGTTCCGCGCCTGCCGTTTTGAGCGGCTGACCCTCCTTGGTGAGGGACGGCAGCAGCAAAACCGGTTCGCTGACCGCACCGGCCAGGTGCATCAGCCCGGCAGGCAGATAAATCCGCTGAATCCCCATGTCTGCCGCGGCCCGCAGCTGCTCCTCTGTGGTTACCTCCGCACAGAGAGACGGCTCCCGAACAACGCCTTGAGGGGTGTGCACCTCCGTCTGCTGCGGTGGCAGGGAACGCTTGAATTTTTGCGTTATCTCCAGCTCCAGCGTTTCGGCAGCCCGGCGCCGCAGAGCGTTCAGTGCCCCCGCCGCCGCTGCCACGTCATTTGAAGCATCAATTTCAATCCGGTCTGCGTAAAAGGGCGTACCACCCAGCTTCCTTAGCTGCTGCTCCATCCGTTCAGGCGCCATCGGATGTGTGTGAGCCGCCGGGCAGACTTCACCGGTAACCGTGGCCGCCGTACCGTCTGCTGCCAGCATGGTCAGGGACAGCGGCTGTCCCGTTCGGGCGGTCAGGTGCAGGGAAACCGGACTGACACGCTGCCGCTTTTCCAGCACCGGCAGCGTCCCGGCGATTTTGGCCTGACCGGCAGTGTCCATCATGCTGCCATACGTACAGCCGTGAAAATAACCCTGGCAGGAACCGCCCCGGGAAAAGAACTTCAACATGCTGCGGATATCGTCATCGGATATCCGGCCGCCGATCGCCTGCTTATATATATGCGTAACCATCGCCACATACGCCGGGCTTTTCATCCGGCCCTCAATTTTCAGGGATGCAACGCCCAAATCTGCCAGCGCCTGCACCTGATCTGCCAGGCACAAATCCTTGGGGCATAAAAGAGGCAAAGCGTCCGTGACGGGCTTTCCGTTCCGCAAGAGGGTATAAGGCAACCGGCAGGGCTGGGCGCACCCGCCCCGGTTGCCGCTCCGGCCGCCCAGTATGCTGCTCATCAGGCATTGGCCGGAATAGGATATACACAGCGCCCCGTGAACAAAATATTCAAGCTCTGTATCCGTATGCCGGCGGATTTCAGCAATTTCCGCCGCCGTAACCTCCCGTGCCAGCACCACCCGGCGAACGCCCAGAGCCGCCAGCGTGTTGATCCCCGCGCTGTTCACAATCGTCATTTGGGTGCTGCCGTGCACCGGCATGTCCGGCAGGGCTCGACGTACCCGAGCCAGCAGTCCCAAATCCTGAATAATCAAAGCATCCACACCAATCTGATAGGCATACCGGATGAAATCCATGGCCTCGTCAAGCTCCGTGTCCTTCAGCAGCGTGTTGCAGCACAAATACAGCCGAACACCGCGCACATGGCAAAAATCGACGGCTTCAGCCAGCTCCTTGTCTGTAAAATTCTGTGCGTTTTTTCGGGCACTGAACCGGCTGCCGCCGACATAAACCGCGTCCGCACCGTAATGAACCGCGGCCGTCAGCGCCTCCAGGCTGCCCGCGGGCGATAATATTTCCATGGTTATGCGCCTCCGCAAAAATTTCGTCTTACATGCAGGCAAAAGAAGGCCGAATCTCTATTGCCTGCCGGAACAGGGGCGGCCGCAGCCGCTTTTCAAATCACGGCTTGCGCTCTGCACAATCGTCAGACTGCCGGAAGTTTTTTAAAATGGTTTGTTTAGAGCACCAGGAAAAGGCATAATCCGCATATTTGCGTTTAAAAGCACGTCCGCTCATGGCGGCAAGCGCATCCTTTTTAAGCCGGGTGACCGGCTCTGCGTAAAATTCCCGAATCGGCGTATCCGGCACGGCCTGGTTATGGGGGCAGACCGCCTGACAGACATCACAGCCATATACGCTGTCCTGTTTCTCCAGCAGCTGTTCCTGTTCGGCTGAAAGCGTCTTTTTTTGGGTCAGGTAGGAGATACAGCGTTCGCAGTTAAAACCGAACTGCTCCGAAAGCGCCTGTCCCGGACAGGCGCGGATGCAGGCATCGCAGCCCCGGCAGCCCATTTGCAGCGGCTTGTCCGCCTTAAGCGGGATATTAAGAAGCAGAGCGCCGATAAAAAACCAGGAGCCGAACACAGGATGAATCAGCAAATTGTTTTTGCCGAAAAATCCCAGACCCGCCTGATAGGCCAGCCACCTGTCCACCAGAGGGGTGGTATCGCAAAGGGGCATACACCGGGCCGCCGGCTCCCGCTCCGTGACAAAGGCCGCCAGTTTGGCAAGATAGGCCCCGATAACCTGATGATAATCCTTCACCATAGCATACCGGGACAGGTTTCCCGGCGGCATGGCCTCAATGTAATAGGGAAACAGGCAGACAAAAACACTTTGCGCGTCTTCCATCATGGCTTTTGGGCTTATCCGCCGTTGCAGGCTTTCTTCTTCAAAATCGCAAATGGGAAAGGCCGCCCGCCGCGCCTGCAAATATGCCGCCAGACGGCCGTCCGGCTCTGCGCCGCATATGCCCGACGCCGGAATGGACAGCGCGGCCGCATATGCCTTTAATTCCTCTGCCAACAGCATAATCATTCTCCCCTGCAAACGAGGCTGTCGCATTTAGCGCAGACCGCTTTAAGGCAAAGAATACAGTTAAAA
>CAYUUO010000039.1:0-9470 GCA_964447945.1 uncultured Oscillospiraceae bacterium
CGTACGAGGGTACGCCGAGCGGCGAAGTTTGTTTGTAGCTTTAAGGCATAAAAAAAGAAGGAATTCATTCAGAAAAATGAATTCCAACCTCAAAAAATACTTTTTATTTTCTTTATCCGGCGTTTTAACGGGATTCTTTGCCTTAAAGCGGTCTGCGCTAAATGCGACAGCCTCTTTTTGCATATAAAATTTTGAAACATACTTTTAATCTTTTTCCTCTTGACATTTAAAGCAAAGGCATATATAATGTTCCCGAGAATGAGGAGAATTTAATCTGTCAATGACAAAAATTCTGTAACAGGAAGGTATGTGATTGCGGTGAAAAAGAATAGGGAACAGGGCTTTTGGCGGCAAATGTGGCCGTATTTACGGGGTTATCAGCTGAAAATCGTTTGTTGTATGGTTTGCGCCATGGTGGTGGGTGTTTTTGTGGCGGTTCAGCCCCTTGTGATTAAGTATATTGTGGATGGCGGCATCACCAATGATGCTTTGGCTGACCGGGAAAAAATCCGCGTTGTCGGCCTTTGGTGCTTGTTTTACATAGCTATTTCCTTTGGCCGGCTGGCGGTTTGGCGGCTGGGCATCATACGCATGTTTCAGGTTTTAGAGGGCAGTCTGTTTAATTTGCGCTCCCGCTTTTTTGCCCACGTGCAGCAGCTGAGCATGGGTTTTCATGAGGGCACCTCGGCCGGGGAGCTGTTTAACTGCATTATGGGTACGCCGATGACGAACATCAAAACCTACATGGAACAGATTTTTATGAGCGTACCCTATCAGATTGTTTCGCTGGCCATCTCCCTTTCGGCGCTTTTGTATTACGACTGGCAGATGACGCTGATTCTGTTGCTTACCTCCCTGGTTATGGCGTTGTTTAACAGGCTGGCTCGTCGAAAAATCAAAGCGGTTTCCCGGGACTATATCCAAAGCGAGGCAGAAACCAGCCGCTACCTAAGCGATGCCCTCCAGGGCATGGATGCCATTAAAACCTATTCCATTGAGGCGGATACCTTCCGGCAGTTCCGGGACAAGATTGCCCGTATGTATGAAAAGGGCGTCACAGCCTCCTCCTCCAGGCAAAGAGAGGCCTGTACGCCGGAATTTATTCAGTATGTGGGAACGGCGGTGGTTTACTTTGTGGGTGCCATAGCCTGCGTATATCGAGGTGTTTCGGTCGGCGTTTTGTATGCGTTTTTGTCCAGCATGGGGGCCATTTTGAGCATTTTGATCGCCTGGCTGAACCTTGGTCTGGTCAAAAGCAGTGCCGATGCGGGACTGGAGCAGATTATGCATATTTTGCATACGGATCTGGCAACACCGGACAAAGAAAGCACTCAGCAGCGGAGCGTTGAGGTGGAGCGGGAAAGCGCCCAAAGCAAAATGCGTCCCTGCATTGAGTTCCGGGATATGAGCTTTGCCTATGACAATAAAAAGATTTTTGAGCATTTTAACTGCCAAATACAATATGGCGAAAGCGTGGCGTTTGTGGGCGGCAGCGGCAGCGGAAAAAGTACGCTGTCTAAGCTGGCAATGCGGCTGTATGACGTGTCGGCGGGGCAGGTTTTGGTTCACGGCAAGGACGTCCGGGATTATTCCGCCCATGACCTGCGGGTTTCCTTCGGCGTTGTGCCGCAGAATCCCTTCCTCTTTTTCGGCTCTATTTGGGATAATGTTAAAATTGCCCGGCCTAATGCCACCAACAAGGAGATTATTCATGCCATGGAGGTCGCCCATGTGCATGAGTTTGTCAATGAATTGGAAAACGGCTGGAACACGGTTGTGGGGAACGGCGGGTTGGATTTATCCGGCGGACAGAAGCAGCGGATTGCCATTGCCCGGGCCGTTTTGGGACAGCCGGATATTTTAATCTTCGACGAGGCCACCTCAGCGCTGGATAACATATCGGAACGGGCCATTCAGGCGGCCATGGAATCGCTTATGAAGGATCACACGGTGATCATGATTGCGCATCGGCTGTCAACCATCCGGAACGTGGATCGGGTGATTGTCCTTGAAAAGGGCAAAATTGTGGAGGAGGGCAGCTATCAGGAGCTTTGCACCAAGGAGGGCGGCGCCTTTGCCGCGCTGCTTTAATGCAAAGATGCTTACAAACAAATAAGAATTAAAAGAGGCTGTCGCGTTAAGCTGACAACCTCTTTTTGCCATCAGGAGAAAATTAACAAAATATTTATTTATATTTCTATACATTTTCTGATATTTGTGGTAAAATGATAAGAAAGAGATATTTTTAAGCTTTTACAGCGGGGAGGACGCGGCTTGTTTGGATACGTTAGAATTGATAAGGACGAGCTGAAGGTTAAGGATTACAATCTTTTCAAGGCCTATTACTGCGGCGTTTGTCAGACGATTAAAAGAGAATACGGCTTTCCTGCCCGATATTTCTTAAGCTATGACGCCGCCTTTTTGGCGGTGCTGCTCACGGCGGTTCGTGAGCAGCAGCCCGGCTTTTCCCCGGTGCGTTGTCTGGCCAACCCCCTGATTCGGCGTCCGGCGGCGCAACCGGATCCCTGCTTTTCCTATGCGGCGGCGGTGAATGTGCTTCTTTTGTGGTTCAAGCTACAGGATGATTGGGCCGATAATCGCTCCGTTCGGGCCGCTCTGCTGATGCCGCTCATGCTGGGCAAGAAAAGGAAGGCGCAAAAGCGCTATCCGGCGCTGTATCAGAAAATTGAAAGCAATCTTTTGGCTCTGGCTGCACTGGAAAAAGCGAAATGTCCGGAGCCGGACGCGGCGGCGGCCGCCTTTGGCCGTCTGATGGCGGATATCTTCGACACCGAGCTGGTGTCAGATGCGGATAAGCGGCGGGTGCTGGCGCATACAGGGCAGCTGCTGGGACGGTTTATTTATCTGCTGGACGCCTGGGAAGATCGGGCGGCAGACGAAAAAAAACAGTCCTATAATCCGTTTTTGCTGTCGGACAGTCTCAGTAGCGAGGACAGCAAGCTGTCACTGGAATATACCCTCAGTGAGCTGGCAAATACCCTATTGCTGCTGGAGCCGGTGCGAAACCGTGCCATTATTGAGAATGTTATGTACTTAGGCCTGAAAAAAGTGCTGGACAGCGTGTTTTCCGGCCAACAATATTCCGCCGGCGGCGGTGCAAAGGAGAAAAACCATGAAAGACCCTTATGAAGTGCTGGGCGTGTCGCGGGACGCAACCCAGGAGGAAATTAAAAAGGCCTATCGGAAGCTGGCCAAGCAATATCATCCGGATAATTATGCAAACAATCCGCTGGCAGATTTGGCGGCGGAAAAATTTAAGGAAATTAATGAGGCTTATGAGCAGCTCTCCGGTGGCCGCCAGCAAAACGGCGGCTATCAGCAGAGCAACGGCTGGGCAGGCGGGTATCGATCGGGACAGTCCGGCAGTGCCGGCAGACAGACAGGCGGCGCCGGCAATTTTGCGCAGATTCGGAATTTAATCAACATGAACCGGCTGGATGAGGCGGAGCAGGCGCTGGATCAGCTGTCCAATCATAACGGCGAATGGTTCTTTTTAAAGGGGACTATTTTTATCCGTCGCGGTTGGCATGCCCAGGGGCTGAACTTTATCCGGCAGGCAGTGAATATGGAGCCGAACAACATGGAGTACCGCATGACCTTAAACCAATACATGAACCAGACCCGGCAGTACCGCGATGTGGGCACCGGTATGGGCGGCGGCAGTGTGGGCCCCTGTGAATGCTGTCAGGGACTAATCTGTGCGGATTGCTGCTGCGAGTGCATGGGCGGCGATTTGATTCGTTGCTGTTAACGAAGGAGCGAGTGCGCTATGGTGAAACGGATAACATTTTCCGCACTGGCACTGGCGCTGACGGTGATCTGCCTGTATGGCGCTGCGGCGCTGTCTACGGGTCGGGTGGTGGCACTAGCGCTGGCCTCGCTGTTTTGCGGCGTTTGCGTCAGTCAGTACGGTGTGCGCTACGGGGCTGCGCTGTACGTGGGCGCGTCCCTTTTGTCCCTGCTGCTCATCCCCAACCGCATGTTTGTGCTGATCTATATTTTGTTTGCGGGCTATTATCCCATTGTTAAGCTATATATCGAAAAGCTGGATAAGCTATGGGCGGAATGGGTGATTAAAATTTTATTTTTTAACCTGATTCTGACCGTGATGTATGTGTTGTTCAGGCTCTTTTTCATACCGGGCCTCAACCCAACGCTGCTGGCACTGATTTTGGAGTATATGAGCTTGATTATCCTAGGGCTGGAGGTCATTTTTGTCTTTTACGACTGGGCATTGAGCTATATGATTGGCTATTATAATCAATTTTTAAGGAGAATCAGTCATGAATAAAAAATTTCGTTCCCTTGGAAAGGGGATCATGCTGGCCGCTTGCTGTCTCTGCGTTTTGCAGCTGGCGGCCTGTGGAACGGCTTCGGAGCCGGAGGCTACCATACCCCCGGGGATTACCAACCCCGATGGCGGCGTTGTGTCCACCAACCCCAATATGCTGGAGGGACGCGTGGTGAAGCTGTCTAAAAAAAGCATTACGCTGATGGTGCAAAAGGTGGAGTGGAAGATGTCCTTAAGCGAGAAGGCACAGGGCGAGGTCGCGCGTTTTGCAGAGCTGGACATGCCCATTAAGGAGGGCGGCTTTGTCATTGCCTATTATGAAAATAAAGAGGACGGCGGGCGGGAGGTTACCCGTCTGGAACACCTGAACGCCAACTAACCGACGGAGACGTGAGCATAATGATTATCGGAACCGGCTTTGACATTGTTGAAATCGGGCGGATTGCCCGGGCTATGCAAAAGGAACAGTTTTTGTCCCGGTTTTTCTCGGTGGCAGAAAATGAATATTTTAAAGAAAAGCGGCTTTCACCGGCGGTTGTGGCGGCTAATTTTGCCGGCAAGGAGGCCTTTAGCAAGGCGATGGGTACCGGCGTCCGCGGTTTTTGCCTCAAAGAGGTTGAAATTTTGCGTGACCCGCTGGGAAAGCCCTATTTGCGGCTTTCGGGCGCAGCCGCGGCGTTGGCACAGGCTCGGGGCGCAGAGCGCCTGTTTATTTCCCTGAGTCATACCCGAGATCATGCCGCCGCCAGCGTGATTGCGGAACAAACAGAACATCCTGACGGAGGGAGATAATCTGATGAAGCTTTTAACGGCCGCGCAGATGCGGGAGCTGGAGCAGCTGGCCATCCGGGAATACGGCATTGACAGTCTGCTGTTGATGGAAAATGCCGCCAGAAGCTTTTGTGATGTGCTGGAGGCAGAAACGGGCAGCGTGCGGGATAAGGAAATTGCCGTATTCTGCGGCCCCGGTAACAATGGCGGCGACGGCCTTGCCATCAGCCGTCATTTATACAACCGGGGGGCGGCAGTGACCATAGCGGCCGGCTTTGACCCGTCGGCCTTAAAAAACGACACCAAAAAGAATTTTGATATCATCACCCGCATGGGTCTGCCGGTTCTGTCTGCTGCACAGCTGCAGGGACGACGGTTTGCCATAGCGGTTGACGCTCTGTTCGGCACAGGCTTTCACGGCGAGCCGGAGGGAGACATGCGGACGCTGATTGAAACCGTTAACCAAAGCGGCGGCCTGATAGCGGCGGTGGATATGCCCAGCGGCACGTCTGCTGACGACGGCAGCGCCGCGTCCTGCTGTGTGCAGGCGGATTTGACGGTGACCTTCGGCATGGCTAAGTTAGGTCAGTTTTTGTATCCTGCCAAGGGGATGGCCGGTAAGGTCATTACAACGGATATTTCCATTCCGATGCCTGTGGCATCGGCCTTTCCCACCCCTTACCGCACTCTGGACGCAGGGCTTGCCGGACGGCTGCCGCGCCGGGCTGAAAACGCCCATAAGGGCAGCTTTGGCAAGGTGCTGGTGATGGCGGGCGGTCCCGGTATGAGCGGTGCCTGCGCCATGGCCGCCGCGGCGGTTTTGAAAACCGGCGCCGGGATGGTTACGGCGGCGGTGCCCCGTCCGATTATGGAAACGGTGGCCACTTCCTTTCGGGAAATGATGACGCTGCCGTTGCCTTTTGAAGGGGATCAGCTGGCCAAAACGGCGGCCGGCGTGGTGCTGGAGAAGCTGAAAAATCAGGACGTTCTGCTGGCTGGCTGCGGTCTGGGCGCGGCCGAGGGCACCAAAAAGGCGCTTTTGTCCGTTGTGGGCGGTTGTGATAAGCCCATGGTTTTAGATGCGGATGGCATAAATCTCTTAAAAGGGAATATAAATATAATAAAAAACAAAACCGCACCGGTGATTCTGACGCCCCATCCCTTGGAGTTTTCCAGAATCAGCGGCCATAGCGCGGAGTATATCCGGGAAAACCGGGTGCCGGCCGCGGTGGATTTTGCCAAGACCTATAAAGTTGTGCTGGTGCTCAAGGGTGCGGACACGGTGGTGGCGCATCCTGATGGCAGCGTGTATATCTGTACCCAAAGCAATTCCGGGCTGGCCACAGCCGGCAGCGGCGATGTGTTGTCCGGTGTGATTGCTTCGCTGCTTGCACAGGGGGCGGCTCCGGGAGACGCCGCCAATCTGGGGGTCTATATACACAGCCAGGCGGGGCTTGCTGCCAGAAAGCGGCTGGGCGCTTACGGCATGACGGCGGGCGATGTGCTGGACGCACTGCCCGGCGCGGTTGCGGCTCTTGCCGGGGAACGGCTGAGCTGAAAGGATGAGATTTTTTGCTGGTTGTATCGTCAAAGCGGTTTCGCGCGGTGTGCGCGGCCATTTTAGCACTGATGATGATCACGGGCTGTACGTCCGGCAAGGTACTGGAGGATCGGGATGCGGATGTTTACCGCAGGATTCACGAAAAATTCAGCCGCATGACAGCCTATTCGGCAACAGTCAGACTGACGGTTAAGAGCAATAAAACGGAAAACACCTACGTGATGCGCCAGCAGGTGAAGGAGCCGCAGATGGCACAGGTGGTCATTGAGGAGCCGGCGGCACTGCAGGGGCTGACGACGGTTTACCGCGGCGACCGGGTGACGGTTTGGGGCTTTGCCGATGAAGCGCCTCTCTCCCTTCCGGCGGCAGACCAGCTGAACGATATTTTTGTTAACCATTTTTTTGCTTTATATTATCAATCGGAGGATACGGCGGTCAGCGTTAGCGCCGGGGATGAGCCGGGCAGCACCATGCTGCTGGAAACGGCGGTCATACCGGAGGCGGCCGGCCGGTATAAAATCACGATGCTGCTGGATTCTGCAAAGCTGGAGCCACGGGTAATTACGGTTTATGATGTGGGCGGCAACATCAGGCTGACGGCAGAGTTTTCGGATTTTTGTTATAATCCGTCTTTGGCGGATTCAATTTTCACAACAGAGGAATCAGAAAGGAATTGACAGGTCTTATGTATGCAGAGGATTTTGAGGAACGGGCTTGGGCGGAAATTGACCTGGATGCGCTGGCCTTTAACTTTAAACAGATCAAGGGGTTGGTGGCGCCTGAAACGCGTGTGATGGCCGTGGTTAAGGCCAATGCTTACGGTCACGGCGCTGTGATGTGCGCCAAAACCCTGTTGTCCGCCGGGGCGGATTATCTGGCTGTGGCCACGCTGGAGGAAGCGCTGGAGCTGCGGCAGGCAGAAATTAGCGCGCCCATTCTCATTCTGGGTCATACGGCGGCTCGGGAGGCAGAAACGCTGGTGCATTATGATATTACCCCCGCGGTTTACACGCTGGAGTTTGCCCGCGCCTTGTCTGCGGCGGCTGTTCGGCTGCAAAAGCAGGCAAAAATCCATGTAAAGGTCAACACCGGGATGGAACGGATTGGCTTTGAAGCAGAGGATGTGGAGGCCATGCTGACGGTTTGCCGTCTGCCGGGCCTTGCGGCAGAGGGGTTGTTTACCCATCTGGCCTGTGCGGACGCGGAAGATTCCTCCGGCGTACATAAGCAGTATCAGCGTTTTATGGGGGCAGCGGACAAGCTGAAGGCGGCCGGCGTGGCCATTCCCATCCGGCATATTTTGAACAGCGCCGGTATTTTTGACTTTCCGGCGTATCAGCTGGACATGGTGCGCCCCGGCATTGTGCTGTATGGCTATTATCCCTCTGCCTTTATCAATCAGCAGCGGGCAGCCCTGCGGCCGGTTCTTTCCTTAAAAGCCCGGGTGGTGCATCTGCACACAGTTCCGGCCGATGCCGGTGTTGGCTACGGCTGGAGCTATTCAGCGCCTGCACCCATCACGGTGGCTACGGTTCCCTTCGGCTATGCCGACGGATATCATCGCTTGCTGTCAAACCGTGCCTATATGCTGGCCGCTGGTGTTCGTGTACCCGTCATCGGTAAAATTTGTATGGATCAATGTATGATTGACGTCACTTCGGTTCATACTATACATGTCGGCGACGAAATCACGATCATCGGAGGAGGGGAGAAGGCCATTACGGCAGAGGAACTGGCGACCCTGTCAGACACCATATCCTATGAAATACTGTGTGCTATCGGTAAGCGGATCCCGCGGCTATATATAAAGGACGACAGCGTTGTGCGTGTACTTAATGGTTTTGCCTGAAAGCGACTGGAAAATATTTAGTCTTGACGCAGGATATAAAACTCTATATAATTAAATGTGTAATACAACTTAGATATTGCACAGTATTTTATGACGAATGGGGGCATTCATTTTGTCGCAGCTAAAAAAAGTGCTGATAACTGTCCCGGAGCCGCTTTTAGAGGAAGTCGATCAGGTTTGCAGTGACGAGAGGTCAAACCGGAGCGAATTTGTTCGTGAGGCAATGCGCTGCTATCTGGCGGAAAAGAGAAAGCTGGCACTCAGAGAGCAGCTTAAGCGGGGGTATCAGGAAATGGCGGGCATTAATCTGGACATCACCGGCATGTATTTTGAACTGGAAAACGAGCAGTTTTCCGAGTATGAGGAAAAATTGGCGGAGTGTGAATCGTGTGGTAGTTAAAAGAGGAGATATATTTTATGCGGACTTAAGTCCCGTGGTTGGTTCGGAGCAGGGTGGGGTACGCCCGGTGCTGGTGGTGCAGAATGATATTGGCAATAAATTCAGCCCCACGGTCATTGTTGCGGCGATTACCTCGCAGATCAATAAGGCGAAGCTTCCGACGCATATTGAAATCATGGCAGATGATTACGGCCTTTCCAAGGACTCGGTGATTCTGCTGGAGCAAATCCGCACCATCGACAAGCGGCGGCTGCGGGAACGGCTGGGCAGACTGGACGAGGAATTGATGGCGAAAGTGAATGAGGCGCTTACGGTGAGCGTTGGCTTAATTGAGCTGTAAATGCGGTATCAAAATTGGTTGGCTGGATTGTCTATGTTATGTACATAGGCACGGTGAGGTGCAGCAGCATGCTGCACCTCATTGTTATCATGAAGGGGCTGTCGCATTTAGCGCAGACCGCTTTAAGGCAAATAATACAGTTAAAACGCTGGATCAAGAAAATAAAAAGTATTTTTGGAGGTTGGAATTCATTTTTTTGAATGAATTCCTTCTTTTTTATGCCTTAAAGCTACGAAC
>CAYUUO010000040.1:0-9430 GCA_964447945.1 uncultured Oscillospiraceae bacterium
TTTCTTGTTAAAAACCTTGCACTTTGTGTCGGCTGTCGTCTCCCGACAGCCGACACAAACAGTCAGTCAATCAATGTCGTGAACCTAAAAATAGCATTTTAATGCTGTTTTTAGGTGTGAAATTGTAAATTTCACACAAATGGTTTCGCAAAACCATTTGTTCAGTAGACATTATTTAAAGGAAAAATAATAAAATCGTATAGGAGGATTACACATGGACGCAGTAACACTCTTTCAGCTTTCATCCCTGGAAAAGGTGTATCTGGATTACACACTGCCGGAGAAGGAGCTGACAGAGCTTTCGGTTTTAAAAAACGAAAAATTTTCCTATCAGCTTGCCTATAAGGGCAATGTCCCATATAGCCGCCACGATATGAAAATCACGGTCACCTCTCCGCTGGCGGATTTTATCACCGTTCGGCAGGTGGGGAACGTGCCCTCGGAAACCCCCATTCGTGTTGAAAGCGACAAGTATTATGAGCGCTACAGCCCCGGCCTGTTCCCCGATGTTTTGTATCCGGTTGAAAATGATACCGTCGAGGTGCTGAGCAGTGCCTGGCACAGTCTTTGGATGACCGTAACCTTAGACGGCAGCGTGGCTGCGGGCCGCTATCCCGTAACCGTGACCCTGGCCGAGGGGGAGCTGATCATCTCGAAAACCCTGCAGGTGGAGGTTATCGACGCCCTGCTGCCGCGGCAGGAGCTGATTTTCACCCAGTGGTTCCATGCCGACTGCCTGGCCGATTACTATCAGGTACCGGTCTTTTCCGAGGCACACTGGCACCGGATTGACCAGTTTATGAAAACCGCGGCGGACAACGGCATCAATATGATCTTAACGCCGATTTTCACCCCGCCTCTGGACACCCAGATCGGCGGCGAGCGCACCACGGTGCAGCTGGTGGATATCAGTCGGCGGGACGGGGTTTATACCTTCGGCTTTGATAAGCTGCACCGCTGGATTGAACTGTGCCGGAAAAACGGCATTGAATATTACGAAATGGCGCACCTGTTCACACAGTGGGGCCTTGAATTTACACCCAAAATTATGGCCGTGGAGGACGGTGTGGAAAAGAGAATTTTCGGCTGGGATGTGGCCGCGGACGATCCGGCCTATATTGACTTTTTGTCCCAGTTCCTGCCGGCTCTCAGCCGGTTTTTGAAGGAAGAGGGCATCAGCCAAAAGACCTTTTTCCACATTTCCGACGAGCCTCACGGCGAGCATCTGGAGCGGTACGGCCGCCTGAAAAATATCGTCGCGGCGCTTTTGCCGGGCTATGTGTTTATTGACGCACTGTCAGACTATTCGTTTTACTGTCAGGGCGTGGTGGATCGTCCGATTCCCAGCACCAACCGCATAGAGCCCTTTCTTGAAAACAAGGTGCCGTCGCTGTGGACCTATTATTGCTGCTCTCAGGCGGTGGACGTCAGCAACCGCTTTATGGCCATGCCCTCCTACCGGAACCGGGTGATCGGTCTGCAGCTTTATAAATTTAACATAGAGGGCTTTTTGCATTGGGGCTATAATTTTTATAACTCTGCTCTGTCTAAGCGGCACATTAATCCGTTTATGGTGACGGATTGTATCGGTACCTATCAGGGCGGCGACGCGTTTTCCGTCTATCCCGGTGATGAGGGGCCCCTGGAATCGCTGCGGCTTTTGGTTTTTTACGACGCACTGCAGGATCTGCGGGCGCTGCGGCTGTTAGAAAGCTACATCGGCCGGGATGCGGTTGTGGAACTGATGGAGGAGGAGGCCGGTATGGAAATCCGGTTCAATCAATATCCCCACGACAGGGACTTTCTGCTGCGGCTGCGGGAGCGGGTGAATCATGAGATTGGCCGCTGTGCGCCGCGTGGCTGATATAAAGCCAGAAATCGGGCGCACAAAGCATAACCGCGGCAGAGCTGTTTGACTATTATGTATGACTGTCCACAGGCGTGACATCATCAGCAGTGGCTGCTTGTGTCATTTGCTTCGGACGGAGAAGGGAAGGATTTTCAATGGAATGGATTTATCAGTATGATGTACATTACATTTTCAGGCTGCTGGTGGCCTGCGTCTGCGGCGTTATCATTGGCTTGGAACGCAAAAGCCGGGCCAAGGAGGCCGGCATCCGCACCCACTGTCTGGTGGCCTGTGCGTCGGCGCTGATGATGATTTTATCCAAATACGCCTATACGGACATGGTGGGGGACATGGTGAAGCTTGACCCCTCCCGGGTGGCCTCCGGTGTTGCCAGCGGTGTGGGCTTTTTGGGTGCGGGCATGATTTTTGTTTATAAGCGCACCATCACCGGCCTGACAACGGCGGCGGGCATTTGGGCCACAGCCGGTGTGGGTCTGTCCCTGGGTGCAGGCATGTATATTTTAGGAGTGGCGGCAACGCTGATTATTCTTCTGGTACAGCTGATTCTGCATTCAAACGCCCGATGGATGCAGCGGCCAAAGCTGAAGCGCCTGTGCCTGCAATGCGGCGATGAGCCGGAAATGCAGCAGTATGCCTGCGGCGTGTTCCGGGAACTGGGCATAACGGTCAGTGACGTCAGCATTAAAAAGGACGTCCAGCGGGGCAGCATGGAATACCGGTTTCAGCTGGAAATTCCCAATCGTGTAGAGGAAAGTGAACTGCTGGCGCGGTTTGACTGCGACTGCAGCTTGACATTAAACGAATAAGGGGGATATAAGAATGTTGAAACTCAAGGTGATGACATATAACATTATGTCGGGGAAAAGCTATCAGGGCATACTGGACGGAAAGGCCTGGAACGATCCGTCCCTGATAGACCCGTCTCTGGCTGCTGCGGTGATTGCCGGGCAGGCTCCGGATATTGTCGGGCTCAACGAGGTACACGGCAAGGGCGGTATGTATGGTGAGCAGGCGGAGCAGATTGCCGGCCTTTGCGGCTACCCCTACTATTATTTTGCCCGGGCAATTATGGACAATGACAGCCCCTATGGCAATGCGGTTCTGTCGAAATATCCGATTGTGTCCGCGGAAACGGTTAAAATCCCTGATTCCGGCGAGATTGTGGAGGGTGTTGCGGAAAGCCGGTGTGTTGCCCGGCTGACGCTGGATGCCCAAGGCCGGAAAATAGACGTGCTGTCAAGCCATTTCGGTCTGCTGGATTCCGAGCGGATGGAGGCGGTTAAAACGGTTCAGGGGCTGGTTCGCAAGGCGGAAAATCCCTGTATTGTAATGGGAGACTTTAACTGCGAGCCGGATTCCGTGCCTATCCGTGGGCTTCGTGAGGTACTGCAGGATACGGCGCCGGAGCAGCTTGACGAGACATGGAAAACCTTTATCGGCCGATCGGTCTATAAAAAAAATGAAGATATCTTTAAAATTGATTATATTTTTGCCGACCGGCGCTTTACCGTCTGTGACGCCCGGATTTTAACGGAAACGGCAAGCGATCATCGGCCCTATCTGGCCGAGCTGAGCCTGTAGCATTTGGCCGCGGCTTCGGTTCTTTTGTACGAAAGGAGTCAAAGAAGATGACGAATTTAAAGCTTGTTACATATAACATGCGCTGCCCGTACGACACCTATGACGGCGTGAACGCCTTTATTCACCGCGCCGGCATGATGCTGGATAAGATCAGGGCCGAGCAGCCCCATGTCATTTGCTTTCAGGAGGTCAGCGACGCCATCCGCGAATTTTTGCGCACCTATCTGGTGGGCTATGATCTGGCAGGTCACGGCCGATTGGCGGATTATCGAGGCGAGGGGCTTTGCGTTGCCTGGCGGCGTGACTCTATGGAGCTGTTTGGGCTGGAGCAGTTTTGGCTGTCGCCCACGCCGCTTGTGCCCGGCTCCCGATTTGCAAACCAGAGCGAATACCCCCGCATCTGCCCGCGGGTTTTGCTGCGGCACAAGGATATGGAAACGCCTATCCGGATTTTCAATGTCCATCTGGATAACGAAAGCGATGAGGCGCGGTTTTTGGGTATTCAGCAGATTCTGGAACGGGCAGAGGCAGAGAACCGGGCCGTGGCCTGCCCCACCTTTATTATGGGCGACTTCAACGCCCAACCGGACAGCCGGACCATTCAGTTTTTAAACGGCTATGTGGCCTTTCCGCTGGTTGACCTGACCGACGGTTTGGGCGCTACCTATCACGATTTCGGCGGCACCGGCAAAACCGGCCGTCACCGTGGCTGGAAAATTGACTATATTTTTACCGATCCTGCAACGGCGCAAAAGGCCCAACGGGTGTATAAGTGGGAGGACGAGAAAAACGGGATTTATCTGTCCGATCACTACCCGGTTTGCTGTGAGATTCAGTTTGAAAGCTGAACTATGCGCGTCGGCCGGTCAGGTGCTTGTTGACTATATACAGGGCGAAAGGGCCTTAAAGGCAACACTGGAAGGCCTGGAAAAACGCATTTCCGATTTTGAACATAACTTTTTTACATGACAGGAGGATGAATGATGACATTTCAAACAATGGAGCAGACAATTCGTAATATATACAACGGTTTAGACCGTGAATGGGTTATGCGGCACGCCCGGGAGTTGATCCGGATTGAGGAGGCGCAAACCTTTTCAGCCTATCACCGGGCCGCGGATTATGTCTATCGGCTTTTGCAGGATCAGGGGTTTGACGCAGAAAAGCTCACCTTTCCGGCAGACGGCAAGACCACCTATCAGGATATGCGGACGCCGCTGGCCTGGGAGGCCAGCGTGGGTCGTTTAACCGTTACCAAATCACCGCTGCCCTTTGCCGATCCGGTTATTGCCGATTATGAAAAAATGCCCTATGCGCTGGTAAAGCATTCCGTAGCCGTGCCTGAAGGCGGCATTCGGGTGCCTCTTGTGACGGAAGCACAGGTATATGCCGGCGAGGACTGCCGGGGCGCCATGGTGCTTTTAGGGCCCGAAACACGTCCCCGCGGCTTTGCCATTGCGCCTCTTTTGGATATGGGCGCTTTGGGCTTTGTATCAGACAATCTGGTGGGCGCGTCGGACACGCCGGACTGCACCCAGTGGGTCAATGCGGGCACGGACGATGCAGAGCATTGGCACGTACAGGCAGATGACCGGGATTTCATCGGCTTTTCCATCACGCCGCGCATCGGCCGCAAGCTGCGGCATGCCGTTACAACCGGTTCAGTTGAGGTGCTGGTGGAGTCAGACGGCCGGCGGTATGAAGGTGAGATACATGCCGTAACGGCGCTTTTGCCCGGTGAGGATAAGCGGGAACTGTGGGTTATCGCTCATTTATATGAGCCCTTGAGCCATGATAATTCAGCCAGCGTGCTGTGTGCCATTGATTCAGCCAGACAAATCCGTCGCTTAATCGAGCAAGGCATGCTGCCGCCGCTGAAATTCTCCATCCGCCTGGTCTTTGCCATGGAATGCTATGGCTATGCCGCTCTGGCGGAGCACTATGGCGGCCGTCTGGCGGAACGCACCATCGGCGGCATTAACCTGGACTGCCTGCCGGTCGGCCGGATGGATGACCATTTCCATATGTTTCTCACGCCCCTTGGCACGCCGTTTTTCGGCAATTATGTATTTGAAGCGGCCTTTCGTGGCTATGAACAATGCTTTCAGCTGGAAAACGTTGTGGACAGCTGGGATACCGGTTATACAGACGACACCTTCCTAAACGACAGTACGGTCGGTCTGCCGGTTCTTATGCCGGAGTACACAAACAAAAAGTGCACCTATTGGCATAATTCTGTGCGTGATGCTGACAATTTGTCTGAAGAAAAAATGATGCGTGTTTTGAGCTTGATTGCAGCCTGGGTTGGCCGGGTGACAACCATGCAGGCAGAGGAATTGCCGGTGTTTTTGGAGGATGCCGTATCCTTTGCCCAGGCGCGCTTAGACAGTGAGGCGGCTCGCCTGACGGGGTTTGCCGATGAGGCGGACAGAATGGCCTTCTTCTTAGAAAGCGAGAAAAAGCGGATTTATGATTTTCGAAAGATAGCGGATATTCCGGAGATTGAAAAGGCGGCGCAAAGACTGACCGTCAAGGTCTGTGCCGGTGACACGGTAACCTTTGACGGCCCCTGGTCGTCCTATGCCGCCGGTATCGTCTGCACCCGCCGGGGAGTCGGCTTCCCCTTTGATTTGATTAAGCTTCCCAAAAATCAGCGGCGGGTGCTGCCGAATGCGGTCTTATACGGCCCCATGGCGTCTATTTTATCCGGTATGGACGGGCACAAAAACCTTTTGCAGCTCATCCGGGAGTCAGCATGGGAATATCATGTGACGATGAATGAAAAAATCGTTAGGCAGTATGTAAACGCGGTGCTGTTTCTGGCCGATGCGGGCTATCTTACGGCAGACAACCGGCATGACATCGACAAGGAGCAGATTGTGGCCGTTTTAAAACGGCTGGGCATTTCGGAGGGGGATACCCTTCTGGTGCACAGCAGTCAGTCCGGCTGCGGCCATGTGATGGGCGGTGCGGATACCATTATTGACGGATTTTTAGAGGCGGCAGGCGCAAGCGGCACCGTGCTGATGCCCAGCTTTACCCGGCCTTACATCGGCTTTGAGGGAACCGTCAACAAGGCTCGTTCCTTCCGTCCGTTTACGCCGGAGAACATAGAGAATATCTGGACGGGTGCGGTGTCTAAGGCCATGGCAAGGCGCCCCGGCGCTGTGCGCAGCGCCCATGTAACCCATTCCTGGTGCGGTCTGGGCCCCCGGGCGGCAGCCTGTCTGGAGGCGCACGGCGCTCTGGATGCACCGGCATCGGCCGACAGCCCCATGGCCAAGGCCTTGGCGGCAGACGGTAAGGTGGTCTTTTTCGGCTGCGGGCTGGGCAGCAATACGTTCCTGCACTTTTTGGAGGATCAGGCGAACGTCAGCTATCTGGAGAACGCCATCGTGCAGATTGAGGAAGCAGACGGCCGGCGGCATACGGAGGTCATTCACCGGCACCTGCCCGGCCATCGGGATTTTTATGAGCCGGTGGGGAATAACGCCGCCTTTTACCGGCGCGCACAGGAAAAGGGCCTGGAAATCCGGGCAGAACAGCTGGGCGCGGGCACGGTGTATTGCATACAGCTGCGGCAGCTGTATGAAATCGGCATGGAACTGTTTCAAGCGGATCCGTATATTACGCTGTGTGAGGATCCCAATTGCCGTTACTGTCAGCGGCACCGTTCCTACGGAAAGAATATGCCGGTGGATTGACATAATATGTGCCTGCAACGAAGAGAGAGGCTGTCGCATTTAGCGCAGACCGCTTTAAGGCAAATAATACAGTTTAAACACTAAATAAAGAGAATAAAAAGTATTTTTTGAAGTCGGAATTCATTTTTTTAAATGAATTCCTTCTTTTTTATGCCTTAAAGCTACGAACAAACTTCGCCTCTCGGCGTACCCTCGTACGCCGTCGGGACTCAGTTTGTTCGTTCTGCATCTAAATCCGTTCAGCCTCAAAAGGGGCTGTCGCATTAAGTCGACAGGCCCCCTCTTTAAATCCATCATGAGGTTCTTACAAGACAGAAATTTATCAGCGTAACTGCGTTTGTTGGTGACGATAGATAAGCATATTATTAGACTAAGCGAGAATATATTAAATCGGAGGTCGATTCTATGCTGCAAAAAGCTGCAACCATGAACACAGGACGCCATACGCGTTATACCGACGTATCCAATACAACCCGAGAAGTCAGACACAGCGTTGTGATTTATGATGAACAAAAGAAGGATCGTGAAGAAAGCATTGTTGAGGCGCTTTACAGGCTTTTCACGCACAAGGCAGGCTGCATTTAAGAGGGGAGGGTAGAGAATGGCCATTGCCCTGTATGCAAGAAAGTCTATTGAGCGAGAAAACAGCATTTCCTGCGAAACGCAGCTGGAATATTGCAGGGCAATGCTTAAGCCTGATGAACGAAGTGAACAGGTGCTAACCTTTGTGGATAATGGGTTTTCCGGCGGGAATGTAAACCGTGACGGATTCCAGAAAATGATGCGTAAAATTGAGCAGGGCAAGATTACCAAAGTCCTTGTTTACCGCTTGGACAGAATCAGCAGAAGCCTTGCGGATTTTGTTACTATATTAAGCACTTTTAAGGAATACGGCGTTGAGTTTGTATCGACGCAAGAGGCTTTTGACACGTCGAGCCCCTATGGTGAGCTTATCGTTAAAATTCTAGCTGTCTTTGCCGAATTTGAACGGCAATCCATTATTGCAAGGGTTACGCAGGCCTATGAGCACAGAAGCGAAATGGGCTTTTATATGGGCGGCAGAAGGCCTTATGGCTTTGACCTTGAGCCTGTCGTCATCAATCATGTTCAAACAAAAAAATTAAGGCCGATTCCTGATGAAATCGCGCAGATACAATACATATTTGACACCTATGCCGCGGAAAACGTCAGTCTTGGCAAGCTCCTTAAAAATCTCATAGAGAATGGCATAAAGCCGTTCTCGGGCGGCGGCTGGACAACGGCTAAGCTATCTACCATTCTTAAGAATCCCATTTATGTCATGGCCGACAACCGCATCTATGAATATTTTCAAAAGCTCGGCACGCAAATTATCAGCCCGCCGGAGAGCTTTGACGGTATTTGCGGTATTCAGCTTTACGGCAAAACAAAGCACAAAGCGGGTGATTCCGATTGGTCGGATATAAAAGCCGTTGTTATGAAACACGAAGGCGTTATCCCCTCGGCAATATGGATCAAATGTCAGCAGAAGCTATGGCAGAATAAGCAGATCGGCAATGCCGTATCAAACAAGACCAGCTGGCTTGGCGGTAAAATCATCTGCGGCCGCTGCGGCAGAACGATGACCACCATCAAAGGAAGGACAGGGAGCGGTGACATACGACGATATTTCATCTGCACAGGTAAAAGTCATTTTAAAGACTGCAAGGGCACGAACGCGACCATCTATGCTGAGAGCCTTGAAGATATGGTCTGCAAAGAGATTGCAAACAAGCTGGATACCCTAAAGGGAACAAAGAGCAGTGAACGAAAGGGCTTACATCCTGAACTGAATGAACTGAGGAATAAGCTGAAAGCCGTTGAGCTTGCAGAAGAACAGATAGCAGATGCCCTGATCAGGCCTGAGGTCAATGCGGACTTGCTTGCAATCCTTAGTCAGCGTGCTGCAAAACTTAAAGCAGACAAAACAGAGCTTTTGCTTAAAATAGATGAGCTCGAACATGCAGAAACAGACGGAAAAACCGTGATTAACTTTTCAAAGCAATGGAAAACCGCTTCTTTTGAGGAAAAGCGCGGCGTGTGCATGATTCTGATTAACCGTATTGTTATTGACGAAAACGGCAATGCAGAACTTGTGTGGAACATCTAAAAATAAGGGGCTGTCGCATTAAGTCGACAGCCTCAGCGTGTCGATAAACCTTTTATTATGCGTAAATATTCACATTTTCTTGCCGAACCCAATTGCGCCGGCCAGACCCCGGCGCCGCTCTGTCTCCCTTCGGGAGACAGGCGTCAG
>CAYUUO010000041.1:0-9378 GCA_964447945.1 uncultured Oscillospiraceae bacterium
TGTTCGTAGCTTTAAGGCATAAAAAAGAAGGAATTCATTCAAAAAAATGAATTCCAACCTCCAAAAATACTTTTTATTTTCTTGATCCAGCGTTTTAACTGTATTATTTGCCTTAAAGCGGTCTGCGCTAAATGCGACAGCCCCTTCATGATAACAATGAGGTGCAGCATGCTGCTGCACCTCACCGTGCCTATGTACATAACATAGACAATCCAGCCAACCAATTTTGATACCGCATTTACAGCTCAATTAAGCCAACGCTCACCGTAAGCGCCTCATTCACTTTCGCCATCAATTCCTCGTCCAGTCTGCCCAGCCGTTCCCGCAGCCGCCGCTTGTCGATGGTGCGGATTTGCTCCAGCAGAATCACCGAGTCCTTGGAAAGGCCGTAATCATCTGCCATGATTTCAATATGCGTCGGAAGCTTCGCCTTATTGATCTGCGAGGTAATCGCCGCAACAATGACCGTGGGGCTGAATTTATTGCCAATATCATTCTGCACCACCAGCACCGGGCGTACCCCACCCTGCTCCGAACCAACCACGGGACTTAAGTCCGCATAAAATATATCTCCTCTTTTAACTACCACACGATTCACACTCCGCCAATTTTTCCTCATACTCGGAAAACTGCTCGTTTTCCAGTTCAAAATACATGCCGGTGATGTCCAGATTAATGCCCGCCATTTCCTGATACCCCCGCTTAAGCTGCTCTCTGAGTGCCAGCTTTCTCTTTTCCGCCAGATAGCAGCGCATTGCCTCACGAACAAATTCGCTCCGGTTTGACCTCTCGTCACTGCAAACCTGATCGACTTCCTCTAAAAGCGGCTCCGGGACAGTTATCAGCACTTTTTTTAGCTGCGACAAAATGAATGCCCCCATTCGTCATAAAATACTGTGCAATATCTAAGTTGTATTACACATTTAATTATATAGAGTTTTATATCCTGCGTCAAGACTAAATATTTTCCAGTCGCTTTCAGGCAAAACCATTAAGTACACGCACAACGCTGTCGTCCTTTATATATAGCCGCGGGATCCGCTTACCGATAGCACACAGTATTTCATAGGATATGGTGTCTGACAGGGTCGCCAGTTCCTCTGCCGTAATGGCCTTCTCCCCTCCTCCGATGATCGTGATTTCGTCGCCGACATGTATAGTATGAACCGAAGTGACGTCAATCATACATTGATCCATACAAATTTTACCGATGACGGGTACACGAACACCAGCGGCCAGCATATAGGCACGGTTTGACAGCAAGCGATGATATCCGTCGGCATAGCCGAAGGGAACCGTAGCCACCGTGATGGGTGCAGGCGCTGAATAGCTCCAGCCGTAGCCAACACCGGCATCGGCCGGAACTGTGTGCAGATGCACCACCCGGGCTTTTAAGGAAAGAACCGGCCGCAGGGCTGCCCGCTGCTGATTGATAAAGGCAGAGGGATAATAGCCATACAGCACAATGCCGGGGCGCACCATGTCCAGCTGATACGCCGGAAAGTCAAAAATACCGGCGCTGTTCAAAATATGCCGGATGGGAATGGCCACGCCGGCCGCCTTCAGCTTGTCCGCTGCCCCCATAAAACGCTGATACTGCTTATGTACGCCGGAGGAATCTTCCGCGTCCGCACAGGCCAGATGGGTAAACAACCCCTCTGCCGCAAGGCCCGGCAGACGGCAAACCGTCAGCATGGCCTCCACATCCTCTGCTTCAAAGCCAATCCGTTCCATCCCGGTGTTGACCTTTACATGGATTTTTGCCTGCTTTTGCAGCCGAACAGCCGCCGCAGACAAGGCGCGGGCAAACTCCAGCGTGTAAACCGCGGGGGTAATATCATAATGCACCAGCGTTTCTGCCTCCCGAGCCGCCGTATGACCCAGAATGAGAATGGGCGCGCTAATTTCTGCCTGCCGCAGCTCCAGCGCTTCCTCCAGCGTGGCCACAGCCAGATAATCCGCCCCGGCGGACAACAGGGTTTTGGCGCACATCACAGCGCCGTGACCGTAAGCATTGGCCTTAACCACGGCCATCACACGCGTTTCAGGCGCCACCAACCCCTTGATCTGTTTAAAGTTAAAGGCCAGCGCATCCAGGTCAATTTCCGCCCAAGCCCGTTCCTCAAAATCCTCTGCATACATAAGACCTGTCAATTCCTTTCTGATTCCTCTGTTGTGAAAATTGAATCCGCCAAAGACGGATTATAACAAAAATCCGAAAACTCTGCCGTCAGCCTGATGTTGCCGCCCACATCATAAACCGTAATTACCCGTGGCTCCAGCTTTGCAGAATCCAGCAGCATCGTGATTTTATACCGGCCGGCCGCCTCCGGTATGACCGCCGTTTCCAGCAGCATGGTGCTGCCCGGCTCATCCCCGGCGCTAACGCTGACCGCCGTATCCTCCGATTGATAATATAAAGCAAAAAAATGGTTAACAAAAATATCGTTCAGCTGGTCTGCCGCCGGAAGGGAGAGAGGCGCTTCATCGGCAAAGCCCCAAACCGTCACCCGGTCGCCGCGGTAAACCGTCGTCAGCCCCTGCAGTGCCGCCGGCTCCTCAATGACCACCTGTGCCATCTGCGGCTCCTTCACCTGCTGGCGCATCACGTAGGTGTTTTCCGTTTTATTGCTCTTAACCGTCAGTCTGACTGTTGCCGAATAGGCTGTCATGCGGCTGAATTTT
The DNA here is from genome assembly GCA_964447945.1 of uncultured Oscillospiraceae bacterium. Taxonomy (GTDB): domain Bacteria; phylum Bacillota; class Clostridia; order UBA1381; family UBA9506; genus UMGS755. The sequence continues at coordinate 2,686 of CAYUUO010000041.1, forward strand.
TCGTGAATCCTGCGGTAAACATCCGCATCCCGATCCTCCAGTACCTTGCCGGACGTACAGCCCGTGATCATCATCAGTGCTAAAATGGCCGCGCACACCGCGCGAAACCGCTTTGACGATACAACCAGCAAAAAATCTCATCCTTTCAGCTCAGCCGTTCCCCGGCAAGAGCCGCAACCGCGCCGGGCAGTGCGTCCAGCACATCGCCCGCCGTCATGCCGTAAGCGCCCAGCCGCTTTCTGGCAGCAAGCCCCGCCTGGCTGTGTATATAGACCCCCAGATTGGCGGCGTCTCCCGGAGCCGCCCCCTGTGCAAGCAGCGAAGCAATCACACCGGACAACACATCGCCGCTGCCGGCTGTGGCCAGCCCGGAATTGCTTTGGGTACAGATATACACGCTGCCATCAGGATGCGCCACCACCGTGTCCGCACCCTTGAGCACCAGCACAACTTTATAGGTCTTGGCAAAATCCACCGCGGCCGGCACCCGGTTTTCCCGGATATACTCCGCGCTATGGCCGCTGATTCTGGAAAACTCCAAGGGATGGGGCGTCAGAATCACCGGTGCGGTTTTGTTTTTTATTATATTTATATTCCCTTTTAAGAGATTTATGCCATCCGCATCTAAAACCATGGGCTTATCACAACCGCCCACAACGGACAAAAGCGCCTTTTTGGTGCCCTCGGCCGCGCCCAGACCGCAGCCAGCCAGCAGAACGTCCTGATTTTTCAGCTTCTCCAGCACCACGCCGGCCGCCGTTTTGGCCAGCTGATCCCCTTCAAAAGGCAACGGCAGCGTCATCATTTCCCGAAAGGAAGTGGCCACCGTTTCCATAATCGGACGGGGCACCGCCGCCGTAACCATCCCGGCGCCGGTTTTCAAAACCGCCGCGGCGGCCATGGCGCAGGCACCGCTCATACCGGGACCGCCCGCCATCACCAGCACCTTGCCAAAGCTGCCCTTATGGGCGTTTTCAGCCCGGCGCGGCAGCCGTCCGGCAAGCCCTGCGTCCAGAGTGCGGTAAGGGGTGGGAAAGGCCGATGCCACAGGCATCGGAATGGAAATATCCGTTGTAATGACCTTACCGGCCATCCCCTTGGCAGGATACAAAAACTGACCTAACTTAGCCATGCCGAAGGTCACCGTCAAATCCGCCTGCACACAGCAGGACGCGGCGCTGCCGTCGTCAGCAGACGTGCCGCTGGGCATATCCACCGCCGCTATCAGGCCGCCGCTTTGGTTAACGGTTTCAATCAGCGTCCGCATGTCTCCCTCCGGCTCGCCGTGAAAGCCTGTGCCGAACAGAGCGTCAACCGCTATGGCAAACCGTCGTCCCTGCAGCTGTGCAGCAGACAGAACCGGCAGACCCATGCGGGTGATGATATCAAAATTCTTTTTGGTGTCGTTTTTTAAGGCCGACGGGTCAAAGCCGGCCGCTATGGTCACTGCCGCCCCCCGGTTGTATAAATGACGGCTGATGGCAAGGCCGTCGCCGCCATTGTTACCGGGGCCGCAGAATACGGCAATTTCCTTATCCCGCACGCTGCCCGTTTCTGCCTCCAGCACATCACAAAAGCTTCTGGCGGCATTTTCCATCAACAGCAGACTGTCAATGCCGTATTCCCGGATGGCCAGCTGCTCCAGCTCCCGCATCTGCGCGGCCGTTAAAAGCTTCATCAGATTATCTCCCTCCGTCAGGATGTTCTGTTTGTTCCGCAATCACGCTGGCGGCGGCATGATCTCGGGTATGACTCAGGGAAATAAACAGGCGCTCTGCGCCCCGAGCCTGTGCCAACGCCGCGGCTGCGCCCGAAAGCCGCAAATAGGGCTTTCCCAGCGGGTCACGCAAAATTTCAACCTCTTTGAGGCAAAAACCGCGGACGCCGGTACCCATCGCCTTGCTAAAGGCCTCCTTGCCGGCAAAATTAGCCGCCACAACCGCCGGTGAAAGCCGCTTTTCTTTAAAATATTCATTTTCTGCCACCGAGAAAAACCGGGACAAAAACTGTTCCTTTTGCATAGCCCGGGCAATCCGCCCGATTTCAACAATGTCAAAGCCGGTTCCGATAATCATTATGCTCACGTCTCCGTCGGTTAGTTGGCGTTCAGGTGTTCCAGACGGGTAACCTCCCGCCCGCCGTCCTCTTTATTTTCATAATAGGCAATGACAAAGCCGCCCTCCTTAATGGGCATGTCCAGCTCTGCAAAACGCGCGACCTCGCCCTGTGCCTTCTCGCTTAAGGACATCTTCCACTCCACCTTTTGCACCATCAGCGTAATGCTTTTTTTAGACAGCTTCACCACGCGTCCCTCCAGCATATTGGGGTTGGTGGACACAACGCCGCCATCGGGGTTGGTAATCCCCGGGGGTATGGTAGCCTCCGGCTCCGAAGCCGTTCCACAGGCCGCCAGCTGCAAAACGCAGAGACAGCAAGCGGCCAGCATGATCCCCTTTCCAAGGGAACGAAATTTTTTATTCATGACTGATTCTCCTTAAAAATTGATTATAATAGCCAATCATATAGCTCAATGCCCAGTCGTAAAAGACAAAAATGACCTCCAGCCCTAGGATAATCAAGCTCATATACTCCAAAATCAGTGCCAGCAGCGTTGGGTTGAGGCCCGGTATGAAAAAGAGCCTGAACAACACATACATCACGGTCAGAATCAGGTTAAAAAATAAAATTTTAATCACCCATTCCGCCCATAGCTTATCCAGCTTTTCGATATATAGCTTAACAATGGGATAATAGCCCGCAAACAAAATATAGATCAGCACAAACATGCGGTTGGGGATGAGCAGCAGGGACAAAAGGGACGCGCCCACGTACAGCGCAGCCCCGTAGCGCACACCGTACTGACTGACGCAAACGCCGCAAAACAGCGAGGCCAGCGCTAGTGCCACCACCCGACCCGTAGACAGCGCCGCAGCGCCATACAGGCAGATCACCGTCAGCGCCAGTGCCAGTGCGGAAAATGTTATCCGTTTCACCATAGCGCACTCGCTCCTTCGTTAACAGCAACGAATCAAATCGCCGCCCATGCACTCGCAGCAGCAATCCGCACAGATTAGTCCCTGACAGCATTCACAGGGGCCCACACTGCCGCCGCCCATACCGGTGCCCACATCGCGGTACTGCCGGGTCTGGTTCATGTATTGGTTTAAGGTCATGCGGTACTCCATGTTGTTCGGCTCCATATTCACTGCCTGCCGGATAAAGTTCAGCCCCTGGGCATGCCAACCGCGACGGATAAAAATAGTCCCCTTTAAAAAGAACCATTCGCCGTTATGATTGGACAGCTGATCCAGCGCCTGCTCCGCCTCATCCAGCCGGTTCATGTTGATTAAATTCCGAATCTGCGCAAAATTGCCGGCGCCGCCTGTCTGTCTGCCGGCACTGCCGGACTGTCCCGATCGATACCCGCCTGCCCAGCCGTTGCTCTGCTGATAGCCGCCGTTTTGCTGGCGGCCACCGGAGAGCTGCTCATAAGCCTCATTAATTTCCTTAAATTTTTCCGCCGCCAAATCTGCCAGCGGATTGTTTGCATAATTATCCGGATGATATTGCTTGGCCAGCTTCCGATAGGCCTTTTTAATTTCCTCCTGGGTTGCGTCCCGCGACACGCCCAGCACTTCATAAGGGTCTTTCATGGTTTTTCTCCTTTGCACCGCCGCCGGCGGAATATTGTTGGCCGGAAAACACGCTGTCCAGCACTTTTTTCAGGCCTAAGTACATAACATTCTCAATAATGGCACGGTTTCGCACCGGCTCCAGCAGCAATAGGGTATTTGCCAGCTCACTGAGGGTATATTCCAGTGACAGCTTGCTGTCCTCGCTACTGAGACTGTCCGACAGCAAAAACGGATTATAGGACTGTTTTTTTTCGTCTGCCGCCCGATCTTCCCAGGCGTCCAGCAGATAAATAAACCGTCCCAGCAGCTGCCCTGTATGCGCCAGCACCCGCCGCTTATCCGCATCTGACACCAGCTCGGTGTCGAAGATATCCGCCATCAGACGGCCAAAGGCGGCCGCCGCCGCGTCCGGCTCCGGACATTTCGCTTTTTCCAGTGCAGCCAGAGCCAAAAGATTGCTTTCAATTTTCTGATACAGCGCCGGATAGCGCTTTTGCGCCTTCCTTTTCTTGCCCAGCATGAGCGGCATCAGCAGAGCGGCCCGAACGGAGCGATTATCGGCCCAATCATCCTGTAGCTTGAACCACAAAAGAAGCACATTCACCGCCGCCGCATAGGAAAAGCAGGGATCCGGTTGCGCCGCCGGACGCCGAATCAGGGGGTTGGCCAGACAACGCACCGGGGAAAAGCCGGGCTGCTGCTCACGAACCGCCGTGAGCAGCACCGCCAAAAAGGCGGCGTCATAGCTTAAGAAATATCGGGCAGGAAAGCCGTATTCTCTTTTAATCGTCTGACAAACGCCGCAGTAATAGGCCTTGAAAAGATTGTAATCCTTAACCTTCAGCTCGTCCTTATCAATTCTAACGTATCCAAACAAGCCGCGTCCTCCCCGCTGTAAAAGCTTAAAAATATCTCTTTCTTATCATTTTACCACAAATATCAGAAAATGTATAGAAATATAAATAAATATTTTGTTAATTTTCTCCTGATGGCAAAAAGAGGTTGTCAGCTTAACGCGACAGCCTCTTTTAATTCTTATTTGTTTGTAAGCATCTTTGCATTAAAGCAGCGCGGCAAAGGCGCCGCCCTCCTTGGTGCAAAGCTCCTGATAGCTGCCCTCCTCCACAATTTTGCCCTTTTCAAGGACAATCACCCGATCCACGTTCCGGATGGTTGACAGCCGATGCGCAATCATGATCACCGTGTGATCCTTCATAAGCGATTCCATGGCCGCCTGAATGGCCCGTTCCGATATGTTATCCAGCGCTGAGGTGGCCTCGTCGAAGATTAAAATATCCGGCTGTCCCAAAACGGCCCGGGCAATGGCAATCCGCTGCTTCTGTCCGCCGGATAAATCCAACCCGCCGTTCCCCACAACCGTGTTCCAGCCGTTTTCCAATTCATTGACAAACTCATGCACATGGGCGACCTCCATGGCATGAATAATCTCCTTGTTGGTGGCATTAGGCCGGGCAATTTTAACATTATCCCAAATAGAGCCGAAAAAGAGGAAGGGATTCTGCGGCACAACGCCGAAGGAAACCCGCAGGTCATGGGCGGAATAATCCCGGACGTCCTTGCCGTGAACCAAAACCTGCCCCGCCGACACGTCATACAGCCGCATTGCCAGCTTAGACAGCGTACTTTTTCCGCTGCCGCTGCCGCCCACAAACGCCACGCTTTCGCCATATTGTATTTGGCAGTTAAAATGCTCAAAAATCTTTTTATTGTCATAGGCAAAGCTCATATCCCGGAACTCAATGCAGGGACGCATTTTGCTTTGGGCGCTTTCCCGCTCCACCTCAACGCTCCGCTGCTGAGTGCTTTCTTTGTCCGGTGTTGCCAGATCCGTATGCAAAATATGCATAATCTGCTCCAGTCCCGCATCGGCACTGCTTTTGACCAGACCAAGGTTCAGCCAGGCGATCAAAATGCTCAAAATGGCCCCCATGCTGGACAAAAACGCATACAAAACGCCGACCGAAACACCTCGATATACGCAGGCTATGGCACCCACAAAGTAAACCACCGCCGTTCCCACATACTGAATAAATTCCGGCGTACAGGCCTCTCTTTGCCTGGAGGAGGAGGCTGTGACGCCCTTTTCATACATACGGGCAATCTTGTCCCGGAACTGCCGGAAGGTATCCGCCTCAATGGAATAGGTTTTAATGGCATCCATGCCCTGGAGGGCATCGCTTAGGTAGCGGCTGGTTTCTGCCTCGCTTTGGATATAGTCCCGGGAAACCGCTTTGATTTTTCGACGAGCCAGCCTGTTAAACAACGCCATAACCAGGGAGGTAAGCAACAGAATCAGCGTCATCTGCCAGTCGTAATACAAAAGCGCCGAAAGGGAGATGGCCAGCGAAACAATCTGATAGGGTACGCTCATAAAAATCTGTTCCATGTAGGTTTTGATGTTCGTCATCGGCGTACCCATAATGCAGTTAAACAGCTCCCCGGCCGAGGTGCCCTCATGAAAACCCATGCTCAGCTGCTGCACGTGGGCAAAAAAGCGGGAGCGCAAATTAAACAGACTGCCCTCTAAAACCTGAAACATGCGTATGATGCCCAGCCGCCAAACCGCCAGCCGGCCAAAGGAAATAGCTATGTAAAACAAGCACCAAAGGCCGACAACGCGGATTTTTTCCCGGTCAGCCAAAGCATCATTGGTGATGCCGCCATCCACAATATACTTAATCACAAGGGGCTGAACCGCCACAAAAACACCCACCACCATGGCGCAAACCATACAACAAACGATTTTCAGCTGATAACCCCGTAAATACGGCCACATTTGCCGCCAAAAGCCCTGTTCCCTATTCTTTTTCACCGCAATCACATACCTTCCTGTTACAGAATTTTTGTCATTGACAGATTAAATTCTCCTCATTCTCGGGAACATTATATATGCCTTTGCTTTAAATGTCAAGAGGAAAAAGATTAAAAGTATGTTTCAAAATTTTATATGCAAAAAGAGGCTGTCGCATTTAGCGCAGACCGCTTTAAGGCAAAGAATCCCGTTAAAACGCCGGATAAAGAAAATAAAAAGTATTTT
>CAYUUO010000042.1:0-8657 GCA_964447945.1 uncultured Oscillospiraceae bacterium
GTCTGGCTAAAAAAATTAACACTATTCTGCAGAAAAAAACTTTTTCGACAGTCTGCGGAATTCATTTTTTTAAATTAATTCCTTCTTTTTTATGCCTTAAAGCTACAAACAAACTTCGCCGCTTGCCTACGTCATCGGGACTCAGTTTGTTCGTTCTGCATCTAAATCCGTTCAGCCTCAAACGGGGCTGTCGATTTAATGCGACAGCCCCGTTTTGGTGGTGGCCTGTACCACCACCGAAAAACAAATTAGAACCCGACGGCAATCCGGGCGGAGGGCAAATTAATTTGGTTGCACTTGAGATGGGGGGCTGATAAGCTCCTGGATTTTACGGCATACGCCGCCGGCCAGCTCCTGTGCAAATTCTTCACGGGCACTTTCAGAAAGAACATGAATTTTATGGCCCTTGTAATCCGGCATAATCAAAATCCAACCACGGTCGTCGGCTATTTTAATGCCCTCTGTCAGGTCGATGGATTTATCCGAACCCAGCTCAGACAGGATTTTACGCATCACATAACCCTTTTTTTCCGGCGGGCAGTCTACCTGCCGGCTAATTTTATGCATCACCGGCAGCAGATGGCAGACATAGGACAGGCTGCACTGGTTTAAATACAAAAATTCGCAAACGCGGATCAGGCAGCGGATCGGGTCGAAGCATATATCGTGCTGCAGCCGGGCGGCAGCCTTGCCGTCTGCCAGCAGGGACGCCTCAAGGTCATGGTCAGCCATGCGGCGAATAGAACCGCCGCAGGCTCCGGCAACGGTTTCCACAATGGAGGAGGTATGCTGGGGCATGAAAACCTCGGCGGCTTCAACAGCGGATAGAACCATCAGCGTCGCAAGGCCGTAAAAGGTATCGCCGTTTATTACGCAGCCGTGCTCATCCAAAAGGCCAAACTTACCGTTATCGCCGATCAATAGTCCAAAATCAAGCTTGTTCTTTTGAATCAGCTCAGGCAGTAGCGTCGGGTCGTTGGTGAACATAACGGAAAGCCCGAAGGCGGTTCCGATTTTTTTCAGATGATCCTGTGTTTCCGGCGTTTGGGCACAGACGGCAACGCTGAAATTCAGCCGCTTGCTGGGGGTTGTGGCCACAAGGTCCCGGAAATAGTACAGCGGCATGCGGTTTATATTGACCGGCGGGTAGAAGTGAGCGGGATCGGCACGGCGAAAGCTGTCGCCGGCCAGCCTTGTTTTCACGGTTTTCATCAGTGCCATGTTCGCCGGCGCGCCGTTTTGGTCTAAAAGCTCCAGCGTGATTTTCTGACCGTCCAGCTGTACATGGATGCCGCCATCTAAGGAAAGCTTCCGCAGGGCAAACTTAGCCACACTGCGGTCACCGCCGCCCACCAGATTATAGGCCTCGGCGCCGCCGGAAATCAGGCCGGACAGCAGGGCAAATTTCAGCATCATATACCGGCTGTTATCCGACAGGCTGATGAGCACCTTAGCGCCCGGGTGCAGACTGTCAGAATAGGCCATTGCCAGACGAATTAAAAACTCAGGGGTTATATCGTCATTTATCACGCCGATAAAGCGGTTATGCTCCGACTCCGGTTTGGCTTTTACAGATTCCGGCAGCGGCGGCAGATACACGCTTTGCTGTCCGCAGCAAACAGTGCGGTATAAATCCGCGTCCTCGGGAATCTGGGAGCCGTTCCAGAGAATGCTGTTTTTAACAGAGGCGCGGGCGCCGATTGTGCTGCGGTCACCAATGACTGTAAAACGTTCAATCACGGCATCCGCCGCAATTTGGCAGTCCTTGCCGATGAGCACGCCGGACTGCAGGCTGTCCTGAGAAAACCCCAGATCGACCCGACCCAGAAAAATATCCTTATGACAACGCTGGTAAGCAGCAATGTCGCCGATATCGCACCAGTAATTTTTGCTGACATAGCCAAAGAGAGGCTGATTCTGGGCAAGGAGGCAGGGAAACAGGTCGCGGGCAAAATCATAAACGGTGTTTGGGGGAATGTAGGATAAAATTTCCGGCTTCATAATATAAATGCCGGTGTTGACCATGTCGCTCCGCACCTGGTCCCAATCCGGCTTTTCCGCAATGTGGCGGATACGTCCGCCCGGCTCTGTGACGACCACGCCGTAATCCAACGGATATTCAAGCTCCTTAAGCACTAAGGTGGCCAGTGCGTTTTTATCGCTGTGAAAATAAAGTGCCGAGGTCAGGTTGATATCGGTTACGGCATCGCCGCTGATAACGAGAAAGTCCTGGTCTAAAAATCCGGCGGCGTTTTGCAGACTGCCGGCTGTTCCGCGGGGCACTTCCTCGCGAAAATAGGTAAGGTTCACGCCAAAATCCTGACCGCTTTTGAAATAGTTCTCAATCACTTCTCCGCGGTAGCCTAAGGTCACGCCGATTTCCGTTATGCCATGACGCTTTAAAAGCCGGAGCAGATAGCTCATCATCGGGCGGTTCATAACAGGAACCATGGGCTTTGGAAGCTTGTCCGTTAAAGGACGCAGACGCCGCCCCTCGCCGCCTGCCAAAATAATCGCTTTCATATACATACGACATCCTTTCGGGTGGAATACTGTTAGTATGCATACAAAAGAGTCGGTTTATACGGATTTTCAGTGCAGAACGCTGTCCCGGTACTGTTTGGGCGTGGTTCCTGTCAGCTGGCGGAACACCTTGCCGAAGTAACTTCTGTCGTCATAGCCGACCATGCCGGGAATTAATTCAATATCAATCACGGGATTGGCCAGCAGCTCCCTTGCCTTGGTAATCCGAATTTGATTCAAATACTGGTTAAAGCTATAACCGGTGTTATCCTTAAAGATTTTCGAAAAATAAGAAGGGCTTAAGAAAACAGCACCGGCAACTGTGTTTTGCGTGAGCTTTTGCCGATAGCCGTTTTTGATAATCTCAGTGGCTTTTTGAATCAACAGGGTATGCTTAAGGGATACGGACTGAAAAACCGCGCGCATAAAGCTTTTGGCCGCGTCATCTGTACAGCTTTTCAGGTCGCCGATGGAGCAGGCATCGGCTAAGGCCGCCGTTTGATTCTCTGTCCAGCCCTCCTGAGTGCCAAGCATACCGTGATCCGTCATGATTTCATACAGCATAAAAATGAACCGGATGCAATCAGATTTATTTCTGCGGAAATTATCTCCGTTGCGCATTAGAATTTGCTCCAGAGCACTGTCGACAATCGTCTGGGCAATGTCCGGCTTGCCGTCCGTAATGGCCTTTATCAGCTTTTCGCGGCAAACCTCAAGCTCTGATTCAGCCGATGTTTTCGGATAAGCGGCTGCCAGCGCAAGCAAGCGGACGGCCTTTTCCACCTTGCCCGGCTGCATTGTCAGGAGGGCGTTGGTCTGAAAAGGCGGCAGCGACTCTGAACTGTCGGCATCAGAAAGCCGTCTTTGCATAAAGGAAAGGGCATGCTCGCCGGAATCGCCGCAAAGGATGGGGACGGACATGACGGTGCCGATTAGCACGTCCTGTCCATAGATCGGCACAAGAATGTGGCACAGACCTGTCCGGCAAAAAAAGATTTGTCCGGAGCCGGCAGTTCCTGCGTGCATAGCGGCATCGGTGATCAGAGCGCGGCAGTTAATCTGATCGAGCAGGGCACTTTTACAATCCCTGCAAAAGGCGCAGGGCTTTTGTTGATTGAATCCGCTTTGGTTGCTGTCGGAATCGATCCAAAGTGTGCCGATGCCGGACAGTGCCGTAAACAATGCCGCATGATTCATTGCTTGTTTTTTAATCAGTGCCGGATTCGTTTCCATAACGGCCGCCTCCTGTCTTTAGTCCTAGCATAATTGTATCAGATTTTCCATAAAATTGCAAGAGAAATGACGTCTGGCGGATTTTAGGGAATCGGGCGTATATAAACTAAGCGCTGCGAGCCATTCAACCTTTTAGTTGGATTGCTCGCAGCGTGTCAGAGAGCCGTCTTAAAAAACGACCGGCTGGATTTGCACACCCGTAAGAGCCAGACGAATCGTTTCGGTGATTTTGGTCATATCCGCCACAAGTGAGTTGGTCTTGTGGACAGGGTCATCCTGCCCGTAGGGTACAAAATAAAAATTCTGCATATTTAAAAGCTGGCCGATGTTTTTACCGCTGCCGCCCAAACCGTCATTGGTCGAAACAGCCAGAATCACCGGCTTTTGGTTCCGCAGAGTGGCTTTGGCGGCCATGGTGACAGATGTGTCCGTAATGCCGCCGGCCAGTTTTGCCAGCGTGTTGCCGGTGCAGGGCGCGATTATCAGCGCGTCTAACAGATTTTTAGGGCCAATGGGCTCGGCCTCCACAATCGTATGAATAATATCCCGCCCCGTAATGCGTCGGATTTCTTCGTTAAAATCAGCGGCCTTGCCAAAACGCGTGTCGGTTGTATATGCATTCTGTGACATGATCGGTACAACGGATGCACCTGTGGCCGCCAGTGCCTCCATTTCGTGCAGCACGCGGCTGAAGGTACAAAAGGAGCCGGTCATGGCAAAGCCTATCGTTTTATCCTTCATTCCCTCACCTCCGTTTCGCTGATGATGTTTAAAACGGTATTACCGATAATTGTTCCTGCTGTAAACGGTGCGACCTTGCCAGGCAGTGACAGCGCGTGAATCACCTTAAGCCCCAGCTTATGTGCCGCCTCAAGATCTACCCCGGCTGACTTCTGTTTGGATAATTTTGCGATTTTCGCGGCTTAAAAAGGCGTATGGCACTGTCGCTGGATTGTATCCACTAGTTATATTCCCCGGAGCAGGGTCATACACTGCAATGAGGAGGTGGAAATCATGGACAGCCAGAGTGTGACCGTCAGCTTTTCACAGGACGGCCCAAGCCTTGAGGAGGTTATCAGACAAATATTGATGAATCAGGAGGGTGAGGGCAGTGGACAACCGTACCGCGCTGTATCTCCGGCTTTCGAGAGATGATGAAAAGCTTTCGGAATCGGAAAGCATTACAAACCAACGGGACTTTCTGCAGCGCTATGCACAGGCTCATGCCTTGTGTGTTACGGCTGTTTTTATTGATGACGGCTATTCCGGCACCAGCTTTGACCGGCCGGATTTTAAGCGGATGCTGGCAATGATTGAGGAAAAACTGATTGATACGGTGCTGACAAAGGATTTGTCCCGGCTGGGGCGTGATTATATACAGACCGGCTATTTTCTGGAACAATATTTTCCTCTGCATAACGTTCGGTATATAGCAGTCAATGACGGAATCGACACCGCCTTAGGCGGCGCAGGCAACGATATGTCACCCTTTCGCGCGGTGTTTAACGATATGTACGCCCGAGATATCAGCAAAAAGGTGCGCACCGCTCTGCAAACAAAAAAGCTGAAGGGTGAGTTTATCGGCAGCCGACCGCCCTACGGTTATTGGAAGGACCCGCAGGATAAAAACCGCCTGGTGCCCGATGGGGCCACGGCCGGGGTGGTGCAGGAAATTTACCGTCGTTATTTGTCCGGAGAAAGTCTGGCCGGGATTGCCCGCGCGCTGAGCCGGGAGGGGATTCCTGCGCCTTCAGCTCGGTATCAGCCGTCAGGCGGGGGTGCCTGGAACGATACAACGGTCGGGCGCATTTTGTCGAACCCCACCTACGCGGGGGATTTGACCCAGAACCGAAGCCGGAAAATCAATTATAAGCTTAACAGGAAAATCACCCTGCCCAGAGAAGCATGGATTACCGTTAGCGGCACACATCCGCCCCTTATCTCGCAGGCAGATTTTGCCTGTGCCGCCCGCCTTTTAAAGACGAGGGGCTACGACACCCGAAAGCGCGGCGGACGGACCCATCGGCTGTCTGGGCTTGCATATTGCCGGGATTGCGGCGGGAAAATGAGTTTTATGAGTGCCGGCGGCGGCAGAACCTATCTGGTATGCAGCCGTTGGCGAAAAAATGCCGATGCTTGTACCTCTCACTGCATCCGTGAGGACTATGTGGAGGGTGTGGTGCGGGAGCAGCTGCGGGCACTGGCAGCCGTTACAGACAGGGAAAAAATGATTAGAGAGTTGATTTTGGCGCGTGACATGCAGGGCGGGGCAGACAGCGACACGCTCCGCCGCCGTCTTGACGACATTCTGGATTTTGCAGCACCGGCTCACAGCCAGTTGGCATTGCTGATTGATACCATACGGATCGGCCGGCAAAAGGAAATTGAACTTCAGTTCCGGTTTCGACAGCCGGACACTCCGTCAGGCAGCGGGACGACGGAAGAGCATGCCAAATCATAGGGTAAGTCTGTCGCGCCTTTATAACTATCTGTACCTTTCTTGTCAAAAACCTTGCACTTTTTCACACAAATCGTTTCGCAAAACCATTTGTTCAGTAGACATTATATAGTTACCTGTTTGTTTTGACAAAAAAATGTGGCTGCCGCAAGTGATTTTCTCACTTGCGACAGCCACATATTAATTACAGGGACTTAGTCCAGCCACAGGTCGCAGGACGCATCGGAGGGCATGCGGAAATCTGACCGGGGCGACAGGGTAACAGAACCGATTTTAGGGCCATCCGGCAGGCAGGAACGTTTAAACTGATTCTGGAAAAAGCGGCGGATAAATGTTGTTAACGCGCGGCGAATATCCGCCTCCTCATAAGCGCCTTTAAAGGCCTGACAGGCCAGGTACAGTATTTTTTCCTTTGTAAAGCCGAAACGAAGGAAATAATAGAGAAAAAAGTCATGGAGAATATAGTCCCCCAATATCTCCTCGGTTTTCTGGGCAATTGTGCCGTCATCATCGGTCGGGAGAAGTTCAGGCGACACAGGTGTTTCCAGCACGTCGGCCAGCACGGCCTGTATGTCGGCCCGGCCCTCATCCCGGCCAATCCAGTCTACCAGATGGCGCACCAGCGTTTTGGGAACACCGGCATTTACGCCGTACATGGAAATGTGGTCGCCTGCATAGGTGGCCCAGCCCAGAGCCAGCTCCGAGAGGTCACCGGTGCCGATGACAAGACCGCCGGACTGATTGGCCAGATCCATGAGAATTTGCGTCCGTTCACGGGCCTGGGTGTTTTCGTAGGTCACGTCGGTAACGGCCGGGTCATGGCCAATATCCTTAAAATGCTGGAGACAGGCGTCGCGGATGGAAATCTCCCGGCTGGTTGTTCCCAGAAGCGCCATCAGCTTTTGAGCGTTTTGCAGTGTTCTGCCGGTAGTGCCGAAGCCGGGCATCGTAACGGCCAGAATATCAGTTCTGGGCTTTTTCAAAATATCCATGGCACGGGCGGTGATCAAAAGAGCCAGCGTGGAATCAAGACCGCCGGAGATGCCGATAACGGCGGTTTTGGCGCCTGTATGCCGCAGACGTTTAGCTAGTGCTGTGGATAGAATGTGACAAATTTCTGCAAACCGCTCGTCACGGCCGGCAGGCGCCGTGGGCACGAAGGGCTGCGGGGAAAAGCTGCGGGTTAGGTCAAGATCGCGGATGGGGAAGGGATCAATATTAATTTTGCGGATGACTTCCTGCGTATCTTTGGTTGTGAAGGTGCTCAGGCGCTTTCTGTCCGCCTGAATCCGTTCAAGGTCAATTTCTGTGCAGTAAAGAGCACTTTCAAATTGCATATCCTGCTGATCCAGGATAACCCCGCCGTTTTCCGCCGCCAGTACATGGCCGCAGTACACCGTGTCCGTTGTGCTTTCGCCGGGGCCTGCTGAGACGTAGAGATAGGCGCAGTGTGAGGTGAAGGAACGGTTTTGCACCAGCATTTTACGGTATTTGCGCTTTCCGATCACAGCATTGCTGGCGGAAAGATTCAGCATGATTTCCGCGCCCTGCAGCGTCAGCGCAGCAGAGGGAGGCTCGCTGACCCATAAATCCTCGCAGATTTCCACAGCAAGCGCCGTTTGACTGTTGGCGAAAATCATTTGGCCAAACGGCACTTGCTGACCGCATAGGGTAATATCGTTACATATTGCTTCTGAGCCGGGATGAAACCAGCGGCTTTCATAAAATTCACCGTAGTTCGGAATGTAACTTTTCGGCACAACGCCGCGAATTATACCGCCCTGCAGAACGGCTGCGCTGTTATAAAGATGCAGGCCGTCGGTTACCGGCAGGCCGACAACAACGACAAGGGCGGTCTCCTTTGTTGCAGCCAGCAGCATACTCAGCGCCTGTTCGCTGCCCGTCAGCAAGGCGCTGTGCATAAACAAATCTCCGCAGGTATAGGCCGTCAGCGACAGCTCGGGAAACACCAAAATATCGGCACCGCAATTTTCGGCTTGCCAGATCAGAGACAGAGCCTCCGCCGCGTTAAAGGCCGGATCGGCCACCTTGATTTGCGGGACGGCCGCCGCAATTTTAATCATGCCGTATTGATTCATCTTAATCACTCCGTTATTCTGTTTTATCTTGATTCGTAGAGGTAGGTATCGTTGCGTATGCGTGCATCTGAGCGCATAGAGGAAAAATCGCACGTGCAATAAATTCCCGGGCGGAGGCGTATTATAAACACTTTTATGTTTTTATTCAGACTGTCGAAAAAGTTTTTTTCTGCAAAAAAGTGTTAACTCTTCTAGCCAGACCCCGTTCCGCCCGCCGAGCCCGGGCGGTTCTTCGTTCCCCTTCGGGGAACTCAGGCAAAGGGGCTTTGCCCCTTTGAAATCCCGTAATTAATGTCTACTGAACAAATGGTTTTGCGAAACCATTTGTGTGAAATTTACAATTT
>CAYUUO010000043.1:0-8079 GCA_964447945.1 uncultured Oscillospiraceae bacterium
GGGGTTTCAAAGGGGCAGAGCCCCTTTGTCCGAGTTCCCCGAAGGGGAACGAAGGTCCGCCCGGGCTTGGCGGGCGGAACGGGGCCCGGCTAAAAAAAATTAATACTATTTTGCTGAAAAAAGTTTTACCGACAGGCTAAACCGGGCATTACAAACGTAATGCCCGGCCCGCCCGCTTTTACCGTTACTGATTCTTGATTTCCGTTAAACGAAAATGTAATCAGCGTAAAAGAGGATTATTTTGCAGGATTATATCGAGTGCTGTAGATGAGTTTGTTATGCTTTTGAAATAGACCGTTCTGCCATTTCAATTGCTTTTGTCACCATGTTGCCACAGTCGCGGGACGTTACGTCTCCCCAACCGCCGTTTTGCTTAACCGTTTCATAAACGCCTAATTCCTTGGCGATTTCTTCCTTTAACTGATTGGACATGATTGAACGCTTGCTCATTTTTTACACTCCTCAGTTTATCTTTCATTTAATGGCTTACTGCATTAAATTTTCTGATAAACTCTTTTGTAGCTCTTGGCTACACTCATAGTATGACCCGACCTCTTTAATATAAACAGGAAATTTTTGTTTTTTTAAATTGTTAAAATACCGTCCTCCGATTCAAGCAGCATCAGGATTTTTTCCTCCTGCCCTGTCAGCGCGTTGATATAAATCAGAAAATTCTTGTCCTTATAGGTGCCCTTGCACTCATAGGTCAGCACCTCCCGCTTGCTGTCTAAGGGAATGAGTGCGGGCCGTACGGTATCCACCGACAAATGACTGTTAATTTTCGCCCGAGCCTCCGATTCGCTTAAGCTTCGTTCCGGCAGCTGGCGCGGTTCATGGCTCATCAGATAGCCCTTGGCCTCAATACCCAGAATTTCACCGTTATCCAGCGCCACCTTCACCTTAATCAAATCGGAATATAAAATCACACCATTCTGCACCGCTGCAAAGTTAACAGTCGCTGTGTTGCCCTCCTTTTCATAGTAGCTGTTTTGCATATCGGCAAAGCCGCTTTCCTTTAAAAAGGCCGACGCCCTGCCGATAGCCTCCTGAATCGACAGTTTTTCCGCTGCGGGTTCACGGTTATCCAGAAAATACAGAATATAGCCGCCCTGCTTTGTGACGCTTATGCAGATTTCCCGTCCGTCTCCGTCAGTGCCGGTAAAATCATAGGTGGGAATAGAACCGCCGCCTTCGCCGCTATAGGTCAGCAATCCGGCACGGTTGCCCTTAATAAAGACTTGAGCAGCCGCCAGCGCGGCATCGCGGCTGACGGTGACCTTGTTCTTGAGCATAACGGGCTCCATGGTTTCAATATGCTCGGAAAAGGGGCCATCGTAAATCAGAGCCGGATAATCCTGAAAGGCTTGCTCAATGCCCTCCATGCCGCCGGCAAAATCACCCCCGGCAGCATAGGCCGTCATGCCCTTGACCTTATTGAAGCTAAGCTGCTGTGCATACAGCTGCTGTTCCAGCTCCTGCAAATGTCCGCTGACCGTTCCGGCATAGTCGGAAAGCCTTGAAAGGCTTTCAAACTCTGCATCCGATACCGTGCCGTCGTTAATGACCTTGGCTGCCAGGTAAGCAGTGTAATCCCCGGTCTGAGACAAAAACTTGGAGGTGCCGGACAAATCCAGCTCCGACACCGGCAGCTGCGCAAGATTGGCCTTGGCGGCGGCCGTCTGCATGTAAATTTCCGACGAAAGAGCGGACATCTGCCGCGGATCGGAAACCAGCATGGACTTTTGCAGCAGCACATCCACATCCTTAACATAATCCGTCAACTCGTGAAACGAGTGAACATACTGATTTTCAACCGCCAGCGCCAGATCGTTGGCTCGCTTAAACTGATATATGCCCACTACGGACAAAATTGCCAGCACCGTAATGACAATGCCGGTAATTAAACCATATTGGGTTCGTCTTCCGGAATGTTCCATTTAATCCTTCCTTTCCGCTTTTTTGCAAACACCGGTTTATTTGGCAAACCGATGATTGCCGATAACCTTCACGACCTCCCGGGAAAAAATCCATTGATTCGTAGTTTTGCGCGGATTATAATAATACACGGCGCCATTTGAGGGATCCCACCCGTTCATGGCGTCCTGGCAGGCCTTATAAACTGTGCTGTCCGTGCTGATAGGGACGTTGATCTGGCCGTCAACCGTAGCCGTAAAGGCCCGGGGCTGATAAATCACACCTGCGATGGTGTTGGGAAAGGACGGATGCCGGACACGGTTTAAAATAACCGCCGCCACCGCCACCTGTCCTTCATAAGGCTCCCCACGCGCCTCACCGTTAACGCATCGCGCCAAAAGCTGAACATCGTTTGATGACCGGTTCGCCGCAAAGGCATGCTCTGTCGGCGTCCCGATCTCCAGATAAACAGCACTCAGGGTGAACAATAAAATAAAACACACTGTCAGTATCCACAATGATTGCTTTGTCATAAAATCCTCCGTTCGTTACGTAATTCATCTGCTGCACAGAAGACACTTGCTTGCCGGTTCTTTCCCTATTGTTTGCCTTTCCTTGAAAATTATGCAAAACCCAGCGCTCTTTTCCTGTAAAGTTTTTATTTGTATAAAATGCACAAACTTGATTAGAGATTTTATGGATAATCGGTTTTTTAAGAGGAATTTGACGTATTCTGTCGAATATATTGAATAATAGGGCTTAGCCCCATATTGAAAGCGGAAACAGAATAAATGCAAAGGTGGGAAAGAAATGGACGCACTTAAGGTTTCGTCAAAATCAAATCCAAATTCCGTAGCCGGCGCTTTAGCAGGCGTCATCAGAGAAAATGGAACAGCAGAGCTTCAGGCAATCGGCGCCGGTGCGCTGAATCAATCCATCAAGGCAATCGCTATCGCCCGCGGTTTTCTGGCTCCCTCCGGGACAGATCTGATCTGCATCCCGTCCTTTGCCGATGTGTCAATCAACGGTGAGGACCGCACGGCAATCCGACTTCTGGTTGAACCCAGATAAAAATTCCTTTAAAAAATTATCCTTCTTTAAAAAGCGCCGGTTTTCTGATTTTTTCGGAAAAATCCGGCGCTTTTCCTCTTGCGGTTCAGTTGACAAACACTGCCGTTTTGTGATACACTAACAGGTGTTTAATGCAGACAATCAGGCAATACTAAAGCCATACTTTTTGAACAGGATGTGTCAAAATGAAGGTCAATCTTGCGGATAACACGCAATATAAGGAACAGATTAAAGAGCTTTGGCGCTACGCCTTTTCTGACAGTGAGGCATTTTTGTCTATGTATTTCGGCCGTTTGTGGCAGGGGAAAAACGCAGTTGCCGTTTTGGAGGACAAAAAAGTGATTGGCGCTCTGGAGTTGGTGCCCTACCGGCTTTCCCTGCGCGGTACACCCATTGACGCCTCCTATGTTGTTGGCGTGAGCACTGCACCGGAGGCCCGGGGCCGAGGCGTTGCCGCGGCGCTGATGCGCGGGGCTATGGAAAAGCAGCTTGGGCGCCGGGAGGTGCTCAGCCTGCTGCAGCCCTTTTCCTATGAGTTTTACAGCAAAATGGGATATGCCACCTGCTATTGCGAAGCGAGCTGTCGCGTGCCCGCCGCTCATTTTCCCGCCCTGCGCTATAACGGACAGTTCTTCCGGGCGTCCCTGCGCGATCAAAATAAGCTCACAAAGGTTTATGAAGCCTTTTGCCGCGGCAAAAACGGCTTTGTTTGTCGCGGTCAGGAAGAATGGCGGTTTATTTTTGAATTTTTAACACTGACAGACGGTTATCTCTATGCCTATCAGGACGAAACCGGCGCCGTCACCGCCTATCTCAGCTTTATTAAAAAAGCGGATCGCTTTCGGGTGCTGGAAGCCGCTTACGCAGATGCAAACGGCCTCAAGGCCCTTATGTCCTTTACCGCCTCGCATTTTTCCACCTATTCTCATATTGACCTGCTGCTGCCGGCGGACAGCCCTGTCCCCTCTCTTTTCCGTGAGCCGCCCGTCTGCGAGCGGCGCCCCATGGTCATGGCACGGATTTTAGATATAAGCCGTGCATTGTCTGCCGGTCTGGGTGGCCTGCGTCTTGGCATAACCGACGACTTTTGCCCGGAAAATACCGGCGTCTATGAGGAAAACGGCGGTGGCATTGTGCGGTATGACAGCCGGGACTGTGACGTTTCGACAGACATCGGCGGTCTGACGCAGCTGGTCATGGGCTTTATGTCTGCCGGTGAGTTGTGGCTGACCGGCCGTCTGGTTGCGTCGGAGGACGCCGTTTTCCATTTAGACAGGCTATATCCAAAGCAGCAAAACTATATTAATCATATTCTGACAGCCAACGTATAAGGAGTTCATATGAAAGCAATTGTAATCGGCGGCGGTCTGGCCGGCTGTGAGGCGGCCTGGCAGCTTGCCAAACGAAATATATCCGTGGATTTATACGAAATGAAGCCCCAAAAGCACACCCCTGCCCACACCCTCGACACGCTGGGCGAGCTGGTCTGCTCCAACTCCCTCCGGGCAGAGGGCTTAGAAAACGGCGCCGGTCTTTTAAAGGAAGAAATGCGCCTGTTGGATTCAGTGATTATCCGTGCCGCAGACCGCTGCCGCGTGCCGGCCGGCGGGGCTCTGGCCGTTGACCGCACCGCCTTTTCTCAAGCTATTACAGGGCAGATAACCACCTGTCCCCATATCCGGCTCATCGCCGAGGAGATTACAGAAATCCCCGACGCCGACTGTGTCGTGATTGCCACCGGCCCCTTAACCGCCGCCCCTCTTTCGGAAAAAATCGGTGCACTCTGCGGCCAGGGTCAGCTGTATTTTTATGATGCGGCGGCACCCATCATCACAGCAGAGTCCATTGACATGACCAAGGTGTTCCGCAAGGCACGGTATGATCGGGGCACGGCGGATTATATCAACTGTCCCATGACCAAAGAAGAATATGAAGCCTTTTACAAGGCACTGATTTCGGCAGAAACCGCGCATCTGAAGGATTTTGAGGATGACCGGGTGTTTGAGGGCTGTATGCCGGTTGAGGTGATGGCAAGGCGCGGTGAACAGGCACTCACCTTTGGCCCCCTGAAGCCTGTGGGACTGGAGCATCCCGAAACCGGCAAGCGATATCATGCCGTTGTGCAGCTCCGGCAGGATAACGCCGCCGGAACCCTGTATAATATCGTAGGCTTTCAGACCCATCTGAAATTTGGTGAGCAAAAGCGGGTGTTTTCCATGATTCCCGGCCTTGAAAATGTTGAGATTGTGCGCTACGGCGTCATGCATCGGAACACCTATCTCCACAGCCCCGGCCTGCTGGACGAAACCTTTGCCTTTAAGAGCCGCAGGGGTCTGTATTTTGCCGGGCAAATGACCGGCGTGGAAGGCTATATAGAATCCGCCACCTCCGGCATTGTGGCCGGCATCAACGCCGCCCGCTTTTTGCTGGGCGAGCCGCCGGTACGGTTCCCCTCCTCCACCGCCACCGGGGCACTGGGGCATTATATCGCCAACTTCAGCGGTAAGAATTTTCAGCCTATGAATATTAATTTTGGCATTATTGATCCGCTCACAGAGCCGGAACGGAATAAGCGGATCCGTTACCGCAAAATTTCCCAGCGGGCGCTGGATGTTATGAAAGGAATTGCAGAAACATTATGATCAATCTTGACCGTTTTAACGCAGAACAAAAGAAAGCCATCACGGCTACCGATGGCCCCCTGCTGATTCTGGCAGGCGCGGGCAGCGGAAAAACCACCGTGGTGGTGAATAAAATTGCTTACATATTAGATCAAAAGCTGGCCGAGCCCTGGCAGATGCTGGCGATCACCTTCACCAACAAGGCCGCCAACGAAATGAAGGAGCGAATTGAACAGACAGTGGGTGAAAGTGCCGGCAGCATGTGGATCGGCACCTTCCATTCCATTTGCATGCGGATGCTGCGCCGGGATATTGACCGGCTGGGCGTGCACAACCGCGACTTCGTCATTTATGATGCGGCCGACCAAAAAACCCTGATGAAACGCGTGCTGAAGGCGCTGAACATTGATGAAAAGCAACTCCCTGCCCGCAGTGTGTTATATGAGATTTCCACGGCAAAGGACGAGCTCTTCGGGCCGGATGAATATCTGTCCATGAACGAGGGGAATTACCGCAAAAAGCTGATCGGCGAGGCCTACCGTCAGTATCAGAAGCAGCTGGCTGAGGCCAACGCACTGGATTTTGACGACATCATCATGCAAACCGTCCGGCTACTCTCCCAGGAGCCGGAGGTGCTGGCCCGGTATCAGCGGCAGTTTCGCTATATCTTTGTGGACGAGTATCAGGACACCAATAATTCCCAGTCCATGCTGGTCACCCTGCTGGCGCAGGGCCATGAAAACATTTGCGTGGTGGGTGATGATGACCAGAGTATTTACAAATTCCGGGGCGCCAATATCCAGAATATTTTAGATTTTGAAAAGGAATTTCCCGGCGCCCGGGTGATTAAGCTGGAGCAGAATTACCGCTCCACGCAGACGATTTTAGACGCGGCTAACGCCGTAATTGCCAATAACCAGGGACGAAAGGGCAAAAAGCTCTGGACACAGAACGGCGGCGGCAAGCCCATTGACCTGTACCGTGCCGACAACGAATATGACGAGGCGGAATTTATCGCCAATCAGATTGAAACCGCCGTAAAAGAAGGCGGCCGATACGCTGACTGCGCCATTTTGTACCGCACTAACGCGCAGTCTCGCGTGATTGAAACCACCTTAAGCGGTCACGGGATTCCCTACCGTGTTCTGGCCGGTCTGCGATTTTATGACCGTAAGGAGGTCAAGGACGCACTTTCTTATTTGCGTCTTGTGCAGAATCCCAATGACAACATTAGTCTGCTCCGGGTGGTGAACGAGCCGGCGCGTAAAATCGGCACGGCTACTTTAGAAAAGGTCACGGCAGTCGCCGGGCAGCTGGAGGTCAGCCTGTTTACCGCCATGGAGCGGGCGCAGGAGGAACCGTTGCTGCTGCGGGCGGCAGACCGGCTGACCGAGTTTACCGGCCTGATCCGCCGGCTGCAGAGGCTGGCTGCAGATAAGCTACCCTCGGAGATTATTGAGCTGGTGCTGACTGAAAGCGGATACCGCGCTATGCTGGAGGCGGATGATTCCGTAGAAAACCAGACCCGTCTTGATAACCTACATGAATTTGTGAATGCCGCAGCGGAATATGAGCGAGGCGAGGAGGAGCCCTCCCTGGCCGGCTTTTTAGAGCTGACGGCTCTCGTGTCCGATGTGGATAATTATGACCAAAACGCAGAAAGCGTGGTGCTCATGACCCTCCACAGTGCCAAGGGTCTGGAATTTCCCCAGGTCTTTCTCTGCGGCATGGAGGAAGGGTTATTCCCCAGTTTAAAGTCCATGACAGATGATGAAGTGGAAGAGGAACGCCGTCTGTGCTATGTGGGTATCACCCGCGCCAAAACGCACCTGGTTATTTCCCACGCCGGTTATCGGAACCGCTATGGCAGCGGCGGCTATACCATGCCCTCACGCTTTTTGGAGGAAATCCCCATGGAGTGCGTCAACGCACTGGTGAAGGAAACAGAACCGATTACCGAAGCGTCGGTGCATAAGCGTGATTATCGGTTTTACGATAACACCCAGTCCCTGCTCCGCTCCCTTTCCAAGGACAAGGAGGAAAGAAAGGCCGTTTCCTCGTCCTACAACCCCGGCGATGTGGTGGTGCATAAAAAATTCGGTCGTGGTATGATCATTGCAGTCACGCCCACCGGCGGGGACGTGCAGCTGGAAATTGCCTTTGATGATTACGGCACCAAAACCCTGCTTGGCTCCTTTACTAAGCTAACCAGAGGATAAGCTCTTTGCAAACTGTCAGATACGATCGGTCGCTTTCCGAGGCTGTCGCATTTAGCGCAGACCGCTTTAAGGCAAATAATAAAGTTAAAATGCCGGATAAAGAGAATAAAAAGTATTTTGGGGGTTGGAATTCATTTTTTAAAATGAATTCCTCAGTGTGTCGATAAACCTTTTATTATGCGTAAATATTCACATTTTTTTGCCGAACCCTATTGCGCCGGCCAGACCCCGGCGCCGCTCTGTCTCCCTTCGGG
>CAYUUO010000044.1:0-6794 GCA_964447945.1 uncultured Oscillospiraceae bacterium
TTTTATGCCTTAAAGCTACGAACAAACTTCGCCGCTCGGCGTACCTATGGCAAAGGGAACTCGAATCCCTGTTGGTTTTAACAGGTCAATTTTCCCCGAAGCTGTGTCAAAGCCCTTGCCAATACACCAAGTATTCGCTGCGGTCTTTTCCTTGCTTCAAGAAAAATTGCCGCTGTTAAAACTGCCTGCACCTGTCGGCGAGAAATTTAATAGAGAATTTTGGTGCGGCAGGGCGCAGGCGGGCTGACGCCCGCTAAGCCCGACAAGCCAAAAGGCTCAGAAAATTGCCGCCGACAGGCAATAGGGATTCAAGTTCCCTTTGCCTACGCCGTCGGGACTCAGTTTGTTCGTTCTGCATCTAAATCCGTTCAGCCTCAAACGGGGCTGTCTTAATGCGACAGCCCCGTCAGCTTTTACCGGTTATTTTCAATGTAATTTTTCACCAGCGCTTCCAAAAGCTCATCACGCTCAATTTTCCTGATCAGCGCCCTTGCATTGTTGTGACTGGTGATATAGGTCGGGTCGCCGGATAAAATATATCCCACCATCTGGCTGACAGGATGATAGCCCTTTTCCTTCAGCGCCGCGTAAACCGTTGTGATAACGGATCGGATGTAATCCTCCCGGTTCACCCCGAACTGATATTTCTGTGTTTCATTCATATCCAAATCAACCGCCGCCTTTCCTGCGTATTCCGTTTCCCACCGGCATCTTCATGCCTTTTCTATATTATACAACATGAAGGCTTCGTATGCAAGGTTTTTCCACTGAATTTTACTTAATTTTCACAGGGATGCCGGAAATCATCAGATACACCTCGTCTGCCTGCGCGGCGATTTTCGTATTCACCCGGCAGGTAATATCCCGCCTGATTTTGTTGAACCGGTCAAGGGGACGGCTGCCCATGCCCAGCTCGTTGGTCAGCATGACGACCGGGGCGGACACGCTTTTGGCGGCCTGCACCACCGCCCGCACGTTATGCTGGATGGTCTTTTCAATTTCTAAAACAGCCGACATGGGAACCGATTCCCAAATTTCGTCATAGTCACCCAGCAGCTGGGTCACTAAAACGGAAATCCGGTCCAGAACAATGCCGTCGTAGGCGGCGCCGAACTCCTCGATATGCGCCGCAATCCCATCATAGGCCTCCAGCGTGTCCCAGCCGGCAGGCCGCATGGCCTTGCGGCACGCAATCCGGCTTTTGATTTCCTCGTCGTTTCCGGGAACCAGTGTGGCAATATACAAAATACTTTCGCCGAAGGATTCCGCCAAGCCCTGTGCAAAATCGCTTTTGCCGCTCCGTTTTCCGCCGATGACCAATATCAGTTTACCCATACATGTTCCCTCCTGTTCGTTTTAGTTTAATGGCTTTTGTTTCTGTAGGCGTTATGCCTTCAGACTGTCGAAAAAGTTTTTTCTGCAAAATACTGTTAATTTTTTTGGCCGGACCCCGTTCCGCCCGCCGCGCCCGGGCGGTCTTTCGTTCCCCTTCGGGGAACTCAGACAAAGGGGCTCTGCCCCTTTGAAACCCCGTAATTAGGCCGTGTAGGCAGGGGTTTCAGGAGACTGGCCGGCGCAATAGGGTTCGGCAAGAGAATGTGAATTTTTATGCATAATAAAAGGTTTATCGACACGCTGTAGGCGTTATGCCTTATAATACTTTCTGGATTTTTCAAAATTACGGGCAATAATCTCCACCATTTCCTCATTGTTTCGGGTGCGGATTAGGGTGTTAATCAGCTGCTCCGTAACCTCCTGCGCCGTGAGATTGGAGGACAAATCCCGTCGGATGGCCCACACCGCCTCCAGCTCCTTCTGGGACTGGAGCAGCTCTTCCTTCCGCGTGCCGGATTTGTTGATGTCAATCGCCGGGAAAATCCGTTTTTCGGATAAGCGGCGGTCTAAATGCAGCTCCATATTGCCGGTGCCCTTAAATTCCTCAAAAATCACATCGTCCATACGGCTGCCGGTTTCAATCAAAGCCGTGGCCAAAATGGTCAGGCTGCCGCCGTTTTCAATGTTGCGCGCCGCACCAAAAAACTTTTTCGGCTTGTGGAGTGCGCCGGGATCCAGGCCGCCGGAAAGGCTGCGGCCCGAGGGCGGTACGGTGAGATTATAGGCGCGAGCCAGCCTTGTGATGGAATCCAGCAGCACCACCACGTCCTTGCGCTGCTCCACCAGACGCTGTGCCCGCTCCAGCACAATTTCTGCCACCTTGGTATGATGCTCCGGCGGCTGATCGAAGGTGGAAAACACCACGTCGCCCTGAATGGAGCGTTTCATGTCGGTGACCTCCTCCGGCCGCTCGTCAATCAGCAGGACAATCAGGGTGATATCCGGATGGTTTTTTTCTATGTTATTGGCAATATTTTTCAGTAAGGTCGTTTTTCCGGCCTTTGGCGGCGCCACAATCAGGCCGCGCTGCCCCTTGCCGATAGGCGCGATTAAATCCACCAGACGCATGGCAAAATCGTTCTGTGCGCTTTCCAAACGAATCCGTTCTTCGGGGAAAATCGGCGTCAGATATTCAAAAGGACGGCGGTGAATGGCCTGATCCGGCGTATCATCATTGACGTGCTGCACAAAAATCAGTGCCGGGAATTTTTCGCCCTCTTTGGGCATCCGGCCGATACCGGTGACCTTGTCGCCGGTTTTCAGATTGAACCGCCGGATTTGGGTGGGGGATACGTAAACATCCTTTGGGGTTGACAGATAGTTTTCACCCCGCAAAAATCCGTATCCCTCGGCCAGCACCTCTAAAACGCCGCCGACCATATTATCGGTTCCCTGCAGCATCAGACCGTTCCTTGTCTGCACGGCCGCTCGTTCGCTCTCCTCTTCTTTGGGCGCGGCCGCCGGGACGGTTTCCGCCGTCTGCCTGGCCGGGCGGGTGGGACGCTGCGGCGCTGCGGCGGGCTCCTCCGGCACAACGGCCGGTCTTCTGCGGGGCTGCCGACGCACTGCAGGCGTCTGCCCCGCCACTGCCTCACGTTCCGGCGCAGCAGCCGTTTTCGCCGGTTCCGCCTTCTCCATTTCCTTTCTTTTCTGAAGGATCATGTCAATCAATTCCTGCTTTTTATACTTCGTCAGGCTCTTGATTCCCATTTCTTTAGCAATTAGTTTAATTTCATCAATTTTCTTAGCTGAAAGATCCACAAAAACTCCATAGCCTTTCTGCCCGCAAAAAGTCATAGGGCTTACGTTTTTCCCTATCTACGGGCGGATAAGGCGTAAACAGAAATGCGGCGCATTTGCGCTTTTGAAAAAAACAGTTCATGGCCTGCTAACCACAAAACCGGAAACATCCGCCGTGATACCGCCGGTCAGAATTTCTCTCAGGCCGCGGCAAAATCGCAAAACTAATGAACCGTTAAACACTGAAAAACATAGACAATACACACGGAAATGCCGAGTACATCTCAAAATGCCGAGGTATGCAAATTTCCGGAAACCAACACAATCAGAACAGCAAAGCCAATTTGGCAAAATAAATGGCTGCGCACCCTTGCGCAAACGATACAACCGAATGGTGAACAAAGGTAGTTTTATGAAAGTATTATCTTATTTACAATTATATCATACTCCAAAGTGACGCGCAATATATAAAATAACCAAATTTTTCATACCGAAATCAGGAAAAAAATACGAAAATCCCGCTTTCATACAGCAGTTGTGGGACCATGACTGCCCCGCATCAAGATCCCGCTGCCGCCGCGGCTAAACCGCCTCCGAAAACAGTGCCTCATCTGCAAACTCAGCAACGCCCAGCAAATCCTCCAAAATATCCTTCATGGAAATCGGCGTGACACAGTTCCGCGCCATCAGCGCCAGCATCTCCAGCGCCTCCGACTCCGTTTGAAAAACGTCAAAAATCTTTCTGTACTCGGCATACGGTGTGCCGTCGGCCCGCCGGGCTCTTTTATATATTTCCACGCCGAATCGCTTCACGCAGCATGCCTCCACCCGCACTTCCTTTTCCAGCACATAATAATCCAGGAAGAACGTATCACGATCACCATCTTCACCATGAACTGTTACAGTTTTGAATAATTTGCGCATGATCCATCATAACCTCCTGTCAACATTTAGTTATCTCTTGTCTACAAAACACATTATATAGTATTATAATAAAAAACGCCATAGCAACAAATCGCGTAGTTCGACTTTTATATGACATTTTCATTACATTTCTGCAACATTTGTAATATTTAGACAGCACTTTCTTTCAAAAACGTAAACAGAAAAATCGGAACAGCAAACAGAAATTGCTTGCAAAACGCCTATCATCGTATTATAATAATAGAATAAATGACCCTCTATGCATATACTGAATACAGCAGAACCCATTTTTTTATAAAGGAATGACGCATTATGGATCAAGAATCCGCCAAACGCTTCGACGCCATACGGCCGCTGATCGGACACACCCCGCTTTTGGAGATTGCCTATACCTTCCGCGGCAAGTCCCGGCGGCTTTTTGCTAAAGCTGAATATTATAACCTGACCGGCAGCATTAAGGACCGCGTGGCTCTGTATATTTTAGAAAAGGCCACCCAAAGCGGTGCCCTGCGCCCCGGCGACACCATTGCCGAGGCTACCAGCGGCAACACGGGTATCTCCTTTTCTGCCCTGGGGCGCTATCTGGGGCACCCTGTCAAAATTTATATGCCCGACTGGATGAGCCGGGAGCGCATTGCGCTGATGGAGAGCTTCGGCGCTTCCGTCCGGCTGGTTTCCTCTGAGGAGGGCGGCTTTTTAGGCTCCATCAAAATGACAGAGGATTTTGCCAAGACAGGCGGTGTTTTTCTGCCCTGTCAGTTTTCCAATGAGGATAACACCGCCGCCCACACAGAAACCACCGGCACGGAAATTGCCCTGCAGCTGAAAAGCCGCGGCCTCACCCCGGACGGTGTGGTGGCCGGCGTCGGCACCGGCGGCACCGTGATGGGGATTATCCGACGGCTGCGGATGGAAAATCCCCACTGTAAGGCCTTCCCGCTGGAGCCTGCCAACTCCCCCACCCTGTCCACCGGCTATAAAACAGGCAAGCACAGGATTTACGGCATTTCCGACGAATTTATCCCCAGCATTTTGAAGCTTTCTGAAATGGATCACATTGTTTCCGTGGATGACGGCGATGCCATTTGCATGGCACGTCTTTTGTCGGAAACGCTGGGCATCGGCGTGGGCGTTTCCTCCGGCGCCAATTTCCTGGGCTGTATCCTGGCCCAGGACAGACTGGGTGAGGATGCGGTGATTGTCACCGTTTTTGCAGACGATAATAAAAAATATCTGTCCACAGATTATGCAAAGTCAAGTCCCGCGCCGCCGGATTCTCTGACTGCAGCGGTTCGCTTGCAGGGCGTTACCGTCATCCGATAGCGCAAAGCCGCATTTAAGAAAAATTTAAGGAAAAATTTCAGATTTATTCAAACTTTGTCAATATTTTTGTTGTATACTGATTATATCGGCTGAAACAGCTTGCGTATGAGCCGATATCGTTTGGCTTGTCCTTAAAAACCCTTGCCAAAGAGAAAAACGCAGCGATTGCTGCTGCGATACGGGGTGTGTACCGCAAAATGAAACAAAGAAAAAAACGAAAGATAAAGCCTCTGCGCCTGCTGCGTTCCTGTCTGCTGCTCCTGCTGATGATAGGCGCCGCCCGGTATTTACTGGCCTACACCGCCTCACCGGCTCCGGCAGAGCCGGCAGACGCCGCTCTGGCCACAGAGATGCCCGCGGCGCAGAATCCCTATACAGACCGGCTCCGCGCCTATAAAAAGCAGCATCCGAAGCTGCGCGGTCAAATCGACAAAATTTTGAAAAATCCGGACGCTTATCCGGCAAAATATCTGGAGCTTTTACTGCGGAATCCGGAAACGGCAGACTTTGTAGCCGCTTATCCTGACCATGGGCAGACCGGCGGCAACGCGCCGATTACGTTGACGGAGGGCGAAATCCCGCTGCTGCTGCAATGGGACCAGCGCTGGGGATATGAAAGCTACGGAGAGAGCTGTATTGCCGTGTCCGGCTGCGGCCCCACCTGCCTGTCCATGGTGTATATGGGGCTGACGGGAGATACCACCCGCACGCCGAAGGAAATGGCAGATTTTAGCAACCGCCGCGGCTATTATTCCTCGGCCGGAACCGCCTGGGAGCTGATGGAAACCGGCGCACAGGCTCTGGGATTGTCTGTCTATACGCCGACTTTGACAGAAACGGCCATTAAAAACGCGCTGGCCGCCGGGCATCCGGTGATTATGAGCCTGGGCCCCGGCGATTTCACCGATGAAGGGCATTTCATTGTTGTGTCCGGTGTGGCGAAAAACGGCGATTTTATTATTCGGGACCCCAACAGCCCGAA
Source organism: uncultured Oscillospiraceae bacterium (assembly GCA_964447945.1). GTDB lineage: Bacteria > Bacillota > Clostridia > UBA1381 > UBA9506 > UMGS755. Next base: position 6,365 of record CAYUUO010000044.1, read on the forward strand.
ACGCTCCGAAAAAACATGGAGCGCCGACCGCTTGCTGCCGCAGGTTTTAAATCTCTGGGCCTTTTCATATGATGCTTAACCACAGTCTTTTGCCGGGCGTCCATCGCCCCCTTTTGGGAAACCGGCGTCGGGTTATGATATAAACAGCTCCGGCTGGCCATAAATTATAGAAAAAAACAATTGTATTGTGTTGCCGAACCCTGCCGACACGGCCTGAGTACGGGGTTTCAAAGGGGCGGAGCCCCTTTGTCTGAGTTCCCCGAAGGGGAACGAAGAACCGCCCGGGCTCGGCGGGCGGAACGGGGTCTGGCCAAAAAAATTAACCGTATCTTGCAGAAAAAAACTTTTTCGACAGTCTGAAACAATTGTATTGTGAAAAATGTAGGTTTGTCAATGATGTGTTACACAATTAGTTCAAAAAGATTTCACC
>CAYUUO010000045.1:0-6565 GCA_964447945.1 uncultured Oscillospiraceae bacterium
ATCTTTTTGAACTAATTGTGTAACACATCATTGACAAACCTACATTTTTTAAAAAATATTTATTTTTACATCTATAGCGTTTCCGTCCGCTTTGCCAGCTTCCGATACAACAGGGGTGGCTGACCGAAAACGGCCTTAAACCGGCGGGAAAAATAGAATTGGTCGCAAAAGCCCAACTGCTCACTGATATCCTTAATGCTCCGGTCTGTTTTGACCAGCAAAAGCTGTGCGTTAAAAAGAATCAGACTGTCAATATACTGCCCCAGAGCCGTACCGGTTTCCTGCTTAAAGGCTTTATGCAGGGTACTTTCGGCAATAAACAGGCTTTTGGCAATATCTGCTGCGGTGAGCCGAACCGACAAATTTTCCCGGACATAGTCTATGATCTGCCGAACAAAGGGACTGTAAACCGGCTGCGACAGGGCGTCGGCGGGATATAACCGAAGCAACCGTCCCAGTGTGCCTGTCACGATTTGACGGAGCCGGAGGGCGTCCGGCAGGGTCTGCGTTTTGCATAGCGCCTCCAGATCCTCTATATCCCCTGCGGAAACCTCCAGGCCGCGAATGCTCTCAAGATGCCGGAGTATATCCCGGCCGTCATCGGCAATCAGATTTAAATGAAAATAAAGCTTAACCAGACGGTGGCTGCAGCGATAATCAAAGCGCACGCCGGTAGGGACCAGATAGGCGCGGCCGGGTTGCATGCAAATTTCACGGCCGTTTTCTGTCAAGACGCCGCTGCCGGCCTGTATGAAATATAGCCGGGCGTAGGGCGAGCAAACGTTTTGTGACTGCCAGTTGGTATCTAAATCGACATAGCCGCTGTCTATGCATTGCAGCTCCGGCGAGCTGAAATGCGTGCGGACGAAGGAGCGAAAGTCATCCATCATATAAAAAACTCCATATTTTGTATAAAATAATACATGGATTTTATGTTTGATAAAATCTATAATAGATGGTAATCAGAGTTCCCGGAGCGGACTTATAAAATCCATATTTTGATTGTATCACAGATACAAAGAAAATGCAAGAGGAGTTGAATGTTATGACAAGCTATGTTACCAAAAAAACACCAGGCGATACCGACTGGTTTGTCCACGACCGGTTCGGCATGTTTATCCATTGGGGCATTTACGCGGTGCCGGCGCGCCATGAATGGATCAAAACTTATGAGCGCATACCGGAGGCAGAGTATGACAGATATTTTCAGCGCTTTGATCCGGATATGTATGACCCGGTGGAGTGGGCGCGGCAGGCCAAGGCGGCCGGCATGAAATATGCGGTGCTGACCACCAAGCATCATGACGGCTTCTGCCTGTTCGATTCCAAATTCACAGATTACAAGACAACCAATACCCCGGCCGGTCGGGATTTGGTGGCGGAATATGTCAAGGCCTTCCGAGCAGCCGGTTTAAAGGTCGGATTTTATTATTCCCTGATCGACTGGCATCATCCCGATTTCGTCATCGACTATAATCATCCCAGACGGGGGGATTCGGATGCCTTTGAGCAAAATCAGGGGCGTGACATGAAAAAATATGCGCAGTACATGCGGAATCAGGTGGAGGAACTGTTGACCAATTATGGCAAAATCGACATTTTGTGGTTTGATTTTACCTACCCCGATCCCCCTAAGGAGGTGGACGAGTGGATGCATATGGACCGCTCGTGTCTGGAGTGGATGCGCGGCAAAACGAAGGAGGACTGGGAATCGGAAAAGCTGATTGCTTTAGCCCGCCGACTGCAGCCGGGGATTATCATTAATAACCGGACCGGTATAGAACAGGATTTGTGGACCCCGGAGCAGGTTCAGCCTACGGAATGGCAGCGGCATCCGGAAACCGGCGAGCTGGTTGTCTGGGAGGTCTGTCATACCTTTTCCGGTTCCTGGGGATATTCCCGGGACGAAACAACATGGAAATCACCTGAAATGCTGATTCAGCTGCTGATTAACACGGTAAGCCTCGGCGGCAATATGATCATGAACGTCGGCCCCACGGCTCGGGGATATTTCGACAAGAGGGCGGAGAAGGCACTGGCGGTTTTTGCCGAATGGATGCGGTATAACAGTCGGTCTATTTACGGCTGCACGATGGCTGAGCCGGGTCTGACGGCGCCTCAGGGCTGCCGGTTTACCCAGTCTGCCGACGGCAAACGGCTCTATGTGCATTTAATGGAATATCCCTTTACTTTCCTGGCACTTGCCGGCTTAAAGGGCAAGGTCAAATTTGCTCAGTTCCTCCATGACGGCAGCGAACTGACCTTTACGGACGGCACCGTCCGGCATATCGGCAATGACCTGAGCGCCTGGGATCAGTCTCTGGTTATTAAGCTGCCGGTGGTTAAGCCGGATGTTGTTGTTCCAGTGATTGAACTGTTTTTGAAATAACGGTACACAAGTAGGTTGCATCAGATCAATTGTACAGGTTGGTCTGCTGCAGCCTCTTTTCTTTTTTGCGAGAACTTGCTATTTTCGGACGTGCTGTGTTATAATATATAAAATAGAAGAAAGGGGTGTGGGACATGAATATTTTAGTCAGCAGCTGCCTGTTGGGGAATCCCTGCCGGTATGACGGCGGCCGCAAGCCCAGCCAGGCGGTGATTGCACTGGAGAAACAGTTTCGGCTGATTCCCGTCTGTCCGGAGGTTGCCGGGGGGCTTGTCATTCCCCATCCGCCGTCTGAGCAGGTTGACGGCCGGGTCATCAGCCGGGACGGCCGGGATGTAACCGCGGCCTTTGTGCTGGGGGCGGAAAAAACTCTGGAAACGGCCCGGCGGCATCATTGCCGGTATGCCGTATTAAAGGAACGAAGTCCCTCCTGCGGCAAGGGCAGCATTTATGACGGCACCTTTTCCGGCCGTCTGATCCCCGGCAACGGTATAACGGCCGCCCTGCTAATGCAAAACGGCATACAGGTTTTTGGTGAGAGTGAGCTGGACTCTCTCTTTGCGGCGATCCGCCGTGACAGTCAGTCCGGATAAATGGTTTTTGCATCGGGAAACGCAGTCTCCAGCGCAGCGACGGTTTTATCCAGTTCATCTGTGCGCACCAGAGCGGAGATGGTGGTGTCTGAGGCAGAAATCAGCATGGTTTCCGAATCTGCCTCCCGCAGCGCTCTGAAAAAGCCGGCGGCAATGCCGGTTTCCTGTGGGAAATAACTGCCCCGCAGGACGATTTTGGAATATCCGCCGCAGACCTCAATGCGCATGGCAGCGTGGGAGTTTTTCAGCTGTGCCGCTGCACGCAGGACTTTGGAAAAATCACAGCTGAACACGGAAAAGGACAGACCGCCTGCCGCCCGGCGCGGCGGAATCAAGCTGATTAAATCCACATTCGTGCCGGTATGTGACAGTGCTTCAAAAAGCGCCGTCACTGCAGCGGCGTCTGTTTTTTTACATTCCGCATATACCAATACCACATCAAAGGTCACGGCAATTTCCGTTTGCATGGCGTCTGTTTTCATTCCTCCGTGCCCTCCTCAAACATTTCATATTTTCGGTAATATTCCTTTTGTTCCTCGTCACGATAAACGGCAGACCGGTTTTTTTCCAGCAGCCTGGTGATGGCGTACATGTCTATCCAGATCTGGTTCGTACCGTCTTTTTGCGTTTCCTCGTCAAAAATCAGCTGCAAACCGTAGTGCAGGTGGGGCGTATTAATGTTGTTTACATTTTCCTTGGCGCTATAGCCGGTCATGCCCAGATAGCCGATAACGTCACCGGCGGTAATGATTTTTCCTTCGTACATATCATTATAGGGATGATCCTTCCGCAAATGGGCATAATAGTAATAACGCTGCCCGTCAAAGCTGCGGATGCCGATCCGCCAGCCGCCGTATTGATTCCAGCCGACACATTCCGCCACGCCGGATTCAACGGCAATAATCGGCGTACCGATGCTGCCCATCAGGTCGTGCCCCAGATGCCGGCGCTTGTAGCCATATGACCGGGAAACACCGAAATCGTCGAAATGACTGTAGCTGTAGCCCTTGGCGATGGGCGAAAAGGCCTTCAGTCCGTAGCGCTGGGACATAATTTTCTGCTCGGGATTTTCCGGGTCGGGCACCTCAATGGCATATGACCCCACAAAGCCGTTTAGCACCGCGCCATAGGCCTCCTTGAAATAGCTGTAGGTCTTAAGATCGGCGCCCAGCGCGTCAACGGTGGTGTTGTCCGCTGCCAACGTTTCCACAAGCTTTGACAGATCACTTTTTTTGTAATGAGAAAAATCACCGCCATATTTAGCGGCCAGATATGCCAGTAACTCAACCCAGTTAAGAGGCTGGGCGTTTTCTTCGGTGTGGGATTGTATATCCAGTTCCATAGCGGCAGACAGGGCCTCGTAGGAAACACTGAAATCAACCCATTTAATAAACTTTTTTTCCGCCGCGCCTTCCTTGGCGGCGGTATAAAGAGCGGCCGGAGCGGAAATAGCCGCCGTCAGGAGAAGAACAGCGGAAAGTGCCAATAAGACGGTTTTTTTCTTTACGGTCTTGATGATCAAAAAAAACACCTCCGCTGGTAATATATGAGAGGAAAAAGTATAAAATGATAATGAGATCAAAGAAGCTTTCAATCCTCACAAGGAGGCGGTTGTGTGTATCTTTTGATTATTCACAGAATTCGGTTTGCAGCGGCGGTCTGCCTGCTGGCGATTGTATTGCTCTGTATTCCTGCCGTTTGCGGAAAACAGGCGGCACCGACAGACGGGCAGGGCACGGTGCTGCCGATTCTCATGTATCATCACGTGTTAAAGAATCCGAACATGCTGGGTGAGTTTGTCATTTCCCCCGGTGAGCTAGAGGCAGATTTTCAATATTTAAAGGAAAACGGCTATCAAACCGTGGGCGTTAACGCCGTGCTGGATTTTGTTTACCGTGGTGTGCCGCTGCCGGAAAAGCCGGTGATGATTACCTTTGACGACGGCTATCTGTCCTTCTGCGAATATGTTCTGCCCCTTCTGGAGCAATATGATGCCCATGCGGTTTTGTCTGTGATTGGCACCTATTCCGATTTGTATACGGAAAAAGGGGACAGAAATGTGGCCTATGCCCATGTCAGCTGGCAGGATGTGCGGCTTTTGGCGGAAAGCGGACGGGTGGATTTGGAAAACCACAGCTATAACCTACACGAAATTGGGGCGCGGCGGGGGAGTATGCAGAAAAAGGGAGAATCCGACGCGACATATCAAATGCTGCTGGAGGCGGATTTAAACAAAACCCAGGAGCGGATTGTCAGCGCCACCGGTATAAGACCCTTGTGCTATACCTATCCCTATGGCTTTATTTCCGGCACGTCCCGGCCGGTTGTTGAAAAAATGGGGTTCCAAATAACCCTGAGCTGCCGGGAGGGGGTCAATCAGCTGAGTGACGATCCGGCCTGCTTGTCCGAAATGCGACGGTATAACCGACCTCACGGCAAAAGCGCCGCAGCCATTCTGAAAAAGGCCCTGGGCAGCCCTTAGAAGGCGCTGATAAAAAACTTAAAAAAATGAGATTTTTCTCTTGACAAACGCCGTTTTCCTGTGCTATAATAATACGTGCTCACTCCGTGAGGGGGATGCCTAAACCGGAGTGTTGACAGGATTTTTTACAAAAATAAATGAAAAAAGTGTTGACACGACAATCATTCTGTGCTATAATAGATCAAGTCGGCATGAAAAGGAATCGGGTCATCGTTTCAAGCGAGTAAGGGCTTATAGCTCAGGTGGTTAGAGCGCACGCCTGATAAGCGTGAGGTCGGTGGTTCGAGTCCACTTAAGCCCACCAAATTCAGTCATCATTCCGGGTATTGTTGTCAGGATGATGGTTGGACGTGCAAACAATTGTAAGTTAATATAGTTTTCAATCATTAAGTTATTAATGGTTGAAAGGTGTATTAACACCTAATGTACCTTGATAACTGAACAAAGCAAGTAAAGAAAAAGTTTTTCCGTAAAAGGGAATACAATTTCTAAGGACTCATGTAATTCCGAGAACCAGTCACCCGTATTTGACGATTTTTAAGATTGTCAGAGGCGGCGTTAAGACAAGAGGTCAAGCTAATAAGAGCACAGGGCGGATGCCTTGGCATCAGGAGCCGACGAAGGACGTGGTTAACTGCGATAAGCTGCGGGGAACCGTAAACAGGTATCGATCCGCAGATTTCCGAATGGGGGAACCCGGCCGGGCAATACCCGGTCACCGTGCGATGAATCCATAGTCGTACGGAGGGATACCCGCTGAACTGAAACATCTAAGTAGGCGGAGGAAGAGAAAGAAACATCGATTTCCTAAGTAGCGGCGAGCGAACGGGAAAGAGGCCAAACCAAGGGCAGCAATGCCTTTGGGGTTGCGGACTGCATAATTGATTCCGAGCGGCTAGCAGAAGCGGACTGGAAAGTCCCGCCAAAGAGGGTAACAGCCCCGTAAGCGAAAGCTGTAAGGACAAGGCAGGATCCAGAGTACCACGGGACACGAGTAACCCCGTGGGAAGCCGGGGGGCCCACCCCCCAAGCCTAAATACTACCTGATGACCGATAGCGCATAGTACCGTGAGGGAAAGGTGAAAAGAACCCCGGGAGGGG
>CAYUUO010000046.1:0-6060 GCA_964447945.1 uncultured Oscillospiraceae bacterium
TTTATTGTGGTGAGGATAAATGGACTTGAACCATCGACCTCTTGCATGTCAAGCAAGCGCTCTAACCAACTGAGCTATACCCTCATGCGCTGAGCCTCGCTCAGCACAAATGTTATTATACCAAAGAACAGAATAAAATGCAAGCATTTTTTCTATTTTTCTTGTAAGAATTCGCCTTTTATACGCGGCCGCCTCAAAACAGGCAAGCGCGAGTGCCTGTCAGCCCTTCTTTTGATAATCCAGCACGACCCAATCGCCGCTCTGTCCCTGATGCAGCAGTGTCAGCGGTTCCTTTTCATAGGCCGCCAGTACCTCGTCTGCCCGCTCCGTAATGATTCCGGAGGTGATATAAACCCCCGACTGTGCCAGAAGCGGTGAAATTTTGGGTGCCAGTGCAATGATTACATCCGCCACAATGTTGGCCAGAATCAGATCATACTGTCTGTCTGACAGGGTGCGGACAAGGGCCTCGTCCGTCAGCACATTGCCGGCAAAAATCCGATACCGCTCATCGGCAATCCCGTTGCGCCGGGCGTTCTCCCGGGCAATGCGGGCGGCATTTGGGTCAATATCCACCGCCGTGGCGGATTTTGCACCCAAAAGCAGAGCCACCGCGGATAAAATACCGCTGCCGCAGCCCAGATCCAGCACCTCCATGCCGGGCTTTATGTAGGTCTCCAACCGTTCCAGACACAGCCTTGTTGTGTGGTGGGAGCCTGTGCCGAAGCTCATCCCCGGATTAATCACAAAGACCGTCCTATCTGTCGGCTGCTCCAATCTTTCCCACTCCGGCAGGATCAAAATCCGTTTACCTACAGACAGCGGCTTAAAATATTGTTTCCAGTTGTTTGCCCAATCCTCCTCGTCCACGTTGGAAAGGGAAAGCCGCAGACTGCCGAACAAATTGTCGCTGTCCAGCTCCCGAAGGGCCGCCAGCGTACGTTCTGCCTCCCCCAGTGTCTCACGGCCGGCACTGTCTGCCGTTACGTAAAATTTTATGTTGGTTTCGCCCGATTTTGCCTGCAAAAGAGCCTCATCCACATAGTCCCAGGCCGATCGGTTTTCCTCTAAAAACGCTTTAAAATCAGCTTCATCCTCAATTTCAAGGCCGTTAATCCCCAGCTGATACAGCCGGCCGCTGACCGGCTCAATCCCCTCCGGAGTGGTGTAAACCACAGCCTGAATCCAGCTTGTTCCCATGGTGCCCTCCGTCTATGACAGGTTCAGCATATGGCTGACCACATCATACATTTCCGTTTTATCGCAGGTTGTGGTGAAAATCACCGGTTTGGCCTTCAAGCCTGCCAGCGAGGCCGGAATCGTGAGCTCCGCCTTGGCTGCCAGGGTTTCCAGCAGTTCAAAATCGTCCAGTCCCTCAGCGGCATCTGCCCCGGCAATCGCCGTCAGCACCTTATCGCTGAACTTGAAGGGGCTGGCTGTGGAAACAATCACGGTTTTGGTTTCGTCCCCGGTTTCCTTCACATATTGATCATATACGCATTTTGCCACGGCGGTGTGGGTATCCATCACATAGCCGCCGCTTTGGCTCACGGCCCGGATAGCCGCCAGGGTATCCTCATCGTCGCAGCAGCCGCCGTAGAAGATTTCCCTGATCTTCGCCTTAGTCACGTCCGGCACCTCATACCGTCCGGTTTCCGCCAGTTCCCGCATCCAGGCACTGACGCGCATATCGTCGCAGCCGGTGGCCTGATACAAAAACCGTTCCAGATTGCTGGATATCAAAATATCCATAGAAGGGGAACAGGTGGTTTTAAAGGGACGGTTTTTATCATAGACCCCTGTGCGGATGAAATCCGTCAGCACGTTGTTTTCATTGGAGGCGCAAATCAGCTTATGGATGGGCAGACCCATTTCCATGGCGTAATACGCCGCCAGAATATTGCCGAAATTCCCGGTGGGAACCACAAAGTTGACCGAATCCCCAAGCTTAATTTCATCATTCTTAAAGAGATTGCAATAGGCAGAAAAATAATAGACGATCTGCGGCACCAGACGACCCCAGTTAATGGAGTTGGCGCTGGATAACATGAAATTGTTCCGCTCCAACACCTGTGCATATTCCTTATCGCTGAAAATCCGCTTGACACCGCTTTGCGCGTCATCAAAATTACCGGCCACCGCCGCCACATCGACGTTATTACCCTCCTGGGTAATCATCTGGCGCTTCTGCATGCTGGACACGCCGTTTTCCGGATAAAAGACAATAATCCGGGTGCCTTCCACGTCCTTAAAGCCCTCCAGAGCCGCCTTGCCCGTATCGCCGGAGGTGGCGACCAAAATAACAATTTCCTTTGTTTCACCGGTTTTCACCACTGATTTTTTCAAAAGGTGAGGCAAAATCTGCAGAGCCATGTCCTTAAAGGCGCAAGTGGGGCCATGCCAAAGCTCCAGAAAATAGACGCCGTCCGTCAGCTTATAGAGCGGCGCGATTTCATCTGTTTCAAATTTATTTTTGTTATAGGCGCTGTGGGCGCAGTCTGAAAGCTCTGCGCCGGTGAAATCCGTTAAAAACCGTTCCAAAATTTTAACCGTTCTATCCGTATAGCTCATCTGAGCCAGTTCCGCAATATCCTCCATGGACATCTGCGGAATTTCCGTGGGAACAAACAGCCCGCCGTCCGGCGCTAAGCCGGTTTTAATTGCCACAGCCGAGCTGACCGACAGGGATTTATCCCGGGTACTTGTATAATTCATGGTTGCCTCCTTACCGCAGCCGGGCTTCCAGGGCTGCTTTTTCATTTTCATAGCCCGGTTTGCCCAACAGCGCGAACATGTTCTTTTTATATGCCTCAACGCCCGGCTGGTTGAAGGGGTTAACGGCCAGCAGATAGCCGCTGATGCCGCAGGCCTTTTCAAAGAAATAAACCAGCTTGCCAAAATAATACGCATCAAGAGCCGGGATATTAATAATCAGGTTGGGAACGCCGCCATCGTTATGCGCCAGCACCGTGCCCAAAAATGCCATTTCATTCACGTGGGATACGGTTTTGCCGGCCAGGAAATTCAGGCCGTCAACATTGTCCGCATCCTCCTGAATGGTCACATCGGCCGAAGGACTTTCCACATGCAGCACGGTTTCAAAGAGATTCCGCAAACCGTCCTGAATATATTGCCCCATGGAATGGAGGTCTGTGGAAAAATCCACGGCTGCCGGGAAGATGCCCCGCTGATCCTTGCCCTCGCTTTCACCGTAGAGCTGTTTCCACCATTCTGCAAAATAATGCAGTCTGGGTTCATAATTCACCATGATTTCAATGGTTTTTCCCTTACGGTACAAAATATTCCGCAAAGCAGCATACTGATAGCAGATATTGTTCTGAAGCGATTCTTCGGCATAGTCACGGCAGGCGTCCTGTGCGCCGCGCATGATTGCATCCAAATCCGCACCGCAAACTGCGATAGGCAGCAGACCCACCGCGCTCAAAACCGAATACCGGCCGCCGATATCGTCCGCAATGACAAAGGTTTCATAGCCCTCTTGGTCAGATAGCTTTTTCAGGGCGCCCCGGGCCTTATCCGTGGTGACAAAAATCCGGTCGCGAGCGCCCTCCTTACCGTACTTCTGCTCCACCAGCTCCTTAAACACGCGGAAGGCAATTGCCGGCTCCGTGGTGGTGCCTGATTTGGAAATCACATTCAGACAAATATCCTTATCCTTGACCAGATTATATAAATCCGTCAGATAGACCGAGCTGATGGAATTGCCCGCAAAGAAAATCTGCGGCGCTTTCCGGCCGTTCTGGGGCTGCAGGTTATAAAAGCTGTCTGTCAGCAGATCAATGGCCGCTTTAGCGCCTAAATAGGAGCCGCCGATACCAATCACAATCAGCACGTCGGCCGTGTTTCTAATTTTCTCCGCTGCCGCCTTAATCCGGGCATATTCTGCCTTGTCATAGTCGTTAGGCAGATTGACCCAGCCCAAAAAGTCATGGCCCGCGCCGGTTTTATCCGTCAGCTTGCGATGTGCCTCCTGCACCTGGCCGGCCATATTATCCAGCTCCTCCGGGCTCACCGCCCCCAAAGCCTTACTGTAATCCAGTGTTAAATCTTTCATAAAAATCTCCATTCCGCCGCACGGGCAATTCATTCTGCCGGAGACTCAGGCACTCAGTGTTCAAGCCGCTTTTGCCTGACGCGAAAGCTGTCGCGTTAGCCTCCTTTAATTAATATGAGTAGGGACACGTTTTAATAAACACTTGCTTTTAAACATCCCCTGTTATCAAGCCGCCTGTTAATTCACTGATATTATCTACATTTTGCGCCTCCATATACGCCCGAAGGCCGTCACGGATTTTCAGGCAGGCATACGGGTCTGTAAAATTCGCCGTACCGACGGATATCGCCGTGCTGCCGGCCAGCAGAAACTCCACAGCATCCTCACCGCTTGCAATGCCGCCCATGCCGATAATCGGCAGCCGGACAGCCTGATGAACCTGATACACCATCCGCACCGCCACCGGCTTAACGCAGGGGCCGGAAAGGCCGCCAACGATATTGGCCAGCACAGGCCGTCTGGTTTTAATATCAATGGCCATGCCGGTCAGCGTGTTAATCAGCGACAGGGCATCGGCTCCGGCGGCCTCTGCCGCTCTGGCCGTTTCCGTAATATCCGACACATTAGGCGAAAGCTTGACAATCAGCGGCCGTTTGGCATATTGCCGCACCGCATTGGTAATTTTAAACACCGTGTCCGGGTTGGTGCCAAAGGCTGCACCGCCGGCCTTCACGTTGGGACAGGAAATGTTCATTTCCAAAAAGTCCACATCCGCGTCAGACAGCTTTTCTGCCATTTCGCAATAATCCTCAAAGGTACTGCCAGCCATGTTGGCAATAATTTTGCAGCGATACTGGCGCAAAAACGGGATTTCCTCCGCAATAAAGGCGTCTACGCCCGGATTCTGCAAACCAACACTGTTTAAAATGCCGCCGGGCGTTTCCGTGATCCGCGGCGGCGGATTGCCCGCCCGGGGCGCTTTTGTCAAGCCCTTGACGGAAATGGCGCCGATTTCGTTTAAGTCCAGCAGTTCACCGTATTCCCGGCCGAAGCCAAAGGTGCCGGAGGCTGCAATAACCGGATTTTCCAGCTCCACGCCGGCAATTGTGACCTTCATATTCATCACAGCACCACCTCCTGCGACCAGAACACCGGGCCGTTGCGGCACACACGCTTGTATCGGCCCGCGCCCTCTTCATGGGTCTCGCAGCTGCAGGTCAGACAGGCGCCGATACCGCAGCCCATCCGTTCCTCCAGAGAAACCTGGCAGGGAATGTTCTTGCTTTCGGCAAAGGTCTTAAGCGCCCGGAGCATAGGCTTCGGGCCGCAGGCATAAATCACGTCAAACCCTTGCTGTACATAATCCTTTTGCAGCTGCTCCAGTGCAAAGCCGCGGATGCCGTAGCTGCCGTCATCTGTAGTGACCGTAACGTTGGCCGCTGCTCGGCGGAATTCCGATTCCAGCGTGACCATTTCCTGATTTCGAAAACCCAGATAGACCGACGCATCGGCCAATTCCTTGGTCAGGAACAGCAGTGGATAGACGCCGATGCCGCCACCGATAACCGCCGGGCGATGATAGGCGACAGGGTCTATCGTAAAGCCGTTGCCCAACGGGCCCAATATATCCAAGCTGCCGGTCTGCCGACTGAGTGCTGCCGTACCGCGGCCCTTAATCTCATAAATAAACCGCAGGCAATCGCCGTTCACATCACAGATACTGATCGGTCGGCGCAGCGGCATGGACGTGGTATCGCCGCATTGTATATGCAAAAACTGTCCCGGTCTGGCCTGGGCCGCCAATGACGCGTTTTCCACCTGACAGGCAATCACCCGGGGCGCTATTTCCGCCTGACTGCAAATCCGGCACGTGTAAATCTCATAGCTCATGGGAATGCTCCTTTGATCATCGCGGAATGACCCGGCCATATGATTACTTCCGGCCATTCCTTTCTCTATTATAGCAAACATTGCCACTGATTGCAAGGCTTTTCTTTCTCATGCCCGGCCATATGCCCCTAGGGCTTATATTTTTATGGTTTGCC
>CAYUUO010000047.1:0-4870 GCA_964447945.1 uncultured Oscillospiraceae bacterium
TTGGGTTCGGCAAGAAAATGTGAATATTTACGCATAATAAAAGGTTTATCGACACACTGTAACGTGAAAGTTCCTTTCACGTTAAGCCTCCGGCGGATTTAATTGCCCGTGCGAATTTTTCCTCGCCTTTGGCTCGGAAACACACATGGGCAAAAAATCTCTTATTATGCCTTGCCCTGCGGATAAGAGATTTTACATGACTATTTGTGCCGCCGCAAGGCGGCGGAATGGAGATTTTTATGGCAAACGTATTCGGTAAAATACTCAAGCTGTCTATTTTCGGCGAATCCCACTCCGAGGCCATCGGCGTTGTGCTGGACGGTCTGCCGGCGGGACTAACCCTTGACCCGGTAGAAATCCGGAAGGAAATGGAGCGTCGCGCACCGGGGCGCAGCGAGCTTTCCACGCCACGAAAGGAAGGGGACGTTCCAAAAATCGTCAGCGGCCTTTTTCATAACAAAACCACCGGCACGCCCCTGTGTGCCATAATTAACAATACCAACACCCGCTCCGGCGACTATGAACCGGTGCTCCTGCGCCCTTCCCACGCGGATTATACCGCCCTTTGCCGCTATCACGGCTTTGCGGATTACCGCGGCGGCGGCCATTTTTCCGGCCGTCTCACGGCGCCGCTGGTGTTTGCCGGTGCGGTTGTAAAGCCCTATCTGGCCGCCCAGGGCATTGAAATTTTTGCCCATATCAAATCCCTCGGTGACCTTTGCGACGCACCGTTTAACACCGTAGAGCCGGATCTTGCGGCCTACCGGGCTTTACCGACGCGTCGGCTGCCGGTTCTGCATACGGAACTGATTGAGCCCATGGCCGGTCTGATTGACGAGGCGCGCCGGGATCTGGATTCAGTCGGCGGCGTGATTGAATGTCTGATAACGGGTCTGCCGACCGGACTGGGTTCACCCTTTTTCGACTCGGTGGAAAGCCGTCTTTCTGCCCTGCTTTTCTCCGTTCCCGCAGTAAAGGGTGTGGAATTTGGAACAGGCTTTGCCATCGCCGGGCTCCGCGGCAGCCAGGCCAATGACCCCTTCTACCTGGCAGGGGGTGAAATTAAAACCAAAACCAACCACAACGGCGGCATTAACGGCGGCATTACAAACGGCATGCCCCTTTGCTTTTCCGCCGCTGTTAAGCCAACGGCGTCCATCGCAAGGCCTCAGCAAACCGTGAACGTGGAAACCCACGCAGAGGACACCGTGGCCATCCGCGGACGGCATGATCCCTGCATTGTGCCCCGTGCCGTCTGCGTTTTAGAGGCTGTCGCAGCGATTGTGACCGCAGATTTATTATTGGAGGCGAAAACCTATGCTGAACCGGCTTCGGAAGGAAATTGATGAAATCGACAAACAATTACTCGCCCTGTTCGAGCAGCGCATGGATGTTGCCGCACAGGTCGGCGCCTATAAAAAGGCCCACAACCTGCCGGTGCTTGTGCCGGAACGGGAGCAGGCCGTTTTGGAAAACCGAATCGCCGCGGTGAAAAACCCGGCCTATGCCAAGCTGGCCGCGGACTTTTTTAAGGATGTCATGGCTCTGTCCCGCCGTCTGCAACAGTCAAACATGCCCGTTGTGCCTAAAACCGCGCCGAAGACTGCCGCGCCCCGGGCCGCCTATCTGGGGCGCCCCGGTTCCTATAGTGAGGAGGCGCTATACCGTTTGTATCCCCAAGCGGCGGCCGCTGTACCGGCAGATACCTTTGCCGGTGTGTTCGAGCAGCTGGCAGAGGGACGCGCCGATGTTGCCATTTTGCCCGTGGAAAATACCTCTACCGGTGCCATTGCAGACGTGCTGGATCTGTTATATACTCACAATTTGTATATCAACAGCGAAACCACCCTGCGGATTCAACACGTGCTGGCCGCGCCGGCCGGTGCCCCTCTCGCAGGCATCCGCAGAGTCTATTCCCATCCCCAGGGCTTTTTACAGTGTGCCGACTTTTTAAAAACGCTGCATAACGCGGAGCAAATCCCGCTGGCCAGCACGGCAGACAGCGCCTTGTTTGTTGCACAGTCGCAGGATCCGACCCAGGCCGCCATTGTGAGCCGCCGCGCCGCCGCGCTGTATGGCTTGGAGATTCTGCAGGAGGATATACAGTCCGCCGACACCAACACCACCCGGTTTATTGCCGTTTCCGCCGCCATGGAGGACAATCCCGGGGCGGATACCGTCAGTCTGGCCTTTACCCTCCGGCACGAAAGCGGCTCTTTGTACAGCGTTCTGTCGGTCTTTGCCCGCTATGGACTGAATTTGCTTTATCTGCAGTCCCGGCCGCTGCCGGGGCGGAATTTTGAATATTTGTTTTTCGCCGATTTTTCCGGGCACCTATCCGGCGAAGCTGAGAATAAGGTTCTGGAGGAAATCCGCACCCTGTCCACTGATTTGCGCGTGCTGGGGAACTATACCTCTGCAAGGGAGTTGTTGTCATGAGCCGGAACATTGTGTTAATCGGCCTGTCCGGCTGCGGCAAAACCACCGTGGGCGCCGCTCTTTCTTACCGTCTCCGAATGCATTTTGTAGACATGGATGCCTATATTGAGCACCGGGAGGGCAAAACCGTCAGCGAAATTTTTAAAACCCACGGCGAAGCATATTTCCGTCAGGCGGAAACACAGACCGCCCGGATTCTGTCCGCCTCCGGCGGTAAAATTATTGCCACGGGCGGCGGCGTGGTTTTGAATCCGGAAAACATGGCCTATTTAAAGCAAAACGCCGTTGTGGTGTTTTTAGACCGGACACCGGAGGAAATTTTAAAAAAAATTAATCTGGCCAAGCGGCCGCTGTTGGCTCAAAACAAAAACCGTTTGTTTGAGCTGGATCGCCAGCGCCGCCCGCTTTATGAGCAATATGCGGACATAACCGTGCCGGGTGCCTCCCGGATATCCCAAACCGTCGACCGTCTGCAGGACGCCCTGCGGCCCTATATGCACGCGCCGGCTCACCGAAGCCGACCGGCCGGCCGGCGGCACAGACCGTCGCCCCGTTAGCGGCCGGCGCATCCAATCCCGATTAATACTGTTCATATAACCCGCCGCCCCTTCATATTCTAATAAAGAGGTGGAGCATATGATGGGTTATATCTGGGGCGGAATGATTGCCGCCGCCTTTTTATTCGGCATCATCAACGGTGAGACCGAGGCCGTGGCACAGGCGTCGCTGGACGGCGCCCGAAACGCCGTGGAAATGGCGCTGGGGCTTTTAGGCATGATGTGCTTTTGGTCGGGGCTTTTGGAGGTGGCTAAGCGCGCCGGGCTAACGGAAAAGCTGGCGCGGCTGATTCGGCCGCTGACAAGGCTGCTGTTTCCCCGGCTGCCATCGGACAGTCCGGCCGTCACCGCCATGGTGATGAATATGACCGCCAATTTTCTGGGGCTTTCCAATGCGGCCACACCTTTGGGGCTTGCTGCCATGCGGGAGCTGGATAAAATTAATCCCCAAAAGGGATGTGCCTCTGACGAAATGTGTATGTTCGTGGTGATTAACACGGCGTCTATCAGCCTGATTCCCACCACGGTAATCACCCTGCGGTCCGCCGCAGGCTCTGCCGATCCCTTTAGCATTATGGTGCCTGTGTGGATCTGCTCCCTGCTGTCAATCACCGTTGGCGTAGCAGCTGCCAAGCTGCTGGCCCGCCGGGGAAGGAGGCGGCTCTAATGCTGCGAACCCTTTCTGTCGGGATTATGCCCTTTGTTTTTCTGGTGATTATCGGCTATGGCTTTATCAAGCGTGTGGATGTGTTCGACGCCTTTTTAGCCGGCGCCGCGGAGGGGCTCAAAACCCTGTTCGGTATTCTGCCGGCACTGGTGGGGCTAATCGCCGCGATTACCATGTTCCGCACCTCCGGCGCCTTGTCGTTTTTAACCGGGCTGCTGGCACCTGTCACGGGGCTTTTGCACATTCCATCGGAGATCATGCCGCTGGCCCTGCTCAGACCTGTATCCGGCAGCGGCGCCCTGGCAATCGTAAACGATTTGCTGACCGGCGCAGGGCCCGATTCCATGGTGGGACGAATTGCCTCTGTGGTGATGGGCTCCACGGAAACCACCTTTTACACACTGGCGGTCTATTACGGCTCCGTGAGCATCCGCGATTCCCGCTATACCGTGCCGGCGGCGCTGCTGGCCGACCTGACCGGTCTGCTGGCCGGTGTGTATGTTTGTCAGTTATTTTATTAACATAGAACGAAAGAGGGGCCGCTTCCGAGCGTCTGCCCTCTTCTATTTGTCTGTAAGGAGTTGTAAAAATGAGTCAATTTTATGAAATTTCACCGGAGCAAATTGAAAAAAATCCCTTTACCATGATCGACAAGGAATGGATGTTGATTGGTGCGGAAAAAGAAGGCAAGGTTAACGCCATGACCGCCTCCTGGGGCGGTTTGGGCGTTTTATGGAACAAAAATGTGGCCTTCTGCTTTATCCGTCCCCAGCGGTACACCCGGGAATTTGTGGACGCAAGCGACCGCTTTTCCCTCACCTTTTTTAACGGCGCCTATCGCGATACCCTGGGCTATTTTGGCAAGGTCAGCGGCCGGGATGAGGATAAAATTGAAAAATCCGGCCTGACGGTAGCCCACGCCGAGGGAGCGCCTTATTTCCAGGAGGGCAGCCTGATTTTGATTTGCAAAAAGCTGTATGCAGGCGCGCTGGCACCGGAAAGTATTCTGCTGCCGGAGATCGACAAAAGCATGTACCCCGACAAGGATTATCACAAGGTGTATATCGGCGAAATTGTAAAGGTGCTGATAAAGGTACAGAACTAAGCAAAAAGAGGCTGTCGACTTAATGCGACAGCCCCCAGTGTGTCGAGAAACCTTTTATTATGCGTTAATATTCACATTTTCTTGCCGAACCCAGTTGCGCCG
>CAYUUO010000048.1:0-4258 GCA_964447945.1 uncultured Oscillospiraceae bacterium
GCGCAATTGGGTTCGGCAAGAAAATGTGAATATTTACGCATAATAAAAGGTTTATTGACATGCTGAACGGTGCGAGATCAGCCGCACCGTTTTTTGTAATTTCTATCCAATATATTTTTTTATTTTGTCGGCCTGCGTCCGGACGGCCACTTCAGCGGAGTGCCTGCATAGCGGTGTGCACGGCTGTTTCCGACATATCGCAGCGCAGCAGATAAACCGGCAGACCTTCAATGAGCCTGGACAGGATATCCATATTCTTTTCTGCCAGAAACGGCATGGCGGGCTTTCGGATGGCGTCCAGCAGCCGCCAGACAGCCTCCATGGGCTCCATGGGCGTCAGTGAGCAGCGGGTGTCGCGCTCAATAAACACAATTGCCGACAGCGGCACGCGCACATTTTGATGAATGGAGTTTTTGCCGCTCCAGGGTGCGCCGTATAGGTAGGGTTTCCCTGCTTCCAGGCGGACAATGGGCATATCATCGTTCACAATCACCGTGCCGGGTGCATATTGCGTCCACAGGCCGGTATGGGTAGACTTTCCCGTGCCGGAGGGCGCGGAAAACAGCAGTCCCTGATTCCGGTAAGCCAGTGAGGACGCGTGGATAATCATGCCGTCGTGCATTAAAAAAACATAGCGGAGAATCTCCTGCAGAATATGATAGGGGCGCCGATCCTCTGTCAGCTTCAAAAGTGCCGAGGGGCAAAGCCAGACCTCAATTTGACGGAATCCGCTGTCGGTCACCATCAAATTCAAAATTTTGTCTGAATATTCTTCAATTTTATCATAGAAGGCATAGCCGCCGTCTGCCAGCCGGCACCAATGGCGCTTGTTGACCTCGGCCACCAGGGTGCCTGCCGGGAGCGGAATGTCCTCGCAATCGGTATGCATTGTCAGGACAATATCCGGCCTGTCCACAGGCTCTGTCTGATAAAAGGAAAAATGATACTTTTCTTCATCGTTAAAATAATCCTCGGTTTGCAGCGTCAGGCCGCCCATTTTATAATAAAGAGACATTGTTATCACTCCTGTCATTCTCATTTTACCATGCAGAGGCATGATTGTCAATGCTTTTGCCGCCCATGTCGTCAGCGGCCTTCATGAGGAAAATCCGGTGGAAAATCACCGGGGATTTTATGCAATCTTAGACTTGTTTTTACCGTGGTTTTGTGATACAATAATACAATAATGCAAGAATGAGCGAGGAGAGAGATTGTTGACGAACGTATTTGACACCTTAAAGGAACGGGATTTAATTGCCCAAACAACCCATGAGGAGGAGATCCGTGAGCTGTTGGGCAGGGAAAAGGTCACGTTTTATATAGGCTTTGATCCCACGGCAGACAGCCTCCATGTGGGTCATTTTTTGCAGATGATGGTTATGGCGCACATGCAGCGGGCCGGTCACAGACCGATTGCGATTTTAGGCGGCGGCACGGCCATGATCGGCGACCCCACCGGCAAGAGCGACATGCGCCGGATGCTGACCCGGGAGCAGTTGGATCATAATGCGGCCTGCTTTAAAAAACAGCTGTCGAAATTTGTTGATTTTTCCGATGGCAAGGCGCTGATGCTCAATAACGCCGATTGGTTTCTTCCTCTTAATTATATGGAATTTCTGCGGGATATTGCCGTGCATTTTTCCGTGAACCGCATGCTGACGGCAGAATGCTTTAAATCCCGTATGGAAAAGGGTTTGACCTTTTTGGAATTTAACTACATGCTGCTGCAGAGCTATGATTTTTATAAGCTGAACCAGGAATATGGCTGTCTGCTGGAGCTGGGTGGCGACGATCAGTGGTCCAACATTCTGGGCGGCATTGACCTAATTCGCAAAAAAACAGGCAAGCAGGCCTACGGGATGACCTTCACCCTGCTGACAACCAGTCAGGGCAAGAAGATGGGTAAAACCGAGAGCGGCGCCCTGTGGCTGGATCCTGAAAAAACCGCGCCTTATGATTTCTATCAGTATTTCCGCAACGTTGACGATGAGGACGTGATTCGCTGCCTGAAGCTGATCACCTTTGTGCCCATGGAGGAAATTAACCGTCTGGCACAGCTGAAAGGGCAGGAGCTGAACGAGGCAAAGCGGATTCTGGCCTTTGAAGTCACCAAGCTGGTGCACGGCGAGGCCGAGGCGCAAAAGGCCATGGAAACGGCAGAGGGGCTCTTTGGCGGCCGCGGCAGCGTTGACACCATGCCGACAACGGAAATAACGCTTGATGAGGAGAGCTACGGTCTGCTGGATGTGATGCAAACGGCCGGTCTTATCGCCTCAAAGGGTGAAGGACGGCGTTTGATTGAGCAGGGCGGTGTATCTGTGGATGACGAACGAGTCAGCGATGTGACCTGCCGGCTGACGGCGGAGGCTCTTCGTCAGGGTGTTGTCATTAAAAAAGGTAAAAAGGTTTATCATAGAATTATCGGACAGTAATTTTCCGCATCATCGGAGGGCAATATCCCGCCCCGGTCAGCCGGGGCGCGTTTTGTTTGCTTTCCTTTTCGCCCCCCTCAAGATTGGGTCGGGGGGATGAAGCTTGATGCAATTAAGCGGCCCGCCGCCGAAAAGCGTGGGACAGCTTCATTTAGGTATATTTGCAGAGGAGTGATTATATGCCGATTAAAATACCCAATAAGCTTCCGGCAACCAAAACCCTGACAGAGGAGAATATTTTCGTCATTACGGAAACGCGGGCGCTGACGCAGGATATCCGTCCGCTTAAGATTGCGATTTTAAATCTGATGCCCACCAAAATCGAAACGGAAACCCAGCTGGCAAGACTGCTGGGCAACACACCCCTGCAGGTGGAGCTGACGCTTTTGCATACGGAAAGCTATAAATCGAAAAACGTTAATGAGGAGCATATGCTTGCCTTTTATAAAACCTTTGCCGAAGTGCAGGATCAGACCTTTGACGGCATGGTGATTACCGGTGCGCCGGTGGAGCAAATGGCCTTTGAGGAGGTCAGCTACTGGGAGGAGCTTTGCCGGATTTTTGAGTGGTCGAAAACCCATGTGACAAGCACCTTCCACATCTGCTGGGGAGCGCAGGCCGGCCTGTATTATCACTATGGGATTCAAAAATATCCGCTGGAGGAAAAGCTTTTCGGCATTTACAACCACCGGGTGGAGCATAAATCCTCCATTTTGTTCCGCGGCTTTGACGATGTATTTCCTGCCCCCCATTCCCGGCATACCACCGTGCGCCGGGAGGATGTGGAAAAGGTGCCGCAGCTGAAAATTCTGGCATCCTCCGACGAGGCGGGGCTGTATGTGATCAGCACGGCCAGAGGGCGGCAGATTTTTGTCACCGGCCATTCGGAATATGACGCCTGCACTCTGCAGAAGGAATATATGCGGGATGTGGCGGCCGGTTTGCCCATTGCCGTGCCGAAAAACTATTTTCCCGATGACGACCCCAGTCGGCCGCCTCAGGTGACCTGGCGGAGTCATGCCAATCTTTTGTATTCCAATTGGCTTAACTACTTTGTTTATCAGGTCACACCCTATGACATTAACAAGATTCGCTGACGAGACAGTTTTTCATGTGCCTGCAAAAGGGGCTGTTGTGTTAAGTCGACAGCCCCTTTTGCTTGTTTTTTGCATAACCGCCGCGGTTTTGGGATATACTGACAGTATTCTAAAAACCGGAGGTTAAGTTAGATGGTGGAACAGGACACTGTAAGACTGCTGCGGGAATGTGATGCGGGGATAACCATGGGCGTTCAGTCGATTGACGATGTGCTGTCGCATGTGCGCAGCGAGAGCTTTAAGAAAACACTGACAAGCTGTAAATCCGATCATGAGGCGCTGCAGGAGCGGCTTCGGGCACTGCTGGCAGAATATCATGACGAAGGCAAGGAACCGAATCCTGTGGCTCAAGGCATGTCATGGATGAAAACCAACACAAAGCTTTTTATGGACGATTCCGACCGGACGATTGCCGATTTAATGACAGACGGCTGCAATATGGGCGTTAAATCGCTGAGCCGTTATTTAAACCAGTATCAGGCGGCAGATGAAAAATCCAAGGACATTACAAAAAATCTGATTACGCTGGAGGAGCAGCTGGCAGTTGATTTGCGGCCCTATTTATAGGCCTTTAGATGCTTTTTTGCGTGCATGGCTTTTTTAAGGCTTGTGACGGCCGAAAGGTGCTGTCTTTTAACAGGGAAAACAACGCCGAGCGAGATGGGGCTGTCGACTTAATGCGACAGCCTCTTTTGAGGCTGAACGGATTTAGATGCAGAACGAACAAAC
>CAYUUO010000049.1:0-3986 GCA_964447945.1 uncultured Oscillospiraceae bacterium
GCCGGCGGTGCGTCCGGCGGAGGTTTTAGAAACCGCCGCGGTGCCCGGGTTTGGCAAGCGGATTATCCTGGACGCCGGTCACGGCGAGCCGGACGGCGGCGCAGTGGGGAATCACGGCGTTTTAGAGCAGGAGCTGAATTTAAAAATTGCGCTGCTCTTGCAGGGATATCTGGAGCAGAGCGGCGCCGAGGTGCTTCTGACCCGTTCGGACAGCGAGGGAATTTACGATGCGGGCAGCGCCACCATTAAGCAGAAAAAACGGACGGATTTACACAACCGCGAAAAGCTGATGAACCAGTCGGACGGCGATTTGTTCGTCAGTATTCATATGAATAAATTTACCGATTCGCGCTACAGCGGCCCGCAGGTGTTTTATTCGGGCAACCAGGAAGCGTCTAAAACGGCGGCGGAATGTGTGCAGCGGGAGCTGATTGCAGTGCTGGAGCCTGCATCGCAGCGGGAGATTAAAAAGGCCGGCAAGGAAATTTATCTGCTGAAGCAGGCAAAAATCCCGGCTATTTTAATTGAATGTGGCTTTCTGTCCAACGACCGGGAGGAACAGCTTCTGCTGGACGAAAATTACCAGAAAAAAACGGCCTGGGCCATATACTGCGGCCTGGTTCAATACTTTTCGGCGGCCTGATAACGTGACCGGCCGGGCATAAGCCAGCCAAACGCATATGGTTTTACAAGGCAAATTTCACGAAACAAAGGAGCAGGGTTATGAAAAAGATCAAAATACCCTATATAAACATTTTGCCGGTTCTGCTAATCGCTTTTTTGCTGTTTAAGCTGATTAACAATACCGAGCTGTCCATCGGGGGGATTCTGCAAACGGTTTATGGCTGTATTGCCTATTTTGTGTCGGGCTTTGTGGTGGCCTATCTGCTGAACCCCGCCATGAATTTTTTTGAAAAGCTGATTACCTCCCAAAAGGATACCGTAGGGATGTGGCACATGAAGCGGGGCGGCGTCATTGCCTTTTTATATTTACTGCTGGCCGGTATCGTAACGATTTTTGTTGTGGCGGTTATACCCACCATTCGTACCGGTATCCGGGAAATTATGGATAACATCCCCCTTTATACCAGAAATATTGAACAGTGGCTGATCGATTTCTCCGGTTCTGCCGACCCGGAGCTGTCCGGCGCCATTGAAGGCTGGGTCGAGGAGGGCTCTAAGCTTCTGTATAACTGGCTGCAAAGCCTTGACCTATCCTCAATCGGCGGCGCGGTCACGTCGGGCGTCAGCTCCGTGGCCACAGCCCTAATCCGCTTTGGATTCGGACTGATTGTGTCGATTTACTTCCTGTTCAGCAAGGAGCGGCTGATTCTCAGCCTGAAAAAGCTCTGCTATGCGGTGCTGGGTAAAAAGCGGGCGGAAGGGCTGATGGAAACGGGCCGTGAGATTAATAAAATTTTCCTGAACTTTATTGTAAGCAAGCTGCTGCAATCGCTGATTATGTTCCTTTTGGGTCTTGTGGTGCTGGTGCCCATCCGGGTGCCGTTTGCGCCGCTTTTGGCGCTGTTTATTGCCATCAGCAATATGATCCCCTATTTTGGGCCGTTTATCGGCGGCGCTGTCAGCGTTCTGCTGGTGCTGTTTTACAGTCCGGTCAAGGCGCTGTGGGTGCTTTTGTATGCCATTGGGATTCAGATTCTGGATAATGCCGTCATCGGGCCGAAAATCATGTCTGAACAGGTGGGGATCAGCCCGATTCTGGTCATTGCAGGGGTCACGCTGGGCGGTACCTTCGGCGGCGTTCTGGGCATGTTCTTAGGTGTACCGGTGGTGGCGGTGATTAAGCTGGTGTTTTATGATCCCTATATTGAACGCAGGCTGCGTGAAAGGGAAATCAGCCTATAGTACAACTGTTTGGATGTATATATAATTTTCGGGAAAAAAAACTTGCAAAGTAAAAAAATGTGTGATATAATCATTGTGTTATGCTAGATGGTTGAAAGAGGTGAAACAAATGAAGGAAGGTATTCATCCGGATTATAAGGCAACGACGATCAAATGTGCCTGCGGCAATGTGATCGAAACGGGTTCTACAAAGGAAAATATTACGGTTGAAATTTGCTCCAAGTGCCACCCGTTCTTTACCGGTAAGCAGAAGTTAGTTGATACCGGCGGACGTGTTGAAAAGTTCAGAAAGCGGTTTGGCCTCAAGGAACAGTAGGCTTTTTGATGTGTTTCGGTACCCTTGGAAGTAATGATGGAGGTAATGACAAATGTTGTTGGCTGTGCGAATTCTGCATATCATCATCACCGTTGTCCTGATTGCCGTTGTGCTGTTCCAGTCCGGAAAGCAGGCCGGTTTGTCAGGCTCTATCGCCGGCGGTTCTGAGACCTTTTTCGGCAAGAACAAGGGCAGAACAATCGATGCGATTTTAGAAAAATGGACATCTGTTGTCGCCGTTCTTTTTTTGGTGACTTCTATTGCGCTGTTCTTTTTGGGAAAGTGATGCAGGGTTTAGGTTGATAAAAAGAGTAAAAGCCGTGCGTTTTTTAGCGTGCGGTTTTTTTATCACCGGCTTCCATTCGCGGCGCGGTGCATGATGCGGCAGGCGGGGTCTGTTTGCATCTGGCGTGTGTGCCGGTTGCCGGTTTTTGCATGGATAAATTTTTGCATGGATAAAATTGCAGAAAATCCGGTTTTGGGGTTGCATTTTTTTGTATTTTCGTATAAACTATATACATATGAATATAATGGAGGGTTACTATGATTTCAGCAGGCGAGTTCAGAAATGGCGTCACCTTTGAATTTGAAGGAAATGTTTTTCAGGTTGTGGAGTTTCAGCATGTAAAGCCGGGTAAGGGCGCGGCTTTCGTTAGAACCAAGCTCAAAAATGTAATTACGGGTGCGGTGGTGGAAAAAACCTTCCGTCCCACAGAAAAAATGCCGAAGGCGCATATTGAAAGGAAGAACATGGCATACTCCTATAATGACGGTGACCTGTTCTATTTCATGGATAATGAAACCTTTGACATGTTGCCCCTTTCCAAGGATCAGCTGGGAGATGCGCTGAAATTTGTAACGGAGAACATGAACGTTGTGGTTCTTTCCTACAAAGGCTCTGTCTTTGGTGTTGAGCCGCCGACCTTCGTGGAGCTGAAGGTAACGGAAACGGAACCCGGCTTTAAGGGAGATACCAGTACAGGCGCCACAAAGCCCTGCACACTGGAAACCGGCGCTGTGATTAATGTCCCCCTGTTTGTTGACGAGGGCGATACGATTCGCGTCGATACCAGAACCGGTGAATATATGGAGCGCGTATAGGCTGCAGAGCTTGTCGGGCCGATTGCGCGAACAAGAAAGGAGAAAGCGGTAAAACCGCCTGTGACGACTATGGGATATTTATCTGAAAAGGCCGCCTATTTAAGAGGACTGGCCGAAGGCCTTAAGCTTGATGATAAGAACGACGAGGGCAAGGTGATTGCAAAGCTTTTGGATTTGCTTGAGGAAATGGCCTCCAGCTTGGAAGAGGTTAACGATGTGGTGGAGGAATGTGAGGAACGCATCGATGATCTGGAGGACTTTGCCGAGGAGCTGTCCGACTGTTTCTCTGATTGTGAGCATGATGGCTGCAGCTGCGGCTGTCTCGATGATGACGATGATGACGAAGAAGAGGATGACGAGCTGGACGATGTGGAGTTCTACGAGGTCAAATGCCCCCACTGTCATGAAAAGGTTTATTTCGACGAGGATATGATCGACAGCGGTGATCTGGTCTGCCCTAATTGCAGCGAGGTCATTGAGATTGAGGTTGACGAATAAAGAGCCTAAGAAAGGGCTGCAGCAAATCAATTGTTTGCTGCAGCCCTTTTTCGTTACACAAAAAGATGGAATTCATTTTAAAAAATGAATTCCACAGACTGTTGAAAAAGCTTTTTCGCTACAAAAATGCTGTTAGTTTTTTTTGGCCAGGCCCAGTTCCGCCCGCCGCGCCCGGGCGGCCCTTCGTTCCCCTTCGGGGAACTCA
>CAYUUO010000050.1:0-3529 GCA_964447945.1 uncultured Oscillospiraceae bacterium
GCATAAACACCGTTCATCGTCATTGTTTTAATGTCTGCCTGAATACCGGCGCCTCCGCTGCAATCACTGCCTGCAACGGTCAATGCTGTTTTCATTTTCATGTTTTCATTCTCCTTTCTGAGTTCAGCATCGTTTTCTATAGCGGTAGCAAGGTGGTGCCCCCAATGTACCGCTTGAAGGCAGTCAGTCAAAGACTTTCTGCAAGCTTCCAAAAATTATTTGTATCGCGATAGTCTATTATATAACAATCGGCCAGGCGTTTAACATCCTCCTGCTTCTTTTCGTAGGGATCATAAACGGCCGCCGTGATAAAGCCGTCTGCCTTGGCGGTTTTTATGGCATACAGCGCGTCCTCAAAGACAACGGTTTTTTCCTTGCCTGTCTGCAAATGACTGAGTGCTTTTCGGTAAATCGCCGGGTTGTCCTTCCCCTGCCCCACAGCGGTGCAGGTGAATATTTCGGAAAACCAGGCGCTAACGCCGCATCTTGCAAGGGCGGCTTCCACCAGATACCGGTCGGTCGCGGTTGCAATGCACATGCTGACGCCCTTTTCCAGCAGTTGCTTTAAAAATGCCTTTGCGCCCGGCTTTAAGACAGCCTCATCCATATAATAATGCTCAATCATGGCGTTTACGCCGTTCATCATTTCTTCAACAGTCAGGGAAATGCCGTATTCTTTTTTGCAATAGCAAGCCGCCTGATACAGACTCATGGCCTTGAAGGTTTCGTTCAGATTTTCCTTGGGCTCATAGCCTAAGGAGCGCAGATAGGCTTCACCGGCCGTATCCCATATAAACATCGAATCAAGGAGGGTACCGTCTAAGTCGAAAATCGCGCCCCGGATCATAATTGTAACAATTCCCTGGCGGCCTGCTTTAATTCTTCTGCAGCCTTTTGGGGATCCTCCGCCTTCATGATGGCCGAAACAACACAGATGCCGTCAATATCAATTCCCTGTAAAATGTCTATATTGTCCTTATTGAGTCCGCCGATTGCATTAACGGGAATCGGCACGGCCTTGCATATTTCAGCAAGGGTTTCCGTCTTAGTCAGTACGGTTTTTACCTTTGTTGTCGTGGGATAAATCGCACCGACGCCGAGATAATCCGCACCGTGAGCATAGGCCTCCTGGGCCTGTTCAACGGTTTTGGCGGTGGCCCCGATAATTATTTCTTCACCTAAGAATTTCCGCGCCAGATTAACCGGCATATCGCTTTGCCCCAGGTGTACGCCCTCAGCATGAACCGCTAACGCAACGTCAATTCTGTCATCAATGATCAGGGGAATGTGATATTTTTGGGTGAGAGCATGCACCTTTTGAGCCAGGGCGATATATTCTCTTGTTGTCTTATCCTTTTCGCGCAGCTGCAGAAGTGTCACGCCGCCCGACAGCGCCGCCTCTGTTTTTTTCAGAAAGATTTCTTCATCCATACCCGTACTGTCGGTGATAAAATAAAGTAAGGTGTTAAAGTTTTTCAATTTCTTTTATCTCCATTTTTAAATATTTTTTAATATGGTCATTCTGCAGGGTGCAAAGGCTGTCCTGAAGGCTCACCATAAAGCTGCCGTTTCCTTTGTCGGTTGCCGAGCGTTCGCCGCTGATGCCTAAAACAGCACAGGCTGTTACAGCGGCGCCTATGGCAGAGCCCATCGGCAAATAGCAAGCCGCCAGCGTCCCGAGCATACACCCCGTACCCGTTACCGAAGCAAGCTGCCGGCAGCCGTTATTAAGAAGTGTTACACGCCCGGCGTCGGCAACAATATCCGTTTTTCCGCTTGCAAGAATCACAGAACGCAGCTTTTTTGCAAGGCTTACGGCAATCCGGCTGACGGTGTTTGCGCTTAATGCTGCGTCTGCGTCAACGCCGCTGCTTGTATAGGCATCGTTATATAACGCATTGATCTCTGAATAGTTCCCCTTGATGATCGCCGGCGTGCAGCTTTGCAAAATTTTCTTGGCAAACTGCCTTCTGAGTCCGGAACAGGCAATGCCGACGGTATCCAGCACAATCGGGATATTCCTTTCGCGTGCAGTGCGGGCGGACAGCGTCATGGCCTCCATTCGGGCATCGGTAATGTTGCCGAGATTCAGCAAAAGGGCCTGTGCGGTGGCCGTGATTTCTTCGACCTCCCCGGGATGCTCCGCCATAATCGGCCGTCCGCCTACGGCCAGGACGGTGTTGGCACACTGATTAATTGAAATCGGGTTTGTGATGCAGTGGATTAAAGGCGACGTATCGGCAACACCGTTCCGAATGGCTGCAATATCATCAATTATCATTGGCTGTTCTCCTTAAGCTTTTTACCGCCAGGTATATGAGCCCCGCCACAATAAACACGGCCAGCAGCGAATAGGCAACATAGGACCAAACCGGTGACGACTGCTTAAATATATTGGCCGCAATTTCAACCACGATAAAACAAATCACACCGATGGCCGCAATGGATACGGCATTTCCCAAAAGGCTGCTTCTATCGTCATAGGCTTCAGAGGCAAGCATATTCTGAAATTTAGCCAAAACACCGGCATTGGATAATTTCTTCAGGAAAGCAAAGGCGATGCTCCCGCCGATTAGGGTTCCGCATATAAACGAAGGTACGTAGAAGAGCCAGGAAAGTCCCTCCTTGCCCCACAAGAAGGTCATAACCGGGTAAGAAACAATCGCGCCGATGATGCCTGTGCCTATGATTTCTCCCAGAACCGCAAACAGGAGATTTCCTTTTGACATTCTGTAGAACACACCCGAAAGAAAAGCACCGAATACAGCACCGGTCAGAGCAAGGGGCGGTATGCCCATGATCGTCATTCTGATTATACCGATTAAGAAGGCGCAAAGCAGGGAATACCACGGCCCTAATAATACAGAGCATACAATGTTAATAAAGTGCGCCATAGGGCACATTCCCTCAACACGCAAAATCGGTGAAATGACAACACCTAATGCAATGAGCATAGCCAGTACAACCATTCTTAAGATTCTTTTTGAACGCTTCATTTAAAATTCCTCTTTTCGTAAATAATTTTACGAAAGCAAAAACCTTCGCACGGTCGAAGCTCCAATTGCTTCCTCTCACCTCGAAACACGAGTTCCCATCGCTTACATACAAGGTGTCAAGCGCTCCCTTGCCACCCGATCCGTCTCCTTTCTGTAAAAATATAAAATACGGATAACCCCTGCGGATTATCCGTTAAAATCAAGCTATGACTTCCTACGGCGGCATTATCCGCATCAGGTTAAAGGGTCGAAGTTCCGTTACTTCCTCTCAGCCTGCCCACACAAGCTCCCCTGTATTTCATTATTTTACATTATACACCTACTTTCTGCAAAATGCAAGAGAAAAATAAAATATAATATATAAAATTTACAGACTGTCGAAAAAGTTTTTCACTGTAAAATACTTTTAATTTTTTTAGCCAGGCCCTGTTCCGCCCGCCGAGCCCGGGCGGTCCTTCGTTCCCCTTCGGGGAACCTGGGCAAAGGGGCTCTGCCCCTTTGAAACCCCGTAATCAGGCCGTGTCAGCAGGGGT
>CAYUUO010000051.1:0-3460 GCA_964447945.1 uncultured Oscillospiraceae bacterium
TATGCCGTCGGGACTCAGTTTGTTCGTTCTGCATCTAAATCCGTTCAGCCTCAAAAGGGGCTGTCGACTTAATGCGACAACCCCTTTATCCTTTTCATTATGCAGAATAAACGCTGACCTGCTTTTTGTTCTTGCCTTTTCTTTCGAACTTAACCTGACCGTCAATCAAAGCAAACAGCGTGTCATCGCCGCCCTTGCCCACATTGATACCGGGATGAATTTTAGTGCCTCTCTGCCGCACCAAAATGTTGCCGGCTAAAACAGCCTGTCCATCACCTTTTTTAACGCCCAGACGTTTTGCTTCGCTGTCACGGCCGTTCTTGGTGCTGCCGACACCCTTTTTATGTGCAAAAAGCTGAATATCAAACTGAATCACGATTAAACCTCCTTTTTTTGCTGCGGCCTGATGCCGCCACTTTCTTTTCACTGCGGCACGATGCCGCACAATCCGGTGCTTTTGCTGCGATTTTGACGCTCATTTCTCACACAGACTGACATAATCGCCATACTGTGACACCAAATTCTGCATGGTCAAAACCATGCTTTCCAACAACAAATCGGCATCATGCCGTTCTGTTTCTGAAAGCACCTCCGGCAGCGTGCAGGCAAGATAACCCTCCCGCACCACCGGCGTAAGCTGAATTCCCGCCGCATCCGTCAGGCCGTTGACCGCCGTCATTGCCGCGGTTGTGACGGCCGCACAGACAATATCCGTGCCCTTTTCACCGTACCCCGCATGACCGCTGACGGTAAAACCTGTGATTTGGCGGCTTTGGTTTCTGAATAAACTGACTGTAATCATGCTACGGAATTATGCATTGATCTTTTCAATGACAACCTTGGTATAAGGCTGTCTGTGACCCTGCTTCTTCGCATAGCCTTTTTTGGGCTTGTACTTAAAGACAATAACCTTTTTAGCCTTGCCCTCACCTGCAACCTTAGCTGTTACGCTGGCACCTTCCACCAGGGGCGCACCAACCTTCAAGCTGCTGCCCTCGCCAACAGCGACGACCTCGTTAAAGGTAACGGCTTCATCAGCGGCAAGACCCAGCTTTTCAACGAAAATCGTGTCACCCTCGCTGACTTTATACTGCTTCCCGCCTGTTTGAATAATTGCGTACATTCTCGCACCTCCTCCATCCTTGCTCGCTGCACCATCAGGGTAGGCGGCCGAACCGCCATTTAAAACCCCGCACACGCGGCTATTAAACATTATACCATGCAGAATCAAAAATGTCAATATTTTTTGTTATCAATATAGAAATTTTTGCAAAAAAAGAGCCGCAGCAAAAAGCTGCAGCCACCGACTCCTCACGAAAATTCATCAATATTCGCTGAAGTTCTTTAAAAACGCCGCCACGCGCTCATTATCCGTGTTTCCGAAAATGTCCTCCGGTGTTCCTTCGGCAAC
This sequence comes from uncultured Oscillospiraceae bacterium, assembly GCA_964447945.1. Lineage (GTDB taxonomy): Bacteria > Bacillota > Clostridia > UBA1381 > UBA9506 > UMGS755. The sequence continues at coordinate 1,412 of CAYUUO010000051.1, forward strand.
GATCACGCCGCCGTCCATAAAGACAATATGCTTAGCCACGTCGCGGGCAAAAGCCATTTCATGGGTAACAATCAGCAGGGTCATGTTCTCCTCCGCCAGATTTTTAATCACCCGCAAAACCTCACCGGTCAGCTCCGGGTCCAGTGCTGAGGTGGGCTCGTCGAAAAGCAGGATATCCGGCTTGAGCGCCAGCGCCCGGGCAATCGCCACCCGCTGCTGCTGCCCGCCGGACAGCTCATAGGGATAGGCGTTTGCCTTGTCTGTCAGGCCTACCTGGCTGAGCAGCTCCCGCGCCCGGGCCTCCGCCTCCGCCTGCGGCAGCTTCTTCACCATAACAGGTGCCGCCGTTATATTATCAAGCACAGACATATGAGGAAACAGATTAAAATTCTGGAACACCATGCCCAGCTTTTTATAAGCCTCTTTGGCAGCAGGCGTTTTCTGATACACACCGTTTTCCACAACCGTTTCGCCATCAATGATGATATCGCCGCCGCTAACCCGTTCCAGGTTAATCAGGCTGCGCAGAAACGTGCTTTTGCCGGACCCGGAGGGGCCGATAATCGCAATAACATCTCCCTTGGAAACGGCAATATCCACACCCTTTAAAACCTCCAGCCTGCCAAAGCTCTTGGTAATATGCCTTGCTTCCAGAACATACATATCTGTCACCTCCTACCCCTTGTAATAATCCATTTTTTTCTCAATATAGCCAAACAGCAGCGTCAGAATACCGCAGAACAGCAGATAAAACGCCCCGGTATATAAAAGCGGCCAAAACAAACCGTCGCGCTTGGCGAACACCTGTGCCGACCAGATCAGTTCATACACCGCAATCACCCGGGCCAAAGAGGTATCTTTAACAAGGGTGATAATTTCATTGCTCATGGCAGGCACAATTTTTTTAATAACCTGAAACAGAATGATCTTAAAGAAAACCTGCACCTTTGTAAAGCCCAGCACCTGCCCCGCCTCATACTGTCCGCGAGACATGCTTTCAATCCCGCCGCGGTAAATTTCGGAGAAATAGCAGGAATAGTTAATGACAAAGGCAACCATCACGGCAAAGAACCGCTCTGGCACACTCCAGGAGGCTATCCAGGCAACAATTGCATTGGTAGAACCAAGCTTAGACGCCCAGGCGCCCAGCAGGCCGGGACCGTAATAAATCACAATAAGCTGGAGCATCAGCGGCGTACCACGGATAATCCAAACGAAAACCTTAACCAGCCACTTCAAGGGCTTAAAACGGCTCATGGAGCCAAAGCTCACAATCAGCCCGATGGGCAGCGCAAACAAGAGCGTTAGCGCGAAAATCTTAATTGACACGCCAAAGCCCTGAAAAAGCGACATTGTTACAGTCCAAACCATACCGAACCTCCAAAATTAAAACAGAAAGGGCTGTATGGCGGTTTTGGCCGCCATACAGCACAGGCCGCAGACAAGCCCCGGCAGACCGCGGGCTCATCCGGCTCTTATTCAGCCAAGGTCAGTTCATATTTCTCAGCCAGCTTCTGCAGGCTGCCATCGGCTTTCATTTCCTTAATAATTGTGTTGACCGCCTCCGTAGCATCGGAGCCCTTCCGGAAACCGATTCCGTAATTTTCCTCAGTAAAGGACAGGCCGGGTGCCAGATCCGCATAGCTGGTGCCCTCGCCGGTCATGGCCTTTGCCATGGTGATGTCGATAACACAGGCGTCTGCCGCACCGGAGGAAACCTCTAAAAGTGCGTCAGCCTGTGTGCCCACGGCTGTGCAGGTGTAACCGGCGTCTTTAATAGCCGCTTCACCGGCAGAACCGGACTCAGCTGCAAAGGTAACGTCCTTTAATTCCTCAACGGCTTTATAGGTATCCACCTTATCCTTGGCCATAACCAGAACCTGGGCGTTAACAACATAAGGATCGGTGCAGTTCATGCCCTTCATCACCTCGTCGGTGAGCGTCATGCCGTTCCAAACGCAGTCGATGGCCTTGGAATCCAGCTCCATGATTTTACCGTCCCAGTCAATAACAATAAATTCCGGCTTAACACCCAGCTTTTCGGCAACA
>CAYUUO010000052.1:0-2341 GCA_964447945.1 uncultured Oscillospiraceae bacterium
GGCCCGGCTAAAAAAATTAACACTATTTTGCAGAAAAAACTTTTTCGACAGTCTGTGGAATTCATTTTTTTGAATGAATTCCTTCTTTTTTATGTCTTAAAGCGGTCTGCGCTAAATGCGACAGCCTATCCCTTTCTTTTTGCAATCCGGGGTTCCTGACGCTACCGGCAGGCTTGTCTGTTCTTGCCAATTGGCGGGGCAGATTTTCCGTGATTTTTGGCTATATTTTTTTAATACCCGGCATAGACATTTCAGTCGGGCTGTGGTAGAATATGTGATTATAGAATGACAAAAGCGAGGGGTTTATTATGAGAAAAAGGGACGTGGATATGGTAAAGGGATCGCTGCCGGTGAACCTGATCTATTTTTCGATTCCCGTTATTCTGACAGGGATTCTGCAGCTTTTGTTCAACGCCTGCGACATGATTGTTGTCGGTCGGTTTTCCGGCAACAGTGCGCTGGCTGCCGTGGGTTCTACAGGGGCCCTGACCAATCTGCTGGTCAATTCCTTTATGGGGCTTTCCGTGGGCGTTAATGTTTTAGCGGCGCAGTTCTTCGGCGCAAGGGATTACGAAAATATTCAAAAGGCCGTCCACACCGCTGTCACCCTCAGCCTCCTTTGCGGCGTTGTGCTGTGCGTCGTGGGCATTTTGGTCTGCCGGCCCTGTCTGGTGGCTATGAAAACGCCGGAGGATGTCATTGATCAGGCAACGCTTTACATGCGCATTTATTTTTTGGGCGTTCCCCCCATGCTGCTCTATAATTTCGGCGCGGCTATTTTACGGGCGCAGGGCAACACCCGGCAGCCGTTGATCTTTCTTACCATTGCAGGCCTTGTGAACGTTGTTTTGAATTTGTTTTTGGTGATTGTGTTTGACATGTCTGTAGCCGGTGTCGCCATTGCAACAGTGATTTCGCAGCTGGTTTCCGCCATCTTGATTATTCACTACCTCCGGGATCCCGGCAGCTTGCTCTATCTGGACTTTCGCCGGCTGCGTATTGACTTTAAGCTTTTTAAAAATATTCTCCGCATTGGTGTTCCCGCCAGTGTGAACAGCATGTTATTTTCCTTTGCCAACATGCAGATTCAGTCTTCCATTAATCTTTTTGGCTCTGCAGCGATGGCGGGCTGCGCGGCTTCGGCCAATATTGAGGGCTTTATTTACGTGTCCATGAATGCCTTCCATCAGGCAGCGCAGAATTTCACCGGCCAGAACGTGGGTGCCGGACAGCCCGGGAAGATTCCGAAAATTCTGGGGCTGTGTATCGTATATGTCACCATTGTCGGCGCTGTGCTGGGCGGTACGACCTTTCTGCTGGGCCGCCATTGCCTGGCGTTCTACACCAAGGATCCGGCGGCAATCAGCTACGGCATGGTGCGTATGACCATTATTGCCCTGACCTATTTTTTATGCGGCTATATGGAGGTCTTTACAGGTGTTCTCCGCGGCATGGGGTATTCCTTTGTACCCACGGTTGTGTCCCTCATCGGGGCCTGCGGCCTGCGAATCGTGTGGATTTTAACAGTTTTCCGCGCGTTTCTCTCACTGGAGGTTTTGTTTTTGAGCTGGCCGATTTCCTGGATTTTAACCACCCTGGCTCATTTGGTCTTTTACGCGATCGTTATCAGGAAATTTAAGGCCGTTCCCCTGGTGCAGACGTCACCGCCCAACGAGGCGGACAACACGCTTTAAAACGAATCAGTGGTTTCCGGCGACCGCCGAGGGAGGGATATATACAAATATACTTTCAGGATATTGGTATAGAATGATTGCAAATCCGCCATTTAATGAGGATGTATTCAATTTAATAGTCTTTATAAACACAATCAATTATGGTTGTGTTTTTTTATTTTACAAAAATTAAAATGGATTAAAAAATGGTTGAATATTTTGTAACTAAAGGAAAATTGGTAGTAAGAAACAGCGAGCCGCTTGTAGTGGCAGATGGCGAAACAAAAGCACTTTCGCAGGCTGAATTTATCTTATGGACAAGTCTGAACTGGAATGTTTTAAACAAGGAAACTCTCAATGCAGAGTTTGACAGACGAATGAAAAAGTACGGACTGTATGGTGATGCGTCTTTTGAGCAGACACATGCAAGACTTCAAACAAGAGGACTTATAGCATCAAAGTCAGATTATCTTGCGGTTGATGCACTATATAATCTGGTGAAGGATTTGTATGTTGTTCCACTGGGAACAGTTAATGTATTTAAAAAAGCAATGATGTTTGGAATTATGCTTATCAATGGTGTTCCTTTTGATAAATGCAGAGAGGCGATGGATGTGCCCTCCCAGCAAAAATGGACACAGAAAAGCTACAAAAAACGGAATGAATCG